>NZ_JAUSSZ010000012.1 GCF_030812595.1 Arthrobacter bambusae
AACGTGTCGCCGTCAAGGGCCACGATGTCGATTTCGCCCTCAGGGCATCTCCAGTTGCGGTCCATAATCCACATTCCCTGGGTTTGGAGAAACCCCGCGGCCAACGTTTCACCATGCCGGCCCAGCAAGTCTTTGGCTTTCATGACCACCTCCACTACCAGCCTGGAGGCGCAGGGAACTCAAAGACAGGGACCAGCTGCGCTATGTGGGAAACTCCGCCAAAGAGCCTATGTGGAGGAAAAGTAGGCCGCGGTTCCTAGTTGCCCAGGTTGCCGAGATCTCCCAGGTCGCCGTCCTTGGGCAGGGAGAGCTCCTCGCTGCGGGGCAGCTCTTCGACGTTGACGTCCTTGAACGTAATGACCCGGACGTTCTTCACGAATCGGGCCGAGCGGTAGACGTCCCAAACCCAGGCATCCTGGAGCGTCAGATCGAAGTAGACCTCGCCATCGGCACTGCGGGCCTGCAGGTCAACGTGGTTCGCCAGATAGAACCGCCGTTCGGTCTCGACAACGTAGCTGAACAAACCAACGACGTCGCGGTACTCGCGGTAGAGCTGCAGCTCCATGTCGGTTTCGTAGTTCTCAAGATCCTCGGCACTCATAGATCCATCTTGCACCATGGAGGGCGCACACGCCGCCACAGCAACCAGCCCGCCGCCGCCAAGGGCAACGAAACCGGACGCTACAGCAGGTTCCAGCTTGTCCGGTGGTAAGGCGTCGGACCGGACAAACGAAGTGCCTCGCGGTGGAAGGACGTGGCATAGCCC
Source organism: Arthrobacter bambusae (assembly GCF_030812595.1). Taxonomy (GTDB): domain Bacteria; phylum Actinomycetota; class Actinomycetes; order Actinomycetales; family Micrococcaceae; genus Arthrobacter; species Arthrobacter bambusae_B. Next base: position 767 of record NZ_JAUSSZ010000012.1, read on the forward strand.
TTGTTCTCTTTCCAACCGAAAGCCGGGTATTCGTCATGCAGCCCCACCATGATGCGGTCCCTGGCCACCTTGGCCAGCACGCTGGCGGCCGCCACGCTGAGGCAGCTCATGTCTGCCTTCACGCGGGTGAGCACGGGCGCCTCGCACACGGGCCCCGACGTCTCGGCGTCGAACAAGGAACCTTGGTCCTGCGGCGAGAGCCAGTTATGGCTCCCATCCAGGAGGACAAGGTCCGGATGCACGCCCGAGGCGAGGACCTCGAACCAGGCACGCGTGCCCGCCAGCCGTAAGGCGCCGATGATTCCCAACGCATCGATCTCCGCCGAACTTGCGTGGCCCACTGCGGAGCCGACCGCCCACTCGCGTACCAGCGGATCCAACCGCTCGCGCTCTTCGGGCTTGAGGAGCTTGCTGTCCCGGACACCGGCGAGCAAGCCGTGGTCCCGGAGGTCGACGACGGCGATCCCCACCGACACCGGCCCGGCGAGGGCTCCGCGGCCTACTTCATCGACCCCGGCCAAAAGTGTGACCCCCGGAGCCAGCAAGCCCCGTTCGACATCCAGCGTAGGAAAGTCAGGAGCGTGCTTGGCCTGCGCCGCGGGTTTTCGGCGCGTTCGAACCGGAATTGCCGCTTCCGTCCCCGCCGGCACCATCATTTGCCCGCTGGAGCCGTAGGGGTAGCCGTGTTTTGGGGCGACGGCGCAGGCACGTTGCGGAAGACTTCGGCGTGGTTGTCGAGAATCTGCCAACGGCTAATGGGCCACGCAATCACAGTGGCTCTACCCTCGACGTCGGAGATGTCGATGAAACCACCATTGACCGATTGGTGCTCGCGGGAGTCGGCCGAGTTATTGCGGTTGTCGCCCATAACCCAAATTTTGCCCGCAGGAACCACTACATCGAAAGACTTGGCGATCGGAACCTGGGCAGGATTGATGTAGCCCTCGTTGAGAACCGTGCCGTTGACGCTGACGCGCGCGGAACTGTCACAGCAGGAGACCCTGTCCCCCGGCAGGCCGATCACGCGTTTGACCAGATGCTGATTGGTCTCGTCCGGCAGCAGCCCGACGAAGACAAGACCGTCCTGGAACCATTTGAAGGGCCCGTCCGCCTTTTTCTGGGTGGGCGGGAGCCATCCTTGCGAGTCCTTGAAGACCACGACGTCGCCGCGCTCGAGTGCGAAAGGTTGCGGAACCAGCAGATTAACGAAGATCCGGTCGTCAACGTCAAGGGTGGGGACCATGGACTCCGAAGGAATGAAGAAGGCCCGGAAGAGGAAAGTCTTGATGAGGAAGGACAACACGATTGCGATGACCACCACTGTGCCGATTTCCCTGAGCCAGCTGAGAAACGGACTGCCGTGTGTTTTGCCGGCCGTTTCGGGCCGATCGCCTTCATCCGGATCCAGCTCCGAGTCCCGCCGTGCGGCCCGGCGCGGAGACGCCGGCTCCTCAGGCTGGGCCGCCGTCGGGCCAGTCGCGCTCCCCCGCGCCGGATAGGCGTCGTCCGCTGTAACATCCGTGGCGGAAGCGGACGGTCCGTCCAGGAGCCGGGCGTCGTCGTCGTGCCGTTCCGGCTTCCCGGGAGTTGTCTCGGGCATCTATTGTCCGTTCTTCGAGGTTGTACCGGCCTGCGCAGGGCGAGGCAGTTCTGCAAATCTATCAAGCGGCCAGACAATCCGGACCGGACGCCCGATGACACGCTCCAGCGGCACCATGCCTCCGCCGGGTGCGCCGAGAAGGCTGCGCGAATCGGCCGACCGTGAACGATGGTCCCCCATGAGCCACAATCGGTCATTGGGAACTATCGCGTCGAATCGCTGCTCACTCGGCACATCACCGGGATACAGATAGGGTTCCTCAAGCGGCTGACCGTTGACTGTGAGTTTACCGTCGGTGCCACAACAAACGACGTGGTCGCCGGGAAGTCCCACGACGCGCTTGACGTACGTAGTGTCGCTTCCCGTCAAGCCCAGCCAGTGGCCGACGGCCGCCACTGCGTCGGCAATCGGTCCTTTGCCGCTGTTCAATGGCGCGAAGGTTCCCCTACCGTCGAAAACCACGATGTCTCCACGGCGGATAGGGTCGGCGGCGAAATCAGTCCGGGACACAAGGATGCGATCGCCGGTGCCCAGGATCGGCTCCATGGACTCGGAAGGGATGAAGTAGACATCGATCCACAAGGACCGGACGAGCCCGCTGATGGCTACGGCCAGGACGAGGGCGAGCAAAACAAAACGCCAGCCCTGTTTCCGGGGCTGGCGTCTTGCGTGATCCATGATTCGTTTCCTGTTGCGTTGCGGATTTCTCCGGCGCAGGCCGGACACGAATCCAAGACCCGCTGTTGGTCGAAAGACCTACTTGCCGGTGGCGAAGTCGCGCTTTTCCTTGATCTTCGCAGCCTTACCGCGCAGTGCGCGCATGTAGTAGAGCTTGGCGCGGCGGACGTCACCCTTGGTGACGAGTTCGATCTTCTCGATGATCGGGGAGTGCACCGGGAAGGTACGCTCTACGCCGACGCCGAAGGAGACCTTGCGCACCGTGAAGGTTTCGCGAACGCCGTCACCCTGGCGGCCCAGGACGAAGCCCTGGAAGACCTGGACACGGGAGTTCTTGCCTTCGATGATGTTCACGTGAACCTTGATGGTGTCACCCGCGCGGAACTCGGGAACATCGTTACGCAGCGAAGCTGCATCTACGCTATCGAGGATATGCATTAATCCACTCCTGGTGAACGCCACAGGTCATCCACTTTGGGTCACGGCGGGCAAGCCCGGGGCGCAAGGCCGGCCGGAAATTACCGCCGAAGATTTTCAAAGCCGATACCACCGCTGATTGGTGGTTCCGGGTTGTCAGGCTGTTGGTTACGCTCCCCCTGTGGCAGGCGCGAACCCAGTAGACACAAGCGTTAATTCTGCCACACCCCGTGAGTTCGGGCCAATCCTGCGATGCGGCACCGTCGCCGCGCCCGAGGCGGGGCTAAAACTGCCCGACGGCGGCAGGGTCAGTCCGCGGGGCCGCTGTCCGCGCGGCGCCGCAACCGCCCCTCGACAACTTCATACCCGAGCTCACCGAACGCCGTGCGGTCCGCACGCGTCAGGCCGCCGGCGTCGAACTCTGCGAGAAGGTCCGGGCGGCGTTCCGCCGTGCGCCGGAACTGTTCGTGGCGGCGCCACTGGGCAATTTTGCCGTGGTTGCCGCTCAAAAGGACGGCGGGCACGTCACGATCGCGCCAGGACGAGGGCTTCGTATAGACCGGGTACTCCAACAAGCCGTCCGAGTGGGATTCCTCCACCAACGATTCGGGATTGCCGACGACCCCCGGAAGCAACCGCCCGATGGCCTCGACCATGGCCAGGACTGCAACCTCGCCGCCATTGAGGACGTAGTCGCCCAAACTGACCGGACGCACTGTAAAGCGAGCTGCCGCCCATTCCATGAAACGCTCATCGATGCCTTCATAGCGGCCGCAGGCGAAAACGAGCTGCTCTTCCTCGGCTAGTTCATAGGCCAGGGCCTGGTTGAAGCGCTCCCCCGCGGGCGACGGGACAATCAGGACCGGCTTTTTTGCCGGACCGTCAGCTGAATCCCCGGTCGCGGCTTCCTGTGAGTCGGCAATACGTGCGTCGGCAATCGACTCCAAGGCCTGGGCCCAGGGTTCGGGTTTCATGACCATGCCGGCACCGCCACCATACGGAGTGTCGTCCACGGTGCGGTGCTTGTCCGTCGTGAAGGTCCTCAAGTCATGGACGTTCAGTTCCAAGAGCCCGTCTTGACGGGCCTTCCCTATGAGGGAAAGCTCGAGTGGCGCCAGGTATTCGGGAAAGATACTGACGACATCGATGCGCATTTAGGCGTCGTCCTTGCTTACCGTGTCGTCCTCGTCCGTGCCGGAAGCGGAAGCGTCGGCGTTCAATTCGAAAAGGCCCGGCGGAGGCGTGAGCAGCACGTAGCCGTCCTCGACGTTCACCTCGGGCACGATTTCCTCGACAAAGGGCACCAGGATTTCCTTGCCGTCCGAATCCTCGATGACCAGCAGGTCCTGGACGGGCATGGTGTTGAGCGCCGTCACTTTGCCCACGGTATGCGAGCCGACGCGGACCTCCAGGCCGACGAGCTCATGCTCGTACCAGCCTTCGTCGTCGTCCTCGTCCAACTCTTCCGTCTCGATGAACAGCTTCGCGCCACGGATTTCCTCCGCCTGGTTGCGCGTGGAGATCTCTTCGAAACCGAGCAAGAGGATGTCCTTGTTCCACCTGGCGCTGCTGATGGTCAAGGGACCGGCTTTTGCGGGCTCCACCACAAATTCGGTCCCCGGCACAAACCGATCGCCGGGGGCATCGGTGAGCACCTGGACGGTGACTTCGCCGCGGATTCCGTGGGGTTTGCCGATTCGGGCAACCTGGAGCTGCATGGGGTTCCTCTGATTTCTTCGCTGGGGCCGGCTTAGGGACCAGGCTAGGGGTTTTGCTCATAAAGCAGTCCGGCCCCTCCACCATAATCTGGTGAAGGGGCCGGATCTAAGACAAGTATTGCTGAGCGCGTTACCGGCGACGGTCGGTGTCGACGACGTCGACCCTGACCTGTTCGCCGCCCGCCAATGCCGCGATCACAGTGCGCAAAGCACGTGCGGTGCGACCCTGGCGACCGATCACCCGTCCGAGGTCGTCCTGGTGAACACGCACCTCAAGGGATTCCCCGCGGCGGTTGTTCTTGGCACTGACCTTGACGTCCTCAGGGCTGTCAACGATCCCACGGACCAAGTGCTCGAGCGCTTCTGCCAGCAACTTACTCAGCCTCGGTGGTCTCTGCTTCAGCGCCAGCGGGAGCTTCAGTAGCTTCCGACTGCTTGGCCTTCTTGGTGATGGCTTCCGGAATGATGACGGAACCCTTCTCCGGTGCAACGAAAGCAGGCTTCTCGACCTTGGTCTTCAGCGTGCCTTCCTGACCCGGGAGGCCCTTGAACTTCTGCCAGTCACCGGTGATCTTGAGGATCGCGGCAACCTGCTCGGTCGGCTGGGCGCCGACGGACAGCCAGTACTGTGCACGCTCGGAGACAACCTCGATGTACGAGGGCTCTTCGGTGGGGTGGTACTTGCCGATTTCTTCGATCGCACGGCCATCGCGCTTGGCGCGGGAGTCCATGACGACGATGCGGTAGTACGGTGCGCGCATCTTACCGAAGCGCTTAAGGCGAATCTTTACGGCCACTTTTGTGGTCACTCCTGTTTCTGAAACGGGGTTGAGCCCGTCGTTCTGCACCCGTGGGGCGGGCCATACTTGAGGGTTCCAAGGACAAGATGCACGCACGGAGAGAGGGGCCGCGCGGATCGAGTACCTGTCTATTGTGCCAGATGGCGGACAGTATTTCGAACACGCGGCGCGCGCATGGATTTACGGCTTGGTCACTGTTCCACGGACCACACGTAGAGACCAGCCCGTTCGGCCTTTTCGACGTCGCTCGCGAGCGCCGCCAACTGCTGGACGTAGAGGCGGGACTGTTGGGCATCAAAGGGCATATCCTCTTGCGCCGCCCAGCGTTCGGCGACGTCGTCCAGGATGCTTCCTTCTCCCTCGGTCTCGTAGCTGAGCAGCTCAGACAGGGCGCGCACCATTGCTTCGGGGACGCCCAGCAGGGCATCGCTGGCGACGTCGACCAATGCGAGCTCGTAGTCGGCCCCGGCTGCATGTACGGCGGTGCCGGCCAGGTCGCCGAGTTGTTCCACTTCGAAATCACTGATTCCCGGGATCCGTACCGCGGCGCCGGATACGTCACTGCCTTTCTCCAGGGCAGCGGCCCTCTTGAGTGCTTCATCGTGGGTGGCAACAAAAATTTCGGCAAAGCCCATGGAAGTTACTCTCATTCGTTCGTGCCAACGGGGCGGCGGCGAAGCGGCAAGGTACGCGCCACGCCGTCAGCGCCAAGTCTAACTTGCGAGGGGTCCCCGGCTGAGCGGAGCGAAGTTGGGGAGCAAGTAAGACGCTAGCGGACGGCGACCCGCAGCCGGTTGCGCCACGGGTCCTCGAAACGCAGCGCCTGGCCGGTGTGGTGGGACGCAATGCCGGCCACCTTGAGGCGATCGGCGAGCGCACCGACGTCGTCTCCTGACGGAACCTCAATGACAACCTCACCGAGACCCAGAGTGTCCTTGCGCGGACCTGCGCCGCGGCTGTTCCAGACATTCATGGCCATGTGGTGGTGGTAGCCGCCTGCCGAGACAAACAAGGCCTGCCCATGCCAGCCCGCGGTCTGTTCGAAGCCCAAGGTGTCGACATAGAAATCATGGGCGGTCTGCACGTCGCCCACTTGGAGGTGGACATGCCCGACGCCGGCGCCGGCATCATGCTGCCCTGTCACCGCCGCTTCACTCAGGTATTGCTGGAGGTAGCGCTGCGGCGGGAGCGGCAGGCTGTCCATGACGACCGAAGTGCCGTTCCACTCCCAGCCTTCGCGCGGCTTGTCGTAGTAGAGCTCGATGCCGTTGCCCTCCGGATCGGTGAAGTAGAAGGCTTCGCTGACCAGGTGGTCTGCGCTGCCGACGAAGGCGTGGGGTTCGTACTGCGCGGCCGAGGCAACAGTTGCGGCGAGCGAGGATTGGTCTTCGAAGAGCAAAGCCGTATGGAAGAGTCCCGCCTCCCCCCGGCCCGGGACCTGGAGCCCGGACGCCGGCGCGAGGTGCACCAACGGCTTGCCGAGCCTGCCGAAATACAGTCCGCCATCCTGTTCGGCGACGACGTCGAGCCCCAGCGCACGCTGGTAGTAGTCGCCCATGAGCTTCATGTCCCCCACTTTGAGCATGACGGTGCCCATGGTGAGTTCGGCAGGAAGGAGATCCTGGCTGGATGTGATGGTCATGTGAAACTCCCGGCTCTTTGTGGCGCCGCCCTTCGGCAACCTCTATATACCTAAATTACTTGAAGCTTCAATTTATTCCTAATGCCCGGCTTCATGAAACATGTCCCCTCAGCACGGTGCATTGAGGCTTCAGCACAACCTCGAGGGACGCGCGGGGGTCGTTTTCGTACAGGACGACGTCGGCGCTGGCGCCTTCGCTGATCCCGTCCGCACCCAGCCACTCCCGGGCGGACCAGCAGGCGGCATCGAGGGCGGCAGCCGCCGGAAGCCCCGCGCCGCGAAGTTCCAGGATCTCCTCGCCGATCCGGCCATGCTTGATGACGGTGCCGGCGTCGGTCCCGGCGTACACCCGCACTCCGGCGTCGAATGCCTCGGCGACGCGTTCATGCCGGCGCTCCCACAGCCGGATCATGTGGGCGGCGTAACGCGGGAACTTCGTTTCCGCCTGCTTCGCGATGTCGGGAAAAGTCGCAATGTTGATGAGGGTGGGGACGATCGGCACACCCTGGTCCAGCAGCCGGGGAATATGGTGCGGCAGCAGGCCTGTGGCGTGCTCGATGCAGTCGATGCCGGCGTCGAGCATGTCGTCGATAGTCCCTTCGGCGAAGCAATGGGCGGTCACCCGGGATCCCTCGTCGTGTGCCGCCGCGATGGCGTCCTTGACGGTCGCAGCCGGAAAGGACGGGCCGAGATCGCCCGCGGAGCGGTCGATCCAGTCCCCTACGAGCTTGACCCAGCCGTCTCCGGACCGCGCCTGCTTGCGTACCGCCTCCACAAGATCCTCCGGTTCAACCTCTTCGGCGAGCCCGGGGATGTACCGGCGTTGCCTCGCGATGTGCCTGCCTGCCCGGATGATCCTGGGCATCTCCGGCCGTTGCTGCAACCAGCGTGTGTCGCTTGCCGATCCGGCGTCGCGGATCAAGAGCGTCCCCGCGTCCCGGTCCGCCGTCGCCTGCAGGCCGGCGGTCTCCTCGTCCACGGCTCCGCCCTTCCCCAGGCCGACATGGCAGTGCGCGTCAACAAGGCCGGGAAGCACCCAGCCGTCCAGGACGAGGCGCGGCGCCGCATCAGGCCGCCGAAAGGTCAGCCGTCCGTCGACCGACCAGAGGCCGCGTCGTTCTTCTTGCGGTCCCGTGAGGACGGTGCCGCTGAACTCGATGATTTCCGCCATGATTCCACCTTAAGTCCGCGGCCGTTTCCGTCCGGTCACATCTCCCCGGGACTGCCGCGGCTGTGGTAGCTTCGTCTACGACCACACGGGGGCCCTTGCAAGGGCTGAGATCGGGCTAACGCAGCCTGCGACCGTTGAACCTGTCCGGGTAATGCCGGCGAAGGAAGTGAGTAATCATTTGAGTACCAAAGAAACACACTTGAGCCCTGCCCAAAACGAAACTGCCCAAAACGGATCGGACCGGGAAGTGACGCAGTCCCTCAAGTCGCATTCCCTGGCTTTCGTGGAGGATACCCAGGCGGGAATCCGGGTTCCGGTCACGGAAATCGCGCTGGAACCATCCCCCAACGGCGAGGCCAACGCCCCTTTCCGCGTTTACCGCACCGCGGGACCAGGGAGCGATCCCGTGGTGGGACTCGAACCGTTCCGAAGGGAGTGGATCGAAGCCCGCGGTGATACCGAGGCCTACAGCGGGCGTGAACGGAACCTGCTCGACGACGGCAAGTCGGCCGTGCGCCGAGGCGCCGCCTCCGCTGAGTGGAAAGGGGCGCAGCCGGTGCCCCGCCGCGCCGTCGACGGCAAGACCGTCACACAGATGCACTATGCCAAGCAGGGCCTGGTGACGCCCGAAATGCAGTTCGTTGCCCTTCGCGAGAACTGCGATGTGGAACTGGTGCGCAGCGAGGTCGCCGCCGGGCGCGCCATCATCCCCAACAACATCAACCACCCCGAGTCCGAGCCGATGATCATCGGCAAGGCATTCCTGGTGAAGATCAACGCCAACATCGGCAACTCGGCCGTCACCAGTTCCATTGCCGAAGAAGTGGACAAGCTGCAGTGGGCCACGCAATGGGGCGCTGACACCGTCATGGACCTGTCCACGGGTGACGACATCCATACGACCCGCGAATGGATCATCCGCAACTCCCCCGTGCCGATAGGCACCGTCCCCATTTACCAGGCCCTCGAGAAGGTCAACGGTGAAGCCAACAAGCTCACGTGGGAGATCTTCCGGGACACCGTCATCGAACAGTGCGAGCAGGGCGTGGACTACATGACCATCCACGCCGGGGTGTTGTTGCGTTACGTGCCGCTCACCGCCAACCGCGTGACGGGCATCGTTTCACGCGGCGGTTCCATCATGGCCGGCTGGTGCCTGGCGCACCACGAGGAAAATTTCCTTTACACGCATTTCGACGAACTTTGCGAAATCTTCGCCAAGTACGACGTCGCGTTCTCGCTCGGCGACGGCTTGCGCCCCGGAGCGACCGCGGACGCCAACGACGCCGCGCAGTTCGCCGAGCTCGACACATTGGCCGAGCTCACCAAGCGCGCGTGGAAGTATGACGTGCAGGTCATGGTCGAAGGACCGGGCCACATCCCGTTCCACCTCGTGCGCGAGAACGTGGAGCGGCAGCAGGAGCTGTGCGACGGCGCGCCGTTCTACACGCTTGGCCCGCTCGTCACGGACGTCGCTCCCGGCTACGACCACATCACCTCCGCCATCGGCGCCACGGAGATTGCCCGCTACGGAACCGCGATGCTTTGCTACGTCACCCCGAAGGAACACCTGGGGCTGCCCAACAAGGACGACGTCAAGACCGGCGTGATCACCTACAAGATCGCTGCCCACGCCGCGGACCTTGCCAAGGGACACCCTGGCGCCCACGAACGCGACGATGCCCTCTCCAAGGCCCGCTTCGAGTTCCGCTGGCGGGACCAGTTCGCCCTGTCATTGGATCCGGTCACGGCCGAAGCGTTCCATGACGAGACTCTTCCGGCGGAACCGGCCAAGACGGCGCATTTCTGTTCCATGTGCGGACCGAAATTCTGCTCCATGCGCATCAGCCAGGACATCCGCGACGAGTACGGCTCCGCGGATTCCCAGGCGGCGATCGCGGAAATGTACAGCGGGATGCGCGAAAAGAGCGAGCAGTTCCTGGCCTCGGGCGGCAAGGTCTACTTGCCCGAACTCGAGGTTCCGGCAGGAAAGCTCGGAACGAAGTCAGGAAACCTGAACTGATCAGGAAGCTTGGGCCGATCCTGCGCGGCTGACATCCGCAATGAAGGACCGGATCATCCGGTCTCCTTCAACTGAGTCATGGGGCCGGTGGCCTCCAGCCGCGACGCGGCGGAGGGCGCCGGTTTCCTGCAAGTAGCCGGCGATCTCTTCGTAGAGGGGCTCCCACCCCCCGGTCAGGACAAGCGTAGGGACTCCCGGCACAATATGGAGAGGCGCTTCCCACGGGGGAGCTTGGAGCCGCAGGCGTCGGGCAGTACGCCGGGCCTCCGGAGTGCTGAGTTCTGCAGCCTCCGAGGAAAACGCCCGCCGCACGAATTCGCGTTGGTAATCGTCATCGCTGAGCTCGTGCCGGATCCGGAACAACGGCTCCATCAGTGCCCGGTATGCCGCGGTGGCGGGCAATTCGGCAGTCAATGAAAGACAAGCCGGTTCCACCAGCACGAGGGACCGGACCAGGTCCGGCCGCTCCACGGCAGCCAACATGGCGGAAATCGCGCCTTGGGAGTGCGCTACGAGGTGGCCTCCGCGCGCCGGGCCGGAAGCCTGTACGGCCTCCCGCGCTCCGAGGCACTCCAAAATAATGTCCACGTCGGCGCCGACATCGGACTCCAATGGCTCGGCCTGCGCATCAAAGCCGTGGCGCTTGAGGAAGAGTGCATCGTACTCCAGCGCCATGCCGTGTTGTTTCGGCCAAGCGGCGGCGCCGAACGTGCCTGCTCCGTGGACGAACACAACGCGCTGCTTTTGCATCCCTCAAGCCTATGGCACGGGGCTGACAACCCAGCTCATCCCCGCCGGCGGCGTGGACTAGCTGGGTTGGGGAGCGTATTACTTACCGAGAAACTTGTCGAAGCCCTTGGGCAGGTTCAGCTGCGAGGGGTCGAAGTCGCCGGCAGACTGGCCGAATGCCGCGCCGGTGGGAACGGCGTTCGCACGCTTTTTCTCCGCCTCACGCAATTCCTGGGCTGCCTTGGCAGGGTTTCCGGAACGGGCCTTCTTCTTGGGCGCGTTCTTGGCTCCCTTGCGGGCGCCGCCACCACCGAGGCCGGGAATGCCAGGGATCCCGGGCATTCCGCCGCCTTGGGCCAGCTTCTTCATCATCTTCTGGGCCTGCGCAAAACGCTCCAGGAGGCCGTTGACCTCCGAAACGTGCACACCGGAACCGCGGGCGATGCGGGCGCGGCGGGAGCCGTTGATGATCTTCGGCGCCAGGCGCTCGTGCGGTGTCATGGAGCGGACAATTGCCTCTACGCGATCGATTTCGCGCTCGTCGAACTGCTCGAGCTGCTGGCGGATGTTCTGCGCACCCGGCATCATCATGAGCATCTTCTTCATGGAGCCCATGTTGCGGATCTGCTGCATCTGGGCGAGGAAGTCGTCCAGGGTGAAGTCTTCCTGGTCGGCGAACTTCTTCGCCATCCGGGCTGCTTCTTCCTTGTCCCAGTTCTTCTCGGCCTGCTCGATGAGGGTGAGAACGTCACCCATGTCGAGGATGCGGGAGGCCATGCGGTCCGGGTGGAACAGTTCGAAGTCGTCCAGGCCTTCGCCGGTGGACGCGAACATGACCGGCTTGCCCGTGACGGACGCGACCGAGAGGGCGGCACCGCCGCGGGCGTCGCCGTCGAGCTTTGACAGCACGACGCCGGTGAAGTTGACGCCCTCATCGAAGGCAACCGCCGTGTTGACTGCGTCCTGGCCGATCATGGAGTCGATCACGAACAGCACTTCGTTCGGGATGATGGCCTGGCGGATCCGGCGGGCCTGGTCCATCATTTCGGCGTCGACACCGAGGCGTCCCGCGGTGTCCACGATCACGATGTCGTGCAGCTTCTGGCGGGCTTCGTCAACGCCGGCGCGCGCGACGGCGACGGGGTCACCGGTGGGAACATCCAGATCCGAGGTGGTGCCCGGGTGCGGCGCGAAGACGGGAACGCCGGCGCGTTCACCGACAATCTGGAGCTGCGTCACGGCGTTGGGCCGCTGAAGGTCGGCAGCAACCAGCACGGGGCTGTGGCCCTGGGCCTTGAGCCACTTGGCAAGCTTGCCGGCGAGGGTGGTCTTACCGGCGCCCTGCAGGCCGGCGAGCATGATGATGGTGGGTCCGGTCTTCGCCAAACGGATACGACGGGTCTCGCCGCCGAGGATCTCCTGGAGCTCCTCGTTGACGATCTTCACGATCTGCTGGCTCGGATTCAGGGCCGCGGAAACTTCGGCGCCCAGGGCACGTTCACGGATGCGGGCGGTGAACTCCCGGACCACGGGAACGGCAACATCGGCGTCCAAGAGGGCACGCCGGATCTCCCGGACCGTGGCGTCGACGTCGGCCTCAGAGAGGCGGCCTTTGCCACGGAGATTCTTGAAGGTTGCTGTCAACCGGTCAGAGAGTGAATTGAACACGCGCCGTGCACTTCTTTCAATGGTCTACGAATGGCGGCCATTCCGACACACCAATATCTTGACGATTCCTGCCCCAAACAAATCTGACTCAACTGAGGGACTCGACTATCTAGGGTACCAAGACGCGCCTGCAAGATGGCATGCTGGCACAGTGACCAGCAAAACAACAGTAAATACGTTGCTCATCCTAGGCGCCTCCGGAGATCTGACGGGCCGATTGCTGTTGCCTGGCCTTGCCAGGCTCGTGGCCAACGGCCTGGCGGACGGCCTGAAGCTTGTCGGAGCCGGTTCCGACCCGTGGACGCCCCAGCAGTGGACCAAACGTGTGGGCGATGCGTTCAAGGAGGCCGCCAACGGTGCAGGTGCCGCGGGCAGGAAAGCCATCGCGGCCTTGGAGGAAAGCACTGAATACCATCAAGTGGATGTGACGGCGGAAGGCCAGCTCGCGGCGCTCCTGGCCGGGCTCGAAGCACCGATCGCCGTGTATTTTGCTTTGCCTCCGCACATCAGCCAGAAGGCCTGCGAGGTCCTCACCGCCCAGGACCTTCCTCCCGAAACAAGCCTGGTGATGGAGAAACCCTTCGGGTCCAGCTCCGAATCCGCCCGGGAACTGAACCAGACCCTCGCGGCTTTGGTCCCGGAAGACCACATCCACCGTGTGGACCACTTCCTTGGCAAGGCGACCGTCTTCAACATCCTGGGCCTGCGCTTCGCGAACAGATTCCTGGAGCCTGTATGGAACCGGGACCACATCGAGAAGGTCGAGATCATCTTTGACGAAGACCTCGCACTCGAAGGGCGTGCGCGCTACTACGACGGAGCCGGCGCCCTCAAGGACATGATCCAGAGCCATTTGCTCCACATCATGGCGCTGCTGGCCATCGATGCGCCCGCCACCATCGGCGAGCGTGATCTCCGCGACGCGATTTCCACGATCCTGCGTGCGAGCAGCATCAACGCGCCATACAAGAAGTCCTCACGCCGGGCTCGGTACACAGCCGGCCGGATCGGCGATCGGGACGTGCCGGACTATGCCTCGGAAGAGGGCGTGGACCCAGCCCGGGAGACGGAAACGCTCGCCGAAGTCGAAGTGGGAATCGACACGTGGCGCTGGAAAGGCGTCCCCTTCATCCTGCGGTCAGGAAAGGCTCTGGGCACCGCGCGGAAAGAGGCCATCGTCACCTTCCGGCCCGTTCCACACCTGCCGTCCGGATTCGAGGGCGTGGACGCTCCGAACCAGCTCCGCATCGGCTTTGGTCCTGACACACTGCAGCTCGACATTGACGTCAACGGTCCTGGAAACATCTTCTCCCTCGATCGCGTGACGCTCAACGCGGAATTGAATGCTTCCGATCTGTTGCCTTATGGGGAAGTACTGGAAGGCATCATCACCGGCGATTCCCTGCTATCGGTCCGCGGCGACACCGCCGTCGATTGTTGGCGGATCATCGAGCCCGTGATCAAGGCCTGGGCCAAGGATTCGGTGCCGCTCGAAGAGTACAAGGCCGGCGGGCCCGGTCCCTCGGACTGGCCCACCGCCGTCGGGGGCTAGCCAGCCGGCCGCGCCACCGCCGTTGGGGGCTAGCCGGCCGCGCCACCGCCGAAGCGCACGCGCACGAAGGGCCGGGAACCTTCCCAGGTGCCCGGCCCTTCGTGTGCGTTGGTGCCTTAGATGGCCGCTGCTCCCCGCTCGCCCGTGCGGACACGGACTGCCTCGTAGACGTCTACGGTCCAGACTTTGCCGTCACCGGCGCGGCCGGTGTTGGAGGAAGCAATCAGGACATCGAGGATGTCGTCTGCCTGCTCGTCCGTGGCCAGGACCTCGACGCGGATCTTGGGAAGCAGGTCCACGTTGTACTCGGCTCCGCGGTACACCTCGGTGTAACCGCGCTGCCGGCCGTAGCCGCTGGCCGCGCTGACCGTCAGTCCCTGTACCCCGTATGCTTCGAGGCCCTCGCGGATGGCGTCGAGCTTCTCCGGGCGGACGATCGCCGTGATGAGTTTCATGCTTGGACACTCTCCTTGCCTGATACGGGTGCTTCGTCAGTCGCTTCGGACGACGCCTTGCCGGTGATGAGGTCGTGAAGGGGCTGGAAGCTTCCGCCGTGGCCACCGACGCCGAACTCGTATGCGGTTTCGGCATGCAGGCTGAGGTCTGCACCGGCGATCTCCTGGCGTTCGGAGATCCGGAAGCCCATGAGCTTGTGGATCGGGTAGGCGATGATGAACGTCATGACGCCGGTGAAGACGATCGAGCACAGTGCCGCCAGGGACTGTGCCACCAACTGGGTGGTACCTCCGCCGTAGAACAGGCCCGCGGGACCCTGCGTCGGCGTGGCGAGGAAGCCGATGGCCACGGTGCCGATGATGCCGGACACGAGGTGGACGCCGACAACATCGAGCGAATCGTCGTAGCCGAGCTTGAACTTGAGGCCGACAGCGAGGGCCGAGGCAACGCCGGCGGCAACACCGAGGGCGATGGCGCCGAGCGGGGATACGTTGGCACAAGCCGGGGTAATGGCAACCAAGCCGGCGACGACGCCCGAGGCCGCACCCAGGGAGGTGGGGTGGCCGTCACGGATGCGCTCCACGATCAGCCAGCCGAGCATGGCCGCAGCCGGCGCGACGAGCGTGTTGATCCAGATCAGGCCAGCCTGCTGCACGGTTGCCGCAGCACCGGCGTTGAAGCCGAACCAGCCGAACCAGAGGATGGCTGCGCCGAGCATGACCAAAGGCACGTTGTGGGGGCGGTGGTTCGGGTCCTTCCCGAAGCCCTTGCGGTTGCCGATGATCAGGACGAGGATGAGGCCAGCCACACCGGCGTTGATGTGCACCACGGTTCCACCCGCGAAGTCGATGACGGGAGCGAAGGTCTGGCCGAACCAGCCGGTTGACGAGAAGAGGCCGCCGCCCCAGACCATGTAGGCCAGGGGTGCGTACACGAGGGTGGCCCAGATCGGGGTGAAGAGCGTCCACGCCGAGAACTTTGCGCGGTCCGCGATGGCGCCGGAGATGAGGGCGACGGTGATGATCGCGAAGGTTGCGGCGTATCCGACATGGAGGAGGTCTGCCGGATCGGTGAAGTTATGCAGGCCAAAGTGGCTGAATGGGTTCGCGAAGATCTCGAAGAAGTTGTCCGTGTTGCTCGTGGACATTGAGGCGCCCCATAGGACCCATACGAGGGTCACAGTGCCGATGGCGATGAAGCTCATCATCATCATGTTCAAGGCGGCCTTGGCACGGGTCATGCCGCCATAGAAGAATGCCAGGCCCGGGGTCATGAACAGCACGAATGCTGATGCGACCAGGAGCCAAACGAGACCGGCGGTGAAGTCCATGTCTGCGTCCTCTCTGCTTTAGATGCGGGCTGAGCCGCCTGTCCCAACGCATTTGCGTTCTGCATAAGAGTTTTGCGGGACAGTGTTTCACCTGCGAAGGTTTTAGATTGCGGGGCTGTTACAAGAACTTCTCGAAGGTAAATGGTGCGTATCACCCTTGTTACGGATATGTTTCGTCAGTTCCATCTCTCCGCGTTCCGACTACCCAGAGGACTCCGACGCCATGACCGCAAGCCCCGAATCCCCCGCCGATCAAGGGGCGAGGGCCACGAAGGCTGGACTGCCCCGGGACATCAAGGTGATGTTGGCGGCAGCGTTCCTGATTGCCCTGGGTTTTGGCCTCGTAGCTCCCGTGCTCCCGCAATTCGCGACGACCTTCGACGTCGGCGCAACGGCAGCCGCGGTGATCGTGAGTATTTTCGCCTTCATGCGCTTGGTGTTTGCCCCGGCCGGAGGTGTCCTGATGGGCCGCTTCGGCGAGCGTCCCGTGTACATCGCGGGGTTGCTGATTGTCGCGGCGTCGACCGCGGCTTGTGCCTTCGCCCAGAGCTACTGGCAGTTGCTGGTGTTCCGGGGCCTTGGCGGAGCAGGCTCTGTGATGTTCACGGTAGCGTCGATGGGCCTGTTGATCAGGCTCGCCCCCGCGGAAAGCCGCGGACGGGTCTCCGGGGCGTACGCCTCTGCCTTCCTGATCGGTAGCGTCCTGGGCCCCGTGGTTGGCGGACTGCTGGCCGGATTCGGGCTGCGCGTCCCGTTCCTCGCTTACGCAGCCGCGTTGGTCCTGGCGGCCTTGGTGGTGCGCACGCAGCTGACAGGCAGCTCGAAGGCAACGAACCAAGGCGGCGCGGCGGGTCCCGCGATGCGCATGAAGGAGGCCTTGGGCGATTCTGCCTACCGGGCCGCCCTGTTCTCCAGTTTCAGCAACGGCTGGGCGACTTTCGGCGTGCGCATGGCCACTGTGCCGTTGTTCGCGGTGGTTGTCCTGGCTGGAGGATCGGCCGCGGCGGGTTGGGCGCTGGCGGTGTTTGCGGGGGGAAATGCGCTGGCGCTTACCTTCTCCGGCCGCATGGCCGACAGCTACGGCCGCAAACCCATGATGCTGTTGGGTTTGGCCGTCACCGGCCTGGCCACCGCATCCATCGGGTTGACCGGCAATCTTCCCGCGTTTTTCGCGGCGTCCGCCGCGGCCGGTTTCGGCTCCGGTTTGCTGAACCCGGCCCAGCAGGCCGCCGTCGGGGACATCATCGGTCGCGGCCGCTCCGGCGGCAAAGTGCTGGCGGCCTTCCAGATGTCATCCGACGCCGGAGCGATCGTGGGGCCCGTCCTGGTTGGCTTCCTGGCCGACGGATTGGGCTACGGCTGGGCCTTCGGCGCAACCGGCGGCATCCTCCTTCTCGCCGCGGTGGGCTGGTCAGTGGCCCGCGAGCCGATGGCTCGCGGCCCGGAACCCATCGACTCCCCCACGTAATGCCCAGGCTCGTTGGGCGGGATGCGGCTTAGTTCAGCAGGGCGTCGACGAAGGCTTCGGGCTCGAACGGCGCAAGGTCGTCCGGACCCTCGCCGAGGCCAACAAGCTTGACTGGAACGCCGAGGGCCTTTTGGATCGCGACGACGATTCCGCCCTTGGCGGTGCCGTCCAGTTTGGTGAGCACGATTCCCGTGATGTTGACCACTTCGGAAAAGACCTTGGCTTGGTTCAGCCCGTTCTGGCCGGTGGTCGCATCGAGGACAAGCAGGACCTCATCCACCTCGGCAAGCTTCTCGACGACGCGCTTGACCTTGCTCAGCTCGTCCATCAGGCCGACCTTGTTTTGCAAGCGGCCGGCGGTGTCGATCATGACGACATCCACTTCCTGCTCAATGCCGGACTTGACGGCTTCGAAGGCGACAGATGCGGGGTCCGCGCCGACGACGTGCGACCTGACGGTCGCGACACCGACACGCTGGCCCCACGTGGCAAGCTGCTCCGCTGCCGCGGCACGGAAGGTGTCAGCCGCGCCCAGCAGGACATCCTTGTCTTCAGCGACGAGAACGCGCGCCAGCTTGCCGACGGTGGTGGTCTTGCCGACCCCGTTGACGCCGACGACGATCATGATGGCCGGGTGGGCTCCCTTGCGTTCCACGTTCAGGCTGCGGTCCATCGTGGGATCCACAAGCTTGATGAGTTCCTCGCGCAGGAGGGCTTTGACGTCCTCGGGGCTACGGGTGCCTTGGACCTTCACACGCGCACGCAAAGCGTCGACGAGCTCCATTGTGGGCTCGGTGCCGAGGTCGGCAAGGAGCAGTGTTTCTTCGACTTCGTCCCAGACGTTGTCGTCGATCTTGTCGCTCGAAAGCAGCGCAAGGAGCCCCTTGCCGAGAATGCTGTTGGATTTGACCAACCGCGCACGAAGCCGGTTGAGGCGACCCTCGACAGGCGCTGGGGTCTCCACCTGGATAAGTTCCAGTCCCGCGGCGTCGTCCTGAACGTCGGTCTCTGGTGCGTCAACGTCGGCGGGTTCGACGACGCTGCCGGGCGCTGCGCGATCCGGCGCGGTCCCGGGGCCGTCGTCGAGGACAGTTCCGCCGCCTGCCTGCACCTTGTCAGCGGGGTCGTTGGCGTCGCGCGTTCCAACGTAAGTCGAGGAGGACTTCCGCGCCTTGAGCAGGACAGGAATCAGCCCTCCGACCACCACGATGGCAGCGACAATGGACAAAATAATGGGGAGGAGATCATTCACTCCCCTAGCTTCTCACAAAGCTAGACCTCGGCACCGAGCCTCTGGCTAATGACGGTGGAGACGCCATCGCCCCGCATCGTCACTCCATAGAGGGCATCCGCGACTTCCATCGTCCGCTTCTGGTGCGTAATGACAATCAGCTGGCTGGACTCGCGCAGCTCTTCGAAAATTGTGATGAGCCTGCCCAGGTTCGTGTCGTCCAGAGCGGCTTCCACTTCATCCATGACATAGAACGGCGAAGGCCGTGCCTTGAAAATCGCCACGAGCAACGCCACGGCCGTCAGCGAACGCTCGCCACCTGAGAGCAAGGACAACCGCTTGATTTTCTTGCCGGCGGGCCTTGCCTCCACTTCGATGCCGGTGGTCAGCATGTCATCGGGGTCCGTCAGCACCAACTTGCCTTCTCCACCGGGAAAAAGCCGGGCAAAGACGTGGTCGAACTGTTTGGAGGTATCGGCGAAGGCCTCGGCAAAGACCTGCTGGACCCGGTTGTCCACTTCCTTGATGATGTCCAGAAGGTCTTTGCGGCTTGATTTGAGGTCTTCCAGCTGCGTGCTCAGGAATTGGTGGCGCTCCTCGAGTGCGGCAAACTCCTCAAGCGCCAAGGGGTTCACCTTCCCAAGGGCGGCGAGGTCGCGTTCTGCCTTGCGGAGCCGCTTCTCCTGCTCGGCGCGGACAAAGGGAACGCCTTCGATGATGGCGTTTCCGTCCTCGTCCACCGGCGTCCGGAGTTCGGCCCACTTGTCCGCCGAGGACGCGGGTACGGGAACGGGCTGATCCGGACCGAAGTCAGCCACGAGTTGTTCCGCTGACAGGCCGAGCTCCTCGATGGCCCGGGTTTCCAACGCTTCGATCCTGAGCTTCTGCTGGGCTCGCGCGAGTTCGTCGCGGTGGACGGAATCCGTCAGTCCTGTCAGCTCCTGGGCCAACGCCTCGTTACTGCTCCGGACATCGGCGAGTTCCTTCTCGCGCTGCTCACGGACTGCCTCGGCGAGGGAGCGGGCGCGGGCGGCCAGGTCTACTGAAACGTCGACGAAGCGTACGGCTTGTTCGACGGCGGAAACGACGGCGGATGCCCGCTCGGCCTGGGCTTTGCGGCGCAGGGCCCGGCGCGCGGCCTCCTCGCGTGCCCGCCGTTCGCTGGCGGCGGCCCGTTCGAGGGACGCGGCCCGGTTGCTGGTCGCTGCGAGCTGTTCCTCGGCACTTCGCAACCCCAGCCTGATCTCCATCTCCCGGGACCGTGCTTCGCTTGCAGCCCTTGACAAGGCATCGCGGTGCTCCGTGGAAGGCTCTTCCTCCTGGGGAGCTTCCTGAGCCGCGGCCAGGCGTTCCGCCGCAAGCTCAAGGGATTCCTCTGCCACGGCCATGTTCAGTTCGGCCTTGGCCAGGGACTCCGCCATTCGATCGCGCTCCGCGACGGCGCTGCGCAACTGGGAATTCAGGTGGCCAAGCCGTTCCGCGACGGCTGCAAGGCGGGCATCCGAGTCGTGAAGTTTGTCCAGCGCCGCATTTGCCCGCTCCTGGGCATCGGCCCGGCGGGCTTCGGCTCCGGCCAGGGCGAACTTGCCTCGCTCGAGGCGGGCGGTGAGCTCCAGGAGCCGTGCGTCGGCGTCGTCCACTGCGGCTTGGACTTCAAGAAGCGACGGCGCCGTGGCCGATCCGCCGTCCACCGTCAGGGCCGTGAAGACGTCGCCTTCGAGCGTCACGGCCGTAAGCCGAGGATTGCCGGCAATGAGGCTTTCCGCCATGTGCAAGTCGTCGACGACGGCTGTGAGCCCCAAGAGGGCCACTGCGCCCCTGGCTTCGGGGGAGTCAGCCGTCACCAACTCGGCGGCCCAGCGTGCCCCGTCGGGCAGCGTCGGCAGTTCCCGCTGGCCCGGCCCAGGACTTTCGGAGCGCACCGCGCCCGCCACCAGGAGCGCGGCGCGTCCGGCGTCGGCATCCTTCAACAGTTGCATCGCGGCGACGGCTCCCGTCATGTCGGCCACCACGACGGCATCCGAAGTGCTGCCAAGCGCTGCGGCCACGGCAGTCTCGTACCCGGGCTCCACTGTCAGGAGGGAAGCCAGCGACCCCAGGACTCCGGGGTGGTCCGAAGACAGGACCCGTGAAGAGCCGTCCTTGCGGTTGAGTCCAAGCTGCAGGGCGTCACGGCGGGCGGTGAGGGCATCACGTTCGCGGACTTCGTCCCGTTCGGCGGCTTTCAACGTCTCGATCTCCGCGTTGATCCCGTCAAGGAGGGCGGCGGCGTCCTCGTATTCGGCGTCGAGGCTTTCTTCACCGTCTTCAACGCCGGCCACTTGCGATTCGAGAGCAGTAAACTCACTTTGCGCGTGGCGACGGCGCTCCTCGCCGGCGGAAAGCGAGTCCCTGAGCCTGCCCCGTTCGGCCTCGGCTGCTTCGGCCCTGGAACGTGCGGCCGCCAATTGTCCTACGAGTTTCGCGAGGCCTTCACGGCGATCGGCTGCCGCCCGCAAAGCGGCCGTCAGGCGCTTGTCCTCGGCCGCAGCCAGGTTCTCGGCTTCCTGCTTGGCCGCCGTGGCCTCGAGCAGTCTTGCTTGCTTCGCCAGAATGTCGTGCTCCAGCTCCGACTGCTCCTGCCGGACCCGCGCGGCCTGCCGGTCCAGGTGGTCAGGGTCGCGGCCGGAATCCGGGACAGCATCCGAGGCACCGAGGAGGCGGCGGCGCTCGGTAGCGAGCGAACCCAGCGCGCGAAGACGGTCCCTGGTTGCGGACAGCTGGTACCAGTTGTCCCTGGCCGCATTGAGCCTGGGTGTGGCCTCGGCCGCGAGCTGCTCAAGACGCATCTGGCGCTGACGGCCCGCGTCGAGCTCCGCTTCGACTGCCACGCGCCGCTCTTTCAACGCGGCTTCGTCGGCGACGTCCTTCTCCAAGGCCCGGGTGAGCTGGACAAGATCATCGGCCAACAGCCTTGACTTGGCGTCCCGGACGTCGAATTGCACGGTCTGGGCGCGGCGGGCGACTTCGGCCTGCTTGCCCAGTGGCGTGAGTTGACGGCGGATTTCCGCCGTAAGGTCACCAAGGCGCTGCAGATTCGCTTGCATGGCCTCCAGTTTGCGGACAGTCTTTTCCTTGCGGCGCCGGTGCTTGAGAATGCCTGCGGCTTCCTCGATGAATCCCCTGCGGTCCTCGGGAGTGGCGTGCAGGACCCGGTCCAGCTGCCCTTGGCCCACGATCACATGCATCTCCCGGCCAAGGCCTGAATCGGAGAGCAGCTCCTGGATGTCCAAGAGGCGGCATGGCGAGCCGTTGATGGCGTACTCGGATCCGCCGGTCCGGAAAAGGGTGCGGGATATGGTGACTTCGCTGTATTCGATCGGCAGGGCGCCGTCGGCGTTGTCGATCGTCAGCGCAACGTGCGCGCGGCCCAGAGGGGGCCGACCCGATGTGCCCGCGAAGATGACGTCTTCCATCTTGCCGCCGCGCAGGGTCTTGGCACCTTGTTCGCCCATGACCCATGCCAGCGCGTCAACCACATTGGACTTGCCCGAACCGTTGGGGCCGACAACGGCCGTGACGCCCGGCTCGAAGTCGAACGTCGTGGCCGACGCGAACGACTTGAATCCCCGGACAGTCAAACTTTTCAGATGCAAGGTGGTTCGGATCACTTTCAATGGCGGCAGTGGCTGCTTTACGGCCTAAATCTACTGCCCGACGGCGGAAATCCCCGGATTTGCGGGGGTTTAACCGCGAATCCGTGCTACCAGCGGCCGTTGCGCGGCTTCGGCTGGCAGATGGGGCACGTGTACGAGGAGCGGTTCATGAATTGCTCGCGTTTGATCACACCCGGGAGTCCGACGGCTGAACAACGCCTGCATGGCTCGCCCGCCCGGCCATAGGCGTCCAGGGACCGGGCGAAGTATCCCGAAGCTCCGTTGACATTGACGTAAAGCGAATCGAAACTCGTCCCGCCGGCCGCAAGGGCGTCGGTCATGACTCCCTTCGCGGCGTCGATCACCCTCAGCGCATCGGCCCGCTTAAGGGTGTCTGTTGGTTTGGCGTAGT
This sequence comes from Arthrobacter bambusae, assembly GCF_030812595.1. Lineage (GTDB taxonomy): Bacteria > Actinomycetota > Actinomycetes > Actinomycetales > Micrococcaceae > Arthrobacter > Arthrobacter bambusae_B. The sequence continues at coordinate 23,297 of NZ_JAUSSZ010000012.1, forward strand.
GGAGTTTGGCCCGCCACAGTGCTTCGTCGGCGTAGATGTTGCCTATGCCGGAGATGACGCCCTGGTCCAGCAGGGCACGCTTGAGCCCTGTCTTGCGGGCTCGGACCTTCCGGTAGAAGCCGTCAAAGGAGAAGTGCGGGTCCAACGGATCCCGGGCAATATGCGAGGCCTCTTCGGCAATTTCCGGAAGGGGCGTCTCGCCCTGGCCGCCGGGACCGCCGTCGGACGTCGGGACAAGGGAGGTGACAAAAAGCCCGCCGAAGATCCGTTGGTCCACAAACCGCAATTGCCCGGGCATACCGTCGGAACTGCTGAGGTGGAGACGGACTTTGAGGTGCTTCTCATCGGGAACCCCGGGATCCTGCATGAGCAGCTGCCCGCTCATGCCAAGGTGCGCCATGAGCGCCACCCGGGGCATCATTTCGCCGGTCACGGCCTCGCTGCGGGGTTCTTCGGTCCGCAGGGGCATCCACAGGAACTTGCCACGGCGGACGACGTCCAAGACCGTGGAGTTCTCGAGGTTGCCGATGAAGTCTTCTGTGCCCAGCGCGTGGCGGCGGATGGAACGCGGGTCCAGCACTTCCACGGACGTAATCGTCCGGCCGCGCACCCAACGCGCCAGCCCGCGGCGGACCACTTCGACTTCGGGCAGTTCAGGCATGTGGAAAGTCAGGCGCGGTGCGCGGCATCAGCCTGCGAGCCGGCTTTGCTGTTGAGCGTGACCTTGCTGTTCAGGGCGCGCCATGCATCTGCGGCGGCTTCCTGCTCGGCTTCTTTTTTGGAGTGGCCCGTGCCTTTGCCGTAGGCAGTGCCGCCGATCTGAAGCACTGCTTCGAAGCTGCGTGCGTGGTCCGGGCCGGAACCTTCGACGGCATAGTAGATGGACCCGAGCTGACGGCTCGCGGCAAGCTCCTGCATGCTGGTTTTCCAGTCGGTGCCGGCTCCAAGGGCCGCGGCATCCTTGAGCAACGGGCCGACGAGCCGCATGACCAACTGCCGGGCGGTCTCCATGTCGTTGGAAAGATACGTGGCGCCAATGAGCGCTTCCATGGTGTCCGCAAGAATTGAGGACTTGTTCTTGCCGTCGGTGAGTCTTTCGCCCTGACCGAGGTAGATGAATTCGCCGATGCCAAGGTCGCGGCCGATTCCTGCCAGCGCACGGGTGCTGACGACGGCGGAGCGCCGCTTGGCAAGTTCGCCTTCCGGCAACGCAGGGTTGTCGCGGTACAGCGAATCGGTCACGGAGAAGCCCAGAATGGAGTCGCCCAGAAATTCGAGGCGCTCGTTGGTGGGTATCCCGCCATTTTCATACGCGTATGAACGATGTGTCAGAGCAAGACGAAGCGTCTCGGCGTCAATGGAGACACCGAGACGCTTCAGAAGCTCTTCAGTTGAAGACATCCTTTGTCAGCCTTGTGGCGGATTTAGGCGTCTGCGACCTTGCGGCCCTTGTATTCAAGGAACAGCGCAGTCCCGGCAGAGTCGGTGACGACCTTTGCCTGGTGCGGCAGGCTGTAAACAACCTGTCCGTTTTCGACGGTCTTGACCAAGTTGGGGGCAGTTGCCTTCCACTGGGCACGGCGGGCGCGTGTATTTGCGCGAGACATTTTCCGCTTGGGAACAGCCACGGCTATCTCATTTCTCTTTTAGTCAACACTTACTAATCAGTTTGCCGGTCGGTCTTAGCCAGTTCAGCTAGGGCAGCCCAGCGAGGATCCAGGTCCTCGTGGTGGTGCCCCGGCTCGTCTTCCAGACGCACTCCGCATACTGAGCAAAGGCCCTGGCAGTCTTCCCGGCACACCGGCTGGAACGGCAGCATGGTTACAACCGCGTCCCGCAACACCGGTTCAAGATCGATTAGATCGTGCTCGACTCGACGTTGCTCTTCATCGTCTTCTTCGTCCGACAGCTCAACGCCCTCATAGAAGAAAAGTTCTTGCACATTGACCTCAAGGTCATACGCAAGGGGATCCAGGCATCGTCCGCATTCGCCCTTGACTTCAGCGAGCACGGTTCCAGATACCAGAATTCCTTCGTGTACGGCCTCAAGCCTCAAGTCGAGCTCGATATCCGAGCCTTCCTGAACGCCAATGAGTGCCACGCCAAGATCACTTGGCGCGGGTACATGTTCCGTGAGCGTCCGCATGCTTCCTGGACTACGTCCGAGGTCCTTGACGTCCAGCGTCAAAGGCGAACTTGCATCTCGCTTAATGAGAACTCCTGTAGAACATATGACCGACGTACCATCTTAGCCTGAACGCGCGAACGGACTCAAACCGGACCAATTGAACGCGTTCTGCCCGAGGTACCGATCCAGCTTACCCGTTGCGAGGCTGCTCCGCTGCCGACTCGCCAGCCGGGAGCCTCTTGAGCACGGATTTCGGCACGAAATCGGAAACATCACCGCCCAAGAGAAATATTTCCTTGATAAGCGTGGAGGACAAGTGCAGGTAATGGGCCTCCGCCGGGAGAAAAACAGTCTCGACTCCGGACAATTGGCGGTTCATGGTGGCCATGGGAAGTTCATAGTCAAAATCCGAGGACGAACGCAGGCCCTTCACGATCGCCGAGATTCCCCGGTGCCTGCAGTATTCGGCCAGCAGCCCCTCACCCATGGGCTCCACGATGATGCCGCGCAGGGAAGCAAGGGTCTGCCGTGCCATGTCCATGCGTTCTTCCAGGCTGAAGCGGTACTTCTTCGCGTAGTTGGTGGACACCGCGACGACGACTTCATCGAACAAGCCGGCGGCCCTTGCGATGACTTCCAGATGTCCGTTGTGGATGGGGTCGAAGGAGCCAGGGCACACTGCGCGTCTCATGGTTCGAACCTACCGCATCCGGGGCCGCCGGCACTATGGCGATACCATGGCTGGAACGGCGGGCCGGACGAGCCCGAAAGCCAGCACCCAGGAAGGCAACAGCACAGTGACGAGCCCGGCCTCTCTCAGCGAGAACACGTCCGTCGCCCCTTGGCAGCGAGCCGCCAGCGGAGCCAACCTGCTTTCAGCCGACGGCAGCCTCGGAGCGACCATCTTCGAAGAGATGACCACGCTTGCAGTCTCCACCGGCGCGATCAACCTGGGCCAAGGATTTCCCGATGAGGACGGCCCCGCGGAAATCAAGGCAGCAGCGCAGGCAGCCATCACGGCGGGAGCCAACCAGTACGCGCCGGGCAAAGGCCTCCCTGAACTTCGCGAGGCTATCGCAGTGCACCAGGAACGATTCTACGGGCTGTCCCCGGACCCGCAGACCGAAGTCATCGTGACCACCGGGGCCACTGAAGCCATCGCAGCCTCCCTGCTCGCATTCGTCGAACCGGGCGACGAGGTCCTGACCTTCGAGCCCTTCTATGACTCTTATGGCGCCATCATCGGTCTCGCCGGCGCCAGGCACGTGACCGCTCCCCTGCTGGCGCCTGGCTTCCTTCCGGACATGGACGCGATGGAATCGGCGTTCAGTGAGCGCACCAAGGTTGTGCTCCTCAACAACCCGCACAATCCCACTGGCGCGGTCTTCCCCCGCGAGGTGCTCGAACGCATCGTCGGGCTCGCTCGCAAATACGATGCCGTGATCCTCAGCGACGAAGTCTACGAACACCTCACCTTCGGCGTGCAACACCTTCCGATCGCCGGTATCCCAGGCGCGGCAGAACGCAGTGTCACGATTTCCTCGGCCGGCAAGACGTTCTCGTTCACCGGTTGGAAGATCGGCTGGCTCAGCGGACCTGCCCACCTCGTGGCAGCGATCCGCACAGTCAAACAATTCCTCAGCTACAGTTCCGGCACACCCTTCCAGAGTGCGATCGCCACAGGCCTTGCCCTGCCCGACGAGTTCTACACCGGCATCGCGTCCGCTCTCCAGCACAAGCGCGACATCCTGGCCGAGGGACTGCGGGCCGCCGGCTTCGGCGTCTACACGCCGCGGGGAACATACTTCATCAACGTAGACACCGCACCGCTCGGCATCAGCGATTCCGTGGACCTGGCGCGAAGACTACCGGAACTCGTCGGGGTGGCCGCCATCCCCGTTCCCGTGTTCTGCCATCCGGAAGGCGCGGAAAGGACCCGTAGCCTTCTCCGCTTCGCATTCTGCAAGAGGACCGAAGTATTGGAAGAAGCGGCTGCCAGGCTGGCCACCCTGCGGGACAAGCTCTGATCGTGTCGACCGGGCAAAACCACGAGGGGCGGCGTTTCCTTCGGACCACCGGCCAACATGCCTCGATCGAAGCCGACTCGCTGATCGACGGTGCCTACATCCTGCGCATCGGCGATGCCGAGCAATCCCACGTCAATCTCGCCGAACCCGCTGAAATCTTCTACGAGTACCTGCGCAGGATAGGCCATGTGGTTGATCTGGCCGCGCCAGGCGGCCAAGCCATCACCGCCCTTCACCTCGGCGCGGGGGCCTTGACGCTGGCCCGCTACATCGAGGCGACGAGGCCTGGTTCCGAACAGCACGCCGTCGAGCTCGAACGCGAATTGCTCGACTTCGTGTTGCAGAAGTTACCCATGCCGGACGGCACCCGCTTGGAGACGCATATCGGCGACGCACGCGAAACCCTCGCCGAGCTGCCCGCCGAACTCGAGTTCGACGTCGTGATCCTTGACATCTTCTCCGGACCCGAGGCTCCGGCCCATATCGCTTGCCAGGAGTTCTATGAAGAGGCCGCGGCGCGGCTTCAGCCCGCTGGAGTGCTCATCGTCAACGTCGGCGACGAAGCGGCCCTGACTTTGGTGCGCAGCCAGGTCGCCGCGATGCGTCGGGCGATGCCCGACGTTGCCGCCTGCGCCGAAGCCGGCATGTTCGCCGGCCGCTACCCCGGCAACATCATCCTGGTGGGGACCCGCGGGCCGTGGCCAGCCGAGTGGACAGCGGAACTCCTGGCCCGCGGGCCGCACCCCGCAGCGGTGCTGAGCGGAGTGGAGCTGGACCGGATTACAGGCTAACGCCTCATCCGGGCCCGGGTGGCTAGACGGGCTCGGCGAACCAGAGCTTGGTTTCCCCGTACTTCTTGTCGGCAAAGCGTTCGAGGGTGTCCGGCCAGTCAGGTTCCGGGGACCGTGAGGAACGCTCGACGACCACCACGGCACCTTCATCGAGGTGGAAGGCCAGCTTGGCGAGTACCACTTTCAGGGAGGACTCATCCAAAGGATAGGGCGGATCCAGGAACACCAGGTCCCAGAGAACGTCATCCGCCGCGCGTTCCAGGAAGGATTCCACTTTGGAACGATGGACGGACACGACCCTGCGTCCCAGCACTTGGTTGGCCATGTCGGCGTTTCGCTGGCAGACCTCGGATGCCCTTGCATCGAATTCCACGAGTTCGGCTGAGCGCGCGCCCCGGCTGGCACTTTCGATGCCGAGCGAGCCAGAACCGGCATAAAGATCCAAGACACGGGCATCGTCTATGGCGTCGAGAGCCTCGAGCCGGGAAAACAAGGCCTCCTTGACGCGATCCGTCGTAGGCCTGGTGGCGTTTCCCGGGACGCTGACCAGCGGGTTGCCACCGGCCACGCCGGCAATGATCCGGCTCACCGGCAAACTCCCGGGGCGGCGCACACGAGGGTGCCTTCAGGCCTGGATTCCTTAGCCGCGTTCAAGGAACGCCTCCTTTTCGGGGTTGAGATATTCGTCGATCGCGGCAGCCAGTGCCTGTTGGCCCTCAAGCCCTGGGTAGTTCGCCACGAGCCGCTGCGCATCGGTACGGGCGCGGGCGATCACATCCTCGTGCTCCAGGACCCGCAAGAGCTTGAGGGTGGAGCGCCCACCGGATTGCGAAGCGCCCAGGATGTCGCCTTCCCGGCGCAGCTTGAGGTCTTCCTGGGAAAGTTCGAAGCCGTCGGTAGTGGAAGCAACGGCGTCAAGCCGCCTGCGGCTCGGATGGCCGGGCTCGAGCGTCGTGACCAGCAGGCACGTGCCTGGAAGCCCGCCTCGGCCGACCCTCCCACGCAGCTGGTGGAGTTGCGAAATACCGAAGCGGTCAGCATCGAGGATCACCATCAGCGTGGCGTTATGGACATCCACGCCCACCTCGATGACCGTGGTGGACACCAGCAGCTGGGTCTGGTTGGCAGTGAACGAGGCCATGGTTTCGGACTTAAGCACCGGATCCTGGCGTCCGTGGAGGGGCGCCACCCGGACCCCCCGGAGTGCGGGCTCCTGGCTGAGCGTTTCGACGACGGCGGTCACGGAGGCGAGCTCCCGCGCGGGGCCCTCTTCCGAGAGTTCGGCGTCGCTTGGTTCCGCCTCGCCCGGGCTGAAGTCGCCGTCGTCGTCGTCTCCGATCTTCGGACACACAACGTACACCTGGTGGCCGGCGTCGATCTCTTCCCTCGAGCGTTTCCAGATCCGGGCGGCCCAGCCAGGGTTTTCCGCAAGCCCGACGACGTGGGTGGAGATGGGTGCCCGGCCCGCTGGAAGCTCGTCCAGCACGGACGTCTCAAGGTCGCCGAAGACAGTCATCGCAACGGTGCGCGGAATCGGAGTGGCGGTCATGACCAGCAGGTGGGGCGGCCGGTTCGCCTTGGCACGCAGGGCGTCGCGCTGTTCCACTCCAAAGCGGTGCTGCTCATCCACCACAATCAGGCCGAGGTCCTGGAACGAGGTTTTGTCACTGAGCAGCGCGTGGGTACCGATCACAATGCCGGCGTTGCCCGAAGCCGCGTCCAGCATGGCCTGCTTGCGGGCAGCTAACGGCATGGAGCCCGTCAGAAGGGTGACCTGGACGGGACCCGGGCCGCTTTCTGACAATCCGGGCCCACCCAGCATCCCGGCGCCTCCGAACAAACCGTCGCGGGCCAGCGGGCCCAGGGTCCTCCGGATGGAATCGAAATGCTGTGCCGCGAGAACCTCGGTGGGGGCAAGCAGTGCCGCCTGCCCGCCGGCATCAACCACTTGGAGCATGGCACGCAAAGCCACGATCGTCTTTCCGGAGCCGACTTCGCCCTGCAGCAAGCGGTTCATCGGCGAGTCCTGTGCCAGCTCGTGGGAGAGGGTCTTTCCCACCGCGGCCTGGCCCGCGGTCAGCGTGAATGGCAGCTGCCGATCGAAGGACGCAAGGAGTCCGGCGGGCACGGGGCGCCGGGCGGTTGCCTCTTCGGCAGCCAGCTGGGCCCGGCGCCGCGCGAGCGCAGTCTGCAAAACCAGTGCTTCCTGGTAGCGGAACCGGTCACGGGCGCGCTGCCAGTCTGCTGCCGTTTCCGGCGAATGGATGAGCCGATACGCTTCCCCGATCCCCAGGAATTTCTCCCGGGCGGCAATGTCGGCAGGCAGCGGATCCTCAATGCCGTCCATATCGATGGTGTCCAGGAGCGTGGTGATGACCTTATGGATGGACCAACTGGTGAGCTTCGCGGTGGCCGGGTAGACGGGAATAGGCATGGCGGCCAGCTTTTCCGGATCGACGGAACCGGCCAATTCCGGATCCTCGTCGAGCAAGACGAAGTCCGGATTGGTCATGCCCAAGGAGCCGGCGTAGCGGCTGACCTTGCCGGAGAACATGACCCGGCGCCCCGGCTGGAGCTCAGTGCGGGCGCGGAAACCATTGAAGAAACTGATCTTCAATGTTCCGGGAATCTGCTCACCGCTGGCCTCGTCGCTGACCACCACGTCCGTCAATGATCCCCGCCTTGCCCGCATTTGCCGGGTTGAATTGGACAGGACCCGGGCGATGAGTGTGGCCTCTTCATCCAACGGCAGTTTGCTGATCGGCGTCAGCTCCCCGCGGTTCAAGTAACGGCGCGGAAAGTAGTTCAGCAGCTCCCCGACGGTGTCCAGGCCAAGGTGTTTCCCGATGACGGAGGCGGAGCGTTTGCCGATCCTGCGCTCGAGGGGAAGATGAAGCTCAGTATTCATGCCCGTGCTGGCCTGCCGGAAAGCCTGGGTCACGCGGCATCGAGAGCTGGCTGACCGAGATGTCGGTGGGGTCGCCTAGTGAGCGTATGACGGCCACAGCGGGCTCAGCCTCCGGAACATGGACATGCACGCGCCAGCGGTAGCTGGCTTCTGCGGCGTCCTCATCGTCATTGTCGTCCCCGGCGTCGTTCCGTCCTGCCGGGGCGCCCACCTGGCTCATGATCACGGAGTCGCCGAGTTCGTCCAAGCGCTGACGGAGCGTGGCCGCAGCCAGCGGTGAAAGGCTGATGGTGCACATGACCTCGACGCCGTCGTCGTCAGGCATTCCGGCGTGGATGTGCGGATCCTGCAGGTCATAGCCGTGCAGCCCGTCCAGGAGCTCATCCTGGAGTTCTTCGCCGAGCACAGCCGAACGCAGGCAGTCCAGGATCAGCAACATCCCTACCCCACCCGCGTCCACTACACGGGCGGCGTGCAGCGGGGCGAGTTGGTCCTCGGTTCGCACTACCGCATCCAGCGCGGCATTCACGGCGGCATCAAGGGCCAGGCCCAGGGCTTGGTTGCTGTCATCGCCGTTGTGCGCAGTATCGCATTCGCCCGCTGCCCTGGCGGCAGCTTCGAGAACGGAGAGCATGGTGCCCGGTACCGGCTCGCTCAAGGCCGACCAAGCCCGGATCTGGGCCCGGTTCAAGGCGGCGGCGAGCAGGGGCGCGCTGAGGCGCGGGTGCCCGGCCAGCGGCTCAGCCATGGCACACAAGAAGACAGCAAAGAGTGTTCCGGAGTTTCCGCGGGCCTGCTCCATGGCCACCCGTCCGGCCTCCGACAGAACCGCACCTACATCGTTTACGGGTTCGTCCACGGTGGAGCGATCAGCGAATGCAGCCGCAGCGGCGCGGACCGTGAGGTAGAGGTTGGTGCCGGTGTCGCCATCTGCCACCGGGAAGATGTTGATGGCGTTGAGGCGGTCGCTATGGTTCCCGAGCGTCGTCTCCGCTTTGCCCAGCCACCGCTTCATGGCGTGCGTATTGGCGGCAATTTTAGTCTGCAAAGTGATCCCATCCCACGGTGTCAGCGGGCATTCCCGCTATCCGGACGCCGCTGTGCTGTCCTTCGGCGACGGCCTGGATCGAGCCTATCGCAGTGAAGCCGGAAGGTAACTGAACATTTGCTGGAAATGTAGCCAGCAGGCCATGGTCTTCTCCGCCAGCCAGGACCCAGTCCATGGGATCGCGGACAAGAGGAGCCGAGGCAGCTTCCAGGGCCGCGGCAAGGGTCTTGAGCGCAATAGGGTCGAGGTCGAGCGCGACGCCGCTGGCCTCGGCGAGGCGCGCGCCGTCACGCAAAAGCCCGTCCGAGATGTCCATCATGGCCGTTGCTCCTGCCTTGGCACCCTGTGGTCCAGCGGCGAGGGGTGGCAGGGGCCGGCACTGGCAGTCCATGAGTGCGCGCTGGGCGGCGTTCAGCTCGCCCACGGGTATGGCGCTTTCAAGCAGGGCCAGGCCCGCTGCGGCGCGGCCCACAGTTCCGGCAAGGGCCAAGATGTCCCCAGGACGGGCCCCGGAGCGCAATACAGCAGGGAGCCCGTGCATTGTCCCGACGACGGCGACGGTCACCGCGATTTCGCTGCCGCGGCCCAGGTCTCCCCCGGCAACTGAGCAATCGCCGGCCCCCAAACCGACGATGCCGGCCGTGAGGCCATCCGCGAAGTCCTCGACCCAGCGCACCGGAGTGCCGGGCGGCATGGTCAAGCTGACGACGAGGGACACGGCGGTACCACCCATCGCGTTGATGTCGCTGAGATTCTGCGCCGCCGATTTCCAGCCGACGTCATACCCCGTAGTCCGGTATCCGTTGTTCCATTCCAGGCGAAAGTCCTGGTCCTGGGTCTGGGTATCGATGGAAATGAGGGTCCGGCCATCCGGGGCCGCGACAACCGCGGCGTCGTCCCCCGGCCCGAGCAGCACGCTGCTGCTGTGGTTCAGGCGCGGAAAAATGCGCGCGAGGAGCTCACCTTCGGAGAGCTCACCGACAATCTGCTGTTCTATGGACACAGCTCTACGCTATCGCGAACCGCCGACAGCAAAGGGGCCGTCCCGTGGCGCGAGCGGCCTGCTGCAGCCGCGATAGGCTTGATCAATGCAACAAACGAAATCCGCTGTGTACGTCCGCGCCCTCTGTTCACTGACAGCCGCGGCGGTTTCGGTCCTTGGCCTTGCAGCCTGCTCCCCCGTCGTTGACGTCCAGCCCGCGGCGGACGCCGCGAATGCCGCGTGTGCTCCCATGATGGTGGCGCTCCCTGACACCATCGGCGACGCCGCACTGCGGAAGACCAACAGCCAGGCCACGGCGGCTTGGGGCGACCCGTCTGTGTTGATTCTGCGTTGCGGTGTCAACGTGCCCGGTCCCACCACGGACCGCTGTGTCACGGTCAACGACGTCGACTGGGTCATCAAGGAAGGCGACCCGGTATGGACCCTGACCACTTATGGCCGCCAGCCCGCCACCGAAATCCTCCTGGACCCGAACAAGGTCAGCTCCGCCACGGTCCTTGCCGACTTGGCACCGGCGGCTTCGAAAATCAAGGCCGTCCGCAAGTGCGTTGGCCAGCCTGAGCTGCTGCAGAAGCTGCCCACGAGCACCCCCGGCAAGTAGCGAACCCCGGCCGGGGTTCAGAGCCGGCCAGTTATCAGCGCAGGCCGGTTTTCAGCGCAGGCCGGTTTTGCGATTGAGGGCCAGGTAGATGAGCTCGTCAATCAAATCGGCGTAGCCCAGCCCGGAAGCCGCCCACATTTGCGGATACATGCTCTTGGGCGTGAACCCGGGCATGGTGTTGATCTCGTTGATGATGAGTTCGCCGTCCGGGGTGTAGAAGAAGTCCACGCGGCTGAGGCCTTCGGCACCCACGGCATCGAACGCGGCCGCAGCGAGCTCACGGACGCGCGCAATGGCTTCCTCCGGAATATCGGCAGGGCAGCTGAGGGCTGCGGCGCCGTCCTCCACATACTTGGCGTTGAAGTCGTAGAACTGGTGTTCACCCGGGGCCACGGCGATTTCCCCCGGCATGGAGGTTCGAGGGGCAGCAGTGCCGCGTCCTTCAAGGACGGCGCACTCGATTTCGCGGCCAACAATGCCGGCCTCGATCACCAGCTTGAGGTCGTGCCGGCGTGCTTCTTCGATGGCGGCGTCCAAATCATCCATCGAATCCACTTTTGAAATCCCCATTGAGGAACCGGCGCGGGCCGGCTTCACGAAGACCGGAAAGCCGAGGCGGTCCACGCGCTTGCGCACGGCTTCGGCGTCGTTGATCCATTCACGGTCAGTGACGGCGACGTACGGTCCCACCGTGAGTCCGGCGGCCTCGAAAACGACCTTCATGAAGTGTTTGTCCATGCCGACGGCGGATGCCAGCACTCCGGCTCCCACGTAGCGGGTATCCGAGAGCTCCAAGAGACCCTGAATTGTGCCGTCTTCGCCCCAAGGCCCGTGCAGGAGCGGAAACACGACGTCAACGGAACCCAGTTCCTCGGGCACCTCATTCGCGGACGTGACGACCAGTTGATGGGCTCCACCAACCTCGGCCAGGGTCACGGTCTTCCCGGAAGGCGGCACCTCAGGCAAGGCCGAGGCGCTCAGCGACCATTGGCTGATGTCAGCGGAGGGGATCACCCACTGGCCCGACTTGGCTATCCCGATGGGGACGACGTCGTACTTCTCCTTGTCGATGGCGCCCATCACGCCGGCCGCTGTCACGCAGCTGACCGCGTGCTCGCTGGATCGGCCGCCAAAGAGCACGGCGACACGAGGGCGCCGATGTTCGGCAGGCTTCGCGGACTCGGCAGTTCCGGCAGAAGCAGCAGTTCCGGCGGACAGGGGTTCTTCGGTCACAGTCAGTAATCGCCTTCGGACTTCAGGGAGCGGGCCAGGAGTCTGGGCCCGAGTTCATCAACGGACATCTTGCCTTCAAGGACGGCCACCACGGCCGCGGTGATCGGCATGTCGACACCGAGTTTTCCGGCTAGTTCGTAGACAGCGTACCCGGATTTGATGCCTTCCGCGGTCTGCGTCATCTGCTCGGTAACCTGTTCAAGGGTCAAACCTTCGCCAAGCAATCGTCCCGCCGTGTGGTTCCGGGACAAGGGCGACGAGCAAGTGGCCACGAGGTCTCCGAGCCCTGCAAGGCCTGCCATCGTGTGCGCCTCGCCGCCCAGGGCAAGGGCCAGTCGCGAGGTTTCCGCGAGGCCGCGCGTGATGACCGAGGCCTTGGTGTTGTCGCCCATTTGCTTGCCTTCGCAGATACCGACGGCAAGGGCAATCACGTTTTTCACGATTCCCCCGATTTCCACCCCGACCACGTCATTGCTCGTGTAGGGGCGGAAGTAGGGTGCGGTGCAGTAGAGCGCGAACGATGCAGCCGTCGCTTCGTCGCTGCAGGCCACCACGGAAGCCGTCGGTTCCTGGCGGGCGATCTCCATTGCCAGGTTGGGTCCCGAAACAACGGCAACCCGTTCCTGCGGAATGTCCAGTTCTTCGGAAATGACCTGGCTCATGCGCGAATCCGTGCCGAGTTCGAGGCCCTTCATGAGGGAGACGACCACGGCGCCGGGGGCCACCAGTGGTTTCCATTTGCGCAGTTGGAGCCGAAGCGACTGGGCCGGCACGGCCAGAATCACGATTCCCGCGTCCGCAAGGACCTCGGCCACATCTGTTGAGGCCGTGATGGAATCGGGCAGCACAATGTCCTTCAAGTACTGGGCGTTACGGTGCTCCGTGTTGATCTGCGCGACCACCTCATCCCGCCGACCCCAAATCCGGATGTTGCGCGGCACTCCACCGGCGATCGCAGCGTCCGCCAGGACCTTCGCGAACGTCGTACCCCACGATCCCGCGCCAAGCACGGCGACAATACCGGTGTCGGCGACGAGTTCCTCCCCGGAGGTCACTTCTGTCCGTCCGAACCATTGGTGCCCGACGTTCCTTCAGTCGCTTGGAAGCGGCCATGCTTGGACTGGTTGTGGGCAGTGGGGTCCCAGCGTTCCTTGGGCGCTTCTTCCCCGCGCAAGGTAGCTAGAAGGTCCGTGATGGCATCCATGATGATGTCGGTCGCCTCAACCAGGGTGGCCCGGTCCAGTGGCCGGCCCTGGAAGGCACTGAGGTCCACCGGATCGCCAACCAGGATGCGGGAGGTCTTCCGGGGGAAGACGTGCAGGCGTTTGGCGTACCTCGGGAACACCTCATGGGCACCCCAATGGGCAATGGGTACCACGGGCGCACCGGTCTGGATTGCCAGGCGGGCAGCTCCCGTGTGGCCCTTCATCGGCCACAGATCGGGATCGCGCGTCAGGGTGCCCTCGGGGTAGATGATGATGGCCCCGCCCGCATCCACCACTTCCTGGGCGGCTTGCAGCGAGCGGTTCGCTCCCGTCGTCGAGCGCTCCACCGGAATCTGGTTCGTGGCGCGCAACAGGCTGCCGACGACGGGGGCCTTGAAGAGGCCGGCTTTCGCGAGGAAATGCGGCGGACGCTTCATGTTGTAGAGCATGTGCCCCACGACGATGGGATCGATCTCGGTGCAGTGGTTCGGGGCCGCGATGAAGCCACCGGCGGGAAGCTTTTGCGTCCCCTCCCACTTCTTTGCCATGAGTATGTTCATGATCGGGCGGGCAACACCCGCGAGAACAGCGAACATGGCACGGCTCTGGGCCGATTCCTTCAAGGTGTCCCCCAGTTACTTGGATTCGGTGAGGTCGAAATCGGCGCCCAGCCCGGCGAGCTTCTCAGTGAAGCGCTCGTAGCCGCGGTTGATGATGTCGATCCCTGTGACCCTGGACGTACCGGTCGCGGCAAGAGCCGCAATCAGGTGGCTGAATCCGCCGCGGAGGTCGGGAATGTCGATGTCGGTGCCCCTGAGCGGAGTGGGTCCTGAAACGACGGCGGAATGCAGGAAATTGCGCTGGCCGAATCGGCACGGCACGCTTCCGAGGCATTCGCGGTGGACCTGGATGGTTGCGCCCATTCGGGTCAGTGCGTCGGTGAAGCCGAATCGGTTTTCGTACACGGTTTCGTGGACGATCGACACGCCTTCGGCCTGGGTCAAGGCGACCACCAGGGGCTGCTGCCAATCGGTCATGAAGCCCGGGTGAACATCGGTTTCAAGGACGAGCGGGCTGAGCTTTCCGCCGGGGTGGTAGAAGCGGATGCCGTCCTCGCGGATATCCATTCCGCCGCCCAGCTTCCGGTAGGTGTTGAGGAAAGTCATCATGTCCCGCTGGGAAGCACCTTCGACGAAGATGTCTCCGCGCGTCACCAAGGCAGCTGAAGCCCACGACGCCGATTCGTTGCGGTCTGCCAGTGCCCGGTGGTCGTAGCCGCCCAGGTCCCGAACGCCCTCGATCCGGATGGTGCGATCCGTCTGGACACTGATGAGGGCGCCCATCTTCTGCAGCACAGCGATGAGGTCGATGACTTCCGGTTCAGTGGCGGCACCGCTGAGTTCGGTGATGCCCTCGGCGCGCGTGGCACTCAGCAGGACCTGTTCCGTTGCTCCCACCGAAGGGTACGGGAGCGAGATCTTGGCGCCGTGCAGGCCCTTGGGAGCGGAAATGTGGATGCCGCCCGGGCGCTTTTCGACGACCGCGCCGAACTGTCGGAGGACGTCCAAGTGGTAATCGATCGGTCTGTCGCCGATCTTGCAGCCGCCGAGATCCGGAATGAATGCTTCGCCGATGGCATGGATCAACGGACCGCACAGCAGGATGGGGATGCGGGAGTCCCCGGCGTGGGCATCGATCGCGGTACTGGATGCAGTCTTCGCGTTCTTGGGGTCCAGGGTGAGATCGCCGGTGGCAGGATCCTTCTGGACAGTCACCCCATGAAGCTGCAGGAGGCTGGTGACGACCTCCACATCCTTGATCTCGGGGACGTTCCGCAGCACCGAGGGTTCGTTGCCGAGGAGGGAAGCCACCATGGCCTTGGGAACAAGGTTCTTGGCGCCTCTGACGGTGACGCGACCGGTCAAAGGGACGCCGCCGCGGATTGTCAGAACACTACTCATCTATACCGGTTTCCTCACGAATTGATGCCCCCACACTTACGAAGGCTCCAGCTAAGCATAAAAGCTGACGTTACCGATTCGAAATGGAGGGGCGTGGCGTGGACGGGTTTCGCGGTGCCGGGCGTGGCTCGAGCGGACGCGGGAACCTTGATATTCGCAGGACTTTTCCACATACGACGACGGCGGGCTGGGCACCGGCCGCGGTGCCCCCAAGGCTGGAGCCATGCCACCTTTCCTGCCCGATCCATGGATAACCCCGCATTCCGACCCGAATGACGACCACGGAGGGCGCACGGTTGCAAGAATGGCCCGGCGCAACGAACTGGTACGGATCCGCCGGGGCTTGTATCTTCCGGCGAGCCGTTGGATGGAGCTGGAGCCGTGGGAGCAGTTCCGCGTCAAAATCCAGGCCGTGAACGACGCTGCCCGCAAGCCGCCGCTCTTCTGCGGCCAATCAGCAGCCTCAGTGTGGGGCCTTCCGCTGATTGAGGTGCCTGACGAAGTCGAGACACTGGTCATGCCAGGTCCAGGCGGCGGCAGGTCCCGGAATGGCATCCGCCGCCGCCTGGCCGTTCCGGATGAGTGCGACGTTGTGGTGCTGCACGGCCTCCGGGTTACTTCCATGGAACAGACCATCGGGAACCTCGCCGCCATGTTGCCCCTCACTGGCTCCTTGCCCGCAACGGACCGCGCAGCATCGTTCTGGAGGCAATCGGGACGGCCCCCGGAGGAATTCGGCGAAAGAGTCCTCTCCCGCCTCCGTGGTCTGAGCAATGTCAAACAACGGCGAGTGCAGCGGGTACTTGCGGCAGCTGATCCCGCGTCCGGTTCGCCAGGCGAATCGCTGAGCCGTGCGGTGATGATACTGGCCGGACTTCCTCAGCCCGAGCTGCAGGCGGTGCATCGCGACGCACAAGGACTGATCGGATACTCGGACTTCTACTGGCCGGACCATGGAGTCGTGGGAGAGTTCGATGGCTGGGCGAAATACAGTCAGGGCGAGTTCCTGGCCGGACGCAGCCCGGAAGACGTACTGAAGGCCGAAAAGATCCGGGAGGACCGCCTGAGGGCAACGGGATTGACCGTGGTCCGATGGATGTGGCCCGCGGCGAAAGACGGTGCCGAACTGTTGTCTAAGCTGCGCAACGCGGGGATCAAACCATGAAAAGATCCCGCCGACACCCGAACCGCACACCAAAAGGACCGGCGCACCAGTTCCTTCGGGTGCGCCGGTCCTTACAAGGTGCGCCGGTCATGAGATGGTGCGGCAGCTACCGGGTTCCTGGCTACTGGGTTCGCGCCGGCAAAGTTCTTGGTTTGAAGGAAGGCCTCGTGGCCTCGTAAGCCGTGATGTCTTCCTCGTGCTGGAGGGTCAGACCGATGTCGTCCAGGCCTTCCAGGAGGCGCCAGCGGGTGTAATCGTCGATCTCGAAGGGTGCAACCACGTTTCCGCACTCAACGGTCTTGGACACAAGATCCACTTTGACCTCGGTGCCGGGCGCGTTTTCGAGGACTTTCCAGATCAGCTCGATGTCATCCTGTGCCACCTCGGCGGCAAGGAGGCCCTGCTTTCCCGAGTTGCCGCGGAAGATATCCGCGAACCGGGAGGACAGCACGGCCTTGAAACCGTAGTCCTTCAGTGCCCAGACCGCGTGCTCGCGCGATGAACCCGTACCAAAATCGGGTCCCGCCACGAGTACCGAGCCGGCATTGAAGGGCTCCTGGTTCAGGATGAAGGAAGCGTCCTTGCGCCATGCGGCGAACAAGGCGTCCTCGAAGCCGGTACGGGTAATCCGCTTCAGGTAGACCGCCGGAATGATCTGGTCAGTGTCAACGTTGCTCTGGCGGAGCGGGACACCGATGCCGGTGTGGGTGATGAACTTTTCCATGGGATCCTCCTAGACCGCGGTGCCGGTCAGCGTGGTGGTGGCGGTGGCGGACTCGAGGTCCGAAGGCGAGCTCAGCGTTCCGCGTACTGCCGTGGCGGCTGCAACGACCGGCGAGACCAAGTGAGTGCGGCCGCCCTTGCCTTGGCGCCCCTCGAAGTTGCGGTTCGAGGTTGACGCGCAGCGCTCCCCCGGTTCCAGCTGGTCCGGGTTCATGCCCAGGCACATGGAGCAGCCGGCGAAGCGCCATTCGGCGCCGAATTCCTTGAAGACCTTGTCCAGGCCCTCCGCCTCCGCTTCAAGACGCACGCGCGCCGAGCCGGGAACCACGAGCATCCGGACCTTGGGGTCCTTTTCCCGACCGCGGATGACATCGGCGGCCGCACGGAGGTCCTCGATGCGGGAGTTGGTGCAGGAACCCAGGAAGACCGTGTCCACCCGGATGTCCTTCATGGGTGTCCCGGCTTCAAGGCCCATGTACTGCAGGGCCCGCTCGGCCGCCAGCTTGGCGTTCTCGTCGGCGAAGTCCTCGGGGAACGGCACTGTCTCGTTGAGCGAAATGCCCTGCCCCGGATTGGTCCCCCAGGTCACGAACGGCTCCAGGGTGTCGGCGTCGAGGTCCACCTCGACATCGAAAGTGGCGTCGTCGTCGGTATGCAGCGTGTTCCAGTATTCGACGGCGGCATCCCAGTCCGCGCCCTGCGGGGCGTGCGGGCGGCCCAACATGAACGCGTAGGTCGTCTCGTCCGGGGCGACCATGCCCGCCCGGGCGCCGGCCTCGATCGACATGTTGCAGATCGTCATTCGCGCCTCCATGGAAAGCGCACGGATCGCCGAGCCCCGGTACTCCAGGACGTAGCCCTGGCCGCCGCCAGTACCGATCTTGGCGATGACAGCAAGAATGATGTCCTTCGCAGAGACGCCCGGACGGAGGGTGCCTTCAACGTTGATGGCCATGGTCTTGAACGGCTTGAGGGACAACGTCTGGGTGGCCATGACGTGTTCCACCTCGGAAGTGCCGATGCCCATGGCGAGAGCTCCGAAGGCGCCGTGGGTTGAAGTGTGGGAATCGCCGCAGACAACCGTCATGCCGGGCTGGGTGAGGCCCAGCTGGGGGCCGACGACGTGCACAATGCCTTGTTCGGCGTCTCCGAGTGAGTGCAGGCGGACTCCGAACTCCTTGCAGTTGTTGCGCAAGGTCTGGATCTGCGTGCGGCTGGTCAGATCGGCGATCGGCTTGTCGATGTCCAACGTCGGAGTGTTGTGGTCCTCCGTGGCGATGGTGAGGTCCGGCCGGCGCAACTGGCGGCCCGCCAAGCGAAGGCCCTCGAACGCCTGCGGCGAGGTCACTTCATGCACGAGGTGCAGGTCGATGAACAGAAGGTCGGGCTGGGCGTTGGCTCCTTCGCCGTCGCCCTTGCGCACCACGTGCGCATCCCAAACTTTCTCGGCCAGTGTCTTTCCCACGGCCTGCTCCCTTCACTGCGGTTGGCTTGACTACTTCAACTGAACATCAGTGATCCGAACTGCGCCAGCGAAACAACTTGCATCTCAGATATTGAGACGGCAATATCATTACATGGACAATTCTAGTGGAGTCGGCGTCATCGATAAAGCGGCCCAGGTGCTCGACGCGCTTGAGGCAGGGCCAACCACCCTGGCTCAACTTGTGGCCGCAACAGGGCTCGCCCGTCCCACGGTGCACCGGCTGGCGCTGGCGCTCGTCCACCACCGCCTGGTGAGCCGCGACATCCAGGGCCGCTTTGTCCTCGGCAGCCGCCTTGTCGAGCTCGCGTCGGCGGCAGGCGAAGACCGGCTCATCGCATCCGCCGGTCCCGTCCTCATCCAGTTGCGCGACGCCACCGGGGAAAGCGCTCAAATATTCCGCCGCCAGGGCGACTGGCGCGTCTGTGTCGCCTCGGCTGAACGCCCGATCGGCCTACGCGACACGATTCCCGT
Organism: Arthrobacter bambusae; assembly: GCF_030812595.1. Lineage (GTDB taxonomy): Bacteria > Actinomycetota > Actinomycetes > Actinomycetales > Micrococcaceae > Arthrobacter > Arthrobacter bambusae_B. The sequence continues at coordinate 42,047 of NZ_JAUSSZ010000012.1, forward strand.
AGGCACACAGCTTTCCATGAAGGCCGGCTCTGCCGCCCAGATCCTCCTGGCGTGGGAAGACCACGACCGTCTCCTGGACGGACTTCAGAACGCCCGGTTCACGCCGACGGTCCTGGCCGGAGTACGACGCCGGGGCTGGGCGCAGAGCCTCGGCGAACGCGAGCCCGGGGTCGCCTCCGTTTCGGCTCCGGTCCGAGGTCCTTCCGGCCGCGTCATCGCCGCGGTGTCGATCTCGGGCCCTATTGAGCGCCTGACCCGCCAGCCGGGACGCCTGCACGCCGAGGTCGTCTGCAACGCCGCCCGGGTACTGACCGAAGCCCTGCGCAAAAACAACGACTGACACCTTGCCGCCGGATTCCCGCCCACGGCCCTCCCGTAGATGGGCGCGGGTAAGGTAGGCGCATGAACAGCTTTGCCGTGTTCCTGCGTGGAATCAACGTGGGCGGGATCAACATCAAGATGGCCGACCTCAAAGCAGCACTCATGGCGTGCCCCTTCACGGACGTCAAGACCCTGCTGGCCAGTGGCAACGTGGTGCTCCGGAGCGAGCTCGACGCCGCGGGAGTCAAGGAGCAGTGCGAAAAGTGCTTGAGGGACGCTTTTGGCTACGATGCCTGGGTAGTGGTCCTGTCCGCCGAGCGGGTTGCCGAACTGGTGGAAGCGTGCCCTTATCCGGCCGACGACAAGACCACACACAGTTACATCACCCTCGCCTCGGACACGGCCATGTTGGACGAACTGTTCGACGCCGGCACAGCCCTCGGCGCCCCCGGCCAGGGCGGCGTAGAGCATGTCCGGCTGGGGCCTGAGGCCTCGGCGTGGCTCGCCCCGGTGGGAGGCACGCTCGACAGCCCGTTCAGCAAGCTTTCGGCAAAGCCCCGCTACAAGGCAAGCACCACCACACGGAACCTGCGCACGCTCATTAAAGTCAGGGAAGCCGCAGAAGCCCTTCAGAAAGACGCCTAGCCCGCCGCACGATCTCCCCACCTTTGCCCAGGGAGAGCCCGGCGACACGGCGCGTTGCCCCATTTCAGGGCTTTCATGCGCGAAACCCGGGGAGAAAGATACGGCGCCCCAATATCGTGAAAAAGAAAAATCCCCCGGAACCTGTTGGTTCCGGGGGATTGATTTGTGACCCCAGCGGGATTCGAACCCGCGTTACCGCCGTGAGAGGGCGGCGTACTAGGCCGCTATACGATGGGGCCTTGTACTTTCAACTGCAGCACTTCAATTACTGCAGATTTGAACACCGCTTCCGGCATTCAAGCTGAATGAGTATTTCACACATTCAACATTGTTTCAAATCGGCGAACCGTTTTGAAACTCCGAATTACCGCACAAATATGCGGAATATTCAGAGCTGGGATACCAGGACTCGAACCTAGAATGACGGTACCAGAAACCGTAGTGTTGCCAATTACACCATATCCCATTGGCGCTTTTAGGCCGGATCCGACGGCGTAAACCTTCGCTCCGTGCCCCTCAGCACGAGTAATTACTTTACCCGAGACTTCCGATGCGCACAAATCGAACGCCCACGCCGCGGGCCCGCCCGATCCGCGCTTCAGGGCGGCCGTGTGGGCGTTCAGCTGGAGGAGCCTCAGGCGAGCAGCCGCGTCAAGGAGTCTATTTCCCGGCCGGGAAAGTCGGAGGCGGGCTCACCGGCCCGGTTCAGCCAGACCCCCAGCAATCCGGCGGCAGTGGCGCCGTCGGCGTCGAGCAGGCGGTTGTCTCCCACAAAAAGGGTCTCAGCCGGAGTGGTGCCCAAGCGGCGGACCCCTTCCAGGTAAATGGCGGGGTCAGGCTTGGGCACGCCCACGGTGTCGGTTCCAACAAGGACCGACACCCGAGCGAGTCCTGCACTGTCGAGCTTGACCCGCTGGTAGTCATGGACGTTGTTGCTCACGGCTCCGTAGGGGATGCCCGCGGCGTCCAAGGCATCGAGGACCGGCAGGACGTCGCCGAACGCCCGGACATAACTGGGCTGCAGGCGCGAATAGTCATTGAGCCACGTATGGGAGTCCTCGCCCGCGAGTTCAACGCCGAAATGCCCCAGGGCTGCCCGGCCACGCAACAGCCTCTGCTCGTTGAACGTCAATTCTCCGGCGAGGTACCGGTCGTAGAAATGCGTCGTCTCGTGCGTAAAGATCCGTCCGAACTTCTCCCACCCGGCCTGGTCCAGGCCGGGCAGGAGGTGTTCGCTCACGTCACGCAAGGCCGTGGTCATGGCGTACTCGAGATCCACGAGGGTGTCGTCAATGTCGAACAGGACACCACGGACCGTCCCGAATGACTCGTGAAGTGCGTTGATCACGGCGTGCCTGGAGCTAGCCGCGGAACGAGCGCAGGCGCGCGAGCGAGGAATCCTTACCCAGGATGACCATCGATTCGAACAGCGGCGGAGAGATTCGGCGACCGGAAATTGCCGTGCGCACGGGTCCGAACGCAAGGCGCGGCTTAATGCCAAGATCTTCCACCAAGGCCTGCTTGAGCGCTGTCTGGATGCTCTCTGCCGTCCAGTCCTCGAGGGGTTCCAGCGCAGCCAGCGCGGCGTCCAAAACCTCGGCCAGGTTCTCAGGGAGTCCCTTGCGTGCGTCGTCCGCGATGTCGATCTCGTCGTCGTTCTTGAACAGGAAGGCGAGCATCTCCGGAGCCTCGCCCAGCAGCGTGATCCTCTCCTGGACCAGCGGTGCGGCCTCGGCAAGGATCTCTTCCTGGCGCGGAGTCAGGATCTCCCCCACGAACCCTGCGGCACGCAGGTACGGCACGAGCCGCTGACGGAAATCCTCCGGGGTGAGCATCCGCACGTGGGTGCCGTTGATGGCCTCGGCCTTCTTGATATCAAAGCGCGCCGGGTTGCCCAGGACATCGTGGATGTCGAAGTTTGCTACGAGCTGCTCCACGGTAAAGATGTCCTCGTCGGCGCTCAGGGACCAGCCCAGGAGGGACAGATAGTTGAGCAATCCTTCCCGAATGAAGCCGCGCTCACGGTGCAGGAACAGGCTGGATTCCGGGTCGCGCTTGGAAAGCTTCTTGTTGCCCTGCCCCATGACGTAGGGAAGGTGGCCGAACTCCGGCATGTACTCGGCCACGCCGATGGCGTAGAGGGCGCGGTAGAGGGCGATCTGCCGCGGGGTGGAGCTGAGCAGGTCTTCACCGCGGAGGACGTGGGTGATACCCATGAGTGCGTCGTCGACGGGGTTCACCAGCGTGTACAGCGGGGCTCCGTTGGCACGCACCACAGCGAAGTCGGGCACGGATCCCGCTTTGAACGTGATCTCCCCGCGCACAAGGTCGTTGAAGGTCAGGTCTTCGTCCGGCATACGCAGGCGCAAGACGGCATTGCGGCCCTCGGCCTTGTACTGGGCGAGCTGCTCCTCGGTGACGTGGCGGTCAAAGCCGTCGTAGCCAAGCTTTGGATCCCGGCCAGCGGCGCGGTGCCGTGCTTCGATCTCCTCGGGAGTCGAGTACGACTCGTAGATGTGACCGCCGGCTTTGAGCTTGGCGATGACGTCCTGGTAGATGTCGCTGCGCTGCGACTGGCGGTACGGTTCGTGCGGGCCGCCAACCTCGACGCCCTCGTCCCAGTCAATGCCGAGCCACTTCAGGGCGTCGAGCAATTGGTGGTAGCTTTCCTCGCTGTCGCGGGCCGTGTCGGTGTCCTCGATCCGGAAGATCAGTTTGCCGCCGGTGTGCCGCGCATAGGCCCAGTTGAACAGGGCCGTACGGATCAGCCCAACGTGCGGAGTTCCCGTGGGCGAGGGGCAGAACCGGACGCGGACCGGGGTTTCGGCGTTCACGGCGGGGATCGAAGACGAAGAGGAGGAGTTCGACGCAGCAACAGTAGTCATAGTGGTTCCAACTTTACCGCGTGGAAATGGCCCGACTTCCCGCCTTGACGCGCGACGGCGGCCGCCCGCCAAAGGTGCGGGTGCCGCCGTCGGACGTGCCGCGTTGGTTGCCTAGCGCCGGACTACCGGGTTGGACAAGCGGCCGATGCCTTCGATCTCGATCTCGTAGCGGTCGCCTTCCTGGACCAGGCCGACGCCGGCCGGAGTCCCGGTCATGATGACATCACCCGGAAGGAGGGTGAAGGCCTGCGACACGATCGATACCAGTTCCCGCACGCTGCGAATCATCTGGTTGGTGCTGCCGTCCTGGCGGAGTTCACCATTGAGCCAGCCCTTGATGGCCAGGTCCTCGGGGTCCAGTTCCGTCTCGATCCAGGGACCGAGCGGGGCGGAGGTGTCAAAGCCCTTGGCACGCGCCCACTGCAGGTCGGTTTTTTGGACGTCACGTGCCGTGAGGTCGTTTCCGCAGGTGTACCCGAAAATGACGTCGTCCACGCGGTCCTCGGGCACGTCTTTGCAGATGCGGCCGATCACCACGCAGAGTTCGGCTTCAAAGGAGACTTCCTCCGAGAACTCCGGCAACACGATGGGGTCGCCGGGACCGACGACGGCGGTGTTCGGCTTCAGGAAGAGGAGCGGATGCTGCGGGACCTCGTTGCCCAGTTCGCGGGCATGCTCGGCAAAGTTGCGTCCGACGCCGATCACCTTGCTGCGCGGAATGATCGGTGCCAGGAGGCGCACGTCTTCGAGCTTGTGACGGACCGAGGTCCGCTCGACGCCGTTGAAGAAGGGGTCGCCGTGGATGACAGTGATGACCTCACTGCCTGGCTCACCTTCGACGACGCCGTAGACGGGATCAGAATCAACAACAAACCGGGCGATACGCATGGTTTCTAGCGTACCGTCCGCGGGCGGCCACTCTGCGCGCTGCGGGAGGTGTCTGCTAGCTGCGCAAAAAGTCCAATTGCGCCGCTACCGAAGTTTCGGCTGCCCACCGCACGGAGGGATCGACGTCGGGGTACACCGCGTCGGTGACGGCCTCGACCTCGGCTTGGGCCCCGAGCCGCGCCAAGGCTTCACGGATCTGATTCAAGCGCATCTCCCTGTGCGCCCGGTATTCGCGGCACACGGCGTCTACAGCAGGCAGGACCGGTCCGTGCGCGGGCAATAGCGTTGCCGGCCCAAGCCCTTCGAGCGTGTCGAGGCTGGAAAGGTAGTCCCCCAACCTTCCGTCGGGATAGTCCAGGACTGTGGTGCCGCGTCCCAGGATGGTATCGCCCGTCAGCACGGAGCCATCCGGTCCGTCGTCGGGCAAGTGGAAGCAGACTGAGTCCGAGGTATGGCCCGGTGTGGCCAGCACACGGATCTCCACGCCTGCAGCCCGGATGACCTCGCCGCCGCGCAACGGTTCACCTCCGTGGCAGTGCTCCGGATCCGCCGCGCGGACGGGCGCGCCAGTGAGTTCGTGGAAGCGCGCAGACGCCTCGGAGTGGTCCTTGTGGCGATGCGTGACGAGAACGAGCTCCACCGTTCCCGCAGCGGCCAAGGAAGCGAGGTGTGATTCGTCGAGCGGTCCGGGATCGACCACGACGACCCCTGCGGAGTCCGGAGCGGCAATGACGTAGGAGTTTGTGCCGTCGAGGCTCATCGGACCCGGGTTGGGCGCCAGCCGCGAGCGGGTGAGGGGACTGCTGTCCTGGAACGAGGCGTCACTGACCGTATTCACTTCTCCATCTTGGCACACCCCACGGGCGGGACCCGGGAACGGGGAGCCCGTTGCCAAAAGGCCTGCGCGGCGCACGACGTAGCATGGTGCCAGGAACCGGAACGGACGTGTGGAGAGTTGCGGAGGAGGGGGTCGAGTTGCTGGGGAGTCGCAGGATGGGAAACAGGCCTCCTTGGCGGTCGACGGCGATCGCCACCGCCTGCCTTTGCGTCCTTGCCGTCCTCAATGCCTGTTCCTGGGACACCGGCCCCCGGCCCGGCGCGGCCACGCCCACGCCCACCGTGGTGATCATAGGAGACTCCCTCAGCACGGGACACGGCACCTCCCCCGCCGATGCCTGGCCCAACTTGGTGGAGAACGACCCCGGCTTTCAAAGGTTCCAAGCGCGAATCGTCAACGCCGCGCAGGATGGCAGCGGCTATGTCAGTGTTGGCAACAACGGATCGACCTTCGGTTCGCAAGTGGACACAGCAGTAACCGACGGGACCCGTTTGGCTTTGTTCTTTGGTTCCGAAAATGACATGGGAACCAGCCCCGGAGAAACCGAGGCTGCGGCCGCACGGGCATTTGCCTCAGTCAAGCTCCGCGCTCCCCACGCCCAGATAGTGGTGGTCGGCCCGCCGTCGTACACGGGCACACCCGAGGCGGAAAGGCTCAACATCCGGGACCAGGACAAGGCCGCTGCCCTGAAGGCCGGTGCCGAGTTCGTGGATCCGATCGATCTCGGCTGGATCATGGACGATGCCGCGGACCTCATCGGTCCTGACGGCGACCACCCGTCGGCCGCGGGCCAGCAGTACCTGAAGGCCAAGATGGAAGCACTCATCGAAGCCCGGATCCAGTAAAGGACCGCCCCGGAAACACCCCCGACCGCGTTTTAACGAACCGCGTTTAACGACGACGGCGACCCGCCCACCGCAGTGGGAGGCCGCCGTCGGGCGCCCTGTTGGACCCTAGGCCAGGCGGGTGAGCCAGCCGTGCTTGTCCTCGACCGCTCCGGTCTGGATGCCGAGCAACTGCTGGCGGATGGCCATGGTGGTTTCGCCTGCCTTGGCGTCCTCGGAGCCAATGAACTCGGTCTTGTCCTTGAGGACCCCGATGGGGGTGATGACTGCCGCGGTTCCGCAAGCGAAAACCTCCGCGATTTCGCCGGATGCCACGCCGTCGCGCCATTCAGCGAGTGTGATCTTGCGCTCGGAGACCTCGCGGCCCATGTCCTTGGCCAGTTGGATGATGGAGGAGCGGGTCACGCCTTCGAGGATGGTTCCGGTGAGCGCGGGAGTGGCGAGCGAGCCGTCCTTCATGACGAAGAAGACGTTCATGCCGCCCAGTTCCTCGACGGCGTCGTCGTTGAACTGATCCAGGAAAAGGACCTGCTTGCAGCCATTTTCCTCGGCCTCCATCTGCGCGATCAGCGAAGCCGCGTAGTTTCCGCCGCACTTGGCCGCACCAGTGCCGCCACGGCCTGCCCGGGCATACTCCCGCGAGATCCAGATGGATACCGGCTTGAGTTCGCCGCCGAAGTAGTTGCCGGCCGGGGATGCGATCACCCTGAAAGACACCTCGCGCGCTGCGCGGACACCCAGGAACGCCTCCGTGGCGATCATGAACGGACGCAAGTACAGGGATTCGCCGTCTCCGGACGGAACCCATTCCTTGTCAGCTTGCACGAGTTCGCGGATGGCGCCGAGGAAGTATTCCTCCGGCAGTTCCGGGAGTGCCAAGCGGCGGGCCGACTTGTTCAGGCGGGCGGCGTTGGCCTCCGGGCGGAAGGTCCAAACGGAGCCGTCAGCGTGGCGGTACGCTTTGAGGCCTTCGAAGATCTCCTGGCCGTAGTGCAGAACTGCCGCGGACGGGTCCAGTGAGATAGGTCCGTAGGCCTCGACACGGGCATTGTGCCAACCGCCCTTGCCCTCGGAGTCAACGCTGTAGTCGACAATAACGGTGTTGTCGGTGAAGTAGTCGCCAAATCCCGGGTTTGCCAGGATCGCTGCACGCTCCTCAGCAGACTTCGGGGTCTCCGAGAGCTGCTGGCTGAATTCGACGCCGTGGGCAGTCTGAGTCATGTTTCCTCCAGTCGGCTACCAGGCAGAGCGAACCATCTCGTGGAGGATATGGTTCAGCGACGGACCACGGCAGCAGGTAAATAATCCAAGTAAAGCTTACGCCCGGGTACGGGGCCTAAAGTGCCAGCACAGGGGCTAAAGTGCGGCCGCGATGGCGTCGCCGATGGCCGCGGTGCTGCGGCTCTCGCCAGTGCGGCCTTCGATGTCGGCGACGACGGCGGCTTCGATCCTGCGCGCGGCGGCGGTGTAGCCGAGGTGGTCCAGCAACAGGGCGGCCGACAGGATGGCGGCGGTCGGGTCCGCTTTCTGCTGGCCTGCGATATCCGGGGCGGAGCCGTGGACGGGTTCGAACATTGAGGGCGCCGTGCGGTCCATGTTGATATTGCCCGAGGCCGCCAGTCCGATTCCGCCGGTGATGGCCGCGGCAAGGTCGGTGATGATGTCTCCGAAGAGGTTGTCGGTGACAATCACGTCAAAGCGGGAGGGGTCGGTGACCATGAAGATGGTCGCAGCGTCGATGTGCAGGTAGTCGTGTGTGACCTCGGGGAATTCCTTGGCCACGGCCTCGACGGTGCGCTTCCACAAGTGGCCTGCGAAGACCAGGACGTTGTGTTTGTGGACCAGGGTGACATGCTTGCGAGGACGCTCGCTGGCACGGCGGAAGGCGTCCCGGACAACCCGCTCGACTCCGTGGGCAGTGTTGAGCGACACCTCTGTGGCCACCTCATGGGGGGTCCCTCCGCGCAGCGTGCCCCCGTTGCCGACGTACGGACCCTCGGTTCCTTCGCGGACCACGATGAAGTCGATGCTGCCGGGATTGGCCAGCGGGCTGCCCACCGTGCCATAGAGCCGCGACGGGCGCAGGTTCACGAAGTGGTCGAGGCTGAAGCGGAGCTTGAGCAGCATTTCGCGTTCGATGATGCCGGAAGGAATGCGGGTGTCCCCCGGGGCCGCGCCGACGGCGCCGAACAGGATGGCGTCGCGGGTGCGCAGATCGGCCAAGACCTCGTCCGGGAGGGTCTCACCGGTCTCCAGCCAGTGCTGGGCTCCGAGCTTGTACTCGGTCTGCTCCAAGGTGACGCCTTCTTCGGCGACAACCTTGTCCAGGACCTTGAGGGCTTCGGCAATGACTTCGGGGCCGATACCGTCGCCGGGAATGACAGCCAGGTTGATCGTTGCGGCGGTTTGCGTTGCGCTCATGTTTTCAGACTGCCAATCCATCCACATTCTGGTCAAAATCGTCTCACCAATCGAGATGCCCAGCACTCCCCCGCCGACCCTCACACTCACATATAGGGCATTTTCCGTCGATCCCCGCTCACATATGAGTGGGAAACGACGGACGCTCCTTCAGATCCGCGCGGCTGGCCGAGCGGATCTGAAGGAGCGTTTGCGTCAGGCACCAGATATGCGACCGGGCGTCCGCCTAAAGCGCGACTTAGGTGACCGGGCATCCGCCCGAAACACGACATAAGTGACCGGGCGTCCGCCTAAAGCGCGACTTAGGTGAGCGGGCGCCTAGGACTCGGCGGGCTCCTCGTAACGCGGGAAGACCGGGGCCGGGGCCGGAAGCTCGGTGCCGGGGACGATCGGCGCAGCGATGGCGGCGAACTGGCGGGCCTCGCCTTCCGGCTGTCCCAGCACCTCAAGCAGTTTGGCGGCCGACGTCGGCATGACCGGCTGGACAAGGATCGCCACGATCCGGACAACTTCCAGCGTGACGTACAGGACCGTGTTCATGCGCTCGATGTCGGTCTTGCGGAGAACCCACGGGGCCTGCTCGGCGAAGTACGCATTGGTGTCGCCCAATACAGCCCAGATCGCTTCGAGGGCACGGCTGAATTCCTGCTTCTCGAAAGCGGCGCGTGCCACGTCCAGCAGTCCGCCGGCCTGGGCCAGCAGCGCGGAGTCCGCGGCCGAGAAATCGCCGGGTACCGGCACCTTGCCTTCACAGTTCTTGGCCACCATGGACAGCGAACGCTGGGCCAGGTTGCCGAAGTTGTTGGCGAGGTCGGCGTTCATTCGGCCTACGATCGCCTCGTGGTTGTAGCTGCCGTCGGCACCGAAGGGCACTTCGCGGAGGAAGAAGAATCGCACTTGGTCCAGGCCGTACTGCTCCACGAAGTCCTTGGGCGCCACCACGTTGCCGAGGGACTTGGACATCTTGACGCCATTGTTGGTCAGGAAGCCATGGATCATGATGCGCTTCGGCAGTTCCAGGCCGGCGCTCATCAGGAAGGCGGGCCAGAAAATCGCATGGAAACGGGAAATGTCCTTGCCAATGACGTGGACGTCCGCGGGCCAGAACTTACGGAACGCCTCCGATTCGGCATCCGGGTAGCCTACCCCCGTCAGGTAATTCGTCAGGGCGTCAACCCACACGTACATGACGTGCTTGTCGTTCCCCGGCACCGGAACGCCCCAGTCGAATGTCGTCCGGCTGATGGACAGGTCCTGCAGGCCCTGCTTGACGAAGCTGATGACCTCGTTGAAGCGGTACTGGGGCGCGCCGAATTCAGGCTGCTCCTCGTACAGCGCCAGCAACCTGTCCTGGTAGGCGGACAAGCGGAAGAAGTAGCTCTCCTCGGCGGTCCAGGTCACTTCGGTGTCTGTACCGAGGGAGTAGCGGACGCCGTCGTCCTTCAGTACGGTCTCGTCCTCGGTGTAGTACGCCTCATCGCGTACCGAGTACCAGCCCTCGTACTTGGACAGGTAAATGTCCCCCTTGGCTTCCATCTTCTTCCAGATGGCCTGGGAAGCCGCGTAGTGGTCAGCGTCCGTGGTTCGGATGAAGCGGTCGTAGGAGATGCCCAAAGCAGCGTGGGCTGCCTTGTAGATGTCGGCATTCCGGTCCACGAGTTCCTTGGGCGTGATGCCTTCCTTGTCCGCAGCCTGGGCAATCTTCATGCCGTGCTCGTCCGTCCCGGTCAGGAACATCACGTCGTAGCCATCGAGGCGCTTGAACCTGGCCATCGCATCGGTGGCGATGTACTCGTAGGCATGCCCGATATGCGGCTCGCCGTTCGGGTAGGTGATGGCGGTGGTGATGTAGAACGGGGGTTTATCTGGAGACGTCACTCTACGAAGTTACCTTCTCTTGGAGATGGAAGACCGGACCGGCCGCATGTGACGGCCGGTCCGGAGGGCATCGGTTACTAGTTCAATTCGGTCAGCGTATCGCTGAGCCTGACAAGCTCGTGGTCGTGCGACGCCACCAGCACGGCGATCCCGTCATTGGTGGTGTCCTTCAGGATGCTGATGATGCGGTTTGCCGAGGCACGGTCCAGGCTGGCTGTCGGCTCGTCCACCACCAGGACCCGGGTGCCCAGGATCAGCGCCCGGGCGATCGCGACACGCTGGCGCTCACCGCCGGAGAGCTGCGCCGGACGATGGCGCATCCGCCGGCCCAGGCCCACCAAGTCCAGCAAGTCCTTGGCCATTTCGGTGCGCTGCTCCACCTCGCCGTCGGGAACGGCCGGCAACAGCACGTTCTCCAGAGCGCTCATGCCGTCGATCAAGGCGCCGCCCTGGTCCACGTAGCCGATGAGGGCGCGGCGGCGGTCGGCGATCTCGTCGTCGCCCATTTTCTCGAGGGAGTCGCCTTCCCAGAGGACACGGCCCGACGTCGGAAGCGTGAGTCCCGCTCCCACGGTCAAAATGCTGGTCTTGCCTGAGCCGCTCCGCCCGGCGACGCAGTGCATCTCACCGGCGTGCAAGCTCAGGTTGAAGTCCTCGACGACGGTGACCGGCTCGGCGCCTCCCTTGTCGCCGCCGTAGCGGATGGTGATGTTGCTCAACTGCAGGGGCATGCCGTGATCCGTAGCCCGCACAATGGTGTTGGCACGGGTCTGGAACGACTCGTCGGTGGATTCCGTGGTCGCGGTCAGATCGGGTTTGAGATTGTCAGTCATTTGACCACTTTCGTTGCAATGGGAATCCAGCAAATTACGGCCAGCACCCCGGCCAAGGCGGCCCAAAGTGCGGCATAGGGAGCAAGGAGCAGGCCTAGGCCCAGCGCCCCCAGGACGCCCAGGATCAAGGCCGCGGCTCCCACCAAGGCATTTTCGAAGAACCGGACCTGGCCCAGCATGTCCGGGTTCCAGCCCATGGCCCGCAGCGTGCCGAGCTGCTCGCGCCTCGCCTGAAGCTCGAACCGCCCTGTGACCAAGGTCAGCACAAGGCTGACGAGCACCCCGCCGACTGCAAGGATGACGCTCGGCAGCGCAATAGTAGCGGAGGCAAGCCCGCTCAGGGCACTGGATCCTGCTGCGCGCGGGATGTCAATGAGCAACGCGATCAGGGCACCCACGGCCGCGCCGAACACGCCCACTGCGACGGCCAGCGCCACCGAGCTGAAGCGGTGGGTGACCAGTTGGCGGTATGCAAACGTCAGCGGCGAATCCACCGCGATCAGGCGTTCATCGTGTTGCGGTTCCTGGTCCACGACGTCCCGGTGCCGCAATTGCTGGGCCGCAATGAAGGCAGCGGCGCAGTAAATGAACAGCACGGACGCGGAAACAATGACTGTAGCCAGGTTCCAGCTCAGAAGGCTCAGCGCGATCCCTGCTACGGCAACGATCGCCGCGCCGATGCCGAACTCCTCGAGGACCCAGCTGCGGATCTTTCTTTGGGTCCAGCCCATGGCGCGGAGGATCCCGGCCTCGCTGCGTCGCTGTCGGATGTAGCTGACTGTCGAAGCACCGGTCAGGAGAGTTGCCCCGCACAGCGTCAGGAAGAGGAGGGTGATGTTGGTGCCTGTCAGGGAGCCGGAAACGGCGTCGGCCGCATCCTGGCGAACCCACGACTGCTGCACGGTGCCCAGCGCGGATTCCTTGCCGGCGTCGTCCTTGGAGTATCCCGGCACGAAGATATTGGCGTCTTCACGCGCGGAGCCGGCCACCACGGTGGCTTCGAGGCCCATGTCGCGGATCTGGGCCGCGAGCTTGTCGACCTCCGGCTGGGCTTCCTTCCAGTTACCAGGCGCACTGGCACGGACCCGGATGGCATCGATCACGTTTGCGTTGGAATCGTAACCGCGCGCGGCGGCAAGGCCATAGTAGTCGGTGATCGCACCGGCGGACTGGCTGACCAAGCCCGTGGCGCTCAACGAAGGCTTGAGGCCTTTCGCTGCGACGTCATTGCCGGAAGCGTCCTTCTGGAGGGTCATCGGGGCCGGGTCGTAGCCGCCGAGGGGAAGCTTGTTGACGTCGCCTGCTGCTTTCTGGATCTGGGCCGGGTCAAACGTCCCGTAGACCATCGGCAGCGGAGTAGCGGGCTTCGATCCCGTGGAAAGGTTCTCCCGGTACGAGCGCTCATCGACAGGCTTGCGCTGGCTCTGGTCCACCATCGCGCCGAAGGCCGACTTCTCGGGCAGCTTGTTGACGGTAACCCAGTCCCCCGGGGTCGCGGACTTGCCGACGGCTCCATTCGCGGCGGTTTCGCCGTCCTTGTACTTGGGTGCTGCGGCGAAGTCCGTGCTCCACTGGGCAGGTTGGTACAGGCCTTGGCTGAAGTTGCCCGTGTTGCCGAGCAACTGGCTGTGGTCCGTGGATCCGGGCCATTCCAGGGCGAACGGTGACTTTGACACGAAGGGCAAGTAGTCCTTGTCCAAGGAACGCGAGACGGTGCCGACGTCATTGATGACCTTGCCCGAATCATCGATTTCCTGGATCTTGACCGAATACTTCAGGTCCAGTGAGGTTCCCTGCCGGACGATCAATGGAATGGCCTGCGAGGCATCCGTGATCTGGCCGGACAGCTTTGCCTGCTGGTACTGGGTCATGAGGGGTGCCCAATATTTGAGGTTGACGCCCATGAAATCCGGGCCCTGTTCGAGTTCCTGCTGCGTAGGGCTCTTCGCGAACAGTTGTTCGAAGTAGCGGCCGATCGCGCCGGCGTTGCGGGTATCGGCCGGGGGCGCCTTTTGAAGGGGCGCGAGGAAATCTCCGGCCGAGCCCAGGAGGGCGCGCTCCGCGGTCGGATCGACGGCGACGACCGATTCAGTGACCTGTGGGGCCATGGGCAGCGCCACCGAAAGGTTGAAGAGGTTGTGTTCCGAGCCGCCGGCAGGAGCAGGGAACTTGATCCCGGTCTCACCTGCCGGGCCGGCGATGCGGATGCTCTTGCCCCCGGGAGTCTGCTGTTCTACGACCTGGCCCTTGCCGAGCGTGCCTTCAGCACTGGTCTGGAAGAGGGTCTGCTGGGACACTCCGTCCGAGCTCACGGCAGTGGCGGTCAGGCGGTATTTCTTGGGCTGCGCGGAAAGCACCGACTCCGGGGCCGGCCAGCTCTTGGAGTCCGTTCCGGTCGGATCTCCCGCCGTGGCTCCGCCAGCCAGGCCCGCGTTGTAGCCAAGGTAATCCATGGCGTCGAGCCGCGGGGTTTCCAGGTTCTGCGTCACCCGGGAAACGAGGCTGATGGGCGCCGCGACTGCCGTGCCGCTCAGTCCGCGGATCTTCTCAAGTTGCGGGAAGCTGATGCCGCCCTGGCCGTTCGCGATGTCCGGCTGGAGGAGCGCCCCGCCGTCCTTGGTATTGGGGGACTTGGCCTGGACCAGGATGTCGTACAGGCCGCGTGAGTTCTCATCCACTGTCCGGTTCAACGCGGCCTGCGATTGGCTCTGGATGAATACGGACAAACACATGGCGACGATCAAAATGGCCGCGGTCAGCAAAAGCACACGGCTTCTGATGAACCTCTGGACGGCGTTCATAGGGCTCCCTGAGTCCTGGATTGCGGGTGTGCACACTGCTTTCCCTGGACCCATGCCAAGGCAAGAGGGATCCACCGGGTGCGTGCAAAAGTCATTGGCCGGCCTGCCGCCGGTTCCGAATTTCGGACCAAGCCATTGTAGGCAGACCGGCCAATATTATGCGTCCGATGTGAACTGGGGCACAGTTTTCCGGTTCACGCGCTGGGGATGCTAGTCCTCCAGATCCACTTCCCGAACCATGTCGGCGCCGATGCCGGCCTTTATGGCTTCAAGGACCTGCTGCGGGACCGAAGTGTCGATCGTGAGCAGCGCCAGGACCTGGCCGCCTTCGCTCTGGCGGGCCACCTGCATGCCACCGATGTTGATGTTGTTCATGCCCAGGATGTGGCCGATGGTGCCAATGACCCCGGGACGGTCCGCGTACGAAACGACCACCAGGTGCTCGCTGATCGGGATTTCGACGTCGTAACCGTTGACGCCCACAAGCTTCTGGACCTGCTTGGGTCCCGTGAGTGTTCCGGCAACGGAGATCTGCGAGCCGTCGCTGAGTGCACCGCGGATGGTCAGGACGTTGCGGTAGTCCTCGGCTTCCGCCGTCGTGATCAGCCGGGTGTTGATGCCGCGCTGCTCGGCGATGACGGGCGCGTTGACGTAGGAGACCTGCTCGGTCACGACGTCGGCGAACACGCCCTTGAGCGCTGCAAGCTCGAGGACCTTCACGTCCAGGCTGGAGATTTCGCCGGCCACCTCGACGTCGATCTGCGTCAGGGATGCATGGGTCAAGGCAGTGAAGATCCGGCCAAGCTTCTCGATCAGCGGGATTCCGGGGCGAACGTCGGAGGCAATGACGCCACCGGCGACGTTGACGGCATCCGGGACGAGTTCGCCGGCGAGGGCGAGGCGAACGGACTTCGCCACGGAGACGCCGGCTTTTTCCTGGGCTTCATCGGTGGAGGCACCCAGGTGGGGCGTCACGATGACGTTGTCCATGCCGAAGAACGGAAGGTCGGTGCTCGGCTCCTTGACGAAGACATCGATGCCGGCACCCGCGATCTGGCCGTCTTCCAAGGCCTCGTGGAGGGCTTCTTCGTCGATCAGGCCGCCACGGGCAACATTGACCACGTAGGCCGTTTCCTTCATCTTCTTGAAGGCATCGGCGCCCAGCATGCCGACCGTTTCCGGGGTTTTCGGCATGTGGATGGTGATGAAGTCCGACTTCTCCAGCAGTTCGTCCAGGGTGACGAGCCTGACGCCAAGTTGCGCCGCGCGTGCCGAGGTGATGTAGGGGTCGTAGGCGAGGATCTCGGTCTCGAAGCCTTGCAGGCGGGCAGCCACGAGCGCTCCGATGCGCCCGAGTCCGATGATGCCGATCTTTTTCTCGAAGAGCTCGATGCCCGTGTACTTGGAGCGCTTCCACTCGCCGCCTTTCAGGGCGGAACTGGCCTGCGGGATGTGGCGGGCGAGGCTGAGGATGTGGCCGACCGTCAGCTCGGCCGCGGAGACGATGTTCGACGTCGGGGCGTTGACCACCATGACGCCGGCCTGCGTGGCGGCCTTGATGTCCACGTTGTCCAGGCCTACGCCGGCACGCGCGATGATCTTGAGGTTCTTGGCTGCGGCAATCGCCTCGGCGTCCACCTGGGTGGCTGAACGCACGAGGATGGCGTCGACGTCGACGATTGCGGAGAGCAGCTGGGAGCGGTCCGCGCCGTCGGTTTGGCGGATCTCGAAGTCCGGACCAAGGGCCTCGATCGTGGCGGGCGAAAGTTCCTCAGCGAGGAGTACTACTGGCTTGGTGCTAGTCACCGGTGACCTCTTTAGCTCTCTTTTTCAGGTGGGGTTTTGGTGAAACGATTCTTTGACGACGAAGGCCGGACCCGGTATACCGGGTCCGGCCTCCATGCCGGGCGGCTTCATTTCGAGCCTATCCCGAACGGCGTTCTGTGTTGAATTGCTACGGCGCCAGCCGCGACTTCAACTGGTGCCTTGATTAGCGGGCTGCAGAGCCTTCGACGTAGTCCTCGTCCTGCTGCTGCCAGGAGAACAGGGAACGCAGCTCGCGGCCGACACCCTCGATCGGGTGCTGCTCCGCCTTGGCGCGCAGTTCCTTGAATTCGACGGCACCGTTGTCCTGGTCCTCGATGAAGCGCTTGGCGAAGGCTCCGGACTGGATGTCGGCGAGGACGGCCTTCATGTTTTCCTTCACGTCGGGGGTGATGACGCGCGGGCCGGACACGTAGTCGCCGTATTCGGCGGTGTCGGAAACGCTCCAGCGCTGCTTGGCGATGCCGCCTTCCCACATGAGGTCAACGATGAGCTTGAGCTCGTGGAGAACCTCGAAGTAGGCGATCTGCGGCTGGTAGCCGGCTTCGGTCAGGGTTTCGAAGCCGTACTGGATCAGCTGGGAGACGCCACCGCACAGGACGGCCTGCTCGCCGAAGAGGTCCGTTTCGGTCTCTTCGGTGAAGGTGGTCTTGATGACGCCGGCGCGGGTGCCGCCGATCGCCTTCGCGTAGGACTTGGCCAGTTCCCAAGCGGAACCGGATGCGTCCTGCTCGACGGCGATGATGTCCGGGATGCCGCGGCCGGCTTCGAACTCGCGGCGCACGGTGTGGCCGGGAGCCTTCGGGGCCACCAGGATGACGTCAACGCCTTCGGGCGCCTCGATGTAGCCGAAGCGGATGTTGAAGCCGTGGGCGAAGGCGAGAGCCTTTCCTGCGGTCAGCTTGTCCTTGATGGAGTCGTTGTAGATCGCGCGCTGGTGCTGGTCCGGCGCCAGGATCATGATGACGTCGGCCCATTCGGCGGCGTCGGCAACGTTCTTGACCGTGAAGCCTGCGTCCTCGGCCTTGGCGATCGACTTCGAGCCCTCCTTGAGCGCGATGACAACTTCGACGCCGGAGTCGCGCAGGTTCAGCGCGTGGGCGTGGCCCTGGGATCCGTAGCCGACAATGGCAACCTTGCGACCCTGGATGATCGACAGGTCTGCGTCGTCGTCGTAGAACATTTCAGTCACTTGCGTAACTCCTCTTGAGTGGTTTTGTAGATATTGTCTGTGGTTCGGTATCGGGCCTTGAGCAGTACTTAAGCGGTACTTAAGACGGTGTCTTACGCTGTGGCTTAAGCGCTGCGCAGGGCCCTGTCACTCATGGAGCGGGATCCCCGCCCAACGGCCAAGGTGCCGGACTGCACTATTTCGCGGATGCCGAACGGCTCGAGCACTGAGAGCAGCGCTGCGAGCTTTTCCGGGGTACCGGTTGCCTCAATGACCACCGAGTCTGTGGACACGTCGACCACTGAGGCACGGAACAAGTCTGCAGCTTGGGTGACCTGCAGGCGTGTCGCGGCATCCGCACGTACCTTGACCAGGATGTGGTCACGTTGCACGGAAGATTCTGAAGTCAGCTCGACAATCTTGATCACGTTGACCAGTTTGTTGAGCTGTTTGGTGACCTGCTCGATGAGGTCGCCATCGGCGTCGACGACGACGGTCATCCGGGAAATCCCGGAGACCTCGGTAGGTCCAACGGCCAGGGAGTTGATGTTGAAGGCCCTCCGGGCGAAGAGGCTGGCCACGCGGGTCAGCACGCCGGGCTTGTCTTCGACCAGAACGGACAGTGTGTGGCGGGTCATGCCTAGTCCTCCTCTTCCCATTCCGGGGTCATGTTGCGGGCAACCTGGATCTGGTCGTTCGAGACTCCGGAGGGGACCATCGGCCACACCATGGAGTTCGGGCTGACCACAAAATCGATGACCACGGGTCGGTCGTTGATTTCCAGGGCCTTCTGGATGGTGGCGTCGATGTCCTCGTCCCGCTCGCAGCGGAAGGCGGCACAGCCGTAGGCGTCCGCCAGCTTGACGAAGTCCGGGATACGGATGGTGTCGTGGCCGGTGTTCAGGTCGGTGTTGGAGTAGCGGCCTTCATAGAAGAGGGTCTGCCACTGGCGCACCATGCCCAGCGAGGAGTTGTTGATGATGGCAACCTTGATGGGAATCTTATTGATGGCGCAGGTGGCCAGTTCCTGGTTGGTCATCTGGAAGCAGCCGTCGCCGTCGATCGCCCAGACCACGCGGTCGGGTTCGCCGACCTTCGCGCCCATGGCCGCCGGCACGGCGTAACCCATGGTGCCGGCTCCGCCGGAGTTGAGCCAGGCGTGGGGGCGCTCGTACTTGATGAACTGGGCTGCCCACATCTGGTGCTGGCCAACGCCCGCGACGTAGACGCCTTCCGGACCGGTGAGCGCACCGATGCGTTCGATCACCCGCTGGGGTGCACTTAATCCGTCTTCGGGCTCGGTCCAGCCAAGGGGGTAGGTATCACGGAGGTTGTTGAGGAACGCCCACCAGCCGTCGAGGTCCGGGGTGCCGGACTGTTCAAAAGCGTTACGGACGGCCTCGCTCAGTTCAGGAATGATCTCTTTGACGGAGCCGACGATTGGAACGTCAGCCACGCGGTTCTTGGAGATCTCCGCTGGGTCGATGTCTGCGTGGATGATCTTTGCATGCGGGGCGAAGGTGCTGAGGACACCTGTCACGCGGTCGTCGAAGCGCGCCCCAAGGGTGATCAGCAGATCGGATTGCTGCAAAGCGGTGACGGCGGAAACCGTGCCGTGCATTCCGGGCATGCCGACATGCTGGGGGTGGGAATCCGGGAACGCGCCGCGGGCCATCAGCGTGGTCACGACGGGAGCGCCCGTGACTTCGGCGAGTTCCCGGAGTTCGGCCGAAGCATGGGCCTTGACCACGCCGCCTCCGACATACAGGACAGGCTTGCGTGCCGCAGCGATCAGCCGGGCCGCCTCGCGGACCTGCTTGTTGTGTCCGCGGACCACCGGACGGTAGCCGGGCAAATCGATCTTGGGCGGCCAGGAGAAGGTCATGGTGCCCTGCTGCGCATTCTTGGCGATGTCCACAAGGACGGGACCGGGACGACCGGTGCTCGCGAGGTGGAAAGCCTCGGCCATGACATGCGGAATGTCATTGGGATCCGTCACCAGGAAGGAATGCTTGGTGATCGGCATGGTGATGCCGACGATGTCTGCTTCCTGGAAGGCATCCGTGCCGATGACGGACGCCGATACCTGGCCGGTAATGGCCACGAGGGGCACGGAGTCCATGTGGGCATCCATGATGGCGGTAACGAGGTTGGTGGCACCGGGGCCCGAGGTGGCGATGCAGACGCCAACCCGTCCGGTAACCATGGCGTAGCCTTGCGCTGCGTGGCCGGCTCCCTGTTCGTGACGGACCAGGACGTGATTCATCTTGGAGGCCATCAAAGGGTCATAGGTGGGGAGGATCGCGCCACCGGGCAAACCAAAAATATCGTCCACGCCGAGTTCTTCGAGCGAGCGGACAATAGCTTCCGAGCCGGTCATCACCGTTGGGGGTACAACGTTGTTCGGCCCGAGTACAGGAGAGAGAGTTGCAGCATTGTCGACGACGGCGTCAGCCGGACGGTCGACCTTTTCCGGAGCCTTGGGGGCTCCAGCGGACTTTGCAGCCATCAGCGAGGGGCT
This sequence comes from Arthrobacter bambusae, assembly GCF_030812595.1. GTDB lineage: Bacteria > Actinomycetota > Actinomycetes > Actinomycetales > Micrococcaceae > Arthrobacter > Arthrobacter bambusae_B. The sequence continues at coordinate 61,918 of NZ_JAUSSZ010000012.1, forward strand.
GATCGGCGATCCTTTGCTCATCGGACTCTTCCTTTGGGGATCTTCAATTAGTGAAAGGTACTGCTTGGGTACTGCGTTCTTGCGGGTTCTTGCTTGATGCGCCTTCTCCTGAAAACAGGAAATAAAAAAACCCCTCAGCCTTGCGGCTCTTCGAGGGGTTGCGCGTGACGGTTCGTTACCAGTCGGGCTAGGAGGCCACGCGCTTGGTAAGTACGACAGTGCCCACGGTGGCGCCGACAGTAACGAATGCGATCATGCGTTCAGTGTTCCCTCTTTGTGAGATTGGTGTCAAACGATGAAGATGTCATCTCACTATGTGGACCTCGTTGTCCACGGATTGGGCATGCTCGCTTTTCCCTGGCGACAAGCCCGCGCTGGCGGCAGGCGGCAGGGCTTAGTAAGGCTGATTCCGAGGTCCCCTGGCGATGCGGCGGCCACGCCGCATCGCCAGGGTAGGAATCACCCGCAGTAGGCGCCCGTCGAGGCGCTGTGCACCAGCTTGGCGTACTTGGCGAGGACACCCTTGCTGAACTTGGCCGGGAGGGGCTCCCAGCCTTCCTTACGGGACTCGAGCTCGGCGTCGTCAACCAAGAGGTCGAATGAACGTGCAGCAATGTCCACGCGGATCTTGTCGCCGTCCTTGACGAAGGCGATCGGTCCGCCGTCGACGGCTTCCGGCGCGACGTGCCCGATGCACAGACCCGTGGTGCCGCCGGAGAAGCGGCCATCGGTCAGCAGGAGCACATCCTTGCCGAGGCCAGCACCCTTGATGGCGCCGGTGATGGCGAGCATCTCACGCATGCCCGGACCACCCTTGGGTCCTTCGTAACGGATCACGACGACGTCTCCGGCCTTGATCTCGCCCTTGTCCAAGGCGTCGAGGGCGCCCTGCTCGCGTTCGAACACGCGGGCAGTGCCTTCGAAGACATCGGCGTCGAAGCCGGCGCTCTTCACGACGGCACCTTCCGGCGCCATCGAACCGTGCAGGATGGTGATGCCGCCGGTCTTGTGGATCGGGTTGTCCAGCGCGCGCAGGATCTTGCCGTCGAGGTCCGGCGGGTTGATCGAGGCGAGGTTCTCGGCGAGGGTCTTGCCGGTAACGGTGAGGCAGTCGCCGTGCAGCAGGCCGGCGTCGAGCAGTGCCTTCATGATGACCGGCACGCCGCCGATCTTGTCGACGTCGGTCATGACGTAGCGGCCGAAAGGCTTGAGGTCGCCCAAGTGCGGGATCTTGTCGCCGATGCGGTTGAAGTCGTCCAGGGTCAGCTCGACCTCGGCCTCGCGGGCAATTGCCAGCAAGTGGAGGACGGCGTTGGTGGAACCGCCGAAGGCCATGGTGACGGCGATGGCGTTCTCGAACGCCTTCTTGGTCATGATGTCCCGGGCGGTGATGCCGAGGCGGAGCAGGTTGACCACTGCCTCGCCGGACTTGCGGGCAAAGTCATCACGACGGCGGTCTGCCGAGGGCGGGGCAGCCGAGCCCGGCAGGGACATGCCGAGTGCTTCGCCGATGCACGCCATGGTGTTGGCCGTGTACATACCGCCACAGGCGCCTTCACCAGGACAGATCGCGCGTTCGATGCGGTCCAGGTCGCCCCTGCTCATCTTTCCGGCGGCGCAGGCGCCCACGGCCTCGAAGGCGTCAATGAGGGTGACTTCCTTCTCCGAGCCGTCTTCGAGCTTGACCCAGCCCGGCATGATGGAACCGGCATAGAGGAAGACGCTGGCGAGATCCAGGCGGGCGGCCGCCATCAGCATGCCCGGGAGGGACTTGTCGCAACCGGCCAGCAAAACGGAGCCATCGATGCGCTCGGCCTGCATGACGGTTTCAACGGAGTCGGCAATGACCTCGCGCGAAACAAGGGAAAAGTGCATGCCTTCGTGGCCCATGGAAATGCCGTCCGAAACGGAGATGGTGCCGAACTGCATGGGGAAACCACCACCGGCGTGAACGCCTTCCTTGGCGCCCTGTGCGAGCCGGTTCAGCGAAAGGTTGCAGGGCGTAATTTCATTCCACGAGCTCGCGACGCCGATTTGGGGCTTGGCGAAGTCGTCATCGCCCATCCCTACGGCCCGGAACATGCCTCGCGCGGGGGCGGCATGGATGCCGTCCGTTACGACCCGGCTGCGTGGCTTGATGTCCGGCTGGTTGTCTGTCGCAATGGGGGTGTGGTCACTCATGGGCACGAGTCTATGACTCCCGGACTGTGAGCAACGACCAGGATTGGCGGGTTTGGGCGAATTTATCGCTATTTCATTCAATATTTCATTCAAATAGCGGACAGGCGTCTCAACATGTGAGACGGACATCACTATCGTACCGCAGCTCCAACCCGCGGCATCGCGCGTCCGTCCGGCGGCATCGCGCGATCCGCGAAAGTGGCGAATCGATTGACCAACATCGATTGACTAACCTAGACAGCCCCGTGACGCGGACGTAACGTCAAATCACGACAACAACTGCGCCACTCGAGCAGAAGGGCTCCCCCATGGATTGGTTGATCTGGGTCATCGTCATTGTGTTGATCGTCGCAATTGTTTGGTGGCTCCTGAGCCGCAACAAGGCAAAGCCTTCCGAAAGCCCCATCTCCCCATCTTCTTCCTCGCCGACCGCCTCGTCGCCACAAATGGACGTCGCTTCCGCCGCCGTGACAGGCTCAGCCCCGCTCGTCGCTGCAACAGCGACCAGCGAACAAGATCTAGCCGAGTCGCGCGCGGCCGAACCCGAGCCGGAACCGGCACCTGCAGCGGGCGACGTCGAGGACCGCGAGCGCCCTGCCCCTCCCCTCGAAACCGGAATGACGGGGACTTCCGAGTCCCCGGCGACCGGAAGCCCGGCGGAGGAGCCCGAGTTCGAGGAGCCCGAGTTCGAGGAGCCCGTTTTCGAGGAACCCACGCTCGCGGAACCGGTCCTGTCCGAAGACGCGGTTTCCAAAGCCCCGGCACCGACCCCTGGCGAGCCGGAACTTGAGGGTGGAGTGACAGCCGACGATGTGACAGCGGCCGACGACGGTCCCTCCGGAGCTGGCGGTCCGGCGTCGGGCACGGAAGCAGCCACGCCCGAACAGTTAGCCGACAGCGCGGAGTGGGAAGCCACGTGGAGCGAAGGCGCACCCGCGGCCGCTGCGCCGATCCATCACCGCGAGTACACGGATGCGCACGCACCGACGCTTCCCGGCGCGGAATCCGCAGCGGCGGAGGCCGCCGATACCTCTGCCGAGACGGCGCAGGCAGATGTGCGAACAGAGGTGCAGGCAGATCGGGGAGGAACTCCCGGCGCGGCCCGGTCGCCCGTTGAGCCGTCGCCTGTTGATGAGTCAACCACCCAGGTCCCGGACTCCACGAACGCATCGCCGCTGGGCGGGCACCTGGCCGCCGAGCAGCCGTACGGTGAAGGCTCGGCTGCGGCCGGCGCCGACGGGAGCGGCCCTGATGGCTACACAGTCAAAGGCAACGCCGACACCATGACCTACCACGATGAAGACAGCCCGTCCTATGACGACGTCAAAGCCGAGGTCTGGTTCGTTTCAAGCGCCCACGCCGAGGCGGCAGGTTTCCGGCCACCTCGCAGGAACCGCCGCTGACCCTGACTTTTCACCGCTCCTGAAGCGCCCCCGGAGGTGACGCGGAGTAGGTCCGTGCCGATTTCACACTTCGGCAACTGTCGTGTAGAGTTACATGTCGTTGCGGAGATCAACGAGGGAAGAAAAGCCCTCCGTTGATTGAAATCGACAAATGCACCTCTAGCTCAATTGGCAGAGCAATTGACTCTTAATCAATGGGTTCCGGGTTCAAGTCCCGGGGGGTGCACCAAAGGGAACAACCCTTGAGCGGCAGCAGCCGCTCAAGGGTTATTTCTTTGCGTTGCGAGCAACAAACAATTGCACCTCTAGCTCAATTGGCAGAGCAATTGACTCTTAATCAATGGGTTCCGGGTTCAAGTCCCGGGGGGTGCACCAAAAGGAAGATCCCTGGATGGCTGAATGGCCGTCCAGGGATCTTTTTTGCTTTTCGGCCGGCTTCGCGTTTTCGGCGCCTCGATCCGGACCCCACTTCACCGGGCCGAGACTTCACCCGGGCCGGCCTGCGGAGGCTTATTTGGAAGCTTCGCCGGACGCCAGGCCTGAATCCATTGCGACAATCTCGTTTGCAACCGCCGAGGATTGGTTGGTCGCCAGCTCCCGCACCAGTGCTTGAAGTTCCCGCCGCAGTTTGGCTGTATCCACGGGTACAGGTTCGAGCACTTCGCGTTCCAGCTGCGTGGCGAGCCCCAGGGTGTGCTCCCCCGCCTCGGTCAAACTAACCACCTGGCTCCGGCGGTCGGACATGCTGCGCGCACGGCTGACGTGGCCGTGGGCCTCGAGCCTCGAGAGCGTCTTCCCCATTGTCTGCGCCTGAACCCGGACGATCTGCGCGAGCGTCGACTGGGTGGTCGGTCCCTTGACGGCAAGAACTTCCATGACAATGACCCCGGCATGGGTCAGGTCCATACCGCGCAATTTCTCGTTCCAGGCATGCTCCACGAGACGCGCGGCCGTGGAGAGCAGGCGCCCGGTGGGCCACCGTTCCATATCAGGCATAAATGTCAGTATATAGACCACTCCGAGCGGATCAGGCTCCGGAGGGCGCAATTCGTGAAGCGCGCGACTCGTCACTAAGCTAAGTGGTCGCGGACGCTAGCAAGGAGCACAAATGGCTGAACGACTCATTCCCGGCGACTTTGCGCCGGACTTCACCCTCAAAGACCACACGGGTCGCGAGGTCAGCCTGGCCTCGCAGCGCGGCCGTAATACGGTCATCTACTTCTACCCGGCGGCTTCCACGCCGGCATGCGCCAAGCAGGCCTGCGACTTCCGGGATTCCCTCGCCGCCCTTCAGGCTGCCGGTTACGACGTCCTGGGTATCTCTCCGGACACGGTAAAGGACCTGGAAAAGTTTGCGGCCGAAGAATCACTCACCTTCCCCCTGCTTTCCGACGAAGGACACCGGGTAGCCGACGCTTATGCGGCATGGGGCGAAAAGAAGAACTATGGGCGCACGTACCAAGGGCTGATCCGCTCAACGATCGTGGTGGATCCCGACGGCAAGGTTGCCGTGGCCCAGTACAACGTGCGGGCTACCGGCCATGTCGCGAAGCTCCGCAGGGATCTCAAGCTCGACAAATAGCCACAGCGCGGCCGCAGAGCCGCGGCTGCACCGGCCGGTGCAAAACCGCGGGTACAATAGAGGCCGGTATATGACCGTAGCGGGGAATCCCGCAAACCGGTCCGGGTACCAGCGCCAGCGCGAGTGGTGAAATTGGCAGACACGCAGGATTTAGGTTCCTGTGCCTTCGGGCGTGGGGGTTCAAGTCCCCCCTTGCGCACCTTCATGAAGTGCCCCGGTCCTTGGCCCGGGGCACTTCCCGTTTTCAGCCAGGACTCAGTGCCCTGAACTAGACTGGACTGCGGTCCGGCTGCCACGGGCCCCAGCCCGTCCAACTGCCTTGAGGGGACAAGAGTGGTAAGCAGCAAGCTTCGCCGAGTCGCGCTACAAATCGGCGCAGGCCTTCTGGCCGTGGCTTTGACCTCGTGCACGGTAAGTCCCGGACCGGCACCGTCAACATCGTCCGCAGGCGACGCGCCGGCGGAGCCGAGCAAGACCTTCAACTTCGGCACCCCGTCGATGCCCCTTGGCCTCGATCCTGCACTGACGAACGACGCCGAATCGTATCGAGTCACCCGGCAAGTGATGGAAGGCCTCGTAGGAGTCGACCCGTCCACCGGTCAACCGACCCCCTTGCTTGCCACATCCTGGTCGCAAGGAAACGACGGACTCAGCTACGACTTCATGTTGCGCTCGAAGGTCACCTTCCACGACGGAACCGCGTTCGACGCCGCTGCAGTCTGCAGTAACTTCAACCGTTGGTTTAACTTCCCCGCAGCCGTGCGGCAGCAAGTCGCGGGCATCCCCTTCAAGAGCGTTTTCAAGTCATTCTCGGACGAGGCGTCGCTGTCGCTCTTCAAGAACTGCAAGGTTGTCTCTGCCGACCACGTGCAAATCAACCTGACCAAGCCCTTCACCGAATTCCTTCAGGCCTTGACGCTGCCGGCGTTCGCAATGTCATCCCCGAAAGCAATGGCCGACGGCAACGCCAACGTCCTTGACAAGAAATTGGCAGGGCAGCCGGCCTCGGCCTACGCCTCCCACCCGGTGGGCACCGGTCCTTACGCTTTCTCCTCCTGGAGCCAAGACCGCATCACCCTCACCAGCTACAAGGGGTACTGGGGCAACCGGGGAGAGATTGCCACAGTCAACTTCATTCCGTTCGACTATCCGCAAAGCCGTCTTCAAGCGCTGCTTGCAGGAAAAATCGACGGCTACGACCTGGTCACTGCGGACACCTTCGACCAACTGGTCAAGAAGGGCATGCAAATCGTCCAACGGGATCCGTTCTCCGTGATGTATCTGGGAATGAATGAGTCCGTGGCGCCGCTCCAGAATCTCGGCGTGCGCCAGGCAATCGAGATGGCCATCGACAAAGACACCCTTATCCACAAGTTCTTCATCGACAACACCTCTCCGGCGTCCCAGTTCGTTCCCCCCAAGCTAAGTGGCTTCAACAACAACGCACCGTCCTTGGGATACGACCCGGATAAGGCCAAGCAGCTGCTCGCCAAGTCCGGTTACAAGGGCGAGGAACTCAAGTTCTACTACCCGCTCAATGTCACCCGCGCCTACCTTCCCACTCCGGAAAAGATCTACGCCGAGATCAGCGCAGAGCTCACTGCCATCGGACTGAACATCAAGCCGGTACCCGTGAGCTGGGATAACGGCTACCTCCAGAAGGTCCAATCCCCGGGAGACCATGCGCTGCATTTGCTCGGTTGGAATGGCGCCTACTCCGACCCCGACAATTTCGTCGGCACCCTTTTCGGAGAGAACAACGGCGAGTTCGGCTACAGCGATCCCCAGGTGTTCTCAAAGATCGACCGGGCCCGGGGACTCCCCGAGGGCGCCGACCGCAACTCCCAGTACCAGACCATCAATGCCCAGATTGCCGCGACCGTCCCCGCAGTACCCATCGCGTTCCCCATCTCGGCGTTGGCCCTTTCCGACCGCGTCGAGAAGTACCCTGCGTCGCCTGTCTTAAACGAAGTTTTTACAAACGTTCGCCTGAAGTCTTGACGACCCGGCGCAATTTCAGTTATGGCCCCACGCGGGGATATTCTGTGACAGCCAGTGCCGCCGCTATCGGAGATAGATCGTGACCTTCATTTCCAAGACACACCACGCTGACGTCGTCCTTATTGGGGGCGGAATCATGAGCGCAACCCTGGGTGCGTTCATCAAGCAACTCGAACCCAGCTGGACCATCTCCCTCTTCGAGCGCCTCGACGAAGTCGGCCTGGAAAGCTCCGGACCGTGGAACAACGCGGGAACCGGGCATGCAGCGCTCTGTGAGCTTAATTACTCCCCCGCAGCTAAGGACGGCTCGGTGGACCCGTCCAAGGCCCTCCACATCAACGAGCAGTTCCAGCTTTCCCGCCAGTTCTGGTCACACCTGGTGGACAACAAATTGATCGGCTCCCCCAAGGGCTTCATCAACACCGTCCCGCACATGAGTTTCGTCATCGGCGACAAGCACGCAGACTTCCTCAAGGCCCGCTACGAGGCGCTCAAGCCCAACACGCTCTTCCGCAGCATGGAATACACGGAGGACCAGGCACAGATCGCCAAGTGGGCTCCGTTGATCGTCAAGGGCCGCGACGCCAAGCAGCGCGTTGCCGCCACCCGCGCGGCCGAGGGCACCGACGTCGACTTCGGAGCTTTGACCCGTGAGCTGACCGGGTACCTCGCCGCCAACGGCGTCGAAGTCAACTACGGCCACAACGTCACCAACGTCAGCAAAGCCTCCGACGGCGGCTGGGACCTTTCGCTCAAGCACCCGGCTTCCGGCGAGCACGGCCAGATCCACGCCAAGTTCGTCTTTGTCGGCGCCGGCGGTGGAGCACTCCACCTGCTCCAGGCATCGGGCATCCCGGAAAGCAAGGGTTATGGCGGATTCCCGGTGTCCGGGCAGTTCTTCCGCTGCACCGACGAGGCCATAGCCAGCCAGCACGGCGCCAAGGTATACGGCCAGGCCTCCGTGGGCGCCCCGCCTATGTCGGTTCCGCACCTTGATACCCGCTACGTTGACGGCAAGCGTTCGCTGCTTTTCGGCCCGTATGCCGGCTTCTCCACCAACTTCCTCAAGACGAGCAGCTACCTTGACCTGCCGCTGTCCATCCGCCCGAGCAACATCATTCCGATGCTGGCCGTGGCCAAGGACAACATGGACCTGACTGCGTACCTGATCAAGGAAGTGGCCAAGCGCCACGACGCCAAGGTGGAGTCCCTCCGCGAGTACTACCCCCAGGCCGACGGCGGCAATTGGGAGCTCATCACCGCAGGCCAGCGTGTGCAGATCATCAAGAAGGACTCGAAGAAGGGTGGCGTGCTGCAGTTCGGCACCGAAGTCATCACGGCGCGTGACGGCTCGATCGGTGCACTGCTCGGCGCTTCCCCCGGCGCCTCCACTGCCGTTCCCATCATGATCGAGATGCTCCAGCGCGCCTTCCCGAAGAACTTCAAGGGATGGCAGTCCAAGCTCAAGGAAATGATGCCGGGTTACGGCGTCAAACTGAACAGCAATCCGGAACTCGCGGCCGAGCTGGAAGCGAGCACTGCCCGTTCGCTCCAACTTGAGCCGGCCGACGCCGTCCAGCACTAGCAACCGCCCGGGCTGCGGCCGGTTCACGACACGAGACAGACCGTAGATCCCAGGGAGAGTGCAGTGTTCCGTCTGGCAAAGCTTTCACTGGCGAACAGGGCACTGATCGCGCTGATCACCGTCTTCGCGGCGGTGTTCGGCGTGATCACCATGTCTTCCCTGAAGCAGGAGCTCATCCCCTCGATCGAGTTCCCGCAGATCTCGGTGATCACGGCCATGCCCGGCGCGTCCCCGGACGTTGTCGACAAGCAGCTCAGCCGCCCGCTCGAAACAGCATTGAACAGCGTCGAGGGCCTGGAATCGACCACCTCGACGTCGCGGAACGGTGTTTCGCAGATCACCATGGTGTTCACGTACGGCTCGAACCTGGACCGCGCACGCAACCAGATCGATCGCGCCATCTCCAACGCCAAGCGTGTACTTCCGGCCGATGTCCAGCCCCAGTCCTTTGCAGGCAGCATCAGCGACTTCCCGATCGTGTACCTGGCGGTGTCCTCGGACAAGCCCCTCAGCGGGTTGAACGCGGACCTGCAGCGCTTGAGTGTTCCCCGACTCCAGAAACTGGACGGAGTCCGCAGTGCTGACGTGACGGGCGGAGCCACCCAGCACATCCTGATCCAACCCAAGGCCCAGGCCATGGCCGCGAACGGTGCCACGGTCCAGTCGCTCACGAACGCCCTCAAGAACAACGGACGCTGGTCCCGGCCGGAACCATCGAGGACCAGGGCAAGACGCTCTCCCTGCAGATCGGGAGCCCGGTTGACTCCCTCGACGTCATCAAGGGCTTGCCGCTCACCGGTGCGAAGGCCGGCACCACAATCGGCGGGGTTGCCGACGTGAGCATTCAGGACGACGCCGCGACCTCCATTACCCGGACCAACGGGAAGCCGACGCTGGCCCTGTCCATCACAAAGAAGCCCGACGGCGATACGGTCGCCATTTCGCATGCCGTCAAGGATTCCATTCCCAACATGGAAGCCGAACTCGGCTCCAATGCGCATTTCACCCCGGTGTTCGACCAGGCCCCCTACATCGAGAAGTCCATCAAGGACCTCACCACGGAAGGCCTTCTTGGACTCGGCTTCGCTGTGGCAGTCATTCTTGTGTTCCTGATGTCCGTGCGTTCCACACTGGTGACGGCGGTGTCCATTCCCTTGTCGCTCCTGATCACGTTCATCGGAATATCGGCGACCCACTACTCGCTCAACATCCTCACCCTCGGCGCGTTGACCATCGCGATCGGCCGGGTGGTGGACGATTCGATCGTGGTGATCGAGAACATCAAGCGGCACCTCAGCTACGGCGAACACAAGCTCGAAGCCATCTTCAATTCCATCCGGGAAGTTGCCGGTGCCATCACGGCGTCCACCCTCACCACAGTCGCCGTCTTCCTGCCGATCGCGTTCGTGGGCAACCTCGCCGGCGAACTGTTCCGGCCCTTCGCCCTGACAGTGACCATCGCCCTGTTGTCCTCGTTGCTCGTATCCCTGACCATCGTTCCGGTGCTGGCATACTGGTTCCTCAAGTCGCCGTCGCCTGCCGCGGCCGCCGTGGACCGGCGTGCCGCGGAGGACGCCCGGACAAAGGGGCATGAGGCAGAGCAACGCAGCCTCCTGCAGCGCGGGTACTTGCCCATCCTGGTCAAAACCCAGAGGCATCCGATCATCACGATCGTCGCCGCTGTCCTTGTATTGGGTGGAACGGCGGCCATGTCCCCGCTGCTCGCCACGGACCTGCTGGGCGACTCCGGCCAGAACAGCATGACCGTGCGCCAGGTACTTCCCGCCGGGACCAGCCTGGAGCAGACCGACGCCGCCGCCGCGCAGGTGGAGTCGGTCCTCCGCGGAATCGATGGCATCAAAGATGTCCAGGTCACGTCGGGCAACGCCCAGACGGGTTTCGCCGCGCTCACCTCAACCGGCGCTTCCAACTCGACGTTCACCGTGGTGACGGACGATAAGGCCGACCAGCAGAAACTGCAGGATACGGTGCGGTCCCGCCTCGCCGGGGCCTCTCCTGCCGGGAAGGTCACCGTCGGCGCACAGCAAGGGGGCCTGGGCACGTCCTCCAGCGTGGACATCACCATCAACGCCGCCAACAGTGCGGATCTCAAGACCGCGAGCGACGCCGTGGCGAAGGCCATGGACGGCGTACCAGGGAGCTCGGAGGTCGCCACCAACCTGGATGCCAGCCAGTCCGTGGTCCAGGTCAAGGTCGATCGCGCCAAAGCTGTCGCCGCCGGGCTGAACGAAGAACAAGTTGCCGGCGTCCTGGCTTCCACAGTGAGTCCCATCCCCGCAGGCACCGTCCGTATCGACACGACGGACTTCCCGGTACAGATCGGCGAAGGCACCCACTTCAAGAGCATCGCCGAGGTCAGCGCCATCAGTCTCCCGACGCCGGCCGGGCCCGTGCCGCTGTCCAACATCGCGTCGGTGCAGCAAGTGGACACTCCGGTAACGATCACCAGCAGCAACGGCCAGCGGACGGCGAAGGTGACCGTCACGCCGTCGGGCTCCAATCTGGGCGCCGTCAGCACGGCAGTCAGCGACCGGCTCGCCTCCGTGCAACTGCCGGCAGGCGTCACCGCCACGATCGGCGGCGCCACGACGCAGCAGGCGGACTCGTTCCGCCAGCTCGGCCTCGCGCTCCTGGCAGCCGTCGCCATTGTCTATGTCATCATGGTGGCCGCCTTCAAGTCCCTCGTCCAGCCGCTCATCCTGTTGGTGTCCGTGCCGTTTGCGGCGACCGGTGCCATCGCTTTGCTCCTGGTCACGGGAGTTCCGCTCGGACTGCCGTCCCTGATCGGAATGCTGATGCTGGTGGGAATCGTGGTGACGAATGCGATCGTCCTGATCGACCTCATCAACCAGTACCGCAAGCCACACGATGGAAGCCCGGGAATGAGCGTGGCGGAGGCCATCACCCACGGTGCCCAGCAGCGGCTACGTCCGATCCTCATGACCGCACTTGCGACCGTCTTCGCGCTGACGCCCATGGCTTTGGGAATCACGGGAGGCGGCGGGTTCATTTCCCGGCCGCTCGCGATCGTGGTCATCGGCGGCCTTGTTTCGTCCACGGCGTTGACGCTGGTCCTTGTCCCCGTCCTCTACAAACTGGTCGAAGGCCGACGGGAGAAGAAAGGCCTGCTCAAGGCACTCACGCAACGCCACGACGTCGTGAAGGACGGCGTTGCCGGCCACGGGGAGGGCGAACACCTGGACTGGACCACGGGAACGATCCCCAAAGTCTCCGGCCGCCGTTCCGCTTCAAGCCCCGCGGAGTAGGGCGACACAGCGGGAACAAAATGATGCCATGCCCTGTTGCAGGCAGTGATACATGCAAATGCATCTATTTTGGGATAGAATGTTGGCAGAGCCCGGATATCAATCGGGCAGGCAGAAAGGCACATCATGGAGATCGGCGTATTCAGCGTCAGCGACATCACCACTGACCCCACCACGGGCCACACCCCCAGCGAGAACGAGCGCATCAAGGCCGCCGTCGCCATCGCCAAGAAGGCCGAAGAGATCGGCATGGATGTCTACGCGATCGGCGAGCACCACAACAGGCCCTTCTTCTCGTCGTCCCCCACCACCACGCTCGCCTACATCGCGGCGCAGACTGAACGCATCACGCTCTCAACCTCCACCACGCTGATCACCACGAACGATCCGGTCAAGATCGCCGAGGACTTCGCGATGCTCCAGCACTTGGCGGACGGCCGCGTGGACCTCATCATGGGCCGCGGCAACACCGCCCCCGTCTACCCTTGGTTCGGCAAGAATATCCAGGACGGGATCGAGCTCGCCGTGGAGAACTACTCCCTGCTGCGCCGCCTCTGGGACGAGGACACTGTGAATTGGAGCGGCAAGTACCGCACCCCGCTACAGAACTTCACCTCCACGCCCCGCCCTCTCGACGGCGTCCCGCCGTTCGTCTGGCACGGCTCCATCCGCAGCCCGCAGATCGCGGAACTTGCCGCGTACTACGGTGACGGCTTCTTCGCCAACAACATCTTCTGGCCCAAGGAGCACTACCAGCAGCTGATCGGCCTGTACCGCGAACGCTACGAGCACTACGGCCACGGCAAGGCGGACCAAGCCATCGTCGGGCTGGGCGGGCAGTTCTTCATGCGCAAGAACTCCCAGGACGCAGTGAAGGAGTTCCGTCCGTACTTCGACAATGCACCGGTATACGGCCACGGGCCTTCGCTCGAGGACTTCACGTCCCAGACTCCGCTAACGGTCGGCAGCCCGCAGGAAGTCATCGAAAAGACCCTGACCTTCCGCGAGTACTTCGGCGACTACCAGCGCCAGCTGTTCCTCGTGGACCACGCGGGCCTGCCGCTCAAGACCGTCCTGGAACAGCTGGACCTCTTCGGCGAAGAAGTCCTGCCGGTCCTGCGCAAAGAGTTCGAGGACCGCAAGCCGGCCCACGTACCTGACGCGCCCACCCATGCATCCCGGGTGGCAGCATCCGTGGCCTCGGCCAGTGAGGCTGCAGCCGATTCCGTCAGCGACAACGCAGGGCGGACCCCGTGACCACCACAGCGCCGGGCTCGTCGGGCGTGCGCCTCGCCGCCGAAACCTGGGAGTCCTTGTTCCGCTCCCAAGTGGCGGTGATGCGCCGGCTCCAGGCCGGGCAGGCGTTCAAGAAGCTGCCTATCAAGGAGTATGACGTCCTGTTCACCCTCTCCCGGTGCCCCACGGGCAAGCTGCGGCTGAACGAGATCAACGACCACGTCCTGCTCAGCCAATCCAGCCTGAGCCGGCTGGTTGAAAGGTTGGAGAAGCGCGGGCTCGTGGAGCGCAGCACCGCCCCCGACGACGGACGCGGGATACTGCTGGGGCTTACCCCGGCAGGACAGGAACTGCAGAAAGAGATCGGCCGCGAGCATGTCCGCGACATTGCCGAACTTGTGGCGCCTGCGCTGACTGCCGACGAACAGCGTGAGCTTCTACGCCTGACGCAAAAGCTCCAAGCGTTCGTCGCGAGCAAGTAGTCGCTAGCGGAGAACGACGAGCTGTGCCGGATCCTCATCCGGCAGCTCGTCGGCCACTACCGCGGTGACCTTCAAGCTCTTCAACGACAGGCTGCCGCCCACAGTGGACAGGAACGCGGTATCCGAGGAATCGCGTCCGGCTGTGATGCGGAGCATGGATTCGCGCGGAGCCAGGCCGGTGGGATCGATCACGTACCACGTTCCGTCGATGTGGGCCTCTGCCACGGCGTGGAAATCCATGGGGCTCAAACCGGGCGCATACACTGCGGCGAGCCGGGCCGGGATGTCCTTCGAACGCAGGAGGGCGATGGCAAGGTGGGCGAAGTCCCGGCAAACGCCTTTGCGATGCAGGAGCGTTTCCACCGCTCCATCCGTTCCCCGCGAGGAACCGCTGACGTACCGGAGCTCGTCGTGGACCCAGTTGCGGACGGCCAGCAACAGCTCCCCGCCGTGCAGCCCGCCGAACTCGGCATACGAGGTCGGAAGGAGACGATCGGATTCGGCATAGCGGCTGGGCCGCACGTAGCGGATGAGCTCCATCCGGGAGGACTCATCGGGGACGCCGAGGCCCTCCACCGAGGCGCGGTAATCGACCGTTACCTCGCTGGGTTCGGCGAACTCCATGTAGTGGAAACGTCCGCCGTGATGGTCCGTCAGTTCAATGAGCGGAACGGCTTCGCCTTCCACCGTGACTGACAGCTCTTCGGTCAACGAGTCGTAACCTGGATTGCTGGCCACGGCGATTGCCATAGCCACTTTGGTGTTGGCGACGGTCTTGAAAACGAGCTGGGCAGCAACGGTACGTTCCATGGATCTCCGGAGTGTTGCGGCTGGACAACCCACTAATTGTGCGGAGTTGGCGCCGACGAGCGTCTGTCAATCGTGGTTCTACAGATTGACCTTCAGAGACAATAGCATCCGCTGGACGTTGGCGAATTCCGAACTCTGGTCAACGTACTTGGCGGCTTGGTCCAACGTGTCGAAGGACTTCGCGGGAGCAACTACCTCGTCCGTGGCGAACGCGTGCAGGGAAGGCATGTCCCCGAAGTAGTAGTTGCCCTTTCCCGAGGGGCCCACCACCAGGTTGCGCAACTGGCAGGCGTGGGCATCGGATCCAGCCACCAAGTTGGTGATGCCATACGAGCCGAAGAATTTGTAGCCTTGGATGACCCGGAAGACCACGTGCGGGGGGATCGTGGAATCACCGTCCGCATGGGGCAGGTCAATAGGCACGCTGCTGACCACGACGTAGGGACGCTTGGCGGCTGGATTGCAGTCAGCCGGGCTCGCCGAGGGCAAACCCGTGTGAAGGGTCGCCAGATACCCTCCCTTGGCATCTTTCACCTCGACTTTCAGGGCGCCCGGCATGGAACCGGCGTCCGGCGTGACCGATTGCGCAATCCAGTCGCTCGGAAGGTCGAAGCTGACCTTCTTGGCCGGATCCGAGTATGTCTTCCACGCCGAGGCGGTCGCACCCGCTGTCGCCGTACTTGCTGCCGAAGGGCTCCCCGGACCAGTGGAACCGCCCGACGGCGTCGCGGTCCCAGGTGCCGCACTGTCGGCCCCGGCTGTCCACACGGGTCCGCCCTTGCCCTCGGAACTGCAGCCGGCCGCGGCGACCGTGATGAGCGCACCCAGGACGGCGACTGAAACCTTCAACGGGATCCGCTTTGCTCTCATGCGCCCCAGCCTAGCGGCGTCGAACCGGCCGCCGGCCCGTCCGGATCGGCGTTTCGCACTTCCAGACCCGGCCGATGCGCTCCTGACGCCGCGTCGGCCCGCGCCGTAGGACTAGGCTGGACGCATGGCTCCCGATCTGCTTGACGAGGAAGAAAACAATGTCGCGGATATCTCCGCCGTGGACATCGCGGACTGGCGTTTGCGAACTTTTGCCATGTACGACAACGTCCGCAAGATCGCGGTGGACGACCCGTTCCAGGCCCATGTCTACTGGCGCCAGGAACGGGACCGCATGTTCGGAACCCACCCGGCCTCGGCACTGACTCCCGCCAGCAAGAAGGCGTTCTCGGGCTTGCGCACCGCAGACTACGATCCCCGGTTTCGCCGCTACGCTTCCCTCTCTCCTGAGGGCGCGGGCCAGGAGATGAACGTCCAGACGGGTACTGACGGCACGGTGCCGTTTGTCCGCCTCGGCACCTTCGATCTTGACGAACTTGGCTCGCTGGCCGTGTGGCGCCTCCGGAGCTACGGCGGCGGCATCTTCGTGCCGTTCCGCGACGCCACAGCCGGCAAACCCGGAGGAAGCTATGGCGCCGGCCGGTACTTGCTGGACACCATCAAGGGCGCCTTCCATGGCCTTCGCGGATCCGGGCAACAGGAGTTCGTGCTCGACTTCAACTTCGCCTACAACCCGTCCTGCGCATACAACGAGGCCTGGGCCTGCCCCCTGGCCGGTCCGGCAAACCGCCTGAACGCCGACATCCCGGTGGGCGAGCTCTACCTGCCCGCCTAAGCAGGTGCAAGGTAAACAGGTGCAAGATCAGCAGGCACGGGGACGTAGGATGTCTTCATGACTTCCTCACGTGCACGCCGGATCGCCCGCGTCCGACCTCTCTCCCCCGCCTCCCCGGACGAACAATTCTTCGTCGCGAACGACGCCGTCGACTTCGCTTCCGCAGAAGGCCGGCGCTGGACTGTGGTGGACAGCCCGTTCCCAGGCTCGCCGGCAAATCGCAACAGCGCCGGACGACCGGGGTGGGTTAGCGGAACCGAGGTCCCCGAGGATGCGTTCACGTTCCTGGCGCCGTCTGTTCCCGCGAACGTCTTCGGCATGGCGCACAACACCGGTCAGCCAGGCCGCGAGCTGCCTGCGCAGGCGTTTCACAAGGCGGCCACAAGCGTGATCGGACCGGGCGACGCGATCGAACTCGCCTCGGACGTCGGCTACGTGGACCCTGAAGCGGAACTCACCGTCGTCGTCGGGCGCAAGGTCCGCGGGCTCACGCTCGACAACGCGCGCGACGCCATCCTCGGTTTCACCATCGGCAACGATGTCTCGGCGAGGGACCTGCAGAAGACCGACGAACTCTGGATCAGCGCGAAAAGCCAGGACACGTTCACTCCCGCGGGACCGTGGATCGTCACTGACCTGGACGACAGCGACTTATCGATCGGCATCGTGCACAACGGCAGGGAATTGCGGACAGCCAGCACCGCCGACCTCGGATGGAAAGTGGACGAGATCCTTGTCTACCTCACCTCGTTCATGACCTTGCACCCCGGAGACCTGGTCCTCACCGGCTTCCCGGCCGAGTGCGCCAGGATCGAGCCGGGAGACCTTGTGACGTGCCGCATCGAGGGTATCGGGGAGCTCAGCAACCCCGTTCTCGAAGCATCCTGGGAGAAATTTCCCAGCTTGGTATGACAGGCTTGAGCCATGGAGCCTCCTGCCGTGCCGGCAATTGAGACGCGGCAGACACCCCTTTCCCGGCCGAAGACAAGCACGCGCCGCAAGGGCGTGCTGCGTTATCCGGTGGTCAGGCAGCTCATCCGTTTCACCGGCGTCGGAATCATCTGTACCATCACCTCGCTGGCGCTGTACGCGCTGTTCCGTCCGTGGATGGGACCCCAACCTTCCAACGCCGCAGCACTGATCATCACTTCACTCATGAACACGGCGCTGAACCGGCGGCTGACCTTCAAAATCACCGGTAGCCGGAAACGAACCCGGGACCACCTGAACGGATTGATCGTGATCGCGGTGGCCTTGGTCATCACGGGCGGGAGCCTGGGCGTACTCCATGCTTTCCGGCCCGATGCCACCCTGACCGAGGACCTCTGGACCACCACTTTGTCCGGTTTCCTCGCAACGGCAGTGCGGTTCACGATGTTGCGGCACTGGATTTTCCGCAGGGCCCGCCACGTTTGAGCACCTGCGAGCCGGTCGGATGCCGACAGTCAGAGGCGACCGATCCGCTGCACGCTCACGACGGCGGCAGCCACGGCTTCCGCGGCTTGCCCGAGTTCCGCTGAAGCCACCGTGGAGTCGAAGCTGAAGCGGACAGCAGTCTGGGCCACTTCGGTCTCGATTCCCAGGGCCAGCAGGACCGGCGAGGGAGCATCGGAACCAGCGGCGCAGGCCGATCCGCTCGAACAGACCACGCCAAGCCGCTCAAGCTCAAGCAACACCGACTCACCACTCGTGCCGGGAAAACAGAACGACGCAACGGAGGGCAACCGTTGCGAGGGGTGGCCGGTCAGCACCGCACCGGGCACAGCCCCAAGGACAGCGCGGATGAAGGCATCCCGCAACTCCGAGACACGCCCTGCCAGCCCGGACTGCGCCTCATGGGCCAGCGTCAGTGCCGTGGCCAGCGCAACGGCACCCGCCACGTTTTCCGTTCCGGAGCGCCTGCCCCGCTCCTGGCCGCCACCATGGACCAGCGGTTCAAGCCGCAGCCTTCCCTTGGCATAGAGCACCCCGCTGCCCTTCGGCGCACCGAGTTTGTGCCCGGAAATACTCAGGGCGTCGACTCCCAGTTCCTTGACGCCTATGGGCATCCAGCCCGCGGCCTGGACGGCGTCCGTATGGAACGGCACCCCGTTTTCTGCGGCCACCTCCGCGAGTTGCCGCACCGCTTGCACGGTCCCGATCTCGTTGTTCGCATACATGATGCTGACAAGGGCCGTCTGCGGAGTCAGGGCAGCCCGGAGCGCCTCAGCCGTCACGACACCATGCCGGTCAACGGGAACCACGTCCACCTCGAACCCGTGGACCCGCCGCAGGTAGAGCGCTGATTCTTCGACGGCGGGGTGCTCGATGGCGCTGATGACAACGCGATTCAGCCCAGGGTCCGCCGCACGTCTCGCGAGGGCAATTCCTTTCACTGCCAGGTTGTCTGCTTCGGTGCCGCCGGAGGTGAAAGTGATCTCCCCCGGCCGGCAGCCGAGGACCTTCGCGACCGCGGCGCGGGCCTCGGTCAACGCGTTTGCAGCCGCTTCCCCCAAAGTGTGATGGCTTGAGGGATTGCCGAACTCCCCCGTCAGATACGGCCACATCGCTTCGAGGACTTCCCTGCGGACCGGTGTCGTCGCCGCGGCGTCGAGGAAGATCATGGCGTCAGCCGAGAGCCAAGGACGGGTCCGGTGCCACATCGAGCGTCACGTCCAAGCCCAGGTCCAGTGCGCTGACACTGTGCGTGAGTCCGCCGATGGAGATGACATCGACTCCCGCGGCGGCGATGTCCGCAACGGTGTTGATGTTGACGTTGCCGCTCGCCTCGACGACGGCACGGCCGCCCACCTGCTTCACGCCGGCACGGAGTTCCTCAAGGGAAAAGTTGTCCAGCATGATTGTGTCCACGCCGGCCGCCAGCACGGGTTCGATCTGCTCGGCGCGGTCCACTTCCACTTCGAAGTGGGTAGTGTGGCCCAGCTGCGCCTTGGCGGCCTTGAGCAGTGCGGTGAGCTTGGCGGAATCGCCGCCGGTCATCACGGCCAGGTGGTTGTCCTTGGCCAGGACGGCATCGGACAAGCTGTAGCGGTGGTTGGCTCCGCCGCCACAGCGCACGGCGTAGCGTTCCAACACCCGGAGGCCGGGGGTTGTTTTCCGCGTGTCGGTGATGCGGGCCTTGGTGCCGTCGACCAGCTTGACGAACTCCGCCGTCTTCGTGGCAATGGCACTCATCCGCTGGGCAAGGTTGAGGCCGACGCGTTCGGCGAGCAGCACCGAGCGGGCCCGGCCGCTGACCCGCGCCAGGTGCGTACCGGCGTCGAACGCTTCACCATCGGCGAGCAACAGCTCCACTTCGGTGTCCGGATCGATGAGCAGCATCGCGTCGCGAAACACCGTTCCGCCGCTGAAGACCCCCGGGACCCGGGCATTGAGCACAGCGGTGGCGCGGGCTTCGGCAGGAATGAGCAGCTGCGAGGTGATGTCGCCGCTCGGCGCGTCCTCCGCGAACGCCCGCTCCAGAATGTCCCGGACGGGTGCTGCGGGGAGGGTCAGGCTAGTCATTGACGAGGCTCGCTTTCCGGCGGATCGTGTATCTCTGAATGGTTTCTTCGCGTAGTGTTTCGACGGCGTCGCTCCGGTAGTGAGCCCCGAGCGAGCCCCGTCGCGCCATTGCGGCGCGCACCAGCAGCCGCGCCGCAAGAAGCAGGTTAGCGTCCTCGTGCACCCGCGGGTCCGCGGAATCAGGAACCGCTTCAGGGCGTACGACGTCGGCCCACGCGCCGAGTGCCTCGGCCGCCTCCCGGAGCAGGCCCCCGGACCGCAGCACCCCCGCCTTGGCAGTCATCAGCCGCCGAAGGGCAGCCCGAGTGAAGGGCTCAGGGACAAGTTCAGGCTGCCACGGGGTGAGTGCCCCAGCCGGCTCGCTGGTTCCCGAAAGCGCCGTTGTTGCGTGGAGGTCCAAGCCGGCCGCCGAGCTTGCGAGGCGTTCGCCGGCGTGAGACCGGAGCGCAGGCGCCGAGGGAACTTGCGAGTCGGTCCCGCGACCGTTCGGCGGCACCGACCCAAGAAACGCTTCAACAGCCCGCCGCCCAAAAACCAGCCCTTCGAGCAAGGAGTTGCTGGCCAAGCGGTTAGCGCCCTGCACGCCGGTGCACGCGACCTCGCCGGCGGCGAGCAACCCCGGCACAGACGTCCGGCCGTGGAGGTCCGTCACTACCCCACCCATCCAATAGTGGGCGGCGGGCGCAACCGGGATGGGCTGGAGGGTCCAGTCGAGGCCGGCTTCGCGGGTCCGGGCACTGAGCGTGGGAAAGCGTTTCTCGAGGAAGCCCTCCCCCTTGTTCGCCTCCACGATCCGGGCGTCGAGGAAGACATGGCCGTTGGGATCGCCAAGCGAAGCCAGGTGCAGCGCGATGCTGCGGGAAACAACATCGCGCGGCGCCAGTTCGGCGTCCGGGTGGTAGCTTGGCATGAATCGCTCGCCGTTAGCGTCCACCAGGATGGCCCCTTCGCCGCGGACGGCTTCGGAAATGAGGAGCGGATCGGCGCCGAAGGGAGCTGGTTTTCCATCCGCGGACAGGACCATGCTCGTGGGATGGAACTGGAAAAACTCCAGGTCCGCGAGCTCGGCCCCGGCGCGCCATGCGAGCGCGAGTCCGTCGGCCGTGGCCACCGAGGGATTGGTGGTTTGGGCAAACAGCTGCCCCGCCCCACCGGTGGCGAGCAGCACGGCATCGCCGAACACACTCTCGAGGCGGCCGTTGCGCAGGAATTCAACGCCCGTCACACGTCCCTCGGACAGGATCAGCGAAGTCGCCTGGGCGTGCCCCAAGACCTGGATCTTCCCGGCGTCCTGCGCGTCAAGGACCGTTAGGATGAGTGCCTTCGCGACCCCGGCTCCCGTGGCATCTCCGCCGGCGTGCAGGATCCTCGGCGCGGAGTGGGCGGCTTCGAGCCCCAAGGCGGGATCGCCGTCGTCGTCCGTGTCGAAACGGACACCGAAACGCTCCAGCCCCAGGATGTCGAGGCGCGCTTCGGTGCACAGGACCCGCACGGCAGCCTCATCGCAGTGGCCCGCACCGGCCTTGAGGGTGTCCGCGATGTGCGCGGCGACGGTATCACCGGGGGCGGGTTCCTCGAGCACAGCCGAAATCCCGCCCTGGGCGAAGAATGTGTTGCTGTCAGCCAACACTCCCTTGCTGAGCAAAACGACGTCCGCGCCGGCCTCGGCCGCCAGCAGCGCGGAGTAGAGGCCAGCGATGCCACTTCCGACGACGACGAGTCGCCGCGCCGGGGCGCCGGGAATGCGTTCTGCAGTCATGTGAGGCTCAATTCGACTGGTCGGTACGGTCTGTGGCCTAGAGCGGCCGTGCTGCAAGCATGCGTTCGAGGGCGATCTTGGCGTTGTCCTTGACGGACTCGTCCACCGTGATGCGGTTGACCACGCGGCCTTCCACCAGTTCCTCAAGCACCCAGGCAAGGTAGCCGGGGTGGATGCGGTACATCGTGGAGCACGGGCAGATCACCGGGTCGAGGCAGAAGATGGTGTGCTGCGGGTTCTCCGCTGCCAAGCGGTTCACCATGTTGATTTCGGTGCCGATCGCGAAGGTGGTGGGCTCGGTTGCGGCGGCGATGGCCTTTTTGATGAAGTCGGTGGAGCCCGCACCGTCTGCCGCGTCAACAACCTCCATAGGGCATTCGGGGTGCACAATGACGTTCACGCCCGGGAATTCGGCGCGCGCCTTCTCGATCTGGCCCACGTTGAAGCGTTTGTGGACGGAGCAGAAGCCGTGCCAAAGGATGACGCGGGAATCCAGCAGGGTCCGTTCGTCGTTTCCGCCGAGTTCCTTGCGCGGGTTCCACATGGGCATCTGCTCGAGCGGCACGCCAAGGGCCTTGGCGGTGTTGCGGCCAAGGTGCTGGTCTGGGAAGAAGAGCACCCGCTGGCCGCGCTCGAAGGCCCACTCGAGCACCGTCTTGGCGTTGGAGGACGTGCAGACAATGCCGCCGTTGCGTCCGCAGAAGGCCTTCAATGCGGCCGAGGAGTTCATGTAGGTAACCGGAATGACCGGGGCCCGGCCTTCGGAATCAGGATCGGTGCCGAAGAGTTCTTCGAGCTGCTCCCAGCATTCCTCCACCGAGTCCTCGTCCGCCATGTCCGCCATGGAGCAGCCGGCGGCCAGGTTCGGCAAGATCACGGCCTGGTCCGCGCTGGAAAGGATGTCGGCAGTCTCGGCCATGAAGTGCACGCCGCAGAAAATGATGGCCTCGGCGTCGGGCCTGGTCAGGGCGGCGTTGGCGAGCTGGAAGGAGTCACCCACGAAATCCGCGTACTGGACAACTTCGTCGCGCTGGTAGAAGTGGCCCAGGATGACGGCCCGGTCCCCCAGGGTCTCCTTGGCGGCGCGGATCCGTGCGTCGAGCTCGGCGTCGCTGGCCAACTTGTACTCTTCGGGCAACTGTCCCTGGCGGGGCGTGGTCTTCGGAGCGTCGTCGGAGCTCGAAGCGCCGGGACCGTATGCCGGAATGCCGGCGAGGGCTTCGGCGAGGTCGTACTCCCACGGACCCTCAGCCAGAGCGGGGCTGCACGTCGAGCCTGCCGCGGAACGGCCACTCTCGGCTTCTTCCCGCGTGATCAGCTGGATAGCTGTGTTGACGCTGCTCATGGTGTACTCCTGTTGTCTGGCCCGAGTCCGGGCGTGCCGGTGAAGCGGTAGAGGCGGGGCGGGCGGTGCTTCCCGCCCTGGAGGTATTCGCCGGTTTCCTCGATTTCCGGTGTTCCCTTGATTTGCCGGCGGAAGTTCGCCGGATCCAGCTGGCGGTCCAGGACAGCCTCATAGACTTCCCGGACCTGTGCCAGGGTGAAGAATTCTCCCAGCAAGTGATAGGCGATGGATCCGTAGGCCATCTTGTTGCGCAGCCGCCACAAGGCGTAGTCCACGATCGCGTTGTGGTCGAAGGCCAATTCGGCGAGCCGGTCTGCCCGGAACCAACGGACGTTCTCGGACTCGTCGGCCAGGGCGGCTTCCGTGGGCTTGACAAGGGCCCAGTACACAATCGACACAACCCGCTGGGCAGGTGAGCGGTGCAGGCCGCCGAAGGCATAGAGCTGCTCGAGGTACTGGGGCGCCAGCCCGGTGGTCTCGCGCAGGTTCCTGGACGCGGCGTCCTGGAGGGATTCGTCGTGCTGCAGCGGCCCCCCGGGCAGTGCCCACAGGCCCTTGAATGGTTCGCGGATGCGGCGCACGAGGGGCAACCACAGCGTGGGGCGGCCGGAGCTTTCACTGGGACGGAGGGCGAAGATCACCGTGGATATGGCCAACGACGGCGGCGCGAGCCTGCGCTCTGCGACATTCGCGGAGGTGGCGTACACGGTAATCACCCCGCTTCTTTGCCATAGGGACTGGGCCGTAGGGACTGGAAAATTAGTTATAGTCAACTTGACTAGAACTAATGGTACGACTGTCCGCACACAGAGTCCAAATGTTTCAGCCCGCGTTCTCCTTGGCGGCAGCTTCCAGGAGCGGCAAGGTGCGGCCTTGGAAATGGGTATTCAGCACAATCACCGAGGATGAACGGAGCACGGTCTTCGTTCCGATGAGCTTGTCCAGCACTCGCTGCAGGTCCGAGTTCGACTTACCCACTACCCGCACCATGAGGTCGGAACTGCCGGAAACCGTGTGGACCTCAATGAGCTCGGGAATTGCGGCGAGTGCTTCGACCACCGCGTCGTGCCCCAGGTCCTGGTTGATGGTCAGCGAGCAGAAGGCGACCACAGGATAGCCGAAGCCCGCGGGATCGGGCTGTGGAACCCAAGGGGCCACCACTCCACGCTCGGACATCCGGTCCAGCCGGGACTGGACCGTGGCGCGGGCGACCTTCAAGACCCGCGACGCCTCCAGAACAGATGCACGCGGAGAGTCGGTGAAAAATCGGACAATCTTGGCATCCAACTCGTCAATGACCATCAGTTTTTCCCACTTCTGTCCATGGCCTATACAAATCGGCACTCGATACCCAGATGTCGGACCAGTTTGTAACCATCCTCTCACAAGTGTTTTTCGCCACTTTCCTTCACGAAGCGGTAAATTCGATAAGTCCCACGAGGACCAGCTGACAAATCATCCACAAGAAGGCAAACACGAATGACAACGAAGTCCACCGCTGTTCGACCCGCCATTCCTTCGCCGGGCCTTGGCCACGCCATGAAGCCGCGCCAGCTCACCATGATGGGCCTTGGCAGCGCCATCGGCGCGGGACTCTTCCTTGGCTCCGGCGCCGGAATCCACGCGGCAGGCCCGGCAGTGCTCATCTCCTACCTCGTAGCCGGCACCCTGATCATCCTCGTAATGTGGGCACTGGGCGAGATGGCGGCCGCCAACCCCAACAGCGGCGCTTTCTCTGTCTACGCGGAAAAAGCCATGGGCAAGACGGCCGGATCCACGGTCGGCTGGCTGTGGTGGCTGCAACTGGTGGTTGTCATTGCCGCGGAGGCATTGGGCGCAGCGGGTTTGCTGTACTCCGTCTGGCCGGTCATTCCCGTGTGGGCGCTGGCGTTGGTTTTCATGGTGGCCTTTACCGCGATAAACCTCGCCGGGGTCCGGAACTTCGGTGAGTTCGAATTCTGGTTCGCCATCCTGAAGGTCGCAGCCATCGTGGCCTTCCTCGTCATCGGCGCAGCCTTGCTGTTCGGCTGGCTGCCCGGCGTAACTTCCCCCGGGCTCGGAAACCTCACGGGCAACTTTGCACCGTCCGGCTGGTCTGGAATTGCGGCGGCGCTCTTCGTGGTGATTTTCGCCTTCGGCGGCACCGAAATCGTGAGCGTGGCCGCGGCGGAAACGCAGAACCCCGCACACAGCGTCGGCAAAGCCATCCGCACGGTGGTGTGGCGCATCCTGGTTTTCTACATCGGTTCGGTCCTCGTCATTGCAGCGGTGCTGCCCTCGGACTCCGAAGGCCTGAAGTCGCCGTTCTCCGGCGTGCTGGACCTCGCAGGCATCCCCGGAGCCGGCACAGCCATCACCCTCGTGGCAGTCGTAGCGCTGCTTTCCGCGCTCAATGCGAACCTCTATGGCGCCTCGCGCATGGTCTTCTCCCTGTCTGAGCGCGGCGAAGCACCTGCTTTCCTGTCGCGGCTGCGCGGCGCCCGGGTGCCCATGGCCGCCGTCGGGGTTTCCGTTGCTTTCGGCTTCGTCGCCACCATCCTGGAGCTGCTCTTCCCGGACCACGTCCTTCCCGCCTTGCTCAACCTCGTAGGCTCAACCTGCCTCGTGGTCTGGGGAACGGCACTCGTGTCCCAGTTCATCCTGCGTCGCCGCGCCGACCTCGAAGGAACCGAACTGCCGCTGCGCATGAAGGGATTCCCGTTCCTCACGGTATTCGGCCTTGTGCTGCTTGCCCTGATCTTCGTGGTGGGCTTCTCGAACGCCGAGAGCGCGGGCCAGCTCATCGGCACCTTCCTGTTGATCGCGTGCATCGCCGTCGCCTGCAGGATCGGCGCCAAGGTCAAGTCCGCACGAAACGCCTGAGAAAGATGCACAAACTGCCAGGTGTTCCCCCGGGAAAGCTAACAGTTCATGGCAGATTGCCTAGCCTTCATTAGGCGGATTGCCTACGATCCAAACAGTGACTACGGTCACGTCCATGGACTCACTTCTTCCCGCCGTGGCCGCAGCCGACGCCGCGCCCCTGGCCCCCGGACAGCTCAGGGAGCTCTATTCCCTGATGGCTGCCGTCCGGTATCTGGATACGGCAGCCGTCGCCTGGCAGCGTCAGGGGATCATCCCCGGCTACGCGCCGGAACTCGGCCAGGAAGCCGCCCAGGTCGGCAGCGCCTACGCCCTCGACACTGCACGCGACTTCGCCTTTCCGACCTACCGCGAGATGGGCGTGGCCAGGACCATGGGCGTGGACATGGTGGCTTACATGTCCACCCACAAGGCCACGTGGCACGGGGGCATGTACGATCCCCTCGCAAGCCGCCTCGCGCCCATCCAGGCAGTGGTTGCAGGATCGGTGCTTCATGCCGTCGGATGGGCCCACGGCCAGACACTTGAAGGAAACGACGGCGTTGCCCTCGCCTACTTCGGGGACGGCGCTTCTTCCCAAGGCGACGTCCATGAAGCGATGAACTTTGCCGCCGTGATGAAAGCACCCGTTGTCTTCTTCATCCAAAACAACGGCTGGGCGATTTCGGTGCCCACCGAACGGCAGGTGGCCGGAGGCTCGGTGGCGGCGCGAGCCGCCGGCTACGGAATCCCCGGTATCCAGGTAGACGGCAACGATGTTATTGCCGTCCATGAGGCCACCCGCAACGCGTTCGCCCACTGCCGCGCAGGTAACGGTCCGGTGGTAGTCGAAGCCATGACATACCGCCGCGGCCCGCACTCCACTGCCGACGATCCCGGCCGGTACCGAAGCCTCGACGACGAGCGCATCGACGCCGGCGAGGACCCCCTCGAACGGCTCCGTAAGCGTTTGCTGGCCGAAGGCGCAGCCGACGAGGCATTCTTCACCGCCGCCAACCAGGCAGCGCGGGCAGAAGAGGAAGCCATCCGCACGGGAATCGAAGCCCTCGGCCCCCGGCCCGGCAACGAGATGTTCGATTTCGTTTTCCAGGAAACCACCCCCGCCCTTGAAAACCAGGCCACCCGTTGGCGCGAGGAGTCCGAACATGTCTGAGAGCACCACCGCCACCCTCGAAGCCGCGGCACGCAACGAACAATCCGTGAAGCTTTCCATGCAACAGGCACTCAACCGGGCCTTGGACGAAGTCCTCGCCGCCGACCCGAAGACGGTGGTCTTCGGCGAGGACTGCGGACAATTGGGCGGGGTCTTCCGGATCACGGACGGACTCCAGGCCAAGCACGGGGAAACCCGGGTCTTTGACACGCCGCTCGCAGAATCAGGCATCCTGGGTATGTCCGTGGGACTCGCCATGGCTGGCTTCCACCCCATCCCGGAAGTGCAGTTCGATGGCTTCGCGTACCCGGCCATCAACCAGATCGTGTGCCAGATCGCACGGATGAACTACCGCAGCCGCGGCAAGCTCCCCATGCCGATCACCCTGCGGGTCCCGAGCTTCGGCGGCATCCGCGCCCCCGAACACCACGGCGAAAGCCTGGAGGCACTCTTCGCGCACGTTCCAGGGCTCAAGGTTGTCTCCCCGTCGGACCCCCACGACGCCTACCACCTGCTCAAGTACGCGGCTACGCGACCGGACCCGGTGATTTTCATGGAACCGAAGTCCCGGTACTGGCAAAAGGGCGACGTCGACACAGCCGACGGCGGCACACTCACGGGCGCCCGCATTGTCCGGCCGGGCCGCCACCTGACGCTGGTGGCCTGGGGCGCAATGGTGGCCCGATGCCTCCAGGTTGCCGAACTCGCGGCCGAGGACGGGATCGACGTCGAGGTCCTCGATCTGCGCTGGCTCAAGCCGATCGACGCCGAGGCACTGGCGACTTCCGTCGGTAAGACGCGGCGCGCCGTCGTCGTGCATGAGGCCCCGTTGACCTCCGGGCTGGGGGCCGAAGTGGCCCAACTCATCACCCAGAACTGCTTCGACACCCTGAAGGCGCCCGTCGAGCGGGTCACCGGGTTTGACGTGCCTTATCCGTCCGGTGACCTCGAGGACGAATACATTCCGAACATTGACCGCATCCTCCTGGGGATCCAACGAGTACTGGAGTATCGACGTGGCTGAAATCAGCTTCCCCCTGCCCGATCTTGGCGAAGGCTTGATCGAAGCGACCGTGCTGGAGTGGCTCGTCTCCCCCGGCGACCAAGTGGAACGGAACCAGCCGCTCGTGGAGCTGGAGACGAGCAAATCGGCCCTCGAGTTGCCGAGCCCGCAGGCGGGTAAAGTGATCCGTATCCACGGCGCGCCGGGCGAGACCATCAACGTCGGTGAGCCGCTGGTGGTGTTCGAAGTGCCGGACAATACTGCCGGCATCGTGGGCACCGTTCCCAAGGATGACGCACCGAAGCGCCGGGTCCGCCTGAGCGCTGTACTTGATGAGGACTGACACCATGAGCGGCAGGCACACGGAAGAGCACATCCACACTGTTGAAGGAACGGATCCGCATCTGTTCGTGGAAGTCCATGAGCCTGCCGAAGGCACCGACGCGGGGCTACGCCCCGTCCTTCTGCTGCACGGTTTCTCCTCGTCAACTAAACTCAACTGGGGCGACACCGGCTGGATCTCCACCCTCAAGTCCGCTGGCCGGCGTGTCATCACGGTGGACCTTCCAGGACATGGCAAGAGCGGTTCGCCGGAGGACCTTGACTCGTACTCGCCGAGCCGGATCCGCGCGGACCTGCTCCAGGTAGTCGCCGACGCCGGTGCGCGCCCTTTGCGTTCCGGTGACCCTGCCAGCGGGCTCGACGTCATCGGCTATTCCCTGGGTTCCCGGCTCGCCTGGGAATTCGGGGCAACCCAGCCCGAACTCGTGCACCGGCTGGTGTTGGGCGGTCCGAACAAGGAAGACCCCTTGGCGTCCTTCGATCTCGCGGCAGCCCAGCGCTACCTCGCGGACGGCACCCCCATTGAGGACGAATCCACAGCAGGGTTGCTGAAGATGGCACAGCTCTTGCCGAGCAACGATCTCTTTGCCCTCTTGTCACTCATCGAGGCCATCAAAGGCGAACCGTTCGATCCAGCCGAGGCAGTGCCCCATATGCCGATGCTCCTGGTTGCCGGCGATCAGGACGAGCGCTCCGCCACCATGCCGGAGCTCGCTTCGATCGCCGCCCACGCGGGCGGCATGGTTGAACAACTGCTCGTCCCCGGGCGTAACCACAGCAACGCAGTGACCAGCCGGATGTTCAAAGACGCCGCGGTGGCGTTCCTCGGGGTCTAGGCAGCGGCTACCGCTTTAGCGGACCAGCCGCTCCGCATTGAGCGTCATGCGTTCCAGCACGCTGAGGGCCATGACGTACTCGTCGATGCCGATCCCCATGGAAGATAGGCTTGATTCAGCGCTGGATGACGGGAAAGTGGGACGAATGGGCATGCGTTTCAAGGACCGTGCGGACGCCGGACGCCGCGTGGCAGCGGGGCTTCCCCAGCTCCGGCACCGGCCGGACACCATCTTGCTGGGGCTCGCCCGCGGTGGCGTCCCCGTGGCAGCCGCTGCCGCCGTCGAGCTCTACCAGCCATACGGCGCCGTCCTGGTACGTAAACTCGGCATTCCGGGGCGTGCAGAAACAGCGTTCGGCGCGCTCGCCTGGTCCAACGGCAGGATCGTGCGCATACTCAACCGGCCCCTCGTGGAACGCATGTTGCGGCACGGAATCACCCAGGCTTCGCTTGACGCGGTGGAAGCACGCGAGCGGGGAGAACTCCTGCGGCGCGTGAAGGCGTACCCCGGAATCGACTTCGACCTCTCGGGAAAGACAGTGGTCCTTGTGGACGACGGACTCGCGACGGGCGCAACGATGCGTGCCGCGGTCGAGGCCGCCCGTGCAGCCGGGGCAGCGACCGTCGTGGCCGCCGTGCCCGTGTCCTCCCTCGAAGCCCAAGCGTCCATCAGCCGGGTGTGCGATTTCATGATGAGCCTCCACACGCCGGGCAAGTTCCACGCCGTGGGCGCGTTCTACGAGCACTTCGAACAACTGACTGACGACGACGCGGTGCGGCTTCTGGAGCAATCAAGTGAGCGGTGAGCCGCCGAAGGCCATTTGACGGCCGCTGGCTCCGACAGCACCATGGATAAGCTTCGCGAGCGACGGGGAGGGGCCGACGCCGAATTCCTGCCTCAGATTAGTGGAGAAACTCTTGTAGGTGCGAAGGGCGGAGACGAGGTCGCCGTTGGCAAGGTGTGCCTGTATCAGCAACCGGTAGGAGGATTCCCTGAAGGGTTCCAGTGCGATGGCCAGTGTGGTTGCAGCTTTGGTCTCCTCGGTATTCCCCTGGCTGAGGTGATAGGTCGCGATCGAGTCCAGGGCCGCTGTCCGTAAAGCCTGGAAGCGGTCCTGTTCGACCAGGATCCAGTCCTCGTACCATCCGGGAAGGAGCTCCGCCGTTCGTAGCCGTTCCCAGCTCGGATACGAGTCGCGCCTCTCAGGCGCCAGTGTGTGAAGTTCGCGTTCAAGCTCAAGGATGTCGACTCTCACGTGTCCACTGAGCGCCACTGAGACGTCCGTGGTGCCATCGGCATCGAGCAGGCCCGGGAGCTCGTGGTTGATGTGCCAGATACTCACCCTGAGTCCAACCGCCGCCTGGGCATCAGAGGAGTCAGGCCAGAGCAGGCCCGAGAGGAACGTGCGCGGGCGCTCACCAAGGAGGGCGAGGGCCGTGATCAGGCGTTGTTGCCGATGCGCAACTTTCTGCCGGTGGCCTGCCCGGGTCAGCGCCCATCCATTGAGCAAGGTCAGAGACCACTGGGGCTCTGGTGTTGATATCAAGGCTCGTACCCCCGATCGAACATTGGATACCTGTTAGGCAAAAACGCTACGTCGTTAGACACTAGCCAGCGTTCAGGAGCCCGGTCACGAGTGGCCACTACTTGAATCAAGGAAGCCTAACGAATGCCCTACTTACTCGTAATCGATTCTTGCCCCGCCGGCACTGAAGCCCGTCAACAGCCGGGTCCACAGCAGAGACACGCTTCCTAGTAACGGTGCTGTAACGGGTCCGGTCCCATGCTCAAGCCAACGTGCACCTGACCTGGCGCATGTAACGGCGAGCGAAATCGAGGTGCGGTCATGAGTCATCCAGGCCCACTTTCCCGGCGACCATCCGAAAGAGGGCGCAGCATTCGTCCTGGCTGGTGTTCCGCGTTGGTGCGGACAGCGGAAGGGGGCGAGAACGATGTCCATTGGACAGTTGGAGCCTGCGAGTAGCCGGACCCCTGCTGCTTCGGCCCCAGGGACTTCGCGCCCGACGGCTTCGATCAGCGTGGTGATCCCTACCCTGAATGAGGCGTTGAATCTGCCGTGGGTGCTTAGGCGGATGCCGTCGTACGTTGACGAAGTCATCATCGTGGACGGTCGATCCGAAGACCTCACCGTGGATGTGGCACGCGCCCTTCGCTTCGACGTTGTCGTGGTGAACGAGCTGCATGCCGGCAAGGGCGCTGCCATGCGGGCAGGGTTCGCCGCAGCCACCGGGGACATCATCGTCATGCTCGATGCGGACGGCAGCATGGATCCCAGGGAGATCGGCTGGTTCGTTTCCCCGCTGCAGCACGACCACGATTTCGTCAAGGGCTCCCGTTATGTCACCGGCGGCGGTTCCGATGACTTGACGCGTTTGCGCAATCTAGGCAACCGTGCACTCACAGGGCTGGCGAACAAGGCCCTGCACTGCA
The DNA here is from genome assembly GCF_030812595.1 of Arthrobacter bambusae. Classification (GTDB taxonomy): domain Bacteria; phylum Actinomycetota; class Actinomycetes; order Actinomycetales; family Micrococcaceae; genus Arthrobacter; species Arthrobacter bambusae_B. Next base: position 93,403 of record NZ_JAUSSZ010000012.1, read on the forward strand.
ACTTCTCGGATCTTTGCTATGGGTATATCGCTTTCCGCAGGGAGTGCTTGGAAGTTCTCGAACTCAAGTCGGATGGTTTCGAAATCGAGACCGAGTTGGTGTCGAGGGCGGCACGGGCGGGGCTTCGGATCGCTGAGGTGCCAAGCCACGAGCTGTCACGCATTTCAGGTAATTCACATCTGCAGACCTTCCGCGACGGGTGGCGTGTCCTCCGCACGCTGACCCGCGAGTGCGTCGGATGGGATGCACCCACGGCTGGGGTACGGCCGGAGGCCCTTCGGCGCGTGAAGTACCGCTATCCGGACATGAGGTTTCCCCACGTTCCTACGGACCCGAGTACGGTCCTGGCGATGCTGGGGGACGGCCAGTGACCGGCGGGACGGGCTGGCCCAGTGTCAGCGTGGTGATCTGTTGCTTTACCGAAGCCCGGTGGGATTTGCTGCTCCGCGGAATCGCGTCGGTTCAGGCGCAAACGTTCCGGCCGGAACAGTGCGTGGTCGTCGTTGACCACAACGACGATCTCTACCGGCGACTGGGGCTGTACCACCGGCTGACGGGTGCCCTACTGGGAGTCGAAGTGGTGGAGAACTCGGGCCCCCAAGGCCTTTCCGGCGCCCGCAACACCGGGGTCAAGGCGGCAACCGGCGACATTGTGGCCTTCCTCGACGATGACGCCGAGGCCGCCCCGGACTGGCTGGCCCGGCTCGTCCTGCTCTATGACGATCCGGATGTTTTGGCTGTCGGGGGCCGGGTTGAACCGGTGTGGGAGTCAGATCGGCCGACGCACTTTCCTGAAGAACTCGATTGGATTGTCGGCTGCACCTATAAGGGCTTGCCGAGGGTCGCGGCTCAGGTGCGCAACGTGATCGGCGCGAACATGTCCTTCCGCCGCGATGTCTTTGAGCGGGTCGGCGGCTTCAATGCTTCACTCGGCCGGCAAGGCAATCGTCCGCTCGGATGCGAAGAGACCGAATTGTGTCTGCGGGCATCCATGGGTTCGCCCGGAACCCGAGTAGTTTACGAACCGGCAGCTGTGGTTCGCCACCATGTGCCGGCTACGCGCGGCACCCTGCGCTACATGCTGGCCCGGGCCTGGTCAGAGGGTGTTTCGAAGGCTCAAGTGACCCGGCTTCTCGGCCGGAGCGAAACCCTTGGACCCGAACGCCGATATGTCCGCCGGGTACTGCCCCGCGCCGTTCTGGCCGGAATACGCGCCTGCACGCACGACGGCGACGTGGGAGGACTGGCCCGGGCCGGGGTGATCGTAGCAGTTCTGGCTGTCACCGCGGTTGGCTACCTGCAGAGCCTGTGGGAGGCGTCATCGCCCCAGATGCGGGTATCCAGCTCCGTTTTGTACCGGCTCATTCGCGACACCAGTGGAGGTAGGCCCCGTGATTAACCAGCAGATTGCCGCGTCGCCGGCAGTTGTCTTTGACGTCCACGGGCGCGTCGGAATCAGGGTCGCTCAGGGGACGCCGGGTGAGGCGCAGCTACGCGACATGCTTGCCCCCTTCCTGGGCCCCTCGACGTCGAACCTTCAGTTGGACATCAGCGGCGCCCTCACGCCCGTTTCCGGGCAATCCCATGCAGAAGACGCCTACCGGTATACAGACGACTCCTTGTTCCTCCCCGAGGACCGGGTTCGGGTCACCCGCACGGAAAGCGGCTTCATGATCGAAGGTGCGGGCGAACTGCTGACCGCCGTAGTGCCGCTTTTGGACCACCTGTGCATCAGGCAGGGCACCGCGATGGTCCACGCCGCGATGGTGAACTATCGGGGAGCGGGCATCCTGATGCCCGCATGGGGCGGAGTCGGGAAAACAAGTACGGTCGCCAAACTCCTGGCCATGCCAGGAGTCGGCTTCATGGCCGATGACTGGGGATTCATCACGGCGGAGGGGACGCTCCTGTCATACGCAAAACCAATGTTCATCAAGCCCCACCACAGGCCAATCTATCCGGACCTGTTCCAAGGAGTCCGCAAGCCGCTCGCACCGGGCTGGCTGACTTCGACGATCAGCAGTGTGGCCACCGCGGTACACCCGGTCATCGTCCGCTATCCACGCACGGCAGCGTTCACCCGGCGGTGGTCTCCCGAGCACAGAATGGTCCATCCGGCAGAAGTATTCGGCCCGGGGAAAATCGTTCCCCAGGCCCATGCAAGGATCGCCGTCTTCCTCGAACGCTTCGAGGGAACGGAGGCCCGGTTGGAGCCCCGGACAGAAGACTGGATGGCGGCGCGCATTGTGGGCAACTTTCATTCGGAATTGCCATTGGTATCGCGGCGACTCATCGAGGCCCTGGGGGCCACGGGTCTCGTCTCATTGGGCGAGCACTTCGCCGCAAAAACATCCGTCATTACCCGCGCGTTGGGCGACGTCCCGTGCTTTGTGCTGCGCATTCCCGTGGCGTGGTCAGCCGACCGGACCTCGGACTATGTCGCGGGCACCGTCACGTCCATGGTGGACGGCGGGTCGTGAGCAGCAACGCGGACGCCGGCAGCGTCCTGGACGTGTCTGTCGTGATCCCGGCGCGCAACGCCGCGAACTGGCTCGGCGAATGCCTGGAGTCTGTCTTTGACCAGAACCCCCGCGAAGTGATCGTCATAGACGGATGTTCGCATGACTCCACCGTGCAGATAGCCCGCTCCTACGGGGCGCGCGTCATCTCGGACCGGGGGCGTGGATTGCCGTGGGCGCGAATGCTCGGTGCCCGAGCCGCGCGCGCCGACCTTGTCGCGCTTATCGACGCCGACGTCGTCATGCCTCCAGGCGTTCTGGGGAACCTGGTGAAAGAGTTCCACGCAGGCGGCTTCGATGGACTGCAGTTTGGACTCGTGAGCGAGCCCGACGGCGCCGGCTACTGGGGAGCCGCCCTTGCCTGGCACCATAACCACAGCAGGGTCCGCTCATGGTTCGGCGTCAGCGCCACCCTCATGCGCCGCAGTGTGCTCCTCGACGCAGGCTTCGATGAAAGCTTCCGGTCGGGCGAGGACATCGAGCTCCGGATCCGGCTCGAGGACGGCGGATACCGCCTCGGCGTCTCGCCCACGACCTTCGTCAGGCACCGGTTCGCTGACAGCTTCGAATACGCTCGCGACCAATGGCTCCAGGACGGGGCCGGTTTGGCACGCACGATGCACAAGCACCCCCGCCGCGCCGGCTGGTTGCTCTTCTTGCCCCTCCTTGCGACGGCGCGTGGCGTCCTTCTCGCCTTGGCCACCGCTCCGCGGTACTTGCCCTACTGGGTTGGCTTCCTCCTCTACAACTACGGGTCTTTTGGCAGGACCTTGCTGCGGCTTCCCAGGCAGGGACTTTCCCTCGGTGGGAACGCCATGTGGCTCGCGGCGGCCCGAATTGCACCGATGGCCGCAGGTCTGCTTTTCTGGGCCCTTGCCGCCCTCGCGATTCCTGCCGATCGCCTGGGGCTGGCCTCGGCTGTAGTCTCCGCGACCTTGCTGACGGTGCAGCTGGGAATGCTCGGCGTCGGCCCCGCGACCCTCTCCGTGTTGCCCGCCCAGGCGGACGGCGGCCGGACCCTTATACCGGCAAGTGTCACAGCCGTGAGCTTTTCCTCCCTCATCGTGGCCGCCGGTTTGCTCGTCGTGACCTCGTTCCAGCCAACCGGAATCGGCACTGCCTGGACCAGCCCGGTCATGAGCGGCGCCTTTTTTGCCGCAACACTCCTTGCAGCGGTCGCGTACCAGCTCGATCACATCGCCGTGGCTCAAGCGCGGGCGGACCGTGCACTGACGCGCAGCCTCGTGCAGGCCGTCTTCCAGCTCGCCGCCCTCGCCACTTGCCTGTTTGCTGGCTATCGGGATCCGGCCGCCGTGGTCCTTGCCGTGGCCATGGGCGGTTTGGCCAGCGTGCTCCTCGGCCTGCACCAGCTCAGGCGCACCGATAGGGCTCCGGAGTGGACGCAGGCGAATTGGCGCGATGTCATCAAAGTCTGGAGTCCCGGCCTGCGCCAGCACGCACTCATGATTGCCGACCGTGCGCCCGGCTACGTCCTTCCGCTCGTCGTGGCAGCGGCCCTCAGTACGTCGGCTGCGGCAGCCTGGTACGTCGTCTGGATGCTGGCTTCAGCGATCTTTTTCGTTCCCCAATCAGCGGGCTACTCACTTCAGACAGCCATCGCGGCGGACACGTCCGAACCTCACGTTTCTTCACGCCCTGGCTTGATCCGGAGGGCCTTGCAGATGAGCCTCTTCCTCACAGGGCTCGCCGGTGTGCTGTTGCTGGCGGCCAGCTCCCTGGTGCTGCCGCTGTTGGGGTCCGGCTACGCGTCGGCATGGGTGTTGTTGCCTTTCCTGGTCCCGGCACTGATGCTCACATGCGTCACACAGGTCTATTACGGTGTGTGCCGTGCCACCGGACGCTTGGCCGAATCCACGATGGTCGCGGTTGCGGCGTGCGCCCTCGCGGTGGCGCCAGCTGCTACGGTCGCCCAACTCTTTGGGCTCACCGGTGTTTCCGTGCTGTGGCTGGTTGCCCAGCTGGGCGCAGCCGTGGTGGCTGGCGGCCGCCTGCTCCGTTTCTCACAGGGACATGGCCCCGCCCGGGTCAGACGCAATGTCGAGCGCACCGCCGGGTCAGCCGCGCACGGAGTATCGGCACCGTAATGGCCGTACAAGCCCCGTGGCGTGTCTCCGCCTCCCGCTTGCACCGATCCGACGTCGGTACCCAACTTCCCCTCGTCGTCACTGACGCCAAGCATTCCCGGCCACCCCAGCATCGGGCAGACCGTGGCGACCCGCGGGTTCCGGGTGCCCTCGCGGCCACGGCGGTGACCGCCCTGATCCTGGGCGTGTGGGCGCTCAAAACAGTCAACGCGCAAGACATTGGGGGCGCCGGCCTGATCCAGGTCCTGCCTGCCAGCTATTTTTTTGCCTTGGGCCTGAACCTGGCCGGCTTCGTCGGTTCCCTCGGTCTGAAGGTTCTCCGCCCGTGGTTGCTCGTCGTGCAGCTTCTGGTCTTGATCGTCATTCTGCACGGGGCCGATCCGATCATTCACGGTTTGCCCCGTTTGGAAGCCAGCTACCGCCATCTGGGCATCACCGACTACATCACGCAGACCGGAGGCCTGGACCGCAAGCTCGACGCATATTTCAACTGGCCGGGGTTCTTTGGACTGCTGGCAATGCTTTCGAATGCCACGGGAATCCACGATCTGACATGGCTTGCCACATGGGCGCCGGTCGGCGTCAACGTCTTGCTCATGCCCGCCCTGCTGGCGCTGACACTGCGCCTTAGCTCCAACCCAAGGCAGGCATGGGCAGGCGTATGGATGTTCTATCTGGCCAGCTGGGTGGGGCAGGACTACCTCTCCCCACAGGCCTGCGCGTTGCTGCTGCTGCTGACCCTGATCGCCTGTGTCCTGACGGTTTTTCCCGGATGGCCGTGGAAGCCGTCGGGCAAACTCGCCACTCGGCTCAGGAATCTTGCGCATCGCCTCGAACCCGGGAAATCGGCGCCGATGCCAATCGAGCTACCGCGCTTGGCGTTGGTCATATTGGCCGCAGTGTGCGTGGTGCTCTTGGCCGGGATGACGGTCGCCCATCAACTCACTCCCTTCGCCGCTATTCCTATCCTGGTGATGCTCGCCCTGGGCGGAAAATCCCGGTTGCGCTTCCTTCCGGTCCTTGCGTTGCTGTTTCCGGTCTGCTGGCTGGTCCTGGCCGCGACTCCTTTCCTCATCGGCCACCTGCACACTCTCTTCGGATCCATCGGCAACATCAACGCCGCGGCCTCCGCCTCGTTGCTCAACAGAGTGGGCGGTAACCCAGCCCACCAGTTCGTTGTCTATTCCAGGCTCGCGGAAGGAGCCGTGATTTGGATCCTCGCGGGACTGGGCAGCCTCCGCGGACGGCGCCTGCGGACGCCGTGGCTAGCGGCTGCATTGGGGACCATTGCGCCGTTCGTCATGTTCCCGCTCCAGTCATATGGCGGCGAACTGCTGCTCCGGATATACCTTTTCAGCCTTCCGTTCGCCGCCAGCCTCGTCGTGCTTCCGTTGCTTCCGTTGCTTCCACGTGGCCCCAGCCCACCTGGGTTGCGCCAGCTGGCCGCGCTCTTGCTGCTCGGATCGATCATCGCCACAGGCACAGTTGCCACCCGGTACGGCAACGACGCGATCGAGAACTTCACGCCGGATGAGATCGCCGTGGCCAACCAGCTTTACGCCACCGCGCCGCACGGCTCGGTCCTCATCGAAGCAGTTCACGACACGGCCTGGCGGTATGAACACTACGCCGGATACCGGTACGAGACTGTCCTCCAAGCGGAGCCGGCCCGCCCTGGCGAGCCTGAGCCGGGCTGCGCATCGATAACCCAGCTCGTCCCATCCGCCGGCGCCTACTTGATAGTCACTGCGAGCCAGATCACCGCCGCTGACGTCATCAACACGGGGCCGAGCGAAGGCTTGCAACATTTCATCGACCGGTGCGCCCTCCAAGGGGGCTGGTCAGTTGAGTACCGCAATAACGGCGGAGCGATCTACCATCTGCAGGGAGCACCGAATGGCATCTAAGCGCAAGAGAGTTTCGACGATCGCCGCCGTCGTCGCCGTTGCGGCACTGGCTTCGATTCCTCTGTCCTTCACCGGCCCTGCGGAGCTGCGTGCTGCCGTCGTAGGACCGTTCCTTCTCGCCGGCCCTGGAACGGCCCTCATGCTGTTCCTGAAACCCCCTCGAATCCGAAAGGGAACCGGGTTCGAGGTGCTCCCGTTGGCCGTGGCCATCGCGGTGAGCGTCAGCCTGGCCGCGGCTATCCTGCTCTCGACGGCGATGCTTTACACCGGCTTCTGGCATCCATCGGCGGCTGTGGCCCTCCTGGCCATGTTCACTCTGGGCCTCCTTGCTGCAGTGGACCGGCGGTCCCGGCGAAAGGAAGCGGCGTCGTAACCAAGCGCCGTGCAATCCACCTACGCCTTGGCCCAGATTGCCACCCAGGCCACCTGAAGATGCCCGGCCGTTGCCGGCGCGGGGCAGCCGGTCAGGCATGATTCGGTCTGGAGGATGTAATGCATTGGTTTGTCGGGGATGCCGACAGTATTGACACCTATCGAGACACCATCGAGGAAGAACTCAACACGTCCAGGCGTCCATTCGGTTGTCGCGGTATGCCAGGCCGTGAAGCGCGCACCAGATTGGTTTTCATGGAAAACGTTCTTGTCCGGCCGGGCCTGATGGACGGCACCGTAGAAAGACTTGGCCAGATCACCTTCGGGGTAGTCGATCTCTCCGTCACGCGGCCACACGCCGCTATCAGGCCACAGCAGCCACGCGGTCTTGAACCCCGGGAGCGCCTCGGACCTGAACCGGACCGAATACCGCCCGTACAGCAGGCTGTCGTACGGACTCCCGTTAGCCGGATCCAGCTTCGGCGCAGGTGCTGCCCCCATCGAGACACCCTTCTCGGTGTGCAGGTACATGTCGAGCATCCCGTTCTTTACGCTGAGCACCTTCGATGGGTAGTACCCCGATCTGCCACCGCTTTGCTGACCTGCGGTGTCCGGTGTCCCGTCGGCGTAGTTGACGCTCCACTTCGCGCTGTACGCCGGCCCGGGGAAACTCCCGAGCGCCACGTCACCTTCGCTGAAATCTTCGCTGAACACCTGGTGCCACCCGGGCAGGTCCCCCGCGGGCATTTGTCCGCCGGCTTGGGACGGCACCGCTGCACCCGCCCTCGAAGTTCCGGTCGGCGCGTCGAGGACACAGCCGGAGACGGCCAGTGCCAGGGAAGCGACGAGCCCGATCGCCATGCCCGCACGCCGGACCGTCTTGAAACGCCTGCCGTTTCGCCGTTCCTCCTTGTGCATGGGAGTCAGTGTGGCGGCAAACACACGCCGAAACAAGGCCCGGCCCGCTCCGTCATCCGTGCCCGGAGCATCTGTGTCAACCGCCCCGGCCGCAGATTCTCAGGGAACCCGAAGCCAGGAACCATGGCCCCGTTGAAATTAGTGTGCAAAGGTTTCCGGACCGGAACGCAACCGCGATACCTGCTACCGCCAAAAAGAGGCGTGACCCTTCGGCACAGAACTGCCGCCATGCAAGGCATGGCATTCGCCCGGGATCGGCAGGAATTTGGAGGAAGCAGCATCACATGAAACTCAGAATGAAGTCCGGCGAATCTGTCCCGGGCAACGGCTGTCCGCAACTCTGCCGTCGATGGACCGGGCGCGCCGTCCTGGCAGCCGCGCTCTTGGTGGTCAGCACGGCCTGCCAAGGTCCGTCTGGCGGCGAAACGCCGTCTGCCGATCCGGGCAGCACCATCGCCCGTTATTCCCCGTCTCCGAGCTCGGCCCCCTCCCCCACCAACAGCCCCCTGCCGACGGCCGCAGCCGGGAAAAAGATCGGGCACGTCTTCGTGATCAATTTGGAAAACGAGAGCTACAACAAGACCTGGGGACCGAATTCGGGAGCCCCGTACCTCTCCCAAACCCTGCGTAGTCAAGGCGTGCTCCTGACCCAGTACTACGGTATCGCCCATCATTCAAACCCCAACTACCTGGCCCAGATCTCCGGACAGGCGTCCAACCCGATGACGCGCAATGATTGCACGACCTACGCCCCGTTTATCCAGACCGGAACGGCGGACCCGGGCCAGCTGCTCGGATCGGGCTGCGTCTACCCCGCCTCGGTCCCGACTCTCGCCGGGCAACTGAGCGACGCCGGGAAAACCTGGAAGGGATACATGGAAGACATGGGCACGGCGTGCCGGCACCCGAACCCCGGCGCAAAGGACGATTCCCAGAACGCCAAGATCAACGACGAGTACGCCACCCGCCACAATCCTTTCGTCTATTTCACCAGCATCACGTCCTCCCCAGGCTGCCAAAACAACGTGGTGGACTACTCCAACCTCGCGAAGGACTTGCAATCCGCCGCCACCACTCCGAACCTGGCGTACATCAGCCCCAATCTCTGCCACGACGGCCACGACAGCCCCTGCGTTGACGGGGAACCCGGCGGGCTTGTGAGCGCCGACGCCTGGCTCAAGGAACAAGTCCCCGCCATCCTCAACTCCCCGGCCTACCGCCAGGACGGCATGCTGGTCATCACCTTCGACGAGGCGGACGGTAATGCGACCGGCCCCTCCGGCCTGCCTGGAGGAACAGCGGGAGGACTCATCGGCGCGCTTGTGATTTCTCCATTCAGCAGTCCAGGCACGACAACCGGAACCATGTACAACCACTACAGCCTTCTCGCCACCATGGAAGACATCTTCTCCGTCCCCCGTCTCGGGTATGCAGGAGCCCCTGGGCTGCGGAGCTTCGGGCGGGACGTGTTCAACACCCAGCTTTGACCTTCCGATTAACCCGCGCCGGCCTGCAGAAGGGATCTCGGATGTGGTAACGCAACTGTAACCGCCCCCATGGTGCCATTGGTCTCGACGGCATTCCCGGGTGCCTGGGCCGGGTACCGTCGCAATAACCTTCGCCACAGGCAGATCAGACCTGGCTTCACTTCCCAACCCCGAAGAAGCCGGGTATCGACCGTAGCTTGGAGGACGGAAGAATGAAACGACTGTACCGGTTGGGAATCTCCGGAATTCTCGGCCTCGCTTTGGGTGCAAGCGCGGCGATTGTTGCCGCACCCGCGGAGGCAGCGTCGGTCTCGTGCCAGCCGGCAACCGCGACGCCTACAGACAGCTTCCCCGGCAACACGGTGGTTGCCGACAACTTCGAATCCGGGACCTTGGCCCCGTACTCCGTCGTCACCCAAGGGACCGGCACAGCCAGTGTCAGCTCGGCCCTCTCGCACGACGGCTCCTGCTCCGCATACCTGCATGCAACCATTGACGCCGGATCGATCGCGAATATGTCAGTGCCCTTGCCGGCAGGGTCCACGCACGCCTATGCGGCCGGTTGGTTCAACATCACCACCGCCGGCGTGGCGGGCAACGATGTCCCCTACTTCCGAATCTTCTCCGGTCCCACACGGATCATGGACATCTTCCGCTACAACAGCACGTCCAACTTCGTGCTGAGGGTAACTGCGCCCGACGGAACTTTCAGCTACACCACCATGGTCTCCACCGTTGCCCTCAACAGCTGGCACCATATCGCCATCGACGTCACCGCCAACGGAAGCGCCACGGCAGCGCAGGTCTGGTTCGATGACAAGTCCGTCTTCAACTCAAGCACACTCAACGTCTCAGCAACGTCCCTGAGCAGTGTGATGCTGGGCTCCGAACACCCGACGCAGAAGGCCGATATCTACGTCGATGACCTCATCGTCAAGAACGAACCGGCCACATCGTCGTATTCCTTCACCGACGTGCCCTCAAACTACCCGTACTACAAGGAAATCACCTGGGCTGCCGACGCGAACATCACCACCGGCTGGGTCATGCCCGACACTACCCGCCAGTTCCGCCCCCTGGAGTCCATCAGCCGCGAAGCGATGGCGGCCTTCATCTACCGCTACATGGGCAGCCCTGCCTACACCCCGCCAGCAACACCCAAGTTCGCTGATGTGCCCACGAACGACCCCTTCTACAAGGAAGTGTCCTGGCTGGCAGAGCAGGGTATTACCACCGGCTACAACGACGGACCCAACGGGGCGGCGACATTCCATCCCCTGGACTCAGTCAACCGTGACGCCATGGCGGCCTTCATCTACCGCTTGAACGGAAGCCCCGCGGTCTCCGGGACCAGCAACTTCATCGATGTGCCTTCCACGTACCCCTTCTACAAGGAGATCACCTGGCTGGCCAGCAACCAGATCACCACCGGCTGGACCCTCCCTAACGGAACGAAGGAATTCCAGCCCCTCACCCCGGTTGCCCGCGACGCCACCGCGGCCTTCCTCTACCGCACCAACGCCAAGTTCCCGAGGCCCTGAGCAGGTTCCGGCAAGCGCGGAGGGACTGACGGTTGGCACCGTCAGTCCCTCTTTCCTTGGGCGGCGTTGTAGGTAGGTTCACAGTTCCGAGAGTAAGCGCCTCAGTTGTGCTCGTTCCCGGCTCAGACGTTTCCACATCGCTACCTCGCTGCACCCGCAAAGGATCGCTGCCTCCGCGGCGGACAGACCGAGCCAATAGGTTAGAACGACGGCCGCCCTGTCATCAATGTGAAGCGCTTCCATTGCTATTTCCAGATCCGTCGGCTCACAGGAATCCAGGGAGCTTCGGGAGATTCTGCCTATCGCAAGGATCAGCCGCTCTTTCTGGGCGCGGCGCCGATATTCGGTGCCGATCAAATTCCGGGCTGTCACATAGAGCCACGAGGCTGAATCCGTGCATTCGCACCCGAGGACCTTCCAAGCCAGCAAGAACGACTCACTGCAAATGTCTTGGGCCGTCTCATGATCATCGACCCTCCGCTTCACAAACGCCAAGAGTCGCGGATAGTGGATCCTAAAGTAGTCAGCAAAATCGTCTTCGGGATGTTCCCCCACAGCGCCCCAAGCCGCCTTCCTTAGCTCAGTTGCATACGCCGCCGTACATCGGCACGGATATGGTGGATGTTGTCCCTGCCACGGGGTCGCTGACCCTGACTACAACGCAGGCGGGTCCGCGCACAAGAATCATCCCCGGAAACTCTGTTCGGTGGTCCTGGCACCCTTTGACGGAGTAGGAACGGCGGACACCTAGGTTCCCCTCTTGGAAGGCAGGATTAGTTCCCCAATCCCTGCTGGAGACAACCATTAGAACAGCGTCGTCCGGCCCGTCAATGCTCACAATGCGCTCACCGATCCCTGGCTCCAGGGTCAGGGGCGCTTTCCATCCGCCGTACGTGATGCCCGCGATGGTGAAAGCAAAACCGCTCAGGTTGTCCGTGATCGGCCACGCATAGCCCGGCGGGCTGCCGGACCACGATTTCGCCGAGACGCCTAGCGCTCGGGGCGTGTCTGATGCAGGAGGTTCCGGCTGGTGGTCTGCTCCCGTGGTAAACGCATCGGGACACTCGAGGTTCGACGCCAAGGTGGGCGTCTTGGGTGGAGAGGATTCAGTTGGTGGCGATGTGTTCACCGGCTCGCAGGCCGAAAGCCCCAACGTCGCACACAGTGCGAGCATCATCCCATGAGCTGATTTCACGCGATCTATCTCCCTCGTCATCGGGAACGGCAAGCGGTCCTTATACCAAGATCAGCACGCCGGTCGCCGCGCCGACAATGCCTTCGACGACTCCCAACGGTGAGACTGGGCGCACTATCTTGTCGGCTGCCGATGTATCGCAGGCGAAGGATTTATCAAAGGCATAATTGCCGGGCTTTGTGACCTAATAGTTGCGCCAGATAGCAGATTCCTGACTTCTCGTCATAGCTGAGCGACCCGCTGTCTTTGCCGGTCCGCTAATTGAAAAGTGATGGGCGTGGGCACATCGACTTGGTGCCCAGTTGCGGGCTTGGCTGGGCAGGTGTAGAACAGCGGCTGGGCGACAGTGCAAACACCCTGCGCGTGTCGGTCCCGATCGCCGGGAACCGGGACCGATAGGGACAGCAGCCCGTACCCGGGCTCCCGCCGACCAAGCGCGGCAGGCGCAAAATGACAACGGACGACGGCGAGGCTCGCCGCCGTCGTCGTACGCCGGACCCTGTCGTCGTGCCGCGGGTTCAGTCCTGCCGCTCGAGGAATTCCCGTACGCGGGCGCGGGCCGGCTCGCGGTCGTAGCTGTTCACCAGGGCGGCCGCCATGCGCACAGGGTCACCGAAAAAGAAGTACTCATACAGGGCCTGGCGCCCGGCGAACGCGGAAATACTCGCATCGAAAGCGAGCTTGAAGAGCCGCACGCGCTCCGGCCCGGTCAAGGTCTTCGCCTGCAGGTAAAGCTCGATGTCCGGCAATGCCGCGCTGGCAACGTCCGCTTCGCCGGGGAGGGCCATGAGGCCGGATGCCGAGAACTTCCGAATGATGGCGGGGAAACGCTGGGCAACTTTGGGGTACCAGTTGCGCGCCGCGTTCAGGGTGGGCCAATGGGGCAAGAAGACACCATCCGGACTTGGAGCAGCCTGGGCTTCTGCCGCCACCATGAGGGCCTTGCCGATTTCAACGGTTTCGATCAGCTCCGCGAGGTCCTCCTGGATGTGCTGGAATCCGTCTATCCCTATCGATGCGGCAATCTCGGAGGCAAGGCCCAGGAAGAACTCGCTCTTCGCGATGGTCCGTGTGACCACCTGGTGTGTCATGAGGGCCCCGGCACCGGTCTCGGAGTAAAAGGCATTGCACAACTCAGGATGGCCGAGCATGAAGATGCGCTCGTTAGGAACGAACACGTGGTCGAAAACGACCACGGCATCCATCTCCTCGAAGCGGCTGGCGAGCGGTTCGTCGTGGGTGCTTCCGCCGTTGTAAAGCGAGGTCCGGCACAAGTAGCGCATGCCTGGCGCATCATTCGGGAGGGCAAAGGCGTAGGAGTAGGGAGCATCTTCCGGCGTCGAGCGCAGGAGCGTCGACGGGAACACGAGTAGCTCGTCGGCGATCGGTGCGATCGTGGCGAGCATGCGCGCACCGTGGACCACGATTCCATCGTCGCGTTCTTCCACGACCCTGGCCGAGAGCTGGCCCCCGAGCTGCTCGGACCCTGACACCGAACGGTTGACTTGCGGTGGGATGAGCGTGTGCGTCGCGAGGAGATCGTTCTCCCGGCAATGCTCGTAGTATCTGCGGATGTTTTCGCCGAACATCGGATCGGCCTGGGCAAACCATTTCTCCGCGCCCGCGAGCGCGGTGAGGGCGCCGTTCATGTAGTCGCCCGTCCGGCCCAGGAATCCAAGGGAGTATTCAGCCCAGGTGCGGATTGCTGCGTGCCGGTGCTCGAGGTCTTCTTTGCTGCGCGGCACCAGGAACGAGGCACTCACCCGGTCACCCGTCGTCGGGGACTCGTAGGTGAGGGCGTCCGCGTACTTCGGGTCATGCTGCATGTCGAAGAGCTTCGCGTAGGTGCGGGCCACGTTCCTGAAGGACGGGTGGTCGGCGATCTTTTCGGTGACCATTTCGCCGTCGATCAGGACGTGGGGGTTCATCGAGTTGAGCTTGTCCAAGTACTGCTGTCCGGTCCGGATTCCCATGGTTGTCTCCCATAATGGTTGAGCTGAAACGGCATTGCGTGGTGGATGCGACGTCGACGGGCGCCGCGGCTACAGAAGGTCCTCCATTCCCAATTGGCTTTCCGGGATGGTGGTGAAAGCACTGTTGGCGAAGGCGAGCGCGTCGCCGCTGCGGTAGTTGAAGTCCACCACTTCGCCAAGGTAGAGGGTGTGGTCTCCCCCGTCGTAGGCTGCCCACGGCGTGCACTCGAAGTAAGCGAGGACGTTGGGTAGCCGCGGCGCAGTCTTGCCCTCGACCCAACTGGGCTCGGGCCCGGAACGACCTGCGAAATGGAGGGCGAGCTGTTTCTGTTCGGCGCCGAGGATATTGACGCTGAAGGGACGCCCGGCGAGTTCGTCGTGGGCCCTGGTGTTACGCGCGATGCTGACCAGGACCAGCGGCGGTTCCATGGACACCGAGGTGAAGGAATTGACCGTGATGCCATGCCGCTTGGTGGCGCCGTCGAACGTCACGATGGCAACGCCTGTTGCAAAGCGGCCCAGGCTGCCGCGGAAATGATGTGCCCGCGGCCGCGAAGTGCGGCCCAGGGGTTCCGGCTCCGCATTCTGGCTGGACTTGGCAATCATCATTGATTCCTGGCTGAAGATTGTTCTACGTACGAATTTGTTCTATATTTGAATTTGTTCGTTGGATTTGTTCGATATTTGAACAACAAATTCTCATACAGAACCATAGTCCCATGTGTGTCGCAGCACAAGACTGCCGCTCAGCCGCGTGAGGCCCAACATAGGATGGAGCGCATGATGTCTCCCAGCGCCGCGAAAAGCCTGCGGGAAACGACGGCGACGGTCTCCCCGTCGCAGACCCTCTCCCGCGGAATCCAAGCCTTGGAGATCCTGGCATCGGCGGAGCGGCCCCTGACCATTGCCGAACTCGCTGGCGCCTTGGGCGTCCACCGCTCCGTGGCTTACCGGATCCTTCGCACGCTGGAGGATCACTCCTTGCTGGTGCGCGACGACGCCGGACGGGTTCAGCCCGGTCCTGGCCTTGCGGTGCTGGCCCGGGGTGTTTCCCGCGACCTCCAGACGGCCGCCCTCCCCGAGCTGACCCAGCTTGCCAACACGCTGAACATGACGGCCTTCGTAGCGGTCTGGGACCATCAGGACTGCGTCACGCTGGTCACGGTCGAGCCCCGCCACTCGGCCGCGACCTTGGCACAGCATCCCGGCACGCGCCACCCCGTGAACACCGGTGCACCTGGAATCGCGATCCAGTCCACCATGAGCGAGGAACAATGGGCCGCCCGCGCTCCAGGCCTGCCCTATCGTCCTGAAGCGGCAGAAGCTCGAAGGATCGGTTACGCGGCAAGCCATGACGAAGTCATCGCCGGCCTGTCTTCCTTGGCCGCCCCCATCCAGGTTCCGGGCGGCCGGCCCGCGGCGATCGCCGTCGTCTACATCCGCCGTGAACAGGACCAGGCCGCCGTCGGCGAAGCACTGGCCGCGAGCGCGGCCCGCATAGAGTCCCAGCTGGCGTAACCGACGCCCGTCCACCTACGGGGCCAAACCCGACAACGCCCGTCCACATACGGGGCCAAACCCGACAACGCCCGTCCACCTATCGGGCCAACCCCGACGACGCCCGTCCACATACGGCGCCAAACCCGACAACGCCCGTCCACATACGGCGCCAAACCCGACGACGCCCGTCCACATACGGGGCCAAACCCGACAACGCCCGTCCACATACGGGGGAGTGTCCGTTTAACGGTGGATTCGGGTGTTGGCGTTATGTGATTCTGCCTTCGAAGGTGATGGCGAAGGCGTTCAGTGCCGGCTTCCATCG
>NZ_JAUSSZ010000013.1 GCF_030812595.1 Arthrobacter bambusae
GGAATCCATGGTGTCGCTCATGATCAGTCCTTCCCGCCAGGCAAAGCCCCGGCGTGTCAGGCCAACCCCGGATCCACCGTTATTCCGACACTCCCCGGGGGTTTGGGGTTTGGGTGCGGTAGGTGGCCGGGGGTTTGGGGTTTGGGTGCGGTAGGTGGCCGGGGGTTTGGGGTTTGGGTGCGGTAGGTGGCCGGGGGTTTGGGGTTTGGGTGCGGTAGGTGGCCGGGGGTTTGGCGGGTGGGTGCGGTAGGTGGCCGGGGGTCGGGGTTTGGGTGCGGTAAGTGACCGGGCGTCGGGGAGGGGTGAGGGAGCCGTAACACGAATGTGACGCTTGACACGTGTTAGGTGATGGATTTACGCTACCTAACACGTGTTAGGAAGGATTAGGACATGCCAGGAAACAACGGGAAGCTGCGTGAGATCTCACGCAGGACAGCCCTGGGTGCCTTGGGTGCGGGAATTGTCGGTGCAACGGTGGCGTCGTGGCCACGGTTGACAGGCATGGACATCCCGGGCCGCGGGGACAACAGCCTCAGCATCGCCATCTTGGGAACCGCAGCGGACGCGGCCGCCCGCCAGAGAGTCATTGATGCGTTTGCGAAGGTGCACCCGGAAATCAAGGTCAAGGTCCAGGCCATCCAGGCCGCGGACTGGAAGGACTTCTTTACCAAGATCCTCACGATGGTGGCGGCGGGAACGCCCCCGGATGTGGTCTACGTAGCAACCGAGGGCGCGCAGCTCTTTGCCGAGAAACTGGCGCACCCCTTGGACGAGTATCTTCGCCGCGATGCCGCGGACATGAAGGAGTATTTCGCGGACGTCCACCCGAGCCTCGTGGAAGCGTTCATGTACAAAGGCAGTCTGTTCCAGCTTCCGATCGACTGGAACGCAGCCAACATGTACTACAACACCTCGGCCTTGCAGCAAGCCGGGCTCGAACGTCCCGCGGATAACTGGACCCAGGTCGATTTCCGCAACACCTTGGCTGCCATGCGGAAAGCGAGGCCGCAGGACTTTACCCCGTACTACTGGACCAACAGGCTCTTCGGCGGCGTGGTGCCGTGGCTTTACGCCAATGACACCAGCTTCCTCAAGGAGACCAAGTCCGGTGGCGGCGAATGGCTCTGGGACAGCTTCTATGCCCAGGATCCCTCACGCGGAATGCGTTCCGGGGGCTACCAGTGGCTTGAACCCAATGCCGATGACCCGCGGGTGTACGAATCATTCGACTATCTTCGTGGCCTCGTCAAGGATGGCCTGGGCGTCCGTCCCGAAGAAGGCGGCGGAAATTCACTCGTCGGTCTGTTCGCTTCCAACAGGATCGGCATGACCCCGGCCGGCGGCTACTGGGTGGAAGGCCTGCACGAAGCCGGAATGAAGGAAGACGGCTTCGACGTCCAGTTCTTCCCGCGCTGGCGCACCCAGCGGCACCAGTTCGGCACTGCCGGTTACGCCATCATGAAAACTGCAAAGGACAAGGACGCCGCCTGGGAGTGGCTCAAGTTTGCTTCCAGCCTCGAAGCCATGCGCTTGGTCTTCCCGACGCCGAACACCACTCCGGCGCGCCGCTCGATGGTCAACGAGCAGTTGTACGCCGGCCGGGGCCCCAAACACTGGAAAGTCTTCTACGACACCCTGGACAAATACCCCACCACAGGTCCCATTCCGGCTCCGCCGCAGCAGGCCGCCGTCGAGACCGCATTGATGAAAAACGTATCCCTGGCCGTCAGCGGCGACGAGAACCAGCTCAAGCAGGCCCTCGACTCCATGCAACGCGACCTTGAGATCGCCTTGAGGAGGCAGGCATGAGCACGGCAACAACGGGCATGTCCACCGCGCGCCGGAACAAGACCGGCACAAGAGGCCAACGGATAACCACCGGGAAACAGCGTCAGCGCTGGCTGCCTTGGGCGTTCCTGGCCCCCACCATCCTCGGCATGGGGCTGTTCACGCTCGTGCCGATCGTGGCGTCGGTGGTCCTCGCGTTCTTCCGCTGGGATATCATTTCGGCGCCGAGTTTCGTCGGGTTCGACAACTTCGCCGAAGTGGTGCAGGATCCCACGGTCCGTGTCTCGTTCCTGAACACCATCCTGTTCGTCGTGGTCGCCGTGGCATTGCAGCTCGGCCTGGCATTGGCATTGGCGATCATGGTGCAGGAGAAGCTCCCGGCGTGGCTCCGCGTCTTCTTCCGGAGCGCCTTTTTCTTCCCGCTGATCCTGTCGGCCGCGTCGGTGTCGATCTTCATGCGGTACCTGTTCAACGAACAATTCGGCGTGGTCAACTGGCTCTTGTCTTTCGTCGGCATCCCCGCCGTCCCGTGGCTGACGACGCCGGCCGGTTCCGCCGCCGTCGTCATCCTCGTCTATGTTTGGCAGAACTTCGGGTTCTCGTTCCTGCTGTTCATCGGTGGGCTGGCGTCCATCCCGACCGAAACGTACGAGGCCGCATCGATCGACGGCGCCACAGGCTGGCGCAAACACCGCCACGTGACCCTGCCGCTCCTGAGCCCCACCACGCTAGTGGCGTCGGTGATGGCGATCATCAACGCCCTGCAAGTGTTCGACCAGCCCTACGTCCTCACCCGGGGCGGTCCCGGCGACGCCACGCGCACCGCCGTGATGGTGATTTTCGAGTCCGCTTTCCAGCGCCTTCAGTTCGGCCAAGCCTCGGCGATCGGCGTCATCCTCACGCTGATCATCATGGCCATCACCGCGGCCCAGTTCCGGCTCAGCAAACGATTCGTCTTCTACCAGTAAGGCCCGCCATGACTACAACCTCAACCCAGCGCGCCGTCGTCGACCGCGTGGCTCCCCAGCGGCCCGCGCCCCGCAAGAAGCGGAACTGGAGCATGGCGGGACGAATCGTGCTGCTCCTGATCGCCTCCGTCCTCATCCTCGGTCCGGTGCTATGGACCCTATCCACTTCGTTGCGGCCACCGGCGGAATCGTTCCAGCTGCCGCCGTCGTTCCTTCCGCTCAACCCCGACTTCTCGTCGTATGACCAGGTCTTCAAGCAGCTCAACATCATGCTGCTGGTCCTCAACAGCGCACTCGTGACGGGACTGATCGCCGTCGGGCAGATGTTCACGGCGGCGCTGGCCGGCTACGCGTTCGCGAACCTCAAGTTCCGGGGCCGCGGGGCACTGTTCTCGATTGTGCTGGCCACCATGATGGTTCCGGCGCAGGTGACGATCGTTCCGGTCTTCATGCTGATCCGTGGGATCGGTTTGTCCGACACGCTCCTCGCGCTGATCCTTCCGGCGATCCCGACGGCGTTCGGTACCTTCCTGATGCGGCAGTACTTCTTGGGCCTGCCAAGTGATTTGGGGGAGGCCGCCGCGATCGACGGGGCCTCACCATGGCGCACGTTCCGTTCCGTGTACGCGCCCTTGGCGATGCCGGGCATGGCGATCGTAGGCATCCTGGCCTTCAACTACCACTGGAACGAGTTCTTCCGCCCCCTCATCCTGACCATCTCCGAGCAGAACTTCACACTCCCGCTGGGCCTGGTGTCGCTGCAAGGCAACCTTGGCACGGGCAGCATCTCCGTGGTGCTGGCGGGCGTGATCCTTTCCATGATTCCCGCCCTGGTGGTGTTTATGTTCGGCCAGCGCGCCCTGCGTGACGGCCTCACCGCCGGGACTGGCAAATAATCCGCTACTTCCTTGAAAGGACTTCGATGACGGACGTCATATCCACCGCCCCCGCATTGGTTGCGGCGGCCACCCACCCGGACCCGGCTTTCCCGCGTTTTCACCCCCGTCCGGCACAAGGCTGGATCAACGACCCTAACGGCGTCAGCTACGTCAACGGCCGCTACCACGTGTTCTTCCAGTACAACCCGGAATCGGCACGGCACGACCGGATCCAATGGGGCCACGTGAGCTCCCCGGACCTGGTCCACTGGGATGAGCACCCCGTGGCGCTGCGCCCGCAGGACGGCGGGCCGGATGAGTTCGGCTGCTGGACCGGCGTGGTGACCGACGACGGCGGTGTGCCCACCGCCGCGTACTCGGGCGTGCGGAGCGGCGGCGGGCACTCGCAAGTGGTGATTTCCCGGGGCTCCGCGGACCTGGTGACTTGGGAACAGGACGGCCATATTGCCGCTTCCATGCCCGGCGATGGCCTGGTCACGGCTGTGCGCGACCCCTTCATCTTCCGCTTGAACGGCAAGCGCTATGCCATGCAGGGCGCCGGGCTGGCCAATGGACATGCTGCTTTGCTGCTGTACACGGTGGAGGACATGTCCGATTGGAAATACCAAGGCATTTGGCTGACCAGCGAAAACCCGGTGGCTGCCGCGCACGCTCCCGCCGAAATCTGGGAGTGCCCGCAGTTGGTGCGTGTGCCCTCCGACGGCGTGCCCTCCGACGGCGGCGAAACCTGGGTCATGATGTTCTCCCTGTGGCTCTCAGCTGACGAACACGAGCACGCCAACGGAGTGGGCCATCTGATCGGCTCGCTGGAAGAGGACCCATCCACGGGACTGCCGGTCTTCGTCCCGCGTTCGGGCGGCAAGTCCGATCTTGGCCGCGATTTCTATGCTCCACAGATCGTCCAGCTGGATTCTGCGTCCTCGCAGGCGGACGAGTCGGGGCCGCGCGCCTTGTTGTGGGGATGGTCCAACGAAGGCCCGGGCCGTGATGGCCGGCGTGGCCGTTCCCAGGACGAGATCGACGCCGCAGGCTGGGCGGGCGTCCTAACCCACCCCCGCTTCCTCTCGGTCACGGACGGTGCATTGGTGGTTGCCCCGGCGCCGGAGATTGATGCCTACCGGGGCTCCTTGGCTGTGGCCGGGGCGTCCGGCGTTGTTGGTTTGCCGCGGTTTGCCGAGGCCGTCGTGACTGTTGATGGCCCGGGCGAGGTTCGGCTGGTGCTGGCTTCAGGCGCGGAGCGGCAAGTTGTCTTTGCGGGGCAGGCGGGCGAGGAGCTGAGGATTTTCATAGACGCCTCCTTGGTGGAGGTCTACCGGAAGGGTTCCGTGGCCACGACACTTCGTGCCTACCCCGCCCCGGGTGAGGAATGGCGCCTCGAGCTTCCCGAAGGCGCCCAGGCGGACGTATGGGAACTGAAGCTGCCCGCTTAGGCGGCAGGCCGTCGTCGTAATCCTTCCACTTTTGACCTCTTTTGGCCGGCGCCACCGTCCAGGATCCCCGGGTTTCCGCGGATTGCCCGACGGCGGCCCGGCCAAAAGTGGTCGGGTCTAGCGGGCGGGTACAGGGCCAGTGGATTCCCGGACCACCAATCGGCAGGGAACCATGGTTTCCAGTCCGGCCGTGCCGCCGGCGGCGCCACTCGACGCCGGCCGCTGGGCCGGGTCCTCAATCTGCTCCAGCAACATGCCCATCGCTGCGGCGCCCATTTCCCGCAGCGGTAGCGCCATGGTGGTGAGCGCAGGGACCATGGTGGCAGCGATGCGGGACTCGTCGTCGTATCCAATGATCGAAAGGTCGCGTGGTACGGCGAGGCCCAACCGTGCCGCAGCCAAGGCGACGCCGACGGCGAGACGGTCGTTGGCGCACACAATGGCGGTGGGCCGTTCGGCGGCGGTTAGGAGTCCCATGGCGCCGTGGAAACCGTCGTTGATGTCCCAACCGGCCATGAACACGCGGTCTTCGCGAACCGGGATGGCTGCCTTTGCCATGGCTTCCCGATGCCCGACGATACGCAAGGGCACAGCCGGGGAGGTTGCGGCGCCGGCGAGGAACGCGATGTCGCGATGGCCCAGTTGCAACAAGTGCTCGGTGGCTTCCCGACCACCGGTAACCTCGTCCGGGATCACGTGGCGCAGTCGCGGGGCGGAGCTGTTGTCGAAACAGTTGGCCAACACGGACGGAACCCGAAGCATGCCTTGGGGCACATCGAGCGGCTTCAGGCCCACCGTGACGTACATCAGCCCGTCCACTTGCCGGTCCAACAGGGTCTCAATGGCGCTTTCGTCACGGGAGGCGTCGCGCTCTGTGTCCATGACGACGGTGACAAAGCCGTGCGCGCGGGCGACGTCGTCGGCGCCCCCGATAATGTTGCCGTCGAACGGGCTCACCACTACCTCATCCGACACGATGCCGATCACGCGAGTGCGTTGGTTCCGCAGGCTTAAGGCGATGGGGTTGGGGGAGTACTTCAGATCCGCGGCGGCCTGCCGGATGCGGTCCTGGCTTTCCTTGGCCACGTTGCCGTCGCCGCGGCCATTGAGCACCAGCGACACCGCACTCCGTGAGACGCCCGCCCGTTTGGCGACGTCGAGTGCTGTGGCCTTGCGCTGCATGTGGCTCCTCCGGCTGTGGTTCGGTTTCTTGCTGAATTGTACCTAACTCGTGTGAGGGTGGCTCGCTCCGCCGGGTTCCAGCCGGACGCCCGGTCACTTCCGGCGGGTTCTTGCCGGACGCCCGGTCACTTGTGGCGCGACGCCCCGCGTTACAGTGAATCCATGCTGCCATTCCCCACCCTCAACGAGCTCCTTGCCACCGCGAAAGTGGTCAGCCTGCCGATGCGGGTCAAGTTTCGGGGCATCACTGAGCGCGAGACCCTCCTGTTTCGCGGCCCGGTCGGGTGGGGCGAGTTTTGTCCGTTCCCCGAGTACGGAGACGCCGAGGCTTCCCGCTGGCTCGCTGCCGCGGTCGAGGCCGCCTGGCAGGGTTTTCCGCCGCAGCTAAGGGAAAACATCCCGGTCAATGCCACCGTCCCCGCCGTGCCCGCTGCCCGGGTGCCCGAGGTCCTGGAACGCTTCGGCCGGGTGGGCGCCGTCAAGGTCAAGGTCGCCGAGCGCGGGCAGGAACTGGCAGACGACGTCGCGCGGGTCACCGCCGTCCGGGACGCCCTGCCGGAAGCCGCGATCCGCGTGGACGCGAACGCAGGCTGGGACGTGACCCAGGCGGTCGAGGCACTCGGGCGGCTCTCCGCCGTCGGACTCGAATACGCCGAGCAGCCCGTGCAGCACATCGAGGGACTCGCCGAAGTCCGCCGACAACTCGCGAGGCAAGGAACGCCCGTGCTCATCGCCGCCGATGAATCCGTGCGGAAGGAAGACGATCCACTCAAGGTGGCCCGAGCCGGCGCGGCTGACCTGATCGTGGTCAAGGTCGCGCCGCTTGGGGGAGTGCGGCGCGCATTGGACATTGTGGCGCAAGCCGGACTTCCCGCCGTCGTGAGCTCGGCGCTGGACACCTCGGTGGGGATCCGCGCGGGCCTAGCGCTCGCCGCCGCGCTGCCGGAGCTGCCGTTCGCGTGCGGGCTGGGGACCGTGCGGCTGTTCGCCTCGGACATCACGGGGGACCCGTTAGTCCCCGACGACGGCGCCATCCGCCTCCGCGAAGCCGTGGCCGACGAGGGGCTGCTGGAGAGGTACGCGGCTCCCGCTGAACGTCGCGACTGGTGGCTGGACAGGCTCCGCCGCGTGCACGCCATCCTGGATACATAAATTGCTGAGAAAAGGCTGGGAATTCACCGGAATTTTGCCGGGGTGTCCTCTCGGATTCCGTTAGCGCTGCGAGGGTAGGGAAATCACTCAATCCCCGGAGGTATTTCCCATGTCTGAATCAACCGCGCGCAAGTTTGGCTTGCTCCCCATGCTCGGCCATACGAGGGGCAAGCGCAGCCCCGTCACGTGCGCCCTGAAGTGCGACAACGCCTGTTCGGGCGACGTTTGCAACACGAGCTCCAACGCCTATTTCCGCGACATCGCTTCCGCAGCTGTGTCCCGCCGCGCCGCCCTGGGCTTTGGCGCCGTCGGTGCGCTCGCCGTCGTCATGGCCGGGCTAGGCTCCCCCGAAGCCGGGGGCGCCGGCCTTTCCGAGGCGGCAAAGGCGGGCTTCGATAAGGCCAAGCTCAAGTTCACGCCGATCAAGCCGGTGGACTACACGGTTGACGCCTTCACCGTGCCGGATGGGTTCGCGTGGCAGCCGATCATCCGTTGGGGCGATCCGCTCTTTTCCGACTCACCGGCCTTCGAGCTCAACAGCCAGACCGCAGCGGCGCAGGCCCGACAGTTCGGCTATAACAACGACTACACGGATATCCTCCCCATCCCGGATTCCAAGGACCGCCGTGCCGTGCTCTTCACCAACCATGAGTACACCAACGAGAACATCATGTTCCCGGCCACTTTGGCGGCTGCCGAGGCGCGCGCGATCGGGCGTGCCGCACACGGACTCACGGTTGTTGAACTCGAGCGCAAGAACAAGAACAAACCGTGGAATTACGTCAAGGGAGCGCCGCTCAACCGCCGCTTCCTGACCGGCACCACGTACGAGCTCACCGGTCCCGCAGCGGGCACGAACCTCGTCAAGACCATCGACGATCCTTCCGGCCGGGCCATCAAGGGCACCCTGGGCAACTGCTCCGGCGGCACCACCCCGTGGGGGACCATCCTCTCCGGCGAGGAAAACTTCAATGGCTACTTCGTGGCTCCCGGCACCTCGGCGGCCGATAAGCGCTACGGCCTGTCGAAAAAGCCAACGGCCCGTCAGTGGGAACTGGATGAAGCGCGTTTCAACACCAACAACGCCGGGTACGCCAACGAGGCCAACCGTTTCGGCTGGATCGTGGAGGTCGACCCGTTCGACCCTTCCTCCACACCCAAGAAGCACTCCGCCATGGGCCGCTTCAAGCACGAGGGCGCCAACGTGATTGTTGCAGCCTCGGGCCACGTGGTGGCTTACATGGGCGACGACGAGCGCTTCGACTACCTCTACAAGTTCGTCTCAAAGGGCAAATACATGGCCGGGGACTCTGCCGCGGCCCGTCGGAACAACCTGACCCTCCTCTCCGAGGGAGACCTTTATGTCGCCAAGTTCACGGGCGACTCTCCCGCGGCCGAAATCGACGGGAGCGGGAAACTCCCGTCCGACGGCGCGTTCGACGGCTCCGGTGAATGGCTGCCGTTGGTGGTGGACGGTGCTTCCGCTGTTCCGGGCATGTCCGTTCCTGAGGTCCTTGTGTACACGCGCCTCGCGGCCGACAAGGTGGGCCCCACCAAGATGGATCGTTGCGAAGACGTCCAGCCGAACTTGGCGACCGGCAAGGTCTACGTGGTCTGCACCAACAACTCGGACCGCGGCAAGCCCGGCAAGGAAGGCGCCACCGAGGTCAACCCACGCACGCTCAACCGGGACGGCCACATCGTGGAAATCACGGAAACCGGCGACCAGGCGTCCAAGCGTTTCAACTGGACCCTCCTGATGGTTTGTGGAGATCCCGCCAAGAACTCCTCCACATACTTCGCAGGCTTCCCGGCCGACAAGGTCTCGCCCATTTCCTGCCCGGACAACGTGGCGTTCGACTCGGCCGGCTACATGTGGATCGCGACCGACGGCGCGCCGTCGTCCATCGGGTACGCGGACGGCCTCTTCAAGGTCACCCTGAGCGGCAGCGAACGCGGCAAGGTTGAGCAATTCCTCGCCGTGCCGCGAGACGCCGAGACGTGTGGACCGATAATCAACGACGACGAGCGGACCGTGTTCGTCGCCGTGCAGCACCCGGGCGAGGAAGGGACGTTCGACACGCCCCATTCCTTCTTCCCGGACTATGTGGGCGCCGGAGCCGCCCCGGCCGCAGGCCAGGTCCGCGCCCCGCGACCGTCGATAGTGCAGGTGTTCCGCAAGGACGGCTAACGCTTCCACCGACGCCCGCTCACTCTCTTCAAGAGAGTGAGCGGGCGTTCGGGATTTGGGGCGCATAAGTGAGCGGGCGTCGGGAGGGAAGCGCCGCTAATAGACTGGTGCGGTGACTTCGCAAGGCTCCCTGAGCTCTCTCGCCGCTGCCCGGATCGCCGTGAAGGCGCTGCTCGACGGCGGTGTGCGGCATGTGGTGGTCTCTCCGGGTTCGCGCTCGGCGCCGATGGCGTACGCCCTGGCTGAGGCCGAAGCGGCGGGGAGCGTCCGCCTCCTCGTCCGGATTGACGAACGTTCCGCCGGGTTCACGGCCCTTGGCCTCGCCCTCTCCACCGGCGCACCCGCGGCCGTCCTCACCACCTCGGGCACCGCCGTCGGGAATCTCTTGCCGGCTGTCATGGAAGCCAACCACGCCGCAGTGCCCCTCGTGGTCCTTTCGGCCGACCGACCCGCGGAACTCCACGGTACCGGCGCCAACCAGACCACCATCCAGCTGGATCTCTTCGGCGAACACGTTCGTTTCGCCGTCGACATCGCCGCTGGCAGCGATCCGCAGAGGGCCGTCGAGACTGCCCTCTACGCTGCAACGGGCGCCCTCGAAGACATGCCTCCCGGGCCGGTGCAGCTCAATCTGGCGTTCCGCGAGCCACTGGTTCCGGAACCGGGCGAAGCGCTGCCCAACACCAAGGGCCACGGAGTTTTCCACTACGACTCCGGTCCCCAGCCGCTGAGCATGCCCCTTGCTCCCGCCGGACTCACTGAACGGCGGACAGTGGTTTTGGCCGGGCACGACGCCGGTCCGGTCGCTGAGGCTTTCGCCCGCGCCCACGGACTTCCGTTGCTGGCCGAGCCCTCATCCAATGCCCGCTTCGGGCCCAACGCCGTGGGGCCGTACCGCCTCATGCTGGAAAACTTCGGGCACGGGTCTGCGCAGCCGATCGAGCGGGTCGTGGTCTTCGGACGGCCTACCCTCTCCCGTCCGGTCGCCGCTTTGCTGGCCCGCAACGACCTGCCCGCCGCCATGTACGAGCCGGTTCCGGTGGCCTGGTACGAACACGGCCGGCGTCGTGAGGAACGCTTCGACTCCCTGGCGGAGTTGGCCGGGTTCGCTGGCCGTGGCTCGGCTGAGTGGCTCGACGCCTGGCTACTGGCCGGGGCAGCGGCCCAACACGCACTCGACGGCGTGCTCGACGCGGAACAGCCAGCCAGTGGTCCCGCGGTGGGAGCCATCGTGTGGAAGCATGCCCGCGGGCAACTGGTGCTGGGCTCCTCCAACGGTATCCGCGACGTCGACCTCGCCGGGCAGCCCAGCCCCGAACCGTTGGCCACGGTTTTCGCGAACCGCGGCCTCGCCGGCATCGACGGCACGATCTCCACGGCTACGGGCATTGCCCTCGGAGCAGGCCGCGAGACCACCCTCCTCGTAGGCGATGTCACCTTCCTGCACGACGCCGGCGGCCTCCTCCTCGGAGCAGGCGAACCCGGCCCGGACCTGCGCATCGTGGTCCTCAACGACGCCGGCGGAGGCATCTTCGGCCTCCTCGAGCACGGCAAGGTAGAGGACGACGGCGGCTACGGCACCGCCGTCGAACGCCTCTTCGGCACACCGCACAACGTGGACATTGCCTCGCTGGCCGCGGCGTACGGCGTCGGGCACACCCTCGTGCGTACGACGGCGGAGCTCGCCACCGCGCTTGCCGCGCCCCTGAAGGGCCGCACCATCGTGGAAGTCCGCACCGACCGGACAGGATTGCGTCCCTTGCACGCGCGCATCAAGGCGGCAGTGGCGTCGGCGGTGTCGCAGGTGCTCGACACCCAAGAGGCCTGACGACGCGCAAATGGCACGAGGACACCTGTATTTGGGCGTCGCCTGTCCGGAGGTGTAGCCCCGGTCCGCAAGCGCGTCCCCAGTGTTGTCCACATACGGTAGAAATGGGCTCGCCCAATTCCAGATTGCGCTGGGATCGTGGAGGAATGAGCACATTCCCGCGGCTGATTCTAGCGAAAGACCTGTCCAGGATCGGTCTGACTACCCGGGCATTGTCCGCACAGGCGCGCTCGGGGAACCTTATCCGCATCCGGCATGGCGTGTACGTTCAAGCCGCGCAATGGAACAGTGCGAAACCGTGGCAACAGTACCGGCTCCGGATCGAAGCTGCCGCGGAGTCGTTTGCCGTGCCAACCACCTTCTCTCATCACTCAGCTGCCACAATGCTCGGGATCCCAGTCATCCTGAGGCGGCAGCCCGTCCATGCACTGACATCCTTCTCCGGCGGCGGACGATCCAGGGCGGGCGTGCGGCGACATTTCGTGCCAAACGAGCTCCAAGAAGCGGAAGAGTGCGAGGGCCTTCTCGTGACGAGCCGGATTCGCACGGCCCTGGATATCGCCGCGACCGTCCCGTTCGCGGAGGCCGTGGTGCCGCTGGACCATGTCCTCAAGCCGGACGCGGCGCGGGGCACTGCGTCGGCATCGAAGGCTGAATTGTTGGCCGGTGTGGATGGGAGATACTCACAGGCAGCGGCGCGTCGTATCAGGGCCGTGGTGGATTTCGCCGATCAATTGTCCGGGTCTCCGGGGGAGTCCTATAGCCGCGGTCTGCTGCATGTGGCGGGCTTCGCCGCTCCCGTGCTGCAATACGAGGTCAGGAACGCCAGCGGCAGGGTAGCCTTCACCGATTTCTACTGGGAAGAGACCCGGGTTGTGGGCGAATTCGATGGCTACGAGAAGTATATGAAGCCGGAATACCTCAAAGGCCGGACACCCTCAGAGGTCGTTGTCGCGGAAAAACAGAGGGAGGACAGGATTCGGGCCACCGGCAGGGGTGTTGCTCGCTGGGTCTGGGACGAACTCAACAGTCCTGGTCGGCTGGAGCGTATTCTGGCCGAGGCCGGGGTCCCTCGCCGTCGTCGAGCTTCGGCAGGACGCGCAAAGCACCCCGTGACACGCAAACGGACGGGCGACACCTGGATTTAGGTATCGCCCGTCCGTTTGCTTGTCGCTCGGCCGTTTGCGCGTCGCCAGCCTGAATTACAGCACGCGGCTGAGGAACTCCTTGGTGCGGGCGTGCTGCGGGTTGGCGATGATTTCCCGGGGGTCACCGGATTCCACCACCACACCGCCGTCCATGAAGGTCAGGGTGTCGCCGACTTCGCGCGCAAAGCCGATCTCGTGGGTCACCACGATCATGGTCATACCCGACTTGGCCAGGTCCTTCATCACGTTGAGCACATCGCCCACGAGTTCGGGGTCAAGGGCGGAAGTGGGCTCGTCGAAGAGCATCAGCTCCGGTTCCATGGCCAAGGCCCGGGCGATCGCAACGCGTTGCTGCTGGCCACCGGAAAGCTGTGCCGGGTAATGGTTGGCACGGTCGGCCAAGCCCACCCGGTCCAACAATTCGAGGGCGGACTTCTTGGCTGCGCTCTTGGATTTTCCCTTGACCTGCACGGGAGCTTCCATGACGTTGTACAGCGCGGTCTTGTGCGGGAACAGGTTGAAGCGCTGGAAGACCATGCCGATTTCCCGGCGTTGCGCGGCGATTTCCTTCGTCTTCAGGTCGTGCAGGCGGCCGTTGACCTCGCGGTAGCCGATCAGCTGGCCACCCACCGAGATCCGGCCGGCACTGATGGTTTCCAACAGGTTGACGCAGCGGAGCATCGTGGACTTGCCGGAACCGGACGGCCCGATGACAACGGATACCTCGCCTTGATTGACAGTGAGGTCGATGCCGCGGAGCACATGGTGTTGGCCGTAGTACTTGTGAAGGCCTTCGATCCGCACCAGCGGTTTCTGTGTGGTGACGGTCATTTTGCCTCCTCCTCGGGGAAGTCCATCTTCAGCGCAGGCTCAGCTTCGGCGCTCGGAGCAACCGCCGCAGCTGCCTTGGCGGCCGCCGGGTTGATGACGGGAGCCTGGTTGGTGTCCACGCCCTTGCCGTAGTAAGCCTCGATATAGTGCTGGCCCACCATGAGCAGGCTTGTGATGACCAGGTACCAGATGGCTGCCACGATCAGGAGCGGAACCGGAAGGTAGATCCGGTTTGCCAAGGCGTTGGTCGCGAACGTCAGGTCGAGGGTGAACGGGACTGCCAGGACCAGCGACGTGGTCTTGAGCATGCCGATCGTTTCGTTGCCGGTAGGCGGGACAATGATGCGCATGGCCTGGGGCAGGATGATCCGCCACATGATCTTGCCTTTGCCCATGCCCAGGGCCTCGGCGGCTTCGGTCTGTCCCTTGTCCACTGACTTCAGGCCGGCCCGGAAGATTTCCGCCAAGTAGGCCGATTCGTTGAGGCCAAGCCCCAGGATTGCCGCAACAAGAGCCGTTATGACTGTGCTCGTGTCGACGCTGAACAGTTCCGGGCCGAATGGTACCCCTGCGCTGATTTTGGGGTAGAGGACGGCGATCAGGCCCCAGAAGACCAACTGGGTGTAGACCGGGGTTCCGCGGAAGAACCAGACCCATACCCAGGAGGTGTAGCGGAGAACCGGGTTGTCGGACTGGCGCATGACGGCCAGCAGGATGGCTAGGACGATCGCAATCACCATCGAAGCCACAGTCAGGAGCAACGTCCAGCCGACGCCCTGGACGACTTTCACGTCCAGGATGTAGGTGCCCACAACGTCCCAACGGAAGTTGGGGTTCGTGATCACGCTCTGCACCATCAGTGCTAGTACGCCAGCGATGATGATTGCGCTGATCCAACGGCCAGGATGCCTGACCGGTACCGCATCGTTCAGCACCGGCGCTGCGTGGCCTGCTTGATGATGATCCATCTGTGCACCTGATTTGTTATCGGTGGCGGGAATACTCAAGACTTGACCGCCGGGTTGACCTCAGCCTTGGTGATGGCGCCTTCGGCGTTGCCCCAGGCCGTGAGGATCTTCTTGTAGGAACCGTCAGACATGAGCTTGGTCAGCGTCTTCTGGATGACATCGGCGAGGGCGGTGTCCGACTTGGCAACGGCGATGCCCTGGGGAGCGGCGTCGTACACGTCGCCGAACTTCTCAAGCTGGCCATTGGTCTGGGTCAGTGCGTAACCGATGATGGGGGAGTCGGCTGCCATCGCGTCGATGCTGCCGTTGACGAGCCTGGTGGTGACGTCGGTCTGGTTCTTCAGGGTGACGATGTTGATCGGCTGCTTGCCGTCAGCGACGCACTTCTTGTTGCGGCCGGAGAGGTCCGGGTCTTCCTGGACGGTTCCGGTCTGCACGCCGATGGACTTGCCACAGACGTCGTCCAGGGAGAACTTCTTCGGGTTGCCCTTCTGGACGGCCCAAGCGGTGCCGGCGTTGAAGTAGCTGACCATGTTGACGGCGCCGAGACGCTCAGGGTTGATCGTGAAGGATGAAATGCCGAGATCGTACTTGGGTCCGAGGGCCGGAAGGATGCCCGTGAATTCGGCCGTCTGCACCTGGACCTTGAGGCCCAACGTGGCGCCGATTGCCTTGGCAAGGTCGACGTCGTATCCAACCGGAGTCTGTCCGTCCGGTCCGAGGAACTCGGCCGGCGCGTAGGTCGTGTCCGAGCCTATGGTCAGCGTTCCCTTGGACTTGATGGCCGCTGGCACCATTCCAGCGAGGGTGTCGTCCTTTTGGATGGTGGTGGGGTCAAAGCTTGCATTGGCACTGCCGGAAGGCGAAGCGGCACTCGACGGTCCTGCCTCCGAGGCGTTGGTGCAGGCGGTCAGTGCCAAGGCGCCGATTGCGATGATGGTTGCGGCCTTGAGCGTCGAATTGACCGGAAGCGAACGGAATTTCTGCATTTTCATACCTTTTGTTGCAGTGGATGCGAAACTAATCGGTTCATAGTGTAACGCTCAATATGAGATGTGCGTCACAGAAAACTAAGTTTTACTATTGGATAACCTACCAAGCAAAAAATCAAGCCCCCCAATGGGGCTATTGTCTGGAAGCCCAGACATCCGCGCGGGCAGGTTCCTGACGGAATCCGCGGATTTGGATGGTTAGTTGCTGATCCCCAGAGACTCGAGCATCGGCCGGAATTTGGCCCAGGTCTCGGCCAATTCGGCCTCGGGAACCGAACCCTCAACGATCCCGCAGCCCGCATACAGGCGCACGGAAGTGGGGCCCTCGATGACCGCACCACGCAGCGCGATTCCCCATTCGCCATTGCCCGCGGCGTCGAGCCACCCAACCGGCCCGGCGTACGGTCCCCGGTCCATCCGCTCAAGTTCCCGGATCAGTTCCCCTGCAATCAACGTAGGCGTTCCGCACACGGCGGCCGTGGGGTGGAGGGCGTTGATCAAAGCCAGGCACGTAGGGACATGTCCCTCAATGTCGGCGAGTTCGGCCTTAACATCAGAGGCCAGGTGCCACACATTGGGCAGCTCCAAGATAAAGGGTTCGCTGTGCGCGTTCATTGCCTCGGAGAAGGGCGCAAGCTGCGTGGTCAGCGATTGGATGGCGATCTCGTGCTCATGCCGCTGCTTCTCGGAACCGGCAAGCACCCGCTCGGCGTAGTCCATCGGCGAGCCGTCCATGCCCTCGGCATCGCGACGGTCCAGCGTCCCGGCCAGCACCCGCGCCTGCGCTGTACGGCCCTCCACCTGGATGAGCATCTCCGGCGTCGCACCCACCAAACCGTCGACGCCGTAGGTCCAGCATTCCCGGTAACGGCGGGCCAACTGCCGGAGCACCTTGGCGGCGTTGACGCCGTCGGGCAGCGTCGCCACGACGTCGCGCGCGAGGACCAGCTTTTCGAGCTTTCCGGTCCGGATTTCCGCCACGCCGTCGGCCACGGCCTGCTTCCAAGCGGTCTCGCTCAGCGAACCGCTCTGCAGCGTGACCTTCCCGTCGCCGACAAAGGAAGCGCGCCCGACGTCGGAACCTCCCGCTGCGGGACCCGCACCGGCCGCTGGGCTGAGCCAGCCCGCGAGGGCAGCGAGTGCGCCCGCCTCAGTGAGTTCGACGTCGTCGAGAGTCAACTGGGTGAGCCATGACTGCCCATCGCGGATCCCGACAACGATCTCCGGAAGGATCAGGCGCGAGTCAAAGGCGGATGCCTTAGAGAAGGCGAAGGAGCCAAAGGCCACAGGTCCGCTGCCCGGGATCTCCAGGGGGTCCGTGACGTCGGCCTCGATGACAAGATGGCGCCACCAGATGTCGGCCTCGAGAAAGCGATCCGGCCCGGACGCAGTGAATCGCGCGAGTTCGCCGAAACCCACCAGGCCGTCCTCGCGGCGGGACCAGCAGAGGACATCGTCCCGGACCAGAAATGACGGCAGCCCCCCGGAGGATGAATCAACATCGAGGGGGACTGTCAAGGTGCGGAGCGTACTCGTCATGATGGAACAACATTACTCCCGCGGACACGCGGAGCCGCGCGGGCCGGAGTGCCACGAAAGTTCTTCCCATATTTGTCTGAGACAATTGCAGGGTGAACCGAGCATCCTTGGAAAAGCGTCCGGACGAAGTTGCGACGATGTTTGACGATGTCGCCCCCAAATACGATGTCGTCAACGATGTCCTGTCCATGGGGCAGACCCGGCGTTGGCGCCGCGTCGTTGTGGATGCGATGGATGTTCGGGTAGGACAAAGGGTCCTGGATCTCGCTGCCGGCACGGGCACCTCCAGTGAACCGTACGCCGACGCCGGAGTGGACGTCGTGGCCTGCGACTTCTCGTTGGGGATGCTGAAGGTTGGCAAGCGCCGCCGCCCGGATATCAACTTCGTTGCCGGAGACGCCACCAAGCTGCCCTTCGCCGACGCTTCCTTTGACGCCTGCACGATTTCCTTCGGCCTGCGCAACGTCAACGAACCGCATAAGGCCCTCGAGGAGATGTTCCGCGTCACCAAGCCGGGCGGACGACTGGTCATTGCCGAATTTTCGGCCCCGGTAGTGCCCCTCTGGCGGACCATGTATACCGAATACCTCATGCGCGCACTGCCCGCCATCGCAACCAAGGTTTCCTCGAACCCTGACGCCTACGTCTACCTCGCCGAGTCCATCCGCGCTTGGCCGGACCAGGACCACTTGGCCGCGTGGCTCCAGGAAGCCGGCTGGACCGATGTCAACTACCGCAACCTGAGCGGCGGCATCGTGGCGGTACACCGGGCCCAGAAGCCGGGCGCCGAGCACCGCGAAAGCGTTCCCGTGGCCAAGCTCCGCCGCCAGATCAAGCCGCGCCGCCAAACCGGCGATAAGTCCAGCTAATCGGCCCATATACAAGGATGCTGTGAACGTACTCATAGTCGGCGCGGGGCCAGCCGGGTCCACCGCCGCGTACTACCTTGCCCAGGCGGGTATTTCCGTGACGGTGCTGGAAAAGACCAGCTTCCCGCGCGAGAAGGTCTGCGGCGACGGCCTCACCCCCCGCGCGGTCCGCGAAATCCAGAAGCTCGGCCTCCCGCACCCCGAGGACGAGGGGTGGCGCCGCAACAAGGGACTCAGGCTCATCGCCGGCGGCCGGACCATTGAATTGCCGTGGCCCGAGGTCGCCGATTTCCCCAGCTACGGCCTCATCCGCACACGCCTCGGATTCGACGAGGAGTTGGCCCGCCACGCCCAGTCGGCGGGCGCCGTCGT
This sequence comes from Arthrobacter bambusae, assembly GCF_030812595.1. Classification (GTDB taxonomy): domain Bacteria; phylum Actinomycetota; class Actinomycetes; order Actinomycetales; family Micrococcaceae; genus Arthrobacter; species Arthrobacter bambusae_B. Next base: position 18,158 of record NZ_JAUSSZ010000013.1, read on the forward strand.
GCTTGAACGCCACAGCGTCACCGAAGCCCTGCGCGACGACGCCGGACGAGTGATCGGCGCGCGCGCCGCTTTGCTCGACGAGTCCGGACGCAAGACGGGCGAAACGCGCGACTTCCACGCCGACGTCGTACTAGCCGCAGACGGCAACTCAACCCGCACAGCCGTATCGCTCGGTATGCACAAGCGCGACGACCGCCCGCTCGGCGTCGCCGTCCGCACCTACTTCACCTCGCCCCGGCACGAGGACGACTGGATGGAAGGCTGGCTTGAGCTCCCGGGCAAGTCCGGCAAGCCGCTGCCCGGTTACGGGTGGGTTTTCGGCGTCGGTGACGGTACGTCCAACGTCGGCCTCGGGATCCTGAATTCGTCCAAGGAATTCGGCAAGCTCGACTACAAACAGGTCCTGCGCGAATGGACTGCCGGCATGCCTTCCGAATGGGGCTTCACACCTGAAAACCAGGTGGGGGAGATCCGCGGCGCCGCCCTGCCGATGGGCTTCAACCGCACCCCGCACTACTCGCCGGGGCTCATGCTCCTGGGCGACGCCGGAGGCATGGTTTCACCGTTCAACGGCGAGGGCATTTCCTATGCCATGGAGTCCGCCCGCTTTGCGGCCGAGTTCCTTGTTGATGCGTCCGTCCGCGCGCGTTCGGCGGGGTGGGGATCCGGGACGGAGGCTTCCAGAGCCGCCGACGCGCACCTGTCGCGCTACGCGGACTATGTGCGGGACCAGTGGGGTTCGCACTTCACGTTGGGGCGCATGTTCGCAGCCCTCATCGGCAAGCCCGCCGTCATGAAGCTCGCGCTGCGAACGGGCATGCCCATCCCTGTGCTCATGCGCTTTGTGGTTCGGATGCTCGCCAACCTCACCGATCCGTCCGCCAAGGGTTTCGAGGACCGTGTGATCCGCGTCCTTGAGATGCTGGTCCCGGCCACGTCCAACACCACGCCTAGCGTTTCCACCCGCGTGGGCGCCGAATCAACGCTTTCCTCTGCGAAAAGTTAGGGTTAACCCGTGACTCACTCTGCCGACCACAGTTGGACGCACGCCGGGCACGGCCTGCCGGACACTGTCGAACCCGCCCCCACCACTACCGCGATCGCCACCGGCCTGCAGCTTCCTGCCGGTTTTGCCGCCATCGCCAAGGACGTGGAGCTTGGCCCTGCCATCACCACCAACCTTGCCCGCGTGGAAAAGAAGCTCCGCGAAGCAATTGCCAACTCGGACCCCCTGGCTGACGCAACGTCGCGTCACTTGGTGGAAGCCGGCGGCAAGCGCATCCGCCCTCTCTTGACCCTCCTCTGCGCCCACCTCGGCGACGCGTCCCGTCCCGAAGTGGTGCAGGCCGCCGTCGTGGTTGAACTGACCCACCTTGCAACCCTGTATCATGACGACGTGATGGACTCGGCGCCCTTCCGCCGCGGCGCCCCCACGGCCCATGAAGTCTGGGGCAACTCGGTGGCCATCCTCACGGGTGACTTGATCTTCGCGCGCGCCTCGATCCTGGTGTCCGAGCTTGGTTCGCGGGCCTTGGGAATCCAGGCCCGCACCTTCGAGCGCTTGTGTCTTGGCCAGCTGCACGAAACTGTGGGCCCGGGTGAAGGCGAGGATGCCGTGGAGCATTACCTCTCTGTCATCGCCGACAAGACCGGCTCCCTGGTTGCTGCCTCGGGCCAACTCGGTGCGATCTTTGCCGGCGCCGACGAAGCCTTCGAAGACGTGCTTGTTGAATACGGCGAGAAGGTTGGCGTGGCCTTCCAACTGGCCGACGACGTCATCGATGTCACTGGCGTGAAGGTCAAGTCCGGCAAGTCCCCGGGAACGGACCTCCGCGAAGGCGTTCCCACGCTGCCCGTGCTCCTGCTCCGCAAGGCCGCCAACAATGGCGACCGATCCGCCGTCGAACTCTTGAAGCTGGTGGACGGCGATCTGTCCTCCGATGAAGCCTTGGCCGCTGCCGTCGCCGGGCTGCGCGAGCACCCCGTCACCGCCGAATCCTGGGTGATTGCGCGCCAGTGGTCCGCTGAAGCCATCGAAGCCCTCAAGCCGTTGCCCGAAGGCGTGGTCAAGGAATCGCTGACAAACTTCGCCCACGCCGTCGTGGAGCGCGCCAGCTAGCGGGGTGGCCAAGGGGCGCTGTTTTCCGGGGTGCCCGTTTCGAAGCCGCAACTGTCTGTCAGGTGGGCGGGTGGGCTTAAATGCAATGGCCCCGGTTCCTTGCAACGCTACGAGTCACGCGCTGCAACGAACCGGGACCATAATCTCCGTTCGCATCAGACTCACCGGAGGCATTTAGTGAATCCGGTTACAGCATATGACAACTTTGTCACGGGTGCAACTTTCCCGGTCAAAAGGTTTTTCGGGGAAATTCGCGACGTAAATTCCCCACCTTTGATGGTTCACGGGAACCGAGGGGCCTGGATTCTCGTGATCGGAATCACTGGAGCTAGCTCAAAGCCGGGGAGTTTGAGCGCGGGGCGGTTGTCCACATAGCGAAACCTTGGCCTTCCAGCGCCAACGCCCTGCTGTTGGACTGGCCTCATGGACCTCGTTGGCTTCCTGGAATACGCGGGCTCTGCTGCGAGAACGGCCACCGTGAAGCAGGCCGGTTTCTCCGACCGTGCCATCCGAACAGCCGTTGCTGGTGGCAAGATCGTGCGGCGCCGCTGGGGTGTGCTGGCGTTGCCCGTCGCCCATGAGGACATCGTCGCGGCGCTCAGCGCTAACGGGCTGCTCACGTGCGCATCCGGGGCCCGGCATCATGGCATTTGGGTACTGCATGAACCGCGGACCCTCCATTTGCTCTGCAAGCACGGCAACGCCCAGGATTTTGTGGTCCACCGCGAGTCGCTCGTGGAGTCCCGGCACATCCTTCCCGTGGCCAGCCTGACGGACACGCTGCTGCATTCGCTCCGGTGCCTGCCTGAGATCGAGTCGGCCATCATGGTGGAGAGTGCACTCCTCCAAGGCCGGACGAACCTTGATTACCTCAGTGACAGGTTGCCCGGCAACCGGAACGGGGCCGCCCGAAAAGTGCTCACTCTGGTGGACGGTTCTGCGGATTCCCCGATCGAGGTCGTGGCACGAATACTTTTCCGGCAGGCCGGAATCCGTACAGAGACGCAGGTCGAATTGCCCGGAATCGGCATTGTGGACTTCCTGCTGGAGGGAAGACTAATTGTGGAGGTGGACGGGGAGAGCCACCTACAGCCGCGGCAGGTCAAGAAGGACAGACGACGCAACAACGCTGGAACAGTGAAGGGCTTTCTGGTCCTGAGGTACGACTATTCGCAGATTGTGTATAAGCGGGAAGCCGTGCTTGCCGAGGTTCTCCAGGTTCTGCGTCGCCGGGGTCGCTGAAACTCCCCGGGTTTGGCTTGGCCGGAACATGGCTAGCCCCGGGATCTAGGGAGAGACGAGCCAACTTCGGCCCAAAGGTGGGGAGGAAGCTCCGGCCCGCGCCCGCAGGCCAACCTAGTCCTCGTCGCTGAAGGCCCAGTCGAACATGTCGAAGACGAACTCGGAGAACGTGCCTTCCTCGGATTTCCACTGGCCGCGGGCGTTGTTGCGGCGCCACACGATGGGATCGGGGACACCGAGGTCCCCTACGCGGAAGCCCCAGGTGAACTGCTCTTCCTCGTCCTCCAGGAACATGAGGAATCCCTCGTCGTCCACTTCGAGCTCTTCGGGGTCCCAAAAGTAGTGGTAGGCCTCCATGAGGTCCTCGCAGCCACCGAGTGCGAGGTAGAACTCGCGCAGCACCATGGGGATGGTGAACGAGTGGGCACTCAAGGCCTCGTCCAGCTCGGAGGCGGACAGCCCGTCTTCTTCCTGCCATTCGTCCTCGAGATACTTCGGTACAAGCGCGCGGAACTTCTCGAGGAACATGTCAGTCATGCTCCCATCCTAGCTAATCGCGGCCACGTGATTCTGCGCCCGCGGAGACCCCGGCGCGGTGCCATCCCCGGACCGCGAGAGGCACCCGCCAACCCCAGCGCCAAGCCACCACCCGGAAGGCGAAAACCCAAGCGGCAATGACGCCTGCTGTCACACCGTTGAAGGCGCCGATGGTCCAGAGCAAGGCCGTCAGGGCGGCTCCCGTGAAGGCCGGCAGGGCGTACAGGTCCCGTGCATTGAACAGGGTGGGAATTTCGTTGGCCGTGATGTCGCGGAGCAAGCCGCCGCCCACGGCCGTGGTGACGCCCAGGAGGATCGCGGCCACCGGGTTCAGGCCGGCGGCCAGTGCCTTGAGCGTGCCCGTAATGCAGAACAAAGCCAGCCCGCCGGCGTCGAACAGGGTCAAGAGGGACGTGAAGCGCTGGATGCTCGAAAACAAGAAGTACACCAGTACTGCGGCCAACACGGGCGGCACCAGGTATACCGGGTTGGTGAACGCCGCAGGGGGTCCGGCATTGATGACGATGTCGCGGATGACGCCGCCGCCCAGTCCGACGAGCGAAGCCAAGAGGAGCGAGCCGATGATGTCGAACTGCTTCTTGGCCGCGAGCAAGGACCCGGACACGGCGAAAAAGAAGACGCCGGCCAGATCCAGCCATACCAGCGCAAGGTCAAAAGTGAACAAATGCAACTCCATTCTTCGTTCACAGACGAGCGATCATCCTGCCCAACGTTACGCTTGCACGCATGAACAGCCCCGTCTTGATCGCGTGCGCCCACGGAACCCGGAACGTCCAAGGGCAGGCCGCTATCCGCCAGGTCATGGCCGAGATTGAGGCCTTGCGGCCCGGACTGACGGTCGTCGAGGCCTACGTGGACGTCCAGGAACCCGAGTTGGGCGGCGTGGTGGCAGGCCTCCCCGAAGGCACGGCCGCCGTCGTCGTTCCCTTGCTGCTCAGCACCGGCTACCACGTCAAGGTGGACATTCCCAAGGCGATCAAGTCCCGCCCGGAGGTGTCCGCGGCGCCTCCGCTGGGCCCGGACCCGAGGCTTGCGGAGCTGCTTGCCGCGCGGTTGCGCGACTCGGGCCTGGGCGACGACGACGGCGTCCTGCTTGCCGCCGCGGGCTCATCGCTGCCGGACGGTTCCGTCGATTCGGAAGAGCAGGCGCGCCAGCTCGCCGAACTGCTGCCCAATCCCGTGCGCGTCGCCTATGGCGCCAGCGCCGAGCCGAAGGTGCCCGACGGCGTCGCGGCCTTGCGCGCGGAACTCGCGGAAGTGGAAAACGGGGCAGCGGGCAGGGTCGTCGTGGCTTCCTACCTGTTGGCCACGGGCTACTTCCACGATCAGCTGGCGAAGGCCGGGGCCGACATTGTTACGGCACCGCTTTTGCCCTCGCCGGTGCTCGCGGAGATCGCCTTGGAACGCTACGACGCGGTGGTTGCCGCCGCCTCCTGAGCGGGATTTACGATGCACAGCCCGGCCGGGCGAACAAGGCCCGACGGCGGTTCGTGACGAAATATTTCCCTAGGTGACTCTTCGTTTCTGCATCGTTGTTGGAGAAATCTGGCCAGCCCTACAGTCGATGCATGACTGATACAGCTCTAGCCGGAGCGTCTACGGACGAGGTTGCCTCCAAGCGCCCGGCCCGCACCGCCCGTCCTGCCGCGAAACCCCACGGCCAGTGGAAAGTCGACGGCACTGCGCCGCTGAACGCCAACGAGACCTGGAAGCAGGAAGACAACGGGCTGAACGTCCGTGAGCGTATCGAGTCTGTCTACTCCAAGCACGGCTTCGACTCGATCGATGGCACGGACCTGCACGGCCGCTTCCGCTGGTGGGGCCTGTACACCCAGCGCAAGCCCGGTATCGACGGCGGCAAGACCGCCACGCTTGAGCCGCACGAGCTCGAGGACAAGTACTTCATGCTCCGCGTGAGGATCGACGGCGGTGCGCTCACCACCGAACAGCTGCGCGTCATCGGCCAGATCTCCGTGGACTTCGCCCGCGGCAGCGCCGACCTGACCGACCGCCAGAACATCCAGCTGCATTGGATCCGCGTGGAGGACGTGCCGGAAATCTGGCGCCGCCTCGAAGCGGTCGGCCTGTCCACCACCGAGGCTTGCGGCGACGTCCCGCGTGTCATCCTGGGCTCCCCGGTTGCGGGTATTGCCAAGGACGAGATCATCGATCCCACGCCGCTGATCAATGAAATCGCGGAGCGTTTCATCGGCGACGCCGAGCTCGCCAACCTGCCGCGCAAGTACAAGACCGCCATCACCGGCCACCCCTCACAGGACGTGGTCCACGAGATCAACGACTGCGCCTTTGTGGGCGTGGTCCACCCCGAACTCGGGATCGGCTATGACCTCTGGGTTGGTGGCGCGCTGTCCACCAACCCCATGCTGGGCAAGCGGCTCGGCGCGTTCGTGAAGCCCGGGGAAGCGGCCGAGGTGTGGCTCGGCGTCACCAGTATCTTCCGCGACTACGGTTACCGCCGCATGCGCACCAAGGCCCGCTTGAAGTTCCTCCTGGCCGACTGGGGTCCCGAGAAGTTCCGCCGGATCCTTGAGGACGAATACCTCGGCTACAAGCTGGCTGACGGCCCCGCCGCCCCCAAGCCCGCGACGCCGGGCGACCACGTGGGCATCCACGAGCAGAAGGACGGCAAGTTCTTCATTGGCGCCACGCCCTTGGCCGGTCGGCTCTCCGGCAGTCAGCTCGTGAAGCTCGCGGACACGCTGGAAGCCCACGGTTCGCAGCGCCTGCGCACTACGCCGCACCAGAAGATCGTCGTGCTGGACGTCGCCAAGGAACACGTGGAACCGCTGGTGGCCGAACTGGACACCCTGGGCCTCTCCGCCCGCCCGTCCGTGTTCCGTCGCGGCACCATCGCCTGCACCGGCATCGAGTTCTGCAAGCTCGCCATCGTGGAAACCAAGGTCACGGCAGCCACCGCCGTCGCCGAACTGGAACGCCGCCTGGCAGACCTCGCTGACAGCGGCCAGTTGCCCCAGGCACTGTCGCTGCACATCAACGGCTGCCCCAACTCCTGCGCGCGCATCCAGACCGCCGACATCGGACTCAAGGGCATGATGCTGCCAACGCCCGACGGCGATCCCACCCCGGGATTCCAGGTTCACCTGGGCGGCGGGCTGGCTTCGTCCAACCGCGAAGAAGCAGGCCTCGGACGCACCGTGCGCGGCCTCAAGGTTTACGTCGAAGACCTCCCCGATTATGTGGAGCGGGTGGTCCGGAAGTTCGTGGCCGAGCGCGCCGAAGGCCAAACCTTCGCCGAATGGGCACACTCCGCAGATGAAGGAGATCTCCAGTGACCACGTCTGCCACCAAACTCCGTTCCCGCGACGAACTCAAGGCCTTGGCCGAAGCCGGTGCCGCAGAGCTCGGCTGGAGCGCGCCGGCCCGCGACGTCATCGCTTGGGTGGCCCGCAACTTCGAATTGCCCACCGTGGCCGTCGCCTGCTCCATGGCCGACGCTGTGCTGCCGGCACTCGTCGCGGACCAGCTTCCCGGCGTCGACGTCCTGTTCCTGGAAACCGGCTACCACTTCCCGGAAACCTACGCCACGCGGGACGAAGTCGCCGCGAACCTGCGGGTGAACATCGTGGACGTCCTTCCGGAAAACACCGTGGAGCAGCAGGACCGCCTTCTTGGCAAGGACCTGTTCGCCCGCGATGCCGCGCAATGCTGCGCGCTTCGCAAGGTCGCGCCGCTGCGTAGGACCCTCGCCGGCTACGAAGTCTGGTTCACCGGTGTGCGCCGCGACGAGGCACCCACCCGGACCAACACCCCGCTGATCACGTGGGACGAGGCCAACGGACTGGTCAAGGTCAACCCGATGGCCGACTGGAGCTTTGACCAGTTGGTCCAGTACTCCGAAGACAACATCCTTCCCGTCAACCCGCTCCTGAGCCAGGGCTACCCGTCCATCGGATGCCAGCCCTGCACCAGGAAAGTGGCCCCGGGAGCGGACCCCCGCTCCGGCCGCTGGGCAGGGACCGACAAGACAGAATGCGGACTACACGTATGAGCACCCAAATCACCAACGAGGACCTGGAGTTGTCAGTGCTGGAAACAGACGCAACTGAGACGCCGACTGCTATTCCGGCTCTGCGGCCCGACCGGCTTTCGTCCCTTGACACCCTCGAGTCCGAGGCTATCCATATCATTCGTGAGGTGGTCGCCGAGTTCGAGCGTCCGGCGCTGCTGTTCTCCGGCGGCAAGGACTCCGTGGTGATGCTGCACCTGGCCACGAAGGCGTTCTGGCCCGGAAAGGTTCCGTTCCCCGTGCTGCATGTCGACACGGGCCACAACTTTCCCGAGGTCATCGACTTCCGTGACCGGACGGTCGAACGCCTGGGGTTGAAGCTTGTGGTGGGTTCCGTGCAGGAGTTCATCGACCGCGGCGAGCTCGCCGAGCGTGCCGACGGTACCCGCAACCCGCTGCAGACCGTACCGCTGCTGGATGCCATCCAGCGCAACAAGTTCGACGCCGTCTTCGGCGGCGGCCGGCGCGACGAGGACAAGGCCCGTGCCAAGGAACGGATCCTCAGCCTGCGCGATGAGTTCGGCCAGTGGGACCCCCGCAACCAGCGCCCCGAACTGTGGAACCTGTACAACGGCCGCCACACCGTGGGCCAGCACGTCCGCGCGTTCCCCATCAGTAACTGGACCGAGCTGGACGTCTGGCGCTACATCGAGCGGGAAGGCATCGAGCTTCCCGGGCTGTACTACGCCCATGAGCGCGAGGTGTTCGAGCGCGACGGCATGTGGCGCGCAGTCGGCGAGGTTTCCATGCCGAAGCCCCATGAGGAAGTCGTGACGAAGCTCGTGCGGTACCGCACCGTAGGGGACATGTCCTGCACGGGCGCCGTCGTTTCCGACGCCCGCACGGTTGCCGACGTCGTTGTTGAAGTTGCCGCATCCACCCTCACCGAACGTGGCGCCACCCGAGCAGATGACCGCATCTCCGAGGCTGCCATGGAAGACCGCAAGAAGGACGGCTACTTCTAATGAGCACTGAGACTTCACTCCTGGAAACCGGCCTGCGCGAATCAACCCTGTTCCGATTCGCCACGGCCGGCTCCGTCGACGACGGCAAGTCCACCCTCGTGGGCCGCCTGCTGCACGATTCCAAAGCGATCCTCGCGGACCAGCTCGACGCCGTGGCCCGCACCTCGGCGGACCGTGGCTTCGGCGGAGCGGGAGCCACCGGCAGCCAGGCCATCGACCTCGCCCTCCTGACCGACGGCCTCCGTGCCGAGCGGGAACAAGGCATCACCATCGATGTCGCGTACCGCTACTTCGCCACTGATCGTCGCAGCTTCATCCTCGCCGACTGCCCCGGCCACGTGCAGTACACCAAGAACACGGTGACCGGCGCGTCCACTGCGGATGCCGTCGTCGTACTCATCGACGCACGCAAGGGAGTCCTGGAGCAGACCCGCCGCCACCTGTCGGTGCTGCAGTTGCTCCGCGTGGCGCACGTGATCGTCGCCGTGAACAAGATCGACCTCGTGGACTTCAGCGAGTCCGTCTTCCGCGAGATCGAGGCGGACGTGCAGAAGGTTGCCCGCGAGCTTGGCTTGGGCCGTGAAGATTCAAACACAGGCGGGATTGCCGATCTTTTCGTCATCCCGGTGTCAGCGCTCAATGGCGACAACGTGGTGGACCGTTCGGACCGCACCCCTTGGTACAGCGGCCCGGCCTTGCTCGAGGTACTGGAAACCCTTCCGGCCGCCGATGAGCTCGAAAGCCACCTGGAGAGCTTCCGCTTCCCGGTCCAGTTGGTCATCCGCCCGCAGGGCGCGCTGGCCCCCGACGCCGTCGCCGCAGGGCTCGACGTCGGCGCGTATCGCGATTACCGCGCCTACGCCGGCCAGATCACGGAAGGAACCGTGAAGCTTGGAGACAAGGTCACGGTCCTGAGCCCGGGAGCCGAACCGCGCACCACCACGGTGATCGGGATCGACTTCGCCGGCAGCGAGTTGGCCGAGGCGACTGCTCCCCAGTCCGTGGCGATCCGCCTGGCCGACGAAATCGACATCGCCCGCGGTGACACCATTGCCGCGGCAGGGACCGTGCGCGAGAGTTCGGCCGATCTGTACGCAGCGCTGGCCTGGCTCTCGCCCAAGCCTTTGCGTGAAGGTGCCAAGGTGCTCGTGAAGCACGGGACCCGCACTGTCCAGGCACTGGTGCGCAATGTGACGGGCAAGCTGGATTTGGCCACGTTCAAGGTGGAGGCTGCCTCCAGCCTTGAGCTGAACGACATCGGCAACGCCCAGCTTCGCCTGGCCGCACCGCTGCCGTTGGAGAACTACCTGCACCACCGCCGGACGGGTGCGTTCCTGGTGATCGACCCCGTGGACGGCAACACCCTGGCCGCCGGCTTGGTGAAGGACCACCCGGGCGACCACGAGGACGAACGTTACGTCATCTGACCTTGTTGTTCGATGGTGTTCGCTGGAACCGCAGCTTGTTTCCCAAACCGTGCCTTCAAGGCCCGGGACGGGAAACAAGCTGCGGTTTTTTCGTGCCCGGCCGCGCCGATTGTGACGCCGGATGAACCTGCGTGACCCCGGGTTTCCGCGTCATTGAAGGCAAATATGACAGTCCCTATGGTGAATTCATGACCTCTTCGGATTGGTCCTTGCCTGCCCACCAAGGGCGATGTCGCGGGGCCTGACAACACGCCCCCTCCCTTCACGCACTCCAAGGATCACCATGTCAAAGTCCCCAGAACAGCAGCCCGCCCCGAACCCGGGAACCGTGCGCATCGTCGCCGGTGAAAGCAACAAGCCCAAGCGCCGCCGCCTGCTCGAGATCGCCATTGCGCTCGGGCTGGTCCTCCTTATCGGCGCCGGTGCTGCCGTTGCATCGGTCGTGGCAAAAAACAACGAAGCGAACGCCTCGGCGGCAGCGGCAACGACGACGCCTGCCGCGGAGCTCAAGCTGGGCTATTTCGGCAACGTCACCCACGCACCCGCCCTCGTCGGCGTGAGCAAGGGCCTGATCGCCAAGGAACTCGGCAGCACCAAGCTGAGCACCCAGATCTTCAACGCCGGACCCGCCGCGATCGAGGCATTGAACGCCGGCGCGATCGACGCCGCGTACCTCGGCCCGAACCCGGCCATCAACTCGTTCGTCCAGAGCAAGGGCGCTTCGATCAACATCATCGCCGGCGCAGCCTCCGGCGGCGCTCAGCTGGTGGTCAAGCCCGGCATCAACTCCGCGGCGGACCTGAAGGGCAAGACCCTGGCCACGCCCCAGCTTGGCGGCACCCAGGACGTGGCTTTGCGTGCCTGGTTGGGCAAACAGGGCTTGAAGACCAACCCGAACGGCGGCGGCGACGTCGCGATCAACCCGACGGAAAACGCCCAGATCCTCAAGTTGTTCCAAGACGGAAAGCTCGACGGCGCGTGGTTGCCTGAGCCTTGGGCCTCCCGCCTGGTGCTCCAAGCCGGTGCGAAGGTGCTGGTGGACGAGAAGGACCTCTGGGATAAGGGTCAATTCCCGACCACGATCCTGATCGTGAGCAAGAAGTTCGCCGCCGAGCACCCCGAAACGGTGACCGCCTTGCTCAAGGGCAACAAGGCCGCCGTGGACTGGCTCAACAGTGCTTCGGCCGCCGACAAGGCGAACGCCATCAACGCCGCGCTCAAGGCAACAGCGGGCAGCACCCTCCCGGCCGACGTCATCGACCGTTCCCTGAAGAACATCACCTTCACCGTTGACCCCCTGGCCGGAACCTACAAAAAGCTCCTGCAGGACGGTGTGGACGCGGGGATCACCAAGCAAGCCGACATCAACGGAATCTTCGACCTCCGCGCCCTCAACAGCGTCACGGGACAGAAGACCTCGGCCGCGGGACTGGGCCAAGACTGAACTGACTAGCAGCTGCTGGACATTCACCAACCAAGCAACGAACGAAGGACGGGACCATGCCAGTCGTACTGGAACACCTGGGTAAACGCTTCGGCGCCGGCGCCCCGGTGCTGGACGACGTCAACGCCACCATCCAGCAAGGCGAGTTCGTCGCCCTGCTTGGTGCGTCCGGCTGCGGCAAATCCACCCTGCTGAACATCCTCGCGGGACTCGACCAGCCGACGTCGGGCGCCCTCGAGGTGCCCAGCGACGGCGCGGCCTTCATGTTCCAGGACTCTGCGCTGTTCCCATGGCTCACTGCCCGGGGCAACATCGAACTCGCGCTCAAGCTCGCCGATAAGTCCGGCAGCCAGAGCAAAGCGTCGCGTGCGGCCCGGGCAGGCGAGTTGTTGGACCTCGTACATCTGGGCGGCGCGGGAGACAAGCGCCCCCACGAGCTTTCCGGCGGCATGCGGCAACGCGTTGCCCTGGCCCGCGCTTTGGCCCAGGACCGGCAGCTGCTGCTCATGGACGAACCGTTCGCCGCCCTCGACGCCATCACCCGTGACCTCCTGCATGATGAGCTCGAGCGGATCTGGAAGGAAACCGGCCGGACCATCGTGTTCGTGACGCACAACGTGCGCGAAGCCGTCAGGCTCGGCCAAAGGGTCCTGCTGCTGTCCTCCCGTCCGGGACGGGTCGTGGCCGAGTGGAACGTCACCGAGGAACACCGGACCGACGCCGGCCGTGCCGGGGAATTGACCGGAACCATTACCCGCCGCCTGCGCGAGGAGATCCGCCGCCATGCCAATTGAACAAGACACGCTGCCGGCAGGGGAGCACGCAGCCGAGCAAACCTCAGAATCCCGCCACATCACCTCGCCGTCCCTGAAGGGAAACCCGGACGAGCTCCGCGACCTTGAAGCGGGGCTCGACAAACTCCAGTCGGACGCCCACCGCAAGGCGCATATCGATTGGACCCGGATCATCCTCCCGATTGCGGCACTCCTGGTACTCGTCCTTGCCTGGCAGTTCTATGTCTCCCTGGGCCTCAAGCGCCAGGACCAGGTTCCCGGACCGCTTGATGTGCTCGGGCAGTTCGGTGAACTCTGGTCCGAAGGCAAAGCCCAGGAAGCAATCCTCACCTCGTTGCAACGCGGGGTGATCGGCTTCCTCATCAGCGTGGTCGTGGCAACGCCGATTGGGCTGATCCTTGCCCAGGTGCAGCCTCTGCGCCGCGCCTTCGGGCCCCTCATCTCGGGCCTGCAGGTCCTGCCGTCCGTGGCTTGGGTTCCGGCTGCCATCATTTGGTTCGGGCTCTCCGACGGCACTGTTTACTTCGTCGTCCTGATGGGTGCTATCCCGTCCATCATCAACGGATTGATTTCCGGCGTGGACCAGATCCCGCCGCAATTCCGGAGCGTCGGCAAGGTCCTCGGTGCCTCGCGACTACAGATGGCCTTGCAGATTGTCTTGCCAGCGGCCCTTCCCGGCTACCTCGGTGGGCTCAAGCAGGGTTGGGCCTTCTCCTGGCGATCCCTCATGGCCGCCGAAATCATCGCTGTTGGTGGCACCATCGGCTTCGGACTCGGTTCGCTCCTGGACCAGGGCCGTACTTTGTCCGACATGGCCACGGTCATGTCCGCGATCCTGGCGATCCTGTTTGTGGGCATCCTGATCGAGCTCCTGGTCTTCGCTCCGATTGAGCGCCGCCTCCTGCTGCGCCGCGGCCTGCTGGCGGGCAGCACGCGCTAGCTCCGGCCCGGTTCCTGCCGTTTCGACGGTTCCCTGCACACACGCTGTTCGGCAACGTCGTCCGCGCAGGGAACCATCGAAACGGGCTGCCTCAACCCCTACCTCGCAGCCGGCGGGGAGCACGCGCTAAGGAATTCCCCGGCCGGTTGCGTGGTTGATGCGGGCATGAAACGAATCGGTTTTCTTTCCTTCGGCCACTGGGGACCCGTCCAAGGCTCGCGCACTCCTTCGGCCGGCGATGCCTTGCTGCAGGGAATTGATTTGGCCGTCGCGGCGGAAGAGCTTGGCATCGACGGCGCCTTCTTCCGCGTCCACCACTTCGCGCGCCAGCAGGCCTCGCCGTTCCCCTTGTTGGCGGCCATCGCTGCCCGGACCAGCCGGATTGAGATGGGCACCGGCGTGATCGACATGCGCTACGAGAACCCCCTCTACATGGCGGAGGAAGCCGCGGCCACGGACCTCATCAGCAGGGGAAGGCTCCAGCTGGGCGTCAGCCGAGGTTCACCCGAGCCGGCGCTGCACGGCGCGCGGTACTTCGGCTACCAGCCTGGCGAGGGTGAGGACGACGCGGCCATGGCCCGCCGGCACACCGCCGTGTTCCGCCATGCCATCGCGGGACATGGGGTGGCCGAGGCGGACCCTGCCTTCATGGGCGGCGGCCGCGGTCTCCTGCCGATCCAACCGACATCGCCGGGACTGCCGAAGCGGATCTGGTGGGGCGCCGGCACCCGCAAGACCGCCGTCTGGGCCGCGGAACAAGGAATGAACCTCATGAGCTCCACCCTCCTCACCGAGGACACCGGGGTTCCGTTCGACCAACTCCAGGCCGAGCAGATCGCCATGTTCCGGGAAGCGTGGACGGCCGCTGGACACGGTTTCGAGCCACGTGTTTCGGTCAGCCGCAGCATCATTCCCGTGGTGGACGCCGAGGACGAACACTATTTCGGGCTCCGCGCGCAGGCGGAGAATCGGGACCAGGTGGGCATGCTCGACGGTGCCTTGTCACGATTCGGCAAGAGCTACGTCGGTGCGCCCGATGCTTTGGCGGAGGAACTCGCAAGGGACGCCGCGGTGCAGGCCGCCGACACGGTGCTCGTTACCGTCCCCAACCAGCTCGGGGTGGACTACAACGCCAAGCTGCTGGGCAACATCGCCAAATACGTCTTTCCCTGAGAGGTCTGGAATTTCCTCAACGGGGGCCGGGAGATTGTGCTCGACGAACCCGGGACCCGGACGTGGTACGCCTTTCAGGTCAACGAAAACACCTTCGGCATCTTCGACACCTTCGACACCGAGGAGGACCGGCAGGCCCACCTCGACGGCGACATCCCCGCCGCACTTGGCGAGCACGGTCCGGCACTGCTCGGGAAGGACCCGGGCCTTAGGCTGATCGAACTCATCGCCGTGAAGTAGACGGCACCCGTCTCAGCCACTATGTGACGCCGGGTTACCTAGCGTGAACTGGTGTTTCCGGACCTTTGAAGCATGTTACGGCCCGGCCCTACAGTTTTTTCATGGCAATACAGGACATCTACCCCACAGCCCTGCGGCTGCTCGGCCGCCCGGTGCTGGTGGTGGGCGGCGGACCCGTGGCTGCGCGACGCGCCAAGGGACTGCTCGACGCCGGTGCCCGCGTGACCGTGGTGGCTCCCGTTGCCTCTGACGCGCTCCGCGAACTCGTCGCCTCCGGCCTGCTCGCCTGGGAGCCGCGCACATACCGT
The DNA here is from genome assembly GCF_030812595.1 of Arthrobacter bambusae. Classification (GTDB taxonomy): domain Bacteria; phylum Actinomycetota; class Actinomycetes; order Actinomycetales; family Micrococcaceae; genus Arthrobacter; species Arthrobacter bambusae_B. The sequence goes on from NZ_JAUSSZ010000013.1 coordinate 33,416, forward strand.
TCTTCCGACGTCGACGGCGTCTGGTTCGTCCAGACTGCCACCGGCGTTGCCGCTGTGGACGCCCAGGTGGCGGCCGACGCCGAGGCGCAGCGCATCTGGTGCGTCAACGCCTCCGACCATGAATCCTCTGCAGCCTGGACGCCTGCCGTCGCAGTGGTAGACGACGTGAAGATCGCCATCAACGCCGGGGGAGACCCCCGCCGTGCCATGGCCTTGCGCGACGCAGTTGCCACCGCACTCGAGACGGGAGACCTCCCGCTCCGCCGTCGTCGTGCCTCCACCGGAAGCGTCGCGCTTGTGGGTGGCGGTCCCGGCGATTCCGGACTCATCACGGTCCGGGGCCGGCGCCTCCTGGGCCAGGCCGACGTCGTCGTCGCGGACCGTCTTGGACCGCGCGAGCTGCTCCACGAACTCGCTCCGGACGTCCGCGTGATCGAAGTCGGCAAGACCCCCGGCCACCACCCCGTCCCGCAAGTGCAGATCAACCGCATCCTCGTGGAGGAAGCGCTTGCCGGACACCGCGTAGTCCGGCTCAAGGGCGGCGACCCCTACGTCTTGGGCCGAGGCGGCGAGGAAGCTGAGTTCTGCCGGCAGAACGGCGTCGAGGTTGAAGTGGTTCCCGGTGTCACTTCGGCGATCTCCGTGCCGGCGGCAGCTGGAATTCCCGTGACGCACCGCGGACTTGCGAAAGGCTTCAGCGTGGTGACCGGCCACGAGGAACTATCCGAGGTCCCGGCACGACCCGACCACACCGTGATCCTGCTCATGGGTGTCGCCAAACTCCGGGAATCCGCCGCTGCCCTCGCGGCATCCGGAATGCCCTTGGACACGCCAGTAGGTATCGTAGAGAACGGCTACATGCCCGAACAGCGCGTCACGATCGGCACCTTGGCAAGCATTGCAGACCAAGCCGAGGCCACCGGCGTCGCAAATCCCGCAGTGATTGTGATCGGCGACGTCGTGCGTGTCAGCCCGTTTGCCCCTGAACATTTCAAGACCGCTGATTACAGCACGCTGACCCCCAACAAGCCCCGCGTCACCGCCCCGTAGCCCCAGAAGCACACTGAAAAGGAACACAGCCGTGTCATCTAGCACCACCGTTGGATCTGTCGAGCGCCCGCTGCGCGTCGCCGTCGTCGGGTCCGGCCCGGCCGGCGTCTACGCCGCGGATATCCTGACCAAGAGCGAGGCCGTCAAGAGCGGCGAACTGACGGTCAGCATCGACCTCTTCGACCGCTACCCGGCCCCCTACGGCCTGATCCGCTACGGCGTTGCCCCTGACCACCCCCGCATCAAGGGCATCGTGAACGCCCTGCACAAGGTCCTGGACCGCGGTGACATCCGTTTCTTCGGCAACGTCGACTACGGCACGGACATCTCCATCGAGGACCTGCGCACCCACTACGATGCCGTCATCTTCGCCACCGGAGCCGTCAAGGACGCCGATCTGAACATCCCGGGCATCGAGCTGGAGGGCTCCTTCGGCGGAGCCGACTTCGTCTCCTGGTACGACGGACACCCGGACGTGCCCCGCGAGTGGCCGCTCGAAGCGACCTCCGTGGCCGTGCTCGGCAACGGCAACGTGGCGTTGGATGTAGCCCGTGTCCTGTCCAAGCACGCGGACGACCTCCTCGTCACCGAAATTCCGGACAACGTCTACGCCGGCCTCAAGGCCTCTCCGGTCACGGACGTTCACGTCTTCGGCCGCCGCGGTCCGGCACAGGTGAAGTTCACCCCGCTGGAACTCCGCGAGTTGTCCCATTCCAAGGACGTGGACATCATCCTCTACGCGGAGGACTTCGAGTTTGACGAAGAGTCGGACCGCCAGATCCAGACCAACAACCAGACCAAGACCATGGTGGGCACCCTCACCAACTGGATCGCAGAGCAGCCCGAGGACCTGTCTGAGCTCAAGGCCTCACGCCGGCTGCACCTGCACTTCCTGCACAGCCCGGTGGAGATCGTGGATTCCGCGGAGACCCCGGGCAAGGTTGCCGCGATCAAGTTCGAGCGCACAGAGCTGGACGGAACCGGCAACGTGCGCGGTACCGGCGAGATCGTCGATTACCCGGTCCAGGCCGTGTACCGGGCCATCGGCTACTTCGGTTCTGCCCTCCCGGACATCGAGTTCGACCACCGGCGCGGGGTCGTTCCGAACGACGGCGGCCGTGTGCTGGACGCTTCAGGCCAGCACGTTCCTGGGCTGTACGCCACGGGCTGGATCAAGCGTGGTCCCATCGGACTCATCGGCCACACCAAGGGCGACGCCCTGGAGACGATCACGTACCTCTTGGAAGACCGCGAAAACCTCCCGTTCGCCGCAGTTCCCGAGACGGACGCCGTCGTCGAGCTCCTCGACGCCCGCGGCGTGAAGTTCACCAGCTGGGAAGGCTGGCTGGCGCTTGACGCCCACGAGCGTGCCCTGGGTGCCGCCGCGTCCGACGCCGGCACCTCGCACGGCGTCGAGGTCCAGCGCGAACGCATCAAGGTTGTGCCGCGTGAGGACATGGTGGACATTTCCCGCGACGGTGTAGCCGCCCAGGTCTAGGATTTCCAACGCGAGGTCACTTACGGCCCATCCGAAGCATCGGAATGGGCCGTAAGTGACCCCGCGATGCGTGTTGTCGGGGTTAGACTCGCGATATGGACGTCGTGGTCATCGAAACGACCCAATTGGGGGACCGCAGCTACCTCGTTCATGACGGCAAGGTAGCGCTCGTGATCGACCCCCAGCGCGATACCGACCGCGTCGAAACAGCAGCTCGAAACGCCGGTGTGACCATCACGCATGTCGCCGAGACGCACCTCCACAACGACTACCTCACCGGTGGACTCATCCTTGCCCGGGAGCACAATGCCCGCTACCTGGTGAACGCCGCGGACAAGGTTGCGTTTGAGCGTGAGCCCGTTGTTCCGGGTCAGACGTTCAAGGTAGGCAGACTGTCCGTCAAGCCGGTGGCCACTCCTGGCCATACGCACACGCACCTGGCCTATGTAGTTTCGGACCCCGACGCCGGGAGCGCCGCCGACGCCGGGACCGACGCCGGGACCGGAGTGCGGCAAGCCGTGTTCTCCGGCGGCAGCCTCCTTTACGGCTCGGTGGGCCGGACGGATCTGATTGGACCAGGGGACACCGCCGGACTGGCGCACGACCAGTACGCCTCGGTTCGGCGGCTCGTTGCTGAGGCCGCGCCGGACGCGATCCTGTATCCCACCCATGGCTTCGGTTCGTTTTGTTCCATCGGTCCCGCGAGCAAGGTCTCCGTTTCGACGCTCGGTCAGCAGGGCGCCACCAACCATGCGCTCACTGACCCTGACGAAGACCACTTTGTGCGGCACCTGTTGGCGAGCATCACGGCCTACCCGAGCTACTACGCGCACATGAGCCCGCTCAACGCCCGGGGCCCGGAACCCGCACTGCTCGACGTGCCGGAATCGGTGGAATCCGCGGAGCTGGAGCGCAGGCTCGCTGCCGGGGAATGGGTGGTGGACCTGCGTAACAGGGTCGCATTCGCCGCGAGCCATCTCCGCGGCAGTGTGGCCTTTGAATACGGGACAGGATCGAGCTTCACGAGCTACCTCGGTTGGGTCCTGCCATGGAACCAGCCGCTGACATTGCTGGGCGCCCACGACGACGTCGAAAAGGCCATCCGCGACCTGGCAAGGATCGGATTCGACTCCCCGGATGCTGCCGTGGGCCAGGATCCCGGGGCTCTGGCACCAAGCACGTCTTTGGTGCAGTATCCGGTCACCGACTGGGCGGGGCTGGTGCGGGACCGGGCCCCGGGCGAAACCGTGCTGGACGTGCGCCGTACGGAGGAATTTGCCGCGTCCCATGTATCCAGGGCAATGAATGTTCCGTTGCACGAGCTTTTGCGCCGGATGGACGAGTTGCCGAATGCGAGGATCTGGGTTCATTGCGCTTCCGGCTATCGGGCCAGCGTCGCCGCAAGCCTGCTGCACCGTGTGGGCCGCGATGTCGTGCTCATAGACGCCCCGTTCCGGGAGGCAGCCGACGCCGGTGTCGAGCTAAGAGGCGCCGCCGCCCCGAAGTAGCCACCCCGGACGCCCGGCCACGTCTGGCCGGCTTTTTCCCGACGCCCGGCCACGTCCGGCCGGCTTTTTCCCGACGCCCGGTCACGTCATCTGCGCGAGGGATCGGTGTAAAGAGGGCTTTAGGTGACCGGGCGTCAGCAATTGATCCATTCCGCTGCGAAGTCCAGGTTGCGGTACACGCTCGCGACGGCGGCCGCCTCGTCGCGTGCCTCGATGGCGTCGGCGAGCTCGTCGTGGCCTTCGTGCGGGATACCGTTGAAGCCGGACTTGCGTTGTTGGCGCAGGAGATCGTCGTGGAAGACCCCGCCGAAGGAGACATACAACTGGTGGAGCAACGGGTTGCCCGAAGCCAAGGCCACCCGTTCGTGGAAATCCCAATCGGCGCGCGCCCAGGCGGGGTAGTCGGCCGCGAGCCACGCTTCGTGGCGCAGCTGGAGAAGCGCCCGCATGGCGGCGATGTCTTCGGCCGTGGCATGCTTCGTGGCTAGTCGGGCGGCTTGGGTGTCGAGCCCCATCCGGACCTCGACTATGTGCTCCTGCGTGTGTTCCTTGTAAATCCTTTGGGCTGCGCCGGAGATCTCGCTGGTGGCCCGGACGTAGGTCCCATCACCGCGGCGGACCTCCAACATGCCACTGTGGGCCAACCCTTTGATGGCTTCGCGAAGTGTCCCGCGCGAGACCCCGAGCGAGGCCATGAGTTCCGGCTCAGCGGGAATCTTTTCCTGCAGTCGCCACTCTCCGGACTGGATCATCCCGAGCAGTTGTTTGGTGACTTCCTCGGCCAAGGCTGGCCGGTGCGAAGGTATCAGGCTCATGCCACGGGCCTTGGTCCGGCCTTGATCGGCGTACGTTTGCTGGTCAGCAAGTGGCAGGTCACCATGAGAGCCAAGGCCGCCACGGCAAGGAGCGCCAAAGGAAGGGTCCAGGCGCCGGTGGCACTATGGAGCAGGCCCATGCCGAACGGTCCCAACGCCGCAATCAAATACCCCACGGACTGGGCGACCGTGGACATGGCGGTGGTCTCCGCCGTCGTACGCCCGCTCCGGCTGATGATCACCAGGACCAGCGGGAAGATGCCCAGGCCGAAGCCGAACATCACGGCCGGAACTGCCGCGAAAGACGTCGGGAGCAACAGCATTGCCGGGACCGCCAGGAGGGTGGTCCCGCTACCCAGGTACAAGGCGGGACGCATCATGCCGGGCCGCGAGCCGATGGCCAGGAGGATCATGCCGGCGGCCACCGAAACCAGCTGCATGAGCCCGAACTGGAGGCCGCTCGCTGAGGCGCTGAGCCCTTGGCTTGTCAGAATGTAGGCAAACCAACTCATCACGGCATACGCAAGGAGGGCCTGCAGCGTGAAGATGGAAGTGATGAGGAAACCCAGCCGCGTACGCAGGAGCGGCCACATCGAGACATGCTCCTGGCTGGCCCTGCGTGAGGTGCGATGAGCGTGGAGGACCATCGGGAGAAAGCCAAGAAGCGCGGCGACGCCAAGGAGGCCCCACGCGGCCAGGCCCATCGACGGCGAGCCCAGCTGCTGGGCCAAGGGCACGCTGACTGCCGCGGCGAAGGTGGCACCGCCTGACATCGTGAAGGTGTAGAGGCCGGTCATCATGGAGGTCTTGCTCGCATAGTGCTCGCGGATGTACGAGGGCATAGCCACGTTGCATACCGCCAGGCCGGACATCGCCAACACTGTGCCGGCGAGGAGGGCGCTGGTCGCGGGGACGCTGCGGACCAGGAGCCCTGCGGCCAACATTGCCAGCGCTACGAAGATCGACTTCTCAACGCCGATCCGGCGCGACAGCCACGAGGTGCCCAATCCTGCGACGGCGAAGCACAGCAAGGGGATGGACGGAAGAATCGACGCGACAAGCGCTCCGTAGCCGAGGAAAGCCTGCAAATCGTGGAACAGTGCCGCCGCGCTGGTGATGCCGGCACGCAGGTTCAAGCCGATCAGGATGACGGCGACGATCCCGACGACGGCGACCACCCGGGATTTCGGCGCGGCGGGTCCGCCAGCGGCTGGCACCGTCGTTGCTTGCATCGGTCGGGGAGTCGGGGGAGTCGAGGCCATACTTAAAGGTTAGACGTTTGATGTTTGGTGGGGGAAGTTTTGTGGCCAACGTCTCCGGGCACGGCATGCGCGCGGCGCGGGGCTGGCGTCGGGGGGAACGTTTAGCGCGGGTTGCGCGCTCCCAGCCGTTGCACGGCCAGGGCGAGCCACAGCTGCACCCGGTCCGGCGTCTGGGCGGGGTCGTAGCCGGTGAGGTCCGTGATTTGTGCCAAACGGTAACGCACCGTGTTTCGGTGCAGGGTCAGGGCTTCGGCGACGGCGGCCACCGAACCATTGTGGTTGAGGTAGCTTTCCAGGGTGGAAACGAGCTCCGAGCCATGCTCGGCGTCGAACTTGCGCAGGGGAGTGAGCGCCTCGCTGGCCATATCGGCCAACGGCACATCCTCGCTCGCCAGCAACAGCGAGGTCAGGCTGAGCCGCTCGGGTTCGTTGACCGGCAGGCCGTGCGCCACGGCGTCGCGCGCTTCGAAGTAACTCCAGCGCACGCCGTTGGGCTTGGTGTAGGCGCCGCCAATCCCGATCACCGCGTGGATCCCCGCCTCCAAGAGGTGATCACTGAGATCCTTGGCCAGCGCGCTCGCGGAACTGCCGTCGTCGGGCACTACCGTCACCAGATCCTTCCCGACGACGGCGGTCACCCCGCCGTCGAGCGATTGCGGAAGCGAGGTGGTGCCGAGCTGTTTGTGGTGGGCGGCGGAGACCACCAGCAGCACCACGTTTTTGCGGGTGCTGTTGATCCCGACGCCGGCCAGGCGGCGGGCGCCCTCCATCGCGTCCAGCGTTCCGTGGATGACATCGTCCAGCACCTGGCCCGCCAAGGCCCGCTGGCTCTGGCGCTGCTTGACCATGTTGTTGAGTTCCACGCTGATCAGGTTCTGGGCATAGCCGACAATCCCGGTGTCGCCGAAGGGCTGCTTGATCCAGAGGGTGCAGGCATCGCGGCGGCCTGTCGGGATGGGGAAGGACGCCCAATCCTCCGCCGTGGGCGCGGGCTTCCCGTCCACGCTGTTGTAAAGCTGGGCGCTGAACTGGGTGAGTGCGATGTCGGTGCGGAGCATGCTGCCCAATTGCTTGAGTAGTTCGCCGAGGCCGCCGCCGGTCAGCAGGGCGCGGGCCAGGATCTGGTGGCCGGCGATGAGGCGTTCCAGTTTGGAGTAGTGGTCAGCGGATTGGGAATCGGCGACGAGTTTGCCAATGGCGATGAAGGGGGTCTCATACGGTACTTCCACGAGGGGGAGGCCCCATCGGTTCGCCTCCGCGATAAGGGCAGGCGGCATGGCCTCGTGGGTCAACCCGGTGCCGAAGCCGATGCCGACGGCTCCCGCGCGCTGGACCTGGCGCACGAAGCGACGCTGTTCCGCCGCCCCGTTGAGCCTGAGGCCCGTGGTGAGGATCAGCTCCCCGCCATTGAGGAAGCGTTGGGGATCCTCCTGTTCGGTCACGGCCACCCAGCGGATATCTTCGTTCCACGTGGTTTCCGCGAGGCCGGCTTTACGGAGCCGGAGGGAGGGAACGGCGACGAGCGCGGCGAGTGACATTGCCATGCCAAAAAGGATATCCCGGCACTGGTCATTCGCACTAAGTCGGAGTGGTCAGGGTGTGCACCTGACTATTCCGCACTACGGGGTGCTGGCATAGGCTCGGAGCAGCTGAAACCAATGCCTAGACACCGAAAGAGGTTGTACACCGTGGTCCAAACCTTGCAGAACTTCATCAACGGCGAGTTCGTCACGCCGGCAGGCACCGAACTGCTAGACATTGTGAACCCCACCAACGGGGAGATTGTCGCCCACGCGCCTATCTCCACGGAGGCCGACGTCGACGCCGCCATGAACGCGGCGAAGGAAGCTTTCAAGTCCTGGAAGCACGTCACGCCGGGCCAGCGCCAGCTCATGTTGCTCAAGCTCGCGGATGCCATCGAGGCCAACAGCGACGAGCTCGTTGAGGCGCAGCACCGCAACACCGGCCAGGTCCGCGCCCTCATCGCGTCCGAGGAAGTCGCCGCCGGTGCCGACCAGCTCCGCTTCTTCGCGGGCGCCGCCCGCATCATGGAAGGCAAATCCGCCGGCGAGTACTTCGAGGGTCACACCTCGTACGTCCGCCGCGAACCGATCGGCGTCGTGGCCCAGGTCGCGCCGTGGAACTACCCGTTCCTCATGGCTATCTGGAAGATCGGCCCCGCCCTCGCCGCAGGCAACACCGTTGTCCTCAAGCCCTCCGACACCACTCCGGAATCCACGCTCGTGCTCGCACGGCTCGCGGGGGAGATCCTCCCGGCCGGTGTCCTCAACGTGGTCCTCGGCAACGCTGCCACCGGCTCCATTATGGTGGAGCACAAGGTCCCGGGCCTCGTCTCGATCACCGGTTCCGTCCGTGCCGGGATCGCCGTTGCCTCCGGAGCGGCCAAGGGCCTTAAGCGTGCCCACCTGGAGCTCGGCGGCAAGGCCCCGGCCATCGTCTTCAAGGACGCCGACATCAAGAAGAGCGCAGCGGCGATCGCCGAATTCGCCTTCTTCAACGCCGGCCAGGACTGCACGGCCATCACCCGCGTGCTGATCGAAGACGAGATCCACGACGACGTGGTTGCCGCCATGGTGGAGCACACCAAGACGCTGCACACCGGTTCGCAGAACGACGAGGAAAACTACTTCGGCCCGCTCAACAACGTGAACCACTTCAACGCCGTGAATTCGGTAGTGGAGCACCTGCCGGCCAACTGCAAGATCGAAACCGGCGGCCACCGTGCGGGCGACAAAGGCTTCTTCTTCGAGCCCACCATCATCACGGGCGCCAAGCAGACTGACGACGTCGTCCAGAAGGAAACCTTCGGACCCGTCATCACCGTCCAGAAGTTCACCACCGAGGCCGAGGCACTCGAGATGGCCAACGACGTCGAATACGCCCTGGCCTCCAGCGTCTGGACCACGGACCACGGCACGGCCATGCGCATGAGCCGCGACCTGGACTTCGGTGCTGTCTGGATCAACACCCACATCCTGCTGACCGCTGAAATGCCGCACGGCGGTTTCAAGCAGTCCGGTTACGGCAAAGACCTGTCCATGTACGGCGTCGAGGACTACACGCGCATCAAGCACGTTATGTCTGCACTTGATGCCTGAGTCCCCACCGGCACCCTACACACGACACGCAAAAGCAAGAAAGAAAGAACCATCATGACCGCAACAGCACATGAAATCACCTACCGCCTGGACCAGAAGCGCAGCATCAACGGCGCCTTCCCCGGCCCCAAGTCCCAGGCCCTCAACGAGCGCCGCGCAGCCGTCGTCGCTGCCGGTGTGTCCTCGGGCGTGCCGGTCTACGTTGAGGACGCCGACGGCGGCATCATCCGCGACGTGGACGGCAACTCCTTCATCGACCTCGGTTCCGGCATCGCCGTCACCAGCGTGGGTGCCTCGGACCCGGCCGTCGTCGCCGCTGTCCAGGAAGCTGCCGGGCACTTCACGCACACCTGCTTCATGGTCACCCCGTATGAGGGCTACGTCGCCGTCGCCGAGCAGCTGAACCGCCTCACCCCGGGCGACCACGAGAAGCGCACCGTGCTCTTCAACTCCGGTGCCGAAGCAGTGGAGAACGCCGTCAAGGTTGCCCGCCTCGCCACCGGTCGTGACGCCGTCGTCGCCTTCGACCACGCCTACCACGGCCGCACCAACCTGACCATGGCGCTGACAGCCAAGGCCATGCCGTACAAGACCAACTTCGGCCCGTTCGCGCCCGAGGTCTACCGCATGCCGATGAGCTACCCGTTCCGCGAGGAGAACCCGGAGATCACGGGTGCCGAGGCCGCCAAGCGCGCCATCACCATGATCGAGAAGCAGATCGGCGGCGAGCAGGTTGCCGCGATCATCATCGAACCGATCCAGGGCGAGGGCGGCTTCATTGTCCCGGCTGAGGGCTTCCTGCCGGCACTGTCCGCTTGGGCCAAGGAAAAGGGCATCGTCTTCATTGCCGACGAGGTCCAGTCCGGTTTCTGCCGCACGGGTGAATGGTTCGCCGTCAACCACGAAGGCGTTGTCCCTGACATCATCACCATGGCCAAGGGCATCGCCGGCGGCCTCCCGCTATCAGCCATCACGGGCCGTGCAGACCTGCTCGACGCCGTTCACCCCGGCGGCTTGGGCGGCACCTACGGTGGCAACCCGGTTGCGTGCGCAGCCGCGCTTGCTGCGATCGACACGATGGAGCAGCACGACCTCAACGGCCGCGCCCGCCACATTGAGGAAATTGCGCTTGGCCGCCTGCGCGAACTCGCGGGTGAAGTTTCGGTCATCGGGGACGTCCGCGGCCGCGGCGCCATGCTGGCCATTGAACTGGTCCAGGCCGGCTCCAAGGAACCGAACCCGGAACTCACCAAGGCCGTTGCCGCCGCATGCCTCCAGGAAGGCGTCATCATCCTGACCTGCGGCACCTACGGCAACGTCATCCGCCTGCTGCCCCCGCTGGTCATCAGCGACGAACTGCTCCTGGACGGTCTTGAGGTCCTGGCAGCGGCCATCAAGGCCAACGCGTAGCCCCACTCCCAGCGGGGACATGCTCCCCTCTGCGCGCCAAGGATGGACATAGTGCTGCTATGTCCATCCTTGGCGTTTAACGGGGGGCATGCCCCGTGGGTACCAATGGACATGTTCGGTCGTGGTGGGTACGGAGGGGCATGCTCCGTATTGCAGGGCCCCTAGGCCGCGCCGAGCCGGGCGTTTTTCCTGGTTGCGTTTCTCCTGATTACCGAGTTCTTGCGTGCCGTGCGCAGCATGTCCAGGGTCAGGAGCAGCAGCGCCAGCCACACGATGCCGAAGCCTACCCAGCGGTCAGGTGTCATGGCCTCGTGGAGGACCGTCAAGGCCACGATGAACTGCAGGATCGGTGCGAAGTACTGCAGCAGTCCGATCGTGGTCATGGGCAGGCGGCGTGCGGAGGCGCCGAAGAACAGGAGCGGTACGGCGGTGATGATGCCCGAAGCCGCCAGCAGCCAGAAGTGGGCAGGTCCGTCGCTGCCCAGGGTCGCGGCACCCGTGACGCCGAGGACAACCATGACGGCGCCCGCAATCGGCGCAAGGACCACGGTCTCGACCGTAAGGCTTGTGATGGCGCTGACCTTCGGTCCTACGCGCTTCTTCACGAAACCGTAGAGTCCAAAGCTGAACGCCAGGACCAGGGCGATCCACGGAAGCTTTCCATAGGAAACCGTCAGGACGCCGACGGCGATGAAACCAATCACGACGGCGGCCCACTGGAGCGGGCGAAGCGTTTCCTTCAGGACGAACACACCAAGCAGCACAGACACGAGCGGGTTGATGAAGTAGCCGAGCGAGGCTTCGACCGCGTGCCCGGTAGTGACGCCGAAGGTGTAGGTGAGCCAGTTGATGGCAATCAGACCGGCAGCTATCGCGAGCGGTCCGATGACGGTCCGTTCCTTGAAGGCATTGCCGAGGAGGCGCCACGTCCGGGTGATGGTGATGAGCAGGGCGCAGAAAATAAGCGACCAGACCACTCGGTTGGCGACGATTTCCACGGCTCCGGCGGGTTGCAAGACCACAAAGTAGAGCGGAAGCAGGCCCCACAAGCCGTACGCCCCGATACCGAACACCACGCCCGCCGTCGTCTCCTTCTTTGCTGCGGCGGCGGCCGCTTCTGAAGCATGCGATGCGGTGATGGTGGACTGGGCAGCGGTTTGCTCGGGCGTAGACACAAAGTCAACAACACCACATTTTGTGTGGGTATTCCTGACCGTACGGCCGGAAAGGTAGTGTGAGCTTCCTCGCCCAGTTGTGTCACCTGCCGCCACCTACTGACGTTCCGGCCGCAACTGAGAACTAGAATTGGAAACTGCGCGCCCCACCACGCGGGGCGGATTCCTGTCTCAGAAGGGTTCACGGTGTCCAACTCGGCCGAAACCACCTCAAAACGTCCATTGCGCGTCGCCATTGTCGGCGCAGGACCGGCCGGCGTCTATGCCGCGGATATCCTGACCAAATCGAACGAGGTCAAGGACGGCGACGTCGAGGTCAGCATCGACCTTTTCGAGGCGTACCCCGCACCGTACGGCCTGATCCGCTACGGCGTTGCCCCTGACCATCCCCGTATCAAGGGCATCGTCAACGCGCTCCACAAGGTCCTGGATCGCGGAGACATCCGCTTCCTCGGCAACGTGACGTACGGCCGCGACCTCACGCTCCATGACTTCCGCTCCTTCTATGACGCCGTTATCTTCTCCACGGGGGCCGTCAAGGACGCGGACCTGAACATTCCGGGAATCGAGCTGGAAGGCTCCTTCGGCGGGGCCGACTTCGTCTCCTGGTACGACGGACACCCGGACGTGCCCCGCGAGTGGCCGCTGGATGCCAAGGAAGTAGCAGTCATCGGCAACGGCAACGTCGCGCTGGATGTGGCCCGCATGCTCTCCAAGCACGCGGATGACCTCTTGGTGACCGAGATCCCCGACAACGTCTATGCCGCCCTCAAGGCCTCCCCGGTCACGGATGTGCACGTCTTCGGCCGCCGCGGTCCGGCCCAGATCAAGTTCACTCCGCTGGAATTGCGCGAGCTCTCACACTCCAACGACGTGGACATTGTGCTGTACCCGGAGGACTTCGAGTTTGACGAAGCTTCGGACGAGGCCATCCGCAGCAACAACCAGGTCAAGACCATGGTCAACACGCTGACCAACTGGCTTGTCGAGGAACATGCCGAAGCCGAGGAACCCTCCTCCCGTCGCCTGCACCTGCATTTCCTGCACAGCCCGGTGGAGATTGTTTCAGAAGATGGTTCGGGGAAAGTCTCCGGCATCAAGTTCGAGCGGATGAAACTGGACGGCACCGGCAACGTCAAGGGCACCGGTGAATTCGTGGAGTATCCGGTCCAGGCCGTCTACCGCGCCATTGGCTACCACGGTTCGCCGCTTGACGAGCTTGAGTACGACGCCCGCCGCGGTGTCATTCCCAACGACGGCGGCCGGGTGCTGGACGCCGAGGGCAAACCGGTACCGGGAATCTACGCCACGGGTTGGATCAAGCGCGGACCTGTCGGCCTGATCGGGCACACCAAGGGTGACGCCCTGGAGACCATCGGCTGCCTGCTGGAGGATCGGCTCACGCTGCCCCCTGCGGAAAACCCGGATCCGCAGGCCATCATCCACCTCCTGGAAGAGCGGGGAGTCGAGTACACCACCTGGGAAGGCTGGAACAAGCTCGATGCGCACGAACTAGCCCTTGGCGCCGCATGGACCGCCGAAAACCCGGACGCCGGCATCGTACGCGAACGCATCAAGGTGGTTCCGCGCGAGGACATGATCGAGATCTCACGCGGCTGACACCCCATACACAAACACCCGAGTCGCAACTAGACTCACCCATACTGTGCCGCGCCCGGTTTTGGGAGTTCGATGAAGAATCCGATCCACCCGGCAGCTTCGGTCAATGCCACCGCCGAGCTGTTGCAGCGCGATGCCCTGGCCGGGCACGAGAATCTGGAATCCTGGCGGCAAGGGCCCCCGGATACCAGGCAGCTACCCGGTTTGCGTCCACTGATCCAGGAATCGTGGCAGCGGTCGGCCCGGCTCAAGGCGAACCCGGACCACCCCGAGGCTCCCGTGGCCATGGACCTGGACGAGCTCGAGGAATACCGCCGCCAGCACCCGCTGGCCACGATCATGCCTGTCATCCAGAAGCTCCTCATCCAGCCCAGCTATGAGAGCGGTTTGCTGGTCGCCGTGGGGGACGAGCTTGGCCGCCTGCTCTGGGTGGACGGGAATACCGCAATGCGGCGCCGCGCGGAAGGCATGATGTTCGTGGCCGGCGCGGACTGGTCCGAAGCCGCCGTTGGCACCAGTGCGCCCGGCACGGCGCTCGCCCTGGGCCGCGGCATCCAGATTTCCGGCGCCGAGCACTACAAACGCTCCGTCCACCCGTGGAGCTGCACCGCGGTGCCGTTCCACGACCCTGACTCCGGAGCGCTCCTCGGCGTCGTCGACATCACCGGCACGGAGGCCGCCGTCGCACCCCACACCCTTTCCCTCGTTGAAGCAACCGTGGCGGCAGCGCAAGCGCAATTGCGCGTGGAAAGGCTCCAGCTCATCGCCACCAAGCACCCTGAGCGTGCCCGACGCCGGAACTCGCCTTCCGCCGTCGGCTCGAGCCAGGGCGCCGGGCTGTACCGGAACAGCCTCCAGCTGTTGGGCCGGGACCAGGCCCTGTTGAGCATGGGAGGCCGCAGCATTGCGCTTTCCGCGAGGCACAGCGAGATCCTGGCGTTGCTGGGCACCCGCCCCGAAGGACTCAGCGCCGAGGAACTCGCCCTGGCCCTCTATCCGGGGGATGGCTCGAGTGTCACCCTCCGGGCCGAAATGGTGCGCCTGCGAAAGGTGCTTCACGAACTCGACCCCGCTGCGGTCCCGGAATCCCGCCCGTACCGGCTCCCGATCGACCTCGGCCAGGATGCCGCCCAGGTTCTGTCCTGCCTGCAGCGGGGCGCCCACCGCATCGCCTTGGAGATCTACAAGGGCGCAGTCCTTCCGCATTCGGAAGCTCCCGGCATTGTGGAGCTCCGCGAGAAGGTCTCGGCGCTCTTGCGCGAGGCGGTCCTCAACGACGGCAATGCCGAGGCGCTGCTCAAGTATGCCGGGTTTCCTGAGGCAAAGAACGACGTCGATGTGCGGCGTGCCGCCCTTAAGCTCCTGCCGCCGCGCTCGCCCAAGCGGGCCGCCGTCGTCGCCGAGCTCGAACGCCTGGAAAAGGAACTGTCGGCCTGATGCCGGCCCCTCGTGTGGCACTCGGGTAATACGGAGTTTCGGCCCGTATCGTAGAACGGAGCCAAACGAAAGAAGCATCCTCCGTGTTGAACAAACGCCTTGCCGTCGCCCTGACCGTGTCCGGACTCCTTGCCGGAGCTACAGCCTGCGGGGCACCGGCCCAAACGTCGCCCGCGTCGGCGACGCCTTCAGCGACCACCGCGACTACGGCTGAAGTCACCGGTTGGGAACTCGACCCAGCCTCGGGCGCCCAGAGAATCAAGGCCGCAGGCCTGGATATCCTCACTGCCGAAGGCACGGCCGAGCACTATCACGCCCATCTGGACGTCCTTGTCGATGGCAAAGCCGTCACTGTCCCGGCTGAGATTGGCTTCAGTTTCGGGGCAGATGGCCAGCCCAACGGAATCTCCGCGCTGCACACGCACGACACGAGCGGCGTCATCCACATCGAAGCGCCCACGGCCGGCCAGAAGTACACGCTGGGCCAGGTCCTCAGCGAATGGGGAGTCCTGGACGGTAAGGAATCCACTGGAGCACCGCACGGCGGGACCGGCGGTTGGACCGCCTACGTGAACGGCGCGAAGCAGGATGTGCCAGTGTCCGGAGTGGTGCTCAAGGCCCACGACGAAGTAGTGCTCTCCTACGGTGCGGCACCTTCGCCGGTTCCGGGCTCCTACAATTTCCCTGCGGGTCTCTAGGCGACACCCACTCGTAAAAGTGATCTGAAGCACAGGGTTGCAACCTGCTTGCAACCTCCCCGCTCCTACGCTGATGGCACAGCAAAGCCACCATCATGCGGAGCAAGGGAGCTACAGATGACTGTTTATGCACAGCCGGGTGCCGAGGGTTCGAAGGTCGCCTTCAAGGACCGTTACGAGAACTGGATCGGCGGTGAGTGGGTTGCCCCGGTCAAGGGGCAGTACTTCGAGAACATCACTCCGGTGACCGGGAAGGCCTTCTGCGAGGTGGCTCGTGGCACGGCCGAGGACATCGAACTGGCCCTGGACGCCGCGCACAAGGTTGCCCCCTCTTGGGGCAAAACGTCTGCGGCCGAGCGGGCCGCGATCCTGAACAAGATCGCCGACCGCATCGACGAGAACGTCGAGCTCCTGGCTGTGGCGGAGACTTGGGACAACGGCAAGCCGATCCGGGAAACCCTGAACGCTGACATTCCCCTGGCTGCGGACCACTTCCGGTACTTCGCCTCCGCGATCCGCGCCCAGGAAGGCCACCTGTCGCAGCTGGACGAGGACACCACGGCCTACCACTTCCACGAGCCGCTGGGCGTCGTGGGCCAGATCATCCCGTGGAACTTCCCCATCCTGATGGCCGTGTGGAAGCTCGCCCCGGCGCTGGCCGCGGGCAACGCCGTCGTGCTCAAGCCAGCTGAACAGACCCCGGCCTCCATCCTGGTCCTCATGGAACTCATCGCCGATCTGCTGCCCGCCGGCGTCGTGAACGTGGTCAACGGTTTCGGTGTCGAAGCCGGCAAGCCTTTGGCGTCCAGCCCGCGGATCCGCAAGATCGCCTTCACCGGCGAAACCACCACGGGCCGGCTGATCAGCCAGTACGCTTCCCAGAACCTCATCCCGGTGACGCTTGAGCTGGGCGGGAAGAGCCCGAACATCTTCTTTGACGACGTCGCCGCGCAGGACGACGCGTTCTACGACAAGGCCCAGGAAGGCTTCACCCTCTTCGCCTTCAACCAAGGCGAAGTGTGCACCTGCCCCTCGCGCGCACTGGTCCAGGAAGGGATCTACGACTCCTTCATGGCCGATGCTGTGGCCAGGACCAACAAGATCATCCAGGGCAACCCGCTGGATACCGACACACAGCTCGGGGCACAGGCCTCCAACGACCAGCTCGAGAAGATCCTTTCCTACATCGACATCGGAAAGCAGGAAGGCGCGAAGGTCCTCACGGGCGGCGCCCGCGCCCAGCTCGAGGGCGATCTCGCCGGGGGTTACTACGTCCAGCCGACCATCTTCGAAGGCCACAACCGCATGCGGATCTTCCAGGAGGAAATCTTCGGCCCGGTGGTGTCCGTGACGAAGTTCAGCGACTACAACGATGCCATTGGAATCGCGAACGACACTCTCTACGGCCTTGGCGCCGGCGTTTGGTCCCGCAACGGCAACGTCGCCTACCGGGCGGGACGGGAAATCCAGGCCGGCCGGGTCTGGGTCAACAACTACCATGCCTACCCGGCCGGTGCTGCGTTCGGCGGTTACAAGTCCTCCGGCATCGGCCGCGAGAACCACGCCATGATGCTGGACCACTACCAGCAGACCAAAAACCTCCTGGTCAGCTACAACGAAAACAAACTCGGTTTCTTCTAAGCCGTGTCAACTGACCAGCTCGACGCCGCAGTGACGCTGCCCGGGGAGGACTTCTCCCGGGTGGCGCTCACCGCCGTTTCCATCGAGTTGCTCCGGAAGTTGTGGGAGCAGCACGGTCCACTCATGTTCCACCAGTCAGGCGGTTGCTGTGACGGTTCTTCCCCCATGTGCTATCCGGCGGGAGAATTCATTACCGGCGATTCGGACGTTTTGCTCGGGCTTTTCGACACTGGCGGGCCCGATCAACCGCAGCCTTTGGAGTTCTGGATGTCCCGGGAGCAGTTCAATTACTGGTCCCACACTCATCTGACGGTGGACGTAGTGGACGGCCGGGGGAGTGGCTTCTCCGTGGAATCGCCCGAGGGGAAGCGCTTCCTCATCCGTTCCACCTTGATGGATTGGAACGTCCCCAAAATCTGACGGCAGGCCGAGCCTGCGTCTCACGATTTGGGACAAATGTGGGGGTCCAAGGGCTGGACACTACTCTTGATGAGTCTGTTTCTACCACCTCATCAAGATTGTGGACTCTTCTATGAACCTCTTCCGGACCAAATCGATCGAGCAGTCCATCGCGGATGCCGATGAGCCCGGACGCAAGCTCAAGCGCTCCCTCAGCACCTGGGACCTGATGATCATGGGAGTTGCCGTTGCCGTCGGCGCCGGGATCTTCTCCGTGGGTGCCAAGGCCGCTGCGAACTTTGCCGGCCCCGCTGTGACGGTCTCCTTCGCCGTCGCAGCCGTCACGTGTGCCTTGGCCATCATGTGCTACGCAGAATTCGCCACCGCGATTCCGGTTGCCGGGTCCGCCTACGTCTTCACCTACGCCACCATGGGTGAGGTCCTCGCCTGGATCATTGGCTGGAACCTTATCCTTGAACTGTTCACGGCGGCCGCCGTCATCGCGAAGTACTGGGGCATCTACTTGAGCAAAGTGTTTGCGCTCATGGGTGTGGATATGCCTCCGGCGTTGAATATCGGCGGTGTGGATCTCTATTGGGGTGCTTTCCTCATTGTTGCCATCTTCACGGTGCTCCTCGTACTGGGTACCAAGCTGTCCGCCCGCGTGGGCAACGTCTTCACGCTGATCAAGATCGCCGTAGTGCTGTTCGTGATTGTCGTGGGCTTCACGTACGTGAAATTCTCCAACTACGCCCCCTTCGTCCCGGCATCGCAGCCTACCGGAGGCACCGACGGTGCGGACGTCATGAAGCAGTCCTTCTTCGGCTTCCTTACGGGCGCGGTTCCGGCTCAGTACGGAACGCTGGGCATCTTTGCCGGCGCAGCATTGGTGTTTTTTGCCTTCATCGGCTTTGACGTGGTTGCCACTTCCGCTGAAGAGGTCAAGAACCCGCAGAAGACTTTGCCCCGTGGCATTTTCGGCGGACTGGCCCTCGTGACGCTGCTGTACATCCTGGTCTCGCTGGCTCTGACCGGAATGGTGCCCTACACGCAACTGGCCCAAGCCAAGAACCCGACGCTGACCACGGCCTTCGAGGCGGTTGGAGATACCAACGCGGCAAAGGTCATTGCCTTTGGCTCCCTGATCGGTTTGACCACTGTCATCATGGTGCTGCTCATGGGCCTGGCCCGGGTGGTCCTGGCCATGAGCCGTGACGGTCTGCTTCCGCGCGCGCTGTCCAAGACCAGCGACAAGCGTTCGACGCCGGTCCGCCTCCAGATCATCTGTGGCGCTGCCGTGGCAATCGTCGCTGGTCTGACGAACGTGGATCTCCTCGAAGAAATGATCAACATCGGTACCCTCTCGGCCTTTGTCATGGTGAGCCTGGGCATCCTGGTCCTGCGTAAGAAGCGCCCGGATCTGAAGCCGTCTTTCCGGGTTCCGTTTGGCAAAGTGCTTCCCGTGGTCTCGGCTGTGCTGTGCGTCTACCTGATGACAAACCTGGCCGTGGAAACCTGGATCTTCTTCGCCATCTGGCTGGCAATCGGACTGGCCATCTACTTTGCCTACGGCCGCCGCCACTCCCGCCTGAACGAGAAATTCGCGTCCGCGAAGGCCGCTGTAGCCGGGAACGCCACTGTTTCCGACACGAGCGGCGACGACGCAGAAAGCCTCAGCAAGGTTTGATCCCGGGAGCAGCGGGCTAACGCTGCGGCTGGTTCAGGGCCCGCTTGGGCTGGTTCACGGCCCCCTTGGGCTGGGACGACGTTCCTCCGGAACGCTGCTTCCCGGCCCGAGGGGGCTTTTCCGTCCCCCTTATCCTTTACGGCGCCCTGACCCTTCACGGCGCGGCGTGCTCGTTGACCCACTCCACGAGCGGGCGCAGCACTTCCCAACGCTTGGCGATTTCCTCCTTGGCTGAGGGCTGGGACATCCATTCCGGTTCGCCCAAGGTCACTCCGGCGGACAATGATTTGTGCTTCAAGAGCTCGGCGCGTGGATGTTCTTTGTCGAATCCACGCGGTACGGTCTTGAGCTTCTCGCCTTCCACCGCGAAACCCGCGGCGGCGATGGCGTCGACGATTTTCTGGAGTTCCTCTCCGCTGGCCGGCGAATCCGTGGCGGCGCGGAACCGGGCAATCTGCTCCGGGGTACGCGAGTGGCATCCGCCCCCGACCAACAGGCCGTCTGCACTGAGTTGGATGTAGTAGCCCACGCCTTCCTTCTCCGCTGCAAACGCTCCCTGTGCAGTCTTGTAAGGGGACTTGTCCTGCGAGAAGCGGATATCCCGGTTCGGGCGGAAAACCTTGCCCGGACCGAACCGTGGCTCAAGCTCCTCCAGCAACAGCGTCAGGGGCTCCTTCACGGCGGAGTCGTAGATGTCTTTGTGCGCCAGCCACCACTCGCGGTTGTTGTTCTCTTCAAGTTCGGCATAGAACGCGACAGCCGCTGCGGGGATCCCGGTAAATGTGCTCATAGAGGGATCCTATGGACGCCCCGGAGCCGTGGCCATAGCCGGAATCCGCTATGTGGAAAACCTTGGGAAATGGGTGCGATGGGCAGCAGCGGATCTGGCTGACTCATTCCCCGGAACCAAAGCAGCCCCGCTGTGGAGAAATCCACAACGGGGCTGCTTTCGTGCAACGCGTTCAGCGAAGCCGGAGCCGAAGCCCGGCGATGCTACAGCTTGTTGGCCGCTTCCGCGTCGGAGCCGCCTTCGCCTGCACCGAGGTTGGCGCGCAGCTTGGCGCCAAGTTCGGCGTCGACGTTGGTCCAGTACTGGATGGCGCGTTCCTTGATGCCGGGGCTCTTCACGCCGCCCACAGCACCGGTGATGGTGTCCAGGAAGCGGGCCTTGGCGGCGTCGTCGTAAACCTCACGGTAGAGCGCGCCGGCCTGGACGAAGTCGCTGTCCTCGGCGTGCAGGGAGTGTGCGGAGAGCGTCAGCTCGCCGTCGTTCTCCCAGCCACCGGCCGGGTTCTGCGGCTCAACGGCAGCCGGACCGCCCACGGAGTTCGGTGCGTAGACCGGAACCGAAGGGGCGTTGAACAGGTAGCGTCCCGCGCCGTCCTGGCTGTAGTTGTTGACCTGGTTCTTCGGCTGGTTCACCGGGATCTGGGCGTGGTTGGTGCCCACGCGGTAGCGGTGTGCGTCAGCGTAGGAGAAGATGCGGGCCTGCAGCATCTTGTCCGGGGAGGCTGCGATGCCCGGAACGAAGTTCGACGGCGCGAAGGTGGCCTGCTCGATCTGCGCGAAGTAGTTATCCGGGTTCTTGTTGAGCTCCATGGTGCCCACGTGGATCAGCGGGTAGTCCGAGTGCGGCCAGACCTTGGTGAGGTCGAACGGGTTGAAGCGGTACGTCTTGGCGTCCTCGTAAGGCATGACCTGGACGTGCAGTTCCCAGGACGGGAAGTTGCCGGCGGCAATGTTCTCCTGGAGGTCGCGGATGTAGAAGTCCGCGTCCGAACCGGCCAGTTCCGCAGCCCGGTCAGCGGAGATCGACTTGACGCCCTGGTTGGACTTGAAGTGGTACTTGACCCAGAAGCGCTCGCCTTCGGCGTTGATCCACTGGTAGGTGTGCGAGCCGTAGCCCTGCATTTCACGCCAGGAAGCCGGCAGGCCACGGTCGCCCATGAGCCAGGTGACCTGGTGCGCGGACTCGGGGGAGAGGGTCCAGAAGTCCCACTGCATGTCGGCGTCGCGCAGGTGGGTGCCCGGGAGGCGCTTCTGGGAGTGGATGAAGTCCGGGAACTTGATGCCGTCGCGGATGAAGAACACCGGGGTGTTGTTGCCCACGAGGTCGTAGTTGCCCTCGGAAGTGTAGAACTTGACGGCGAAGCCGCGCGGGTCGCGCCACGTGTCGGGGGAGCCATTCTCGCCTGCAACGGAGGAGAAACGGATGAGCATGTCCGTCTCGACGCCGGGCTGGAACAGTGCTGCCTTGGTGTACTTGGAAACGTCAGAGGACGTCTTGAAGGTACCGAAAGCGCCGCCGCCCTTGGCGTGGACAACACGCTCCGGGACACGCTCGCGGTTGAACTGGGCGAGCTTTTCCACCAGGTAGTGGTCGGTCAGGATGATGGCGCCATCGGCACCGACGGACTGGGAATGCGCGTCCGAGGTGACAGGTGCGCCCGACTGGGTGGTCGAGATGTTCGCGGTCATCGTTCTCCTATTTCGTGGGTTACTTGCGTTTGAGTAGGAAGCTGTTGTTTGGCCTGGCAGTCCTGGCAGATGCCTTGGTACAGGACGTCTGCGATCTGGATGGTCATCGGTTTGGAGTTTTCGTTCCAGTGCGGGGTGAGGCAGGGGGCATGGCCAACGGCGCAGTCGACGTCCTCCACCCGGCCGCAACTAATGCAGACGGCGTGGTGGTGGTTGTCGCCCACCCGCGTCTCGTACAGCGCAGGAGAGTGCGGCGGCTCGAACCGTCGCAGCATCTGCAGGTCAGTGAGGTCGCTCAGCACCACATAAACAGACTGCGCTGTCAGTTCGGGAAGATCCTTGCGCGCGGCAGCCAGGATGCCTTCGGCGGGGGAATGTGGATTGTGCTGGACGGCAGCAAGAACGGCAAGACGCTGCTTGGTCACGCGGCGTCCGTGGGAATGCAGGGCGGAAGCCCACGCTTCCTGGTCTGCCATGTGATCTGCCATACGCCCATTGAAGCACTTATTATGAGTACTTCACAATAAGGTGAGGCTAACTTCGGATGAACCTCCGACGGCGCCCCCGGACTCGGGCGCACGACGGCGCCCCCGGACTCGGGCGCACGACGGCGGCCCGCACCTCAGCAGCGGACCCGCCGGGCCGCCGCGCTCCGGAAGCGCCGACGGCTTCGTGGGTAGGGTTGGACGGTGGCAAAACTCCTGGCTGACATGACCCCGCTTCGCGAAAGCCCCGCATTCCGCCGTCTGTGGCTGGGGTCTTCGGTGTCCATGGTCGGATCCCAGCTGACCCTGGTCGCCGTGAGCCTTGAGGTCTACAGCATCACCCAACAAAGCTTCTACGTGGGCCTCCTCAGCATCTTTGCCCTGGTTCCGTTGGTGATTGCGGGTTTGTTTGGCGGTGCCCTTTCGGATGCCTATGACCGGCGGAAAGTCGCCATCGTTGCGTCCCTCGTCCTGTGGGCCTGCAGCGTGGCTTTGGCACTCCAAGCCTGGTTCCAAGTGAACAATGTCTGGGTCCTTTTCCTCCTCGTCGCGATCCAAAGCGGGGCGCAAGGCATCAACGCACCGGCCCGCAGCGCCATCATCCCCTTGCTGGTCCGAAAGGAACTGCTGCCCGCGGCCAACGCGCTAAGCATGCTCAACATGGGGATTTCCATGACCGCAGGCCCCCTGCTGGCCGGCGTGTTGGTTGCTTCGAGCGGCTTTGGCTGGACCTACACGATCGACGCCCTGAGCTTCGCCTTCGCACTCTGGAGCCTCTTCAAGCTGCCGTCCCTTCCCGCGGCCGAGAATGCGTCGGCACCCGGCCTGCGCTCCGTCGTCGAGGGCTTCCGTTTCCTGGGCACCCGGCCCAACCTCCGGATGACTTTCATCATCGACCTCATCGCGATGATCTGCGCCCAGCCCCGCGCCCTCATGCCCGCAATCGGAGCCACGATGGTCGGGGGCGGCGACACTACCGTGGGTGTCCTGCTCGCCTCCGTGGCCGTCGGCGCCTTCCTGGCGGGACTTTTCTCCGGGCCCCTGGGGAGGGTGCGCCGGCAAGGCAGTGCGGTTGTCTGGTCCGTGGCCGGATGGGGCCTCTCGATCGCGGCATTTGGCCTGGTGGTGGTCCTGGCCGGGGACTCCGGACGAGGGGGCGTGACGCCATGGATCATTCCCGCGGCCGCATGTTGTGCGCTCGCCGGGATCTCGGACTCCGTCAGCGCCGTCTTCCGCACGACGATCCTGCAAGCTGCCACACCGGACCACATGCGGGGACGGTTGCAAGGCGTGTTCATCGTGGTGGTTTCCGGTGGTCCGCGCGTGGGGGACATGCTCGCCGGTGGCGTCACCAAAGTCCTCAGCGAAGGCTGGGTCCTTCTCCTCGGCGGCGTGCTGTGCGCAATACTGGCGTGGCTCGTGGCGCGCGCTCAACGCGGATTCCTCCGGTACGATTCACTCCACCCGGTGCCCTAGGCCGCCTCCGCATTCGCAACCCGAGGCCGGAACGTACCTGCCGCCGTCGGCGTTAATCGGAACAGAACCAAAATCCGGACTGCAAGAAGGTAGCGAAGTGCATAATCATCACAATGGACTGAAGACCACGGCGCTCTTCGGTGTGCTCTGGGCCGTGCTGCTGGGACTCGGTGCCCTGATCGCCGCGAGCACTCGCAGCGCGGGGCCTATCTGGATCATGGCGTTGATCGGCGTCGCGACAACCGCCTACGGGTACTGGAACAGCGACAAGATCGCCATCCGTTCCATGGCCGCCTACCCGGTCTCGGAAGCGGAGGCTCCCCAGCTTTACCAGATCGTCCGGGAACTTTCGGCGCGGGCGAACCAACCCATGCCGCGGATCTACATTTCTCCCACCATGAACCCCAATGCGTTTGCCACGGGACGCAATCCGAAGAACGCGGCCGTATGCTGCACGGAAGGCATCCTCCGCCTGCTCGACGCGCGCGAACTGCGCGGCGTCCTCGGCCACGAGCTCATGCACGTTTACAACCGCGACATCCTCACCTCCTCCATCGCGGCCGCCGTCGCCGGCGTCATTACTTCAGTGGGCCAGATGTTGCTGTTCTTCGGCGGCGGGGACCGGCGGAACGCCAATCCGTTTGCCATGATTGCCATGGCGCTTCTGGCCCCGTTTGCCGCGTCGCTGATCCAGCTCGCCATTTCGCGCACCAGGGAGTACGACGCCGACCAGGACGGTGCGGAGCTCACCGGCGATCCGCTGGCGCTCGCCTCAGCCCTGCGCAGGATCGAAGCGGGCGTGAAGCAAGCGCCGCTGCCACAGGACCAGCGCCTCGTGAACACCTCGCACCTGATGATTGCGAATCCGTTCCGCGGCGGCGCAATGAGCAAACTCTTCGCGACGCACCCGCCGATGAGGGACCGAATCGAACGGCTCGAGCGGATGGCCGGACGCCCGCTTTCCTAGCCGGCGGCCGTCCAGTCATCCCCTCATAATTCGGAGTTGCTTCGGAGTTGCTGTCACGCGCTGCAAGCTTTTGACCTCCGCAGATCGTTCCAGTTCCGGAATTCCGGGGTCTCGGCCGGACCACTAGCCCAAAAAATTGCGTGGCGTGACACGCCGCTGCATAAGAAACGACGACGGCGCGTTGCCCGCTCAGGGGGCAACGCGCCGTCGTCGTACTTCGGGCAGAACCGGCCTTAGCTGCGGAAGTTCACGAACTGGAGATCGGCCTCTTCGAACTTCTTCAGGATGTTCATGGTCTCCTGCAGGTCATCGCGGGACTTCGAGGTGACGCGGAGTTCGTCGCCTTGGATCTGGGACTTGACGGACTTCGGGGCTTCGTCACGGATGATCTTGTTGATCTTCTTCGCGATGTCCTGGGCGATGCCCTCCTTGATGGAGCATTCGAGGCGGAATTCCTTGCCGGAAGGGTAAGGCTCGCCCTGGTCGAGGGACTTCAGCGAGATGCCGCGCTTGATGAGCTTGGACTGGAATACGTCCAGAACAGCGAGAACGCGGTCCTCGGAGTTGGCCTTCATGAGGATCTTTTCGCCGCTGAAGTCGATCTCCGCGCCGACGCCCTTGAAGTCGTATCGCTGTGCGATTTCCTTCTGGGACTGGTGGAGCGCGTTGGCGACTTCCTGCTTGTCTACCTTGCTGACGACGTCGAACGTGGATTCGCCTGCCATGACTCTCCTTCGATTGGTGGTGCGTTGCGGCCCGGAAACGGGCGGCTTTGTCTGCCAACCAGCCTAATACGGAAGCGCCCGGCATGTGCTGAGCGTTCACAGTTCGCTCACAGCACACACAGGGCCGGAACTGAGACTGCCCCGACAGAGTTGAATCAGTTTGAAGAGCAAATCCTGAAAGGGAGCACCATGAGCAACCAAGCCGTCCGTTACGTCACCAAGTCCGCCGCCACCGCCGCAAGCGCGGTTGCAGCCGCAGCGCTCGCGGCTTCCGTGGTCTTGAGCCCGGTCCCGGAGGCGTCAGCTCGGATGGATGGTGTCCATGCGGACTTATTGCGGGCGGTGCAGCTCAACCAGATCACGCCGGAGCAGGCTGCCAGTTTCGAGGCCAAGTTGGCTGGCCGGATTCTTGGCGGCGCCTGAGATCCAGGCGATTTTGGGCCCTCAATGCCTCGATTCGATTCTTCGGCAGAAGTTCTGTAAGGTTGTCTTGCTCGCGCTTACCGGTTCGGAAACGAAACGATGAATGGGAGTGACTTCTTTTGAAGTTCGGCAGATTACCCGAGCGGCCAAAGGGGGCTGACTGTAAATCAGCTGGCAACGCCTACGGGGGTTCGAATCCCTCATCTGCCACAACATTGGATCCCCGGAACCTTATGGTTCCGGGGATTTTTTGTGTGTTCATTCAGGGCGGCCGTTCAGGGCGGCCGTTCGACGCGGAAAATTCTCTGCGCGGCGCCGCTGGACTCTCGACACCCGAATTCCGGTGTCGACAGGCCTTTATCGTGTCGCCAGCGAATTTCCGCGTCGCCAGCTTCAGCTCGCGCTGCCCGGCTCCAGCCAGTATCCGTCCATGTGGTGCACAAGTTGCCGGCCGAGGCCTCCGGCCAACTGGATCCAGAGTGTGCTGCGATCCTCTGTCATCCCGTCCAAGGTGCCCACGATCCTGTTACCGCGGGTGTCTTGCAACACCAGTTCCTGGTGGAGCGGAAGTTCCGGCCACACATCTGCGGGCGTCCTCATGGTTTGGGTGGTGCTCACGGAATCTCCTTGGTGCCATCTGTAATTATTTCCAGACATTCTTCCCATGGCATGTGAACCAGCGGTAAACGACATGCCATCTGACGACACACAAAACGAAGCTACCCCGAAATGTTACTGCGGAGTAACATGGCGGTTATGCATTTGCTTCTCCGAACCCTCTTGCTCTTGTTCACCTCGTCCAGGCGGAGCCGGCTCAGCGTTTGGGGTACGTCCTCGTTGCCCATGCGTGTGCTTCCTACGGACATCGACATTGCAATGCATGTCAATAACGGCATGTATTTCTCCCTGATGGACCTCGGACGTTTCGACCTCATGGTGCGTGCGGGAATCTGGCAGAAAATGCGTCGCCGGCGCTGGAGTCCGGTGGCTGCTGGGGAAACCATCGCGTTCCGGAAATCATTGCAGCTTTGGCAGCAGTACACCATCGAGTCAAAGATCATCGGGCTCGATTCCAAAGCGATCTACTTCGAACAGCGCATGGTTGTCGACGGCGAGATCTACGCCCGTGCGCACATTGCCACGCGGCTTGTCGCCAAGGGGCGGCCCGTAAGCCAGGAGGAAATCCTCGCCGAGTTCGGCGAGCCCCCGGCAGACCTCGAGCTTCCGGAATGGATTCACGAATGGCGCGAGAACAACGCGCTGCCTGGCGCGCGGAGAACCGCCCCGCACCTGTGGCACTAGGCGAAGGCACCGGGCGGCGCTGAGCCGGCCGACCGCCGTCGTGCTTTATTCCCGGTTTGCCGGGTAGCGAACAAGGGCGACTTCGAACGCGTCGTCGCGTACCGTGGAAGCATGGCTACAGTTGACATCACCGGCGAGCAATTCGCATCGACCATCGAGGGCAATGACATTGTCCTGGTGGATTTCTGGGCTGCGTGGTGCGGCCCTTGCCGGCAATTCGCCCCCACGTACCAGGCCGCCTCCGAGAAGCATGACGATGTCTTCTTCGCCAAGGTGGACACCGAGGCCGAGCAGCAGCTTGCCGCCGAAGCCGGTATCTCCTCGATCCCCACGCTCATGGCCTTCCGCGAAAAGGTCCTCGTGTTCTCGCAGCCCGGCGCGCTGAACGGACCCCAGCTGGAGCAGGTCATCGAGGCCGTCAAGGGGCTCGACATGAACGAGGTCCACGCGCACATCGCAAAGCAGCGCGCGGAAAACTCCTAGAGGCGCTCGAGCTTCACCGGCTCGGCCAGCAGCGCGCTGAGGGATTCGTTGAGGTCCTGGACGGCGATGCCCTTGGAGTGCACGTTGAGGTGTTCCTCGGAGGCCCACTGCTCGGTCAGGACCAGTTTGTCCTCGTTGGCTTCGGTGAGCTCGTAGCGGATGCAGCCGGGTTCGTTCACCACTTCGTCGATCGCGATTTCCAGCGCGAGCTTGACGCGGAAGAATTCGCCGTCGTTGGGAATGAACGTGGCCTGCAGGTCGATGGGTGCACTCATGGGAATCACCTTACCGGCTGCCCCGGGGAGGCCCTGAAATATTTTGTAGGACTTCCAAGCAAAAGCCTTCTCTTGGCCCCGCGGACTTGGTAGCGTGCGTTCATGCTTTCCTACACAGCCGGGGACACTGATGTCCCGCTGCTTGAAGAGACCATCGGCGCCAACTTTGAACGCGTCGCAGCGCGGTTTCCGCTGCGGGACGCGCTGATCGAAGCCGCCCTCGTGCCCGGTGCCGAGGCCCGGCGCTGGAGCTACGAAAAGCTGAACGACGACGTCGACCGGCTGGCACGCGCGCTGCTCGCCATGGGCGTGGCCAAGGGCGACCGTGTGGGCATCTGGAGCCCGAACTGCGCCGAATGGACGATCCTGCAATATGCCACGGCGAAGGCGGGCGCGATCCTGGTCAACGTCAACCCGGCGTACCGCAGCCACGAACTCGAGTTCGTGGTCCGCCAGAACGGCATGCGGATGCTGGTGGCCGCTCCATCGGACAGGAACAGCGACTACGTGGGCATGGCCCGGGAGGCCTTGGCTGATTGTCCTGAGCTTCGGGAGCTGGTGTTCCTTCCCGATCTGGGCCTGGAAATGCTCAACGCAGGGGAGCCGCAAACTGACGCCGAGCTGACGTACGCCGAGCTGCTCAAGCGGGCGGACGACGTCGGACCCTCAGCCCTCAAGGACCGCATGGCCGAACTGGACCCACACGATCCCATCAATCTGCAATACACCTCGGGCACCACAGGCTTCCCCAAGGGTGCCACGCTGACCCATCACAACATCCTCAACAACGGCAACCAGATCGGCAGGCTGCTGGGATACACGGAACACGACCGGGTGGTCCTTCCGGTGCCGTTCTACCACTGTTTTGGCATGGTCATCGGGAACCTGAACGCCCTGAGCTTCGGGGCAGCCACCATCATTCCCGGCCGCGGATTCACCCCGGCGGCCACCCTGGAAGCTGTGCAGGATTTTGGCGGGACCTCACTCTATGGGGTGCCCACCATGTTCATCGCCGAGTTGGCTTTGCCGGATTTCGCCTCCTACGACCTCTCCACCCTGCGCACCGGAGTCATGGCCGGCTCCTTGTGCCCCATCGAGGTCATGGAGCGCGTCATCGCTGAAATGAACATGCGGGACGTGGCCATTTGCTACGGCATGACCGAGACCTCCCCGGTGTCCACCATGACCCTTGCAGCCGACACGCTGGAGCAGCGGACCACCACGGTGGGGCGGACCATGCCGCGGCTCGAGTCGAAGATCGTGGACCCCGGCACCGGCGAAACATTGGAACGGGGAGAGATCGGCGAGCTATGCACGCGGGGCTACGCCGTGATGGACGGGTATTGGGGCCAGCCGGAGAAGACTGCCGAGGCCATCGACGGCGAGGGCTGGATGCACACCGGCGACCTTGCCCGGATGGATCCGGACGGCTTCATCGTGATCGAAGGCCGCATGAAGGACATGGTGATTCGCGGAGGGGAGAACGTCTATCCCCGCGAAATCGAGGAGTTCCTCTACCGGCATCCCGCCATCCAGGACGTCCAGGTCATCGGTGTTCCTGATGCCAAATACGGGGAAGAGCTGATGGCCTGCATCATCCTCAAACCGGGAGCAGCCCTGGATTTGTACGGAGTGCAGGAGTTCTGCCGCGGCAAACTGGCCCACTACAAGATCCCTCGCTACGTCGACATCAGGGAGAGCTTCCCCATGACGGTGTCGGGCAAAGTGCGCAAGATCGACATGCGGGAAGAAGCGATCGCCCGGCTGGGCCTTTAACCCCGTTGCCGTGGTTGGAAATCTCCCTGTGGATAACTCCTTGAGGCCCTCCATTTGCGGACAAACTGGATTCCATGGTCCGCATCGTGCCGCTGCCGGAGGAACTCAATGACCGTCCTTTCACGGTCTATCAATCCCGGGTGCTTTGCGTCCCTCTGAAGCGGCTCCGGGCCAGGGACGTGTCCGACGGCGGCCGGCTCATCCACTTGCCTGCGGGCCGTGAATTTGAGTTTGCCGAACGGGCGCGGATCCTCGCCGCGGCAACCCCCGGTGCCTGGGTGTCCCATGAGGGCGCCGCGGTACTGACCAGGCTCGGCCTTCCTCCCGGGCGAAGTTAACGAAATAGACGGAATTCCAGTGTCCTCCCCGTCGCGGACGTGGCTTGACTTGGCGCATCAATTGCCGCTGCGGTACCTGGTTGCCATGGGTGATCAGTTGATCCGCATGCCTCGGACGGTCTTTGAAGGAAGGAACGGGCCCTACGCCACCAGGGAGGGGTTGCGGCTCCTGATCCGGCAGCATCCGAACATGAAAGGCGTCGAGAAGGCCCGGCTCGCCCTCGAAGACATGCGGGTCGGAGCAGATTCTTTTCCCGAGACATTCTTGCGGCTCGCAATGTTGGATGCGCGGTTGCCTGAACCGGAATTGCAGCTCCGCCTCGACCCGGACGATCCGTGGTCGCCGTCCGCGGACCTGGGGTACCGGCGGTTCCGGATCGCCGTGCAGTACGACGGCGCACCGCATCTCACGCGGGAACAGCAGACACGGGACAACCGGAGGGACGAAGCTTTCACGAGTGCGGGCTGGTCCTACTTCAAGGTCAACGCCGATGACCTGGCCGGAGGATTCGCCGGCCTCATCGTCCGGATCAAGCGGTCCCGGCGTTGCTAGGAGTCAGTGGCGACGGTGGTCCTGGATGGTCATCCGCGGTCCAAACGTGGGTTTTCGGAAGCCGCTCAGCCCGAGCATCCGGACTACCCGTTGCCGGTGCCCGCGCCAAGGTTCCAGGAGGGCGATCATTCCAGCGTCGTCCGTTTTCCTGCCCGTGAGCGCGTAACCGACGTACGAGGCCAAATGGTAGTCGCCCACCGCAATCGAGTCCGGGCAGCCATGGGTCCGTTGGACAACCTCGGCAGCCGTCCAGACCCCTATGCCCGGAATGGTCTGCATCTTGGCCCCGGCTTCCGCCGCGCTGAGTGAGGCAAGCCGTTCAAGCGCGACGGCGGATCGCAACGCCCGCATGACGGTCGCCGAACGCTGGGGACCCACGCCGGCCTTGTGCCATTCCCATGAAGGAATGGCCAACCACTGGGCGGCGACCGGCGGGACGAGCAGGCCCGGCGGAAAGCCCGACGTCGAAGCGCGGCCGGCGCCCGGGGCTGCGGTGCCGTAGCGGTACATCAAGTAGCGGTAGCCCCGGCGGGCTTCGATAGTGGTGACCTTTTGCTCAAGGATCGTGGGCACGAGGGAGTCCACCACGCGACCGGTGGTAGGCAAGCGGATGGCGAGGTTCCGGCGTCGGGCTTCCCTGACCATCCTCGGAAGGGTGGCGTGAAACGCAGCTTCGTCAAAGCCGGACCAGTCGTCCCCGCTCCCTAACAGCGCAGGCACGGAACGGACGGCGGAGCCCGCGCCGGGACCCCAAGCCTGGGCATCGACGTGCGTCTCGGCGCCGAGGCCAGCGGCCGTGAGCCGCAACGTGACCGGGCCATCCGGCGTCGTGAAAGCCATCCACACGCCGTCTTTATGTGCCGCGAAGGACGGATCACCGTTGCCGCGCATGAGGATCCCGAGCGTCCGGAGGAGATCGAAAGGAACACCGGGGTGCCATCGAACCGATGCGTCCGCTGCTGCCGCGGCGGCGGGTGGGGCATCGACGATGGTCATTCATTCATGGTCGCATGCTTGTCCGACAACACTGGAAAAGAGGTGCGCTCAAGGCCCTTACGCCCCTAAACCCACACGACTAGACTCCAGCTGTGGCGCGGGGCGTCTGCGCCTTCTAGGACAATCTCAGGAGAACGCAATGGCCGGTGTAGTGCATTTTGAAATCCCCGCTGACGACAAGGAGCGGGCCAACAGTTTCTACACGGGTGCCTTCGGCTGGACGCTCAACCCCATGCAGGAGATGGACTACACCATCGCCATCACCACGCCTTCGGACCCGCAGACGGGCATGCCGAGCGCGCCCGGGGCGATTAACGGTGCGCTGTTCCCCCGCTCGGAAGAGTTGAAGACGCCCGTCCTCACGGTTGACGTAGAAGACATCGAGGCTGCGCTTGGCCAGATCGAGAATGCGGGCGGTTCGGTGGTCAAAGGCAA
This sequence comes from Arthrobacter bambusae, assembly GCF_030812595.1. GTDB lineage: Bacteria > Actinomycetota > Actinomycetes > Actinomycetales > Micrococcaceae > Arthrobacter > Arthrobacter bambusae_B. Next base: position 65,447 of record NZ_JAUSSZ010000013.1, read on the forward strand.
GGACGCTGTTCCGGGCATGGGGTACTACGCGTATTTCAAGGACACCGAAGGCAACATACTGGGCCTCTGGCAGACCGACTCCTCGGCCGGGAGCACTTCAGCGGCCGAGTGAGCCGGCCCCGGAACTACTCCCCGAACCGTCCGCGGGCCTCCGCCGGTATCAACGGTTTCTCGGCCCGGACCTTGAGTTCCTGGACCGCCCAGGTGTTGCCGTCCGGATCGCTGAAGCCGAAGAACGTACCGCCGTCGCGCTCGTCGAAGACGGCGATTTCGCTGGCTTCGACCCCGCGGCCGAGCAATTCATCGCGGGCAGCGCGCGCATCCGCCACCACAAGTTGGAGGCCCCGCATGGAACCGGGCGCCATCTCGCTTTGCGCCGGCAGGTCGCCGACGACGATCGAACATCCGGAGCCCGGGGGAGTCAGCTGGGCCACGTGCATGTGCTCGTTGGTGGTGTTGTGGTCAAGGTTGAAGCCGACTTTGTCACGGTAGAACTCGATGGCACGGTCAATGTCACTCACAGGGAGCACAACCACTTCGAGGGTCCAATCCATGGTGCATGTCCTTTCCTTGGTGGCGTCCCCGCTAGCTTGCCCCGGGAGGGGGTCCTTTGGCTAGGAGCGAAGCGGACGTGCCCCGGGCCGTCCCTGCACCAAAGCAGTCCCGACCAAGCGGTAACTTGGTACCTATGAAGTACGCCCAGTCCGTCCTGGACCTCATTGGCAATACACCGCTCATCAAGCTCAACCACGTGACCGGGGACATCAAAGCCACCATCCTGGTGAAGCTCGAATATGTGAACCCCGGTGGCTCCATCAAGGACCGCATCGCGGTGAAGATGATCGAGGAAGCCGAACGGAACGGAAAGCTCAAGCCGGGCGGAACCATCGTGGAACCTACCTCGGGCAACACCGGCGTCGGACTTGCCCTGGTGGCCCAGCAAAAAGGCTACCGCTGCGTCTTCGTCGTTCCGGACAAGGTGGGCGAGGACAAGCGTGCCGTGCTTCAGGCGTACGGCGCCGAAGTTGTGGTCACTCCCACCTCCGTGGCCCCGGACAGCCCGCAAAGCTACTACAGCGTCTCCGACCGCCTCGTGTCCGAGACCCCCGGAGCCTACAAGCCCGACCAGTTCTCCAACCCCGCCGCTCCCGGAAGCCATTACGAAACCACGGGGCCCGAGATCTGGCGCGATACCGACGGGAAGATCACCCACGTTGTGATCGGCGCGGGCACCGGCGGCACGATCACCGGCACGGGCAGGTACCTCAAGGATGTCTCGGCTGACCGGCCGGATTCCGACGGCGGACGGGTCAAGGTCATCGGCGCTGATCCGGAAGGCTCGGTCTACTCGGGCGGCACCGGGCGGCCGTACTTCGTGGAAGGCGTCGGCGAGGACATGTGGCCGGCCAACTACGACAAGACCGTTCCGGACGATGTCATTGCCGTGAGCGACGCGGATTCCTTCGAGATGACCCGGCGCCTGGCCCGCGAGGAGGGCCTCTTGGTGGGTGGCTCCTCCGGCATGGCAGTGGTCGCCGCACTGCAGGTGGCCAAGGACCTTGGCGAGGAAGCCGTCGTCGTCGTGATCCTGCCGGACTCCGGCCGCGGCTACCTGGCGAAGATTTTCAACGACAAGTGGATGCGCTCCTACGGCTTCCTCTCCGGCGGCGAGGAGGCCTCCGTTGGGGAGGTCTTGAAGTCGAAGACCGGCGAGATGCCGGACCTCGTCCACATCCATCCCAACGAAACCGTCCGCGATGTCATCAACATCATGAACGAGTTCGGGGTCTCGCACATCCCGGTTCTCTCGCAGGAACCGCCGGTGGTCATGGGCGAGGTCCTCGGTGCCGTCGACGAGCGGACACTGACCAGCAAGCTGTTCCGCGGCGAGGCGAAATTGACCGACAAGATCTCCGAGCACATGGGGGAGCGCCTGCCGGTCATCGGCTCCCTCGAAACGATCTCCGCCGCGCGCGAGCTGCTCTCCGACGTCGACACCGTCATGGTGACGTTCGTCGGAGCACCCGTGGGCATCCTGACCCGCCACGACCTTCTCGCCTACCTGAGCAACTGACACTAGGAGTTCACATGTCTGCAATCGAAGCAGGATTCAACACGCGTGCCGTCCACGCCGGCCAGGCCTTCGAACCGCGTACGGGCGCAGTGGTTCCGCCGCTGCACTTCAGCTCGACGTATGCCCAGGACGGCATAGGCGGTTTGCGTGACGGCTACGAATACGGCCGGGGCGGCAACCCTACCCGCGATGCGCTGCAGGAGCAGCTTGCCGCGCTCGAGGGAGGCTCCCACGCCTACAGCTTCAGCTCGGGCCTCGCCGCGGAGGACTCGCTGATCCGGGCAGTAGCCCGGCCCGGCGACCACATCGTTCTCGGCAACGATGCCTATGGCGGAACCTACCGGCTCATCAACCGGGTGCTTGGCGAGTGGGGCATCGGCAACACACCAGTGGACATGTCCAACCTTGACGCCGTTGCTGCCGCCGTCGCGGCGAACAAAACCCGCATCGTCTGGGTGGAAACGCCTTCCAACCCGATGATGAAGATCACCGATATCGAAGCGCTCGCCAAAGTAGCGCACGACGCCGGTGCCCTCCTGGTGGTCGACAACACCTTTGCTTCGCCCTACTTGCAGACCCCGCTCGCCTTGGGTGCCGACGTCGTGGTCCACTCGACCACCAAGTACATCGGCGGGCATTCGGATGTGGTGGGCGGCGCGATCGTGGTCAAGGACGCCGAACTGGCCGAGAAGATCGGCTTCGTGCAGTTCGCCGTTGGCGCCGTGTCCGGACCCATGGATGCGTTCCTGACGACCCGAGGCCTCAAGACGCTCGGTGTGCGCATGGACCGCCACAGCGAGAACGCGCAGGCTGTGGCCGAGTGGCTGCTCGAGCGTCCCGAAGTCGAAGCCGTCCTCTATCCGGGACTGCCATCCCACCCGGGCCACGAGCTCGCGGCCAAGCAGATGAAGAAGTTCGGCGGCATGATTTCCGTGCAGTTCAAAGGCGGCGAAGCCGCGGCCCGCAAGGTGGCCGAGTCCACTCAGGTGTTCACGCTCGCTGAGTCCTTGGGGGGAATCGAGTCCCTCATGAACTACCCCTCGGAGATGACACACGCTTCGGTCAAGGGAACGGAGCTGGCCGTACCGGTCAACCTGATCCGGCTTTCCTGCGGCATCGAGGAAGTTGAAGACCTGATCGCCGACCTCGAGCAGGCGATCGGCAACATCACGGACTAACGTCCGCGCCTTCCTGACCTTCTTTGAAGAGCAACATGGCCGCGACACGCCGCAAACCCGGCGAGTCGCGGCCTGCTCTGTCTTCAAAAGAGGTCAGGACGGCGCGCCCTGGGGAGCGCCGGACGCAAAAGGTCTAGCTTTCTTTAGAAAAGCCAGCTAATCTCGAGCCATGCCTTTACGATCCGATTGGTCCGAGCGTTCGTGCAGCCTGGCGCGTGGGCTCGATATCCTCGGAGATCCATGGGGAAGCTTGGTGCTTCGGGAGGTCTTCTTCGGCAACGGCCGCTTCGATGCGATCAAGTCACGCCTGCACATCGCAGACAACGTCCTCAGCAAAAGGCTGGGTTGGCTGGTCGACTCCGGCCTCCTTGCCCAGCGGCCCTACTTCGACGGCGCCCGCACCCGCCAAGAGTACGTCCTCACCCCCAAAGGCGAAGACGCCTTGCCTGTCTTGAACGCGATCATCCTGTGGTCCGAGAAGCATCTCGATGCGCCAGCGGACAACGCCCATATGCGTGTGATCCACAACGATTGCGGACTTCCCACGGCTTCGGCTGATACATGCTCCCACTGCGGGGCCCGGCTGACGGCGGCCAACACCAGCTGGCACAGCCTCACGCGATCGGAACACCCGTTGGCCTTGGCCACTGCTCCCGCCAGCCGTGACCTCCCGAACGAATCGGAGCCCTCCGAATGACCGCACCCGACCCCACCAAGCTTTCCGCCGGCAGATCAACCGCCAAGGCCCCTCGGAAGCGGCGTCTTCACCCCGCCTGGATGGTGGCGGCCGTAGCGTTCCTGGCGCTTGTGGGCGCAGCCGGATTCCGGGCGGCGCCCGGCGTGCTGATGGTGCCGCTGCAACAGGAATTCGGCTGGTCCACAACGGTCCTGTCGCTGGCCGTCAGCATCAACCTGGTGCTGTTCGGTCTCACGGCGCCCTTCGCCGCGGCGCTTATGGAACGCTTCGGCATCCGCACCGTCACGGCGATTGCGCTCTGCCTGATCGGCCTCGGCTCCGCACTGACCGTGTTCGTGAACGAGTCCTGGCAAATCCTGTTGACCTGGGGTGTGCTGATCGGACTCGGCACCGGCTCCATGGCCCTGGTTTTCGCGGCCACCATCGCCAACACGTGGTTCTCCAAGAGCCGAGGACTGGTGATCGGCATCCTGACGGCGGGCAGCGCTGCCGGGCAGCTTGTGTTCCTGCCGTTCATCGCGGTTCTTGCGCAGAGCCCCGGCTGGCGCGGCGCCTCGCTGCCTATCGCAGCCGGAGCGCTTGCCGTGGTGCCGCTCGTGCTGCGTTGGCTCAAGAACTCACCCGCCGACGTCGGGGTCCAGCCCTACGGCGCTGAGGAATACAGTGCTGAGGAACGCCGTGCCGAGGAAGTGCGGCCGACGACGGCGGAAGTCGCCAATACGCCCAACGCCGCCGTGCGTGCACTGCAGGTCCTCAAACGCGCCAGCAGAGTGCGCACCTTCTGGGCATTGGTTGCCGGTTTCGCGATCTGCGGCGCCACCACCAATGGCCTGATCGGTACCCACTTCATTCCGTCTGCGCACGATCACGGAATGCCGGAAACCACCGCGGCAGGCTTGCTGGCCGTCGTCGGCATCTTCGACATCGTGGGCACTATCGCTTCGGGTTGGCTGACGGACCGCTTCAATCCCAAGGTGCTCCTGGCGGTGTACTACCAGTTCCGCGGGATCGGGCTGCTGGTGTTGCCCGTGCTGCTGAGCTCGACCGTTGAACCCAGCATGATCCTGTTCGTGGTGGTCTACGGCCTGGACTGGGTGGCCACCGTGCCCCCGACGGCAGCAATCTGCCGCAAGGTATTCGGGTCCGACGGCTCAGTGGTCTTCGGCTGGGTATTCGCCGCCCATCAGCTCGGAGCCGCGGCTGCCGCGTTCCTCGCGGGCTACATCCGCGACGCTACGGGCCACTACACCTATGCATGGATCGGCGCGGCCGCGATGTGCACGGTTGCCGCAGTCATCAGCGCCACCATCCGCCAGGACAGCAGGAAGAAGGACGCGGGGAAGAAGGACCCCGTTCCGGTCACACCCTGATCCCCGCGCTGGAAACTAGCGGAAAGCCGGGACGCCCGTGATGTGCTGGCCCAGGATCAGGGTGTGTACCTCGTCCGTCCCTTCGTACGTGCGCACGGATTCCAGGTTGTTGGCATGGCGCAATGGCGTGTAGTCCAGCGTGGTCCCGTTGCCACCAAGAACGGTCCGGGCGTCGCGGGCGACCTTGATTGCCTCGCGCACATTGTTGAGCTTGCCCATCGAGATCTGTTCCGGGCGCAGTTTGCCGGCATCTTTGAGCCGTCCCAGGTGCAGTGCCAGCAACGTGCCCTTCTGGATTTCCAGGAGCATGTTTACAAGCTTCTCCTGGGTCAGCTGGTAGCCTGCCAAGGGTTTGCCGAACTGCATGCGGGATCCGGCATATTCGAGCGCGGCCTCGTAGGAGTCACGGGCCGCGCCCATGGCACCCCAAGCAATGCCGTAGCGCGCTTCGTTGAGGCAAGTGAACGGGCCACGGAGGCCCATCGCAGCCGGGAGGAGGGCCTCCGGACCCAGCCGGACGCCGTCGAACGCTACATCGCACTGGATGGAAGCGCGCATGGAGAGCTTCGCACCGATGGGTGTCGCGGTCACGCCAGGAGTGCCGGCTGGAACCAGGAAGCCCCGGATGCCGTCGTCGGTGTTGGCCCACACCACCATGACGTCCGCAATCGACGCCATCCCGATCCAGCGTTTTGAACCATCCAGTACCCAGCCGGCGTCATCGCCAGACCCGTCGCGGCGCGCGAAGCTGGACATCGACGATGGGTCCGATCCCGCGGTCGGCTCCGTCAGCGCGAAACAGCCGATGAGTTCGCCGGCGGCCATGCGGGGGAGCCATTGTTCCTTCTGGTCTTCGCTGCCCCACTTGTGGATCGCCGTCATGGCCAGCGAGCCCTGGACGGACACGAAAGTGCGGATACCGGAATCGCCGGCCTCGAGCTCCATGGCGGCGAGGCCGTATTCGACGGCGGTGCGGCCCGGGCAGCCGTAGCCCTCCAGATGCATGCCAAGGACGCCCAGTTCGCCGAGTTCAAACGGCAGTTCCCGCGGGAAGACAGCGTCCTCGTACCAGCGGGCGATGTTCGGCCGGATCCGCTGGTCCGTAAAATCGCGGACCTTCTCCCGAAGTTCCAGTTCTTCCGGACTCAAGAGGGAATCGAGGGCGAGGACATCGGAGGGATTCGTCGTTGAATGGCTCATTCCAGCATCCTAAGGCCGGACATGTTCCCCGCAGCGGCCTGCGGGGAACCCCGACGCGGGCGGGGCACGTGAGCCGTGCCAGAATTGAGCCATGGCCGCCGCTGATGTGAACGCAATAGGGCTGCAGCTTCAGGCAGCCAAGGGGATCGGGCGACGCCGGATCCTGGCGGGCCTGGTCCTGGCACTCCTGCTACCCTCCGCCATCGAAGTCCTCGTCTCCGCGCTGGGATACCGGAACTTCGCGATGACCATGCTCTTCCAACTCGCCGCCTCGGCGGCAGTTGCCGCCATCGGGGGGTTGTGGCCAGCTGTCGTGTCCGCGGTCCTGGGCAGCATGCTCTTGAACTACTTCTCGGCCGATCCGGTGGGCTCCTTATCCATCGCGGATCCCTCCACGCTATTCACCCTGGTCATCTTCCTTGCGGTGGCCTGCGGCGTGGCGCTCGCGGTCGGTTTAGCAACCCGGCGGGCCCAGGAGGCAGCGCATTCCGGCGCCGAGGCAAGAGCCTTGAGCGAATTGGCGCTTCGTATCCTGAGCTCGGACGGCAGCCTCGAGTCTTTCCTGGACAAGATCCGTGTCAACCTCGGCATGGACGCGGTGACGCTGCTGTCCACGTTTGATTCGCCGGACGCCCCGGGCTCCGGCTGGCAGGTCCTTGCAAGCTCCGGTCTTCAGCCGCCGGTGACCCATGCGGCCGCCGACCATGCCGCCGTCGTCGACCGCAATTACACGCTCCTGCTCCGGGGTGGCCCGCTTTCCGAACAGCACCGGCGCATGCTCGCCGCGTTCGGCGCCTTCGTGGTGGCGGTTCGGGAGCGCCAGCAGTTGGTCAAGAGCAGGCAGGACAACGCACGCTTGGCGGAGGGCAACAAAATGCGGACCTCCATCCTGCGCGCCGTCTCCCACGATCTCCGCACTCCTCTCGCGGGGATCAAGCTTGCCGTCAGCAGTCTGCGCCAGGAAGACGTGACTTTTGCCCCGGAAGACGAGCGCGAACTATTGGCCACCATCGAGGACTACGCGGACCGTTTGGACCACTTGGTGGATAACTTGCTGGACATGTCCCGTATCACCGCAGATGCCGTGAACCCGCTGCTGCGCGGGCTGGGCTGGCACCAGATCATGCCGGAGGCTTTGCGGGGCGTCCCGGGGGAGCGCATCCGCAACGAACTGCCGGCCAACCTTCCGTACATCGAGGCCGACGCCGGGATGCTTGAACGCGTCGTGGCGAACCTCGTGGAGAACGCCGTGAAGTACGCGCCTGATTCCGATGTGGTGCTCGTGGCCCGGACCGGCGCCGGTATTACGGTGGATGGCCGGCCCGCCAGCGAACTGCGGGTGGTTGATCATGGTTCGGGAATCGCACCCGCGGCAGTCCTGGAGCTTTTCCAGCCTTTCCAACGGCTCGATGATTCCCCGTCCAGCCGGGACGGTCGCAGCGGAATCGGATTGGGACTTGCCGTCGCCAAGGGATTCACCGAAGCCATGGGCGGTAAGCTCATGGCTGAGACGACGCCCGGGGGCGGGCTGACCATGGTGGTCACACTCCCTCTATGGACAGGAGGGCGGCCTTGAACCTCGTGCTGATCGTGGAAGATGAGGCCCAGATCGCCCGGGCAATGCAAATCAACCTTCATGCCCACGGCTACCACGCCATCAGCGTCGGCAATGGCAAAGACGCCCTGAAGGCTGCGGCCCAACAACCCGTGGACATTGTGGTGCTCGACCTTGGGCTGCCGGACATGGATGGCGTGGACGTGATCAAGGGAATCCGTGGCTGGAGCACCATGCCCATTATCGTGTTGTCCGCCCGGCACGGTTCGGAAGACAAAGTAGAGGCTCTCGACGCCGGAGCCGACGACTACGTGACAAAACCGTTCGGCCTTGACGAACTCCTCGCCAGGCTCCGTGCCGCCTCGCGGCGGGCCGCGCCCCGGCATGAAGTGCCGACGCTCCAGACCGCCGACTTCCTGGTTGACCTGGCCGGCAAGAAGATCACCAAAGACGGCGCAGAGGTGCGGTTGACGCCCACGGAATGGAACATCCTGGAGTTGCTGGTGCGCAACGCCGGACGGCTGGTCAGCCAGCAGCAGATCCTGACCCAGGTCTGGGGGCAGGCCTACGCCAAGGAGACCCAGTACTTGCGTGTCTACATCGCCCAGCTCCGGCGCAAGCTCGAACGCGACCCCGCACAGCCGCGCCACCTCCACACCGAGGCCGGTATGGGATATCGCTTCGATCCGTAGCTGCTTACGTAGACTGTAGTCATGGATACCGCATCGTTGCTTGCTGTTTGCCGGGTACACGAGCTCCTGCCCGATCCCGAAGGGTCGGTCGGAGTGACGGCCATTGACAAGCGGCCCGTTGACGGGCCGGTGAAGGTACACAAGCTGGGAATCCACGGCGACATCCAAGCGAGCCGGATCCACCACGGCGGCGAGGACCAGGCGCTCTATGCCTACTCCCAGTCGGACGCCGATTACTGGGCAGATGAACTGCAAAGAGACATGCCCGCCGGAATCTTCGGGGAGAACCTCCGAGTTGCCGGGATCGAGACCAGCGGTGCCGTGATCGGCGAACGGTGGAAGATCGGTTTGGAGGTCGAGGTGGAGGTCACCTCCCCGCGTGTGCCGTGCGCAACTTTCCAGCGCCGCATGAATGAACCGCAGTGGGTCAAGCGCTTCACAGATGCAGGGCGGGTCGGCACCTACCTGCGCGTGGTGAAGACCGGGTCCATTTCGGCAGGCGACTACATCCACAAACTATTTGTGCCGAAACACGGCATCACGGTGGGGCAGTGGTTCAGCAACCCCAACCTCGATGACATGCAGTTGCTTCTCGACGCCGAGGCGGACGGAGAAATTCTCCTGCAGTCCGACTACCACGACAGCTTCGAAAAGCTCATGCGCCGTAACGGGGTGGACGCCTGAAACCGGGCTTTGTGCGCAAGCTCACCGCCGCCGTCGGCCGTTAAGTCGCTATGGGGCCCATCCGTGCCCTACACTGGATGTATCCCCCACTCCGGAAATCCCTTTTTCCTGCCCAATTCTTGAGGCAGGACTGGTCAGTGTTGGGGCCCGCAAAATGTGTGCGGGCAGTTTCATAGGGAGAGCCGGGCGAAGAAAACGCTGTACAGACTGCTGAGATAGCAGCCAAGAGATGCAGCGGGAAGTCCTGCCATGGGATTGCGACAGCGCCGGACTTCTTGCGAGCACCAGAACCACCTGGTTCTTCTGCCCGCAACGTGTACTGCGGCCAAGCCCAACCGGGCCGCGCCGACTGGCCCCCTATGGATGAGGAAACTTTCCCCTATGCCCGAAAACCTGAACGACCCGTTCGCCGCCGAGTCTGCCGAAGCCGCAGAGACCGCCGCCGAGACCGCCAAGACCGCACCCGCCGCTGAGTTCATCGAGGCTGCAGCGCCTGCAGAGGCTCCGGCCCCGGTTGAGGCTCCCGCCGAGGCTGCAGCACCCGCCGAAGACGATGAAGAGGGCATCCGCTTCGTAGACCTCGGAATCGACCCCCGCGTCCTGGCCGCGCTGCAGGACGTCGGCTATGAGAAGCCGTCTCCGATCCAGGCAGCAACCATTCCGCTGCTGCTCGAAGGCCGCGACGTCGTGGGCCTTGCCCAGACCGGCACCGGTAAGACTGCAGCATTCGCAGTACCGGCACTGTCCCGCCTGGCCGAACTCCACGACCTCAATGGCCCGTCCCGCAAGACCCAGGCCCTGGTCCTCGCTCCGACCCGCGAGCTTGCGCTCCAGGTTGCCGAGGCCTTCACCTCGTACGCCAAGCACATTGATGACTTCACGGTTCTCCCCGTCTACGGTGGCTCCGCCTATGGCCCGCAGCTTGCCGGCCTGCGCCGCGGTGCACAGGTTGTTGTCGGTACTCCTGGCCGCGTCATCGACCACATTGCCAAGGGTTCCCTGGACCTGTCCGAGCTGCAGTACCTCGTCCTGGACGAAGCCGACGAGATGCTCCGCATGGGCTTCGCCGAAGACGTTGAGCAGATCTTCCAGCAGACGCCGGAAGACCGGCAGGTTGCGCTGTTCTCTGCCACCATGCCGGGCCAGATCCGCCGCATGTCCAAGCAATACCTGAACAACCCGGCTGAGATCTCGGTCAAGTCCAAGACCACCACTGGCGCCAACACGCGCCAGCGATTCCTCCAGGTCATGGGCCCGCACAAGCTCGATGCGCTGACCCGCATCCTCGAGGTGGAAGAGTTCGACGGCGTCATCGCCTTCGTTCGCACCAAGATGGCCACCGAGGACCTTGCTGACAAGCTGAAGTCCCGCGGCTTCCAGGCTGCCGCCATCAACGGCGACATCCCGCAGCAGCAGCGCGAACGAACTGTCGACGCGCTGAAGGAAGGCCGCATCGACATCCTGGTTGCCACCGACGTCGCGGCCCGTGGCCTTGACGTTGAGCGCATCAGCCACGTGGTCAACTACGACATTCCGCACGACACCGAGTCCTACGTTCACCGCATCGGCCGTACCGGCCGTGCAGGCCGTAGCGGCGACGCCATCCTGTTCATCACTCCGCGGGAGAAGTACCTGCTGCGTTCGATCGAGAAGGCCACCCGCCAGCCGGTTGAGCAGATGCACTTGCCCACGGCCGAGACGGTCAACACATTGCGCCTGGGCAAATTTGCGGACAAGATCACGGAGACCCTCGAGTCCGAGGACGTTGCAGCGTTCCGTGACTTGATCGCTTCCTACGAAGAGGAGCACAACGTTCCGGCTTCGGAGATCGCCGCTGCGCTGGCTGTCATGGCACAGGGCGGCCAGCCGCTCCTGGTCAAGGAACTGCCGGCTGCACCGGAATTCCAGAAGCGCGAGCGCTCCAAGGATGGCTTCGGTTCCCGTGGCCCGACCCGCGCCCTGACCGAGGGCAACGCCACCTACCGGATCGCCGTCGGACGCCGCCAGCGCGTCATGCCCGGTTCGATCGTTGGCGCCATTGCTAATGAAGGCGGCATCTCCTCGGCACAGATCGGCGGCATCGACATCCGCTCGGACCACTCCCTCGTGGAGCTTCCGGCGGACTTGAGCCCCGAGCAACTGCGTGCACTGTCCCGCACCCGGATCGGCGGCGAGCTGATCCACCTCGAGCTGGACAACGGCCGCAAGCCGGCCTCTGAGCGTGGCGGTTACTCCGGTGGCAGCCGCGGCGGAAACTTCAAGGGCCATGGTGGCTTCAAGAAGGAGTTCCGTAAGTCCGAGGGCGACCGCGGCGGCTACGCCGGTGGCGAGCGTTCCTCCGCTGACCGCGGCGGCCGTTCCTACAGCGAGCGCAGCAGCGCGGGCGCCGGGTCCGGCAGCTACGGCGACCGCGGCGCACGCAAGCCGCGCACTGGCGGCGACTCGGGCAACCGCGACTTCAACCGCAAGGGTAAGTGGTAAGCAGGACTAGTTCCTGGGTTTCTGGACAGAGGCCGGCTTTCGAGCCGGTCTCTGCCTGTTTAACCGTGGTTCAGGTTTAACCTGGGCTTCGACAAGGCTGGGCAGGAGACTGCTGCTAGGCCCTCGAAGACCCCGCAGGAGGCCGCTGAAGTCCCGGCGGGGGAGTCGGTCCAAAGTGCCGGGCCGGACCCGTCAGCGGAAGCAGGGGCCCGCGTGGTTGCCGGCACCGCAATGCCCGACGCCGGTGCTGACGCCGACGGGCACGGCAGTTCGCCGAAGTGGTGGTGGAGGCCGATGACACGCTTCGTGGGCTAGTTTCAGCCTCGTTCTGGATCAAGGATGCGGCGCAGGTGCAAATTATGTCGACGCCGTTTTTCCCTGTTTCGCAGCCGATTTGTGGCCTGAGAAATCCTCCGGTAGAGTATTTACTCGTTGCCCCCCTAGCTCAGTGGTAGAGCGCGTTCTTGGTAAGAACGAGGTCACCGGATCGATTCCGGTGGGGGGCTCTGAATGAGGGCCTGTGTCAAGGCGGTTTTGACCGGCTTGGCGCAGGTTTTTCTCATTCGTGGCGGTGTAGCTCAGTTGGTTAGAGCGCACGACTCATAATCGTGAGGTCGGGAGATCGAGCCTCCCCACCGCTACCAAGAAAATCCCCTAGAACTCAACGGTTCTGGGGGATTTTTTCATGCGCCGAAGTCGCCCGAAAACGGCCCGAGTGTAGCTACCGCTGTGGCTACGCGCCATGCGCGGCCACCGCCCGGCAGCGAGGGACAGGCGGCGCCTGGGACTCTCGAACATTCGCCCGTAAAGATTTCGTAAAAATCTGACTTTTGGCGGGTTGTATGCCGATAGCGTTGGAGTCACGCCGCCACTTGAGTGTCCCCCAATCCTCAAGTGGCGGCGCTTTTCGCACATGGCCCGCTCCTGCGACGTTGCCTAAAAGTCTTAGTTGAATCTTAATCTTTTCTTAGCGTTTCCTTGAGGTTCACCCTGTAGGGGTTCATTTCGTCTGTGGGCTATCTCCGGCTACGATCAGGAGGTTGTCCGGACCGAAAGGCATCCTTGCTCGTGGATTTTGGCCGCTATCTCATAGACCTTGTGGTCTTCGTTGGCATCACAGTTGTGCTGATGTTTTCTTTCCACCTGCTCGTGCTGTGGCGCACGGAGCGGATCCGCACGAAGCTGTCGCGCCAGGGGAAGCGGCTAGGGAAGCTGCCCCAGCCAGGCTGCGGGACCCAGTCCGGGTCAGGGCGGCTCGTGTCGGTCCCGGACCGCGCCTGAGCCGAAACAGCCAAGCCGATGATGCGAAACGCCGGCCGTCCGGTAGCTGCGTGGCTTGGAAAGACCAGCGGATTTCTACCGGCGTCCAAAGGCCATGACAATGGCCACTATCGCGGCGATGACCAGCACCGCAGCAACCCAGATCCACTGCTGTCCGTCCAAGTGCGCCCCAATCTCAGGTCTTGACTCAGTCTCCCAAAATAGAGGTTATGGGGCGAGTTCTTGAGACCGAACATTTTGCCCTCCCTTCCTGACCTTCTTTGAAAAACAATTCGGCGCAACACGCCGACGACACGCCATGTGGGAGGCCTCCTCCGATCCAAAGAGGGTCAGGATGGAAGCGCCGTGCACCGCACCGCGGGATTCGGCTCGCGTGGGATCCCTAATTCAGGGCAATCACCAGCATCTGGTTGGTGCCCGGGATGCATGTTTGCAGTATCGCCCGAGGAAAGCCGCCGAATACCGCTGCGACATTGTTGGTGGTCCCGCCCTGGGGAACTTGGCCTCGCGCGGTCACCGTGTACGTACCGTAGCCGGGGATGCTCACTGTTTCGCCGACGCCGATGCCCGAGAATCGTGCCCATCCACCGCAGAAATCATGTTCGGTGATGAACAGCGAGTAGGCGTCCGTGGGGGTGAAATGGATGGGGCCAATGCAGCTGTCCACAGCGGCCTGACCGCCTGAACCCGCAACATAGATGGTTCGCACCGCGGGAGCGGGAGCCGCCGCGGGAGCCTGTGCGGGAGCGGGTGCGGGTGCGGGCGCTGGCGCTGGTCCGGCCGCGGCCGCGGCAACTGGAGGACCCGCCAGCTTCAGCACCTGACCGGGCACGATGACGGAATACGGGCTGAGTCCGTTGGCTGCCAGCATCGCGTTGACGTCGACGCCGAATCTGGCGGCTATCGAGCCCACGGTGTCGCCGCTGACCACCGTGTAATCGTTGGCGACAGGCGCAGGCGCAGGCGCCTGGGCCGGAGCGGCCGGAGCCGGAACTGCGGCCGGCGGCGCTGCGGGCGCTGACGGCACGACGGCGGCCGGCGGCTGTGAAGGTACTGGCGCCGGCGTGGCTGCCGGGGCAGAGCTTCCAACCGGGGCCGTACTGGCCGCGGTCGGCGAAGGCGCGGCAATCTCCGTTCCCGAGCCGACGAGCGGAGCAATTGCGGCGCCCGCGGTTGCCGTCGTAGGTACCTGTGCGTAGTTCTGCATCGTCACGGCCGCAAAGGCCACCGCTGCCACGATTGCCCAGGTGACTATTGATGCCTTGTACCTGGCGAGCGTTCTTATTCCCGCGAATATCAGGGCGAGGAGGTTGCCTCCGCTGATCCCGCCGTGCCTGTACTCCTGCTGATACATGTCAGATCCCCGTGTTTCATCGTTTCTGGGGCCGGTCGGTTGGCTGGCCCGGGAAGTGATACGCCCGCGCAGGGATGGCGCTTGTTGAGACCCTTTTGCTTAAATGCGCAGCACTGAGGAAGCCCCAATTCCGCCCATTTCGGATAAATCCATCAACGGGATGTAACCCGGCTATTTGGATAAATCCATCAATGAGATTTATGAACGAGGTATTCCTTTTCCTGCTGCAGGTGATTTGAGTGTAGAAATGTGAAATTCACTCCACACGAGTGGATGCCACTCGCTTTTATTTCCGGCTTTCCGTAGAACACTCGCAGGTCTTCTTCGGTAGCCGGAGGTACCAGCGAGGCCCCGATTCCCGGCTCTTGGGTGGGGAAATTTGGCGGGGACTAAAGTAAGTCTGCTTAGTAAATATCGCTCGTATTTATCCGAAGACTCGACGAATTCCCCATCGCCTTCCGCGAATGCGGAACGGCTATTTTTCGGAAATTATCGATCGTCCTGGAGGTGGGCTGGCCACGGCGCTTGACCACTGCGACAGAATGGGTCCATGAGTCGAATCGCAATCATTGGCGGCCACGGCAAGGTGGCCTTGCAACTTTCCCGCATCCTGAGCAACGAAGGTCACGCCGTCACTTCGTTCATCCGCAATCCGGACCACGCACCGGACGTCACGGCGGCGGGTTCGGCGCCGGTGATGCTCGACGTCGAGAATTCGACGACTGCGGAGATCGCCTCTGCGCTGGAAGGCCACGACGGGGTGGTGTGGTCCGCTGGGGCAGGCGGAGGCAATCCGCAACGTACCTATGCCGTGGACAGGGACGCCGCCATCCGCTCGATGGATGCCGCGAGGCAAGCAGGCGTGGCCCGCTACGTGATGGTGTCCTACTTCGGGGCAGGCACCGACCACGGGGTTCCCGAGGACAACAGCTTCTACGCCTACGCGGAAGCCAAGGCGGCGGCGGACGAGTACCTTCGCGCGACTGATCTCGACTGGACGATCCTGGGCCCGGGGACACTGACCAGCAATCCGGGGTCTGCGCTCATTGAGGTAAGCCCAGCAAATCCGGGTGCCGGGACGGAAACCTCGCGGGCCAACGTTGCGTTGGTCGCAGCCGCTGTCTTGGAACTGCCTGAGACTGTCGGCCGCACCATAAATTTCAGGGACGGCTCGGTGCCCGTGGTCGAAGCCCTCACAGCGTCTTAACCGCGCACTGCCGGGCAGGACCCCGCCCTGCCGGGCTGGAATGCGCCCCGCCGGGCTATGTTGGTAGGGCGGCCCGCTCGGCAGGTGGCCGGGACGTTGCCGCTACTGGACGTCGGGAGTATGGGGAAATCGGGAACATGGACCAGTTGGCGCTCGTTGTTGGATTGCTGCTTGCAACGGTTTTCGCCGTGGGTTTGGGGGACCGCTTGCGGCTTCCGTACCCGGTGCTGATGCTGTTGCTGGCTGCGGCGATGACTTTCATTCCGGGGTTCCCGGAATTTGAGCTCGCGCCCGAACTGATCCTGCCGATCTTCCTCCCCCCGCTACTCTTCGCGACCGCCCAAAAGAGTTCCTGGGCGGTGTTCCGGGTGCGGTGGCGGACGCTTTTGCTTATGGCTGTGGCGCTTGTAGTGGTCACGACGGCGGTCGTTGCCGGCGCCGCGTGGCTCATGATTCCAGGAATCGGCATACCCGCGGCGATCGCACTGGGTGCCATGGTGGCTCCGCCGGACCCCGTTGCGGTCGAATCCGTTGCTGGTCGCGTCCACATGCCACGCAGGCTCATCACGGTGCTGCAGAGCGAGGGCCTGTTCAACGACGCCGCCGCGATCGTGATCTTCCAAGCAGCGGTGGCGGCTACGGTCTCCGGCACCAGGTTGGGCGCCGGCGTCGTGCTCCAATTCGTCCTCGGTGCGGCCCTGGCCGTGATTGTCGGCATGGCGATGGGCTGGTTGACCAAGCTCATCACCAAGTTGGTCACTTCCATGGTGGCCCGAAGTGCCGTGACCCTGGTGATTCCCTTCGCCGCCTACATCCTGGCGGAAGAACTCCACGCTTCGGGGGTGATCGCCGTCGTCGTCACCGCCCTGGAGACGCAGCGGCACGCGCGGCCACAGGACGCGGCCGAACGCGTCACCCGTACCGCCTTCTGGGACGTCGTGGAACTCCTCGCTACGGGCCTGGCGTTTGGCCTGGTGGGGCTGGAAATCCGGCATGTGATCCGGGACGAAGGAACAGCCATTTACGGCATGATTGGCCCGGCCGTGGCGGTCTGCGTACTGGTGTTCGTTGTCCGTTTCGCTTGGCTCGGGCTTTTGGCACTCTCGGCCCGCAATCGTAAGAACCTGCTACAGCCAACCTCCCCCAAGGAGGTCCTGATTTTGACCTGGTGCGGCATGCGCGGCCTCGCGACGCTCGCGCTCGCCTTGGCGCTTCCGCCCACTATTGCGGACGGTAGCGACTTCCCGGCGCGGCACGAGATCCTGGTCATCGCATGCGCCGTGCTGCTGGCCACCTTGGTGCTCCCGGGGCTGACCCTTCCGTGGCTCATGCGCGTGCTCAAGGCATCCGAAGACGGTTCGCACGAAAAGGATGCCTCGCGGCTCTTGGCCAAGCGCGCCCAGACCGCCGCCATCTCCGCGCTCAAGGAACACGATCTGATGAAGGAGTTGCCCGCGGAAAAGGTGGCACTCGTGAAAGAAAGGATGTCCCGCCTGCATGCCGAGCTACTCGACGGGACCTTGAAGAACGAGACGGACGCCGAAAAGCGTCAACGCGGCAGGGAACTGGCGATCGCGGTCCAGACCATCGCCCTCGACGCCGCCCGCCAGGAAGTGGTCGCGGCGCGGAGCGAACCCGGCACTGATCCCGAGGTTGCCGACCGGGTGCTGCGCCAGCTGGACCTGCGCACCATGGCGATGCCGGACTAGCCTCCGGTGCTACAGCGTCCCGGACACCGGCGGGATCAGGCCCGCCGCAACACCAGATCCAAGGAGTTCTCCTCCACCCGGTCCAGGGCGTGGCGCACCGCGCCGATGCCCACAATCGCATCGCCCAAGGGGGATGCTGCCAACCGCGGGGGAGTGGCTGTGTAGGCAGCCAGCTTACGTGCGGTCGGCTCGAGGAGGGCCGACGCCGAATGTGCCACCGCGCCGCCGATCACCACGAGCTCCGGGTTGAGCAAGATGGCCACCGTGGAGACCACCCGCGCCAGGCGCTCCGAAAGCCGGTCCAGGATGCCCAGTGCAACCTTGTCGCCCTCGGCGGCTGCTGCGAACACATGTTGTGCGGTGACCTCGCTGCCCGGCGCGGCCGCCGTCCGCAGCGCGGTTTTCGACTTTCCCGCCAGGGCTTCCGCCGCCCACATCCTGGCTAACGCGGCGAGGCCGTGGGGTGAACCTACTCCGTCCACCATGTCCAAGTAGGCCATCTCACCCGCACCCCCGGCAGTACCGTGGAGCAGCCTGCCGGATTCAATCACGCCAGAGCCGAAGCGCTCGCCTGCCAACAGCACCACGAGATCATCGACCCCGACGGCGGAGCCACGCCAGCGCTCGCCGAGAGCGGCCAAGTTGGCGTCGTTCTCGAGTACCACAGCCCACCCGTGCAGATCGTGCAGGGCCTTCTTCAGCCCGACGTCGAACAGGCTCCAGAACGGCTGGCTGACGAGGATGTTTCCGTCGCGGCCCACCGGGGCGGCAAGCCCTACCGTCACCGCGAGGACACTGTCCGGCGCCGCCCCGGCAGCCTCGAGGGCGAACAGTGCGGTTTGGCTGATAACCCGGATCCGTTCGTCCGCTTCGATCTCCACGCCGGGAAATGGCTTGCTGGCCCGTCCAATGGTCCTGCCGCGCAGGTCCGCGACAACCACGGTGGTCTTGAGGACGCCGACGTCGATCCCCAAGACGCAACCGGCAGTTTCGTCGAGCTCGAAGCGCCGCGCGGGTCGCCCCTTCTGGTAGGCGCCGAAATCGCGCTGGTTTTCCAGCTCCCGGATCCAGCCGCGGGCCATGAGGTCTTCGCAGACCGAAATGGTGGTGGCGCGGGTCAGGCCGGTGGCGTCCATAAGCTCCGAGACGGTCACGGCGTTGGAGGAACGGATGACTTCGAGAACCGTGGCCGCGTTGAGCCGCCGGAGCATCTGCGGAGTGGCAGTTGCGATTTCAGGCATGGCTGTTGACCTCCTGTAGAGCTGGGTCACATAATACTAGAGGCACTAAATTTAGATTCTAAATAAATAATTCGACATCAATGTCCATCCAGCGTCGACACAGAACAGGATTCCCTTTGTCCTCCACCGCCACCATGGCAACTCACACCGACACCGAGCGCATGGCCGATCCCAACTGGTGGCGCCAAGCGGCTGTCTACCAGATCTACCCGCGCAGCTTTTACGATGCGAACGGCGACGGCCTGGGCGACATCAAGGGCATCACCGCCAAGGTTCCGTACCTGAAATCCCTCGGCATTGACGCCGTCTGGTTGAGCCCGTTCTACCCCTCGGCCCTTGCTGACGGTGGCTACGACGTCGACGACTACCGCAACGTGGACCCCAAGTTGGGCACTCTGGCCGACTTCGATGAGATGGCGGCCGCCCTGCACGCTGCAGGAATCAAACTGATCGCGGACATCGTCCCGAACCACTCCTCGGACCGGCACGAATGGTTCAAGGAGGCGCTGGCTTCCCCGAAGGGCTCGGCGGCGCGTGAACGCTACATCTTCCGCGATGGCCTGGGCGAGAACGGTGAACTGCCCCCGGCCGACTGGGACTCGGTCTTCGGGGGCCCGGCTTGGGAACGCATCACCGAACCGGATGGCACCCCGGGCCAGTGGTACATGCACATCTTCACCAAGGAGCAGCCCGACTTCAACTGGGACAACCCCGAGGTTCGCGAGGACTTCCTGAAGACCCTGCGCTTCTGGTCCGACCGCGGTGTGGACGGCTTCCGCATCGACGTCGCCCATGCCCTGACGAAGGATCTGCCGGAGGTTCTGCCTTCCAAGACCGAGCTGCCCAAGGAAGGCGAAAACGCTTTGGGCGCCCACCCGTTCTGGGACCGCGACGAGGTGCACGAAATCTACGCCGAGTGGCGCAAGGTCTTCAATGAGTACAACCCGCCGCGGACGGCCGTCGCCGAAGCCTGGGTGCATGCGGACCGCCGTGCCCGCTACGCCAGCCCCGAAGGACTGGGCCAGGCGTTCAACTTCGACCTCCTCAAGGCAGATTTCGACGCCGGCCAGTTCCGCACGATCATCACCAAGAACCTCAGCGAGGCGGCGGCCTCCGGTGCTTCGTCGACGTGGGTCTTCTCCAACCATGACGTCGTCCGGCACGCCACCCGCTACGGCTTGCCCGCGGGCGGCGGCCGCGACGGCTCGGGCCAGGACGGCAAGCAATGGCTGCTCGACGGCGGTTCCCCTGCCGACGTCGACGCCGAGCTCGGCTTGCGCCGTGCCCGCGCCGCGTCGCTGCTGATGCTCGCACTGCCGGGCTCCGCATACCTGTACCAGGGCGAAGAACTTGGACTGCAGGAAGTCGGCGACATCCCGGACGGCCAGCGCCAGGACCCGGCGTTCTTCCGTAACCCGGGAGTGGACGTGGGCCGTGACGGTTGCCGTGTCCCGCTGCCGTGGACCAGTGAAGGCTCCTCGTTCGGCTTCGGAGATGCGCATGCCCACTTGCCGCAGCCTGAATGGTTCGCCGGTTACGCGGTGGACGCGCAGGACAACGTTCCCGGATCAACGCTGGAGCTGTACCGCAAGGCCCTGGAATTGCGGTCGCAGTTGCGGGCGGCCGAGAATCTTGAATGGATTCCGTCCAGCAACGAGTCCGTGCTGCACTTCGCCAGGCCTAACGGCTGGCAGTCGGTGACCAACTTCGGCACCGAGCCGGTGGCACTTCCCGAGGGCACCGTCGTCGTGAGCAGCGCCCCGCTCGAGGGCGGTCAACTGCCGGCAAACACGACGGCCTGGATCGTCTAGAACCTGCATGCGACGCGGGGTCACTTACGGCCCATAATGTCCTTCGGGATGGGCCGTAAGTGACCCCGCGTTCCTTTGCGTTGTGAAAGAGTTGGAAAAATGAGTGCAAAGAGCGGCCGGTTGATCTATGGATGCATGGGCCTCGGAGGTCCGTGGGACGGCAGCGAATACGGGGCTGCGGAAATCGAACAGGCGGAGGCCGCGATCGAAGCGGCCATGGGCATCGGGATCGCCCTGTTCGACCATGCCGACATCTACCGCAACGGCAAGGCCGAGGCAGTCTTCGGTGAAGTCCTGGCCGGCACGCCGGGGCTCCGGGACAAGATCCAGCTCCAGACCAAGTGCGGAATCCGGCTCAGCCGGCCCGGCGTCGACGGACATTACGACCTCAGCAGGGACGCGATCCTGGAACGGGTCAACGGAAGCCTGGAACGGTTGCGCACCGACTACGTCGACGTGCTGCTGCTCCACCGCCCCGACCCCCTGATGGAACCCGCCGAGGTGGCGTCCGCCGTCGGGCAGCTCATGGCGGAAGGCAAAGTGCGGCAACTGGGCGTCTCCAACATGTCCGGCGCGCAGATCGCCTTCCTGCAGGACCGGCTCGAGGTGCCGATCGTGGCCAATCAGCTGGAAATGAGCCTGCACCGGCGGGCCTGGCTCGAGAGCACCGTCCTGGTCAACCACGACGACGCCCTCGGCTACAGCTTCCCGCACGGCACTTTGGAACACTGCGTCAGCCAGGGAATTGAACTGCAAGCCTACGGATCCCTCGCCCAGGGCCGGTACACGGGCTCGACGCCGGATGCCCCCACTGCCGCGGACAGTGCGACTGCCGCTCTGGTTGCCCAGCTCGCGGAAGCCAAGGGGGTCACCCCCGAGGCCGTGATGTCGGGGTGGCTCATGAAGCATCCCGCCCGTATTTCCCCGGTGCTCGGCAGTTCCAACCCGGCGCGGATCGCTGCGTGCAAGGACGCCGCCGCCGTTGCGGCAGCCATGACGCGGGCCGAATGGTACGGCCTGTGGGTGGCTGCGCGGGGCAGCAAGCTCCCCTGAGCGCGCCAAGTCGGCGTGGGGCCGCCTGTCACAATCGTTTTGTTCGTATTGATGCTCACACCGGTGCCCGTTTCTTAGCGTTCCTGGCGGCTGGCCGGATACGGTAGATACATGACGTCAAGCACCGCCGCCGAATCCATTCGGTCCACCCGCAAGATTCCCGCCGAGATTGCCCGTTCCTGGCTTCTCGTGAACGCCATGAAGACGGAGCTTTTCGAGCAGTCGGCCTCGTCGCGCGCAGACGCCATCATCCTTGACATCGAAGACGCAGTGGACCCCTCCCAGAAGGACACCGCCCGGGAGAACGTCATTAACTGGCTGACCGCCGGCGGCGAGGCCTGGGTCCGCATCAACGACGCCACAAGCCCGTTCTGGGCCGATGACCTCGCCGGGCTGCGGGGCACGCCCGGCCTGTTGGGCGTCATGCTCGCCAAGACCGAATCCGCGGACCAGGTGACGGAGTCCTTCCACCGCATGGACGGCAAGACCCCGGTGGTCGCCCTCGTGGAGTCGGCCCTCGGCATCGAGGAGGCCAACCACATTGCCCGCGCCCAAGGTGCCTTCCGCCTGGCCTTCGGTTCGGGCGACTTCCGCCGGGACACCGGCATGGCCGCCACTCCTGAAGCGATGGCCTACCCGCGTGCCAAGCTCGTTGTGGCCAGCCGCGTAGGCAACCTGCCGGGACCCATCGACGGCCCCACCGTCGGCACCAACCACCCGATCCTGCGCGAGCAGACCGGCATCACGGTGACCATGGGCATGACAGGCAAGCTCTGCCTGGCCATCGACCAGACCACGATCATCAACGAGGTCATCAGTCCCACGCCGTCGGATGTCGCCTGGGCCACCGACTTCATGAACGACTTCGAAGCCAACGGCCGGGTCATCCGCGACGGCTCCGACCTGCCGCGCCTCGGCCGCGCCGAAAAGATCATGAAACTCGCCGTGGCCTTCGGGGTGCAGCCCTCGCTGTAAGGGCAGCGCAGCAGCCCCCGACGCTCGGTCACGTATGTCCGGCTTTTTCAGGACGCTCGGTCATCTAATTGGGGGTTTTCCGGGACGCTCGGTCACGTATGTCCAGCTTTCTGGGACGCTCGGTCACGTATGTCCCCAAGTGCCGGGTTCCTCCTGCAGATGATGTGAGTGGGCGTTCGTCCACAACCGCCCATATGTGACCGGGCGTCTGTCTAGAACCGGCCATTTGTGACCGGGCGTCTGTCTAGAACCGGCCATATGTGAGCGGGCGTTCGTTGCAGTCGCGCGTTTGTGGACGCGGCTCCCGCTCTGCGTTGGCCGGTTGCGTGCCCTAAGCTTGGGTGGTGCTGAACGAGTTCTGGGCCACTGCCTCTACCGCCTACAAGACGCTGGTTTTCAGCGCGATGGGGCTCATCGCCGTCGGGATCATCCTCACGATCATCGGCAATACCTCCCATGACCAAGGGCTCGCGGTAACGTCCTTGTTCGTGATCGGGCTCGGCCTGGTCCTGCATGTCGTGGGCATGGTGGTCCGCGGACAGCAGGTCCGCAAGGGCTTGAAGAAGTAAGCAGCGCGAGCATGGCGATGACCCAGCATGCGGTGGTGATCGCCGGAGCGGGCCCCACAGGGCTGATGCTGGCGGGCGAACTGGCGTTGGCCGGCGTCGACGTCGCGATTGTGGAGCGACGTGCAAACCAGGATCTCGCCGGGTCCCGCGCAGGCGGTTTGCACTCCCGCACCATCGAGGTCCTCGATCAGCGCGGAATCGCCGATCGGTTCCTGTCCGAGGGGCAAATAGCCCAAGTCGCCGGGTTCGGCGGCGTCCGTTTCGACATCAGCGACTTTCCCACGCGGCACAACTACGGCCTCGGGCTGTGGCAGAACCACATCGAGCGCATCCTGGCTGGCTGGGTCGCCGAACTGGCGGTGCCGATCTACTACGGACGCGAAGTGACGCATTTCGCGCAGGACGAGACCGGCGTCGACGTCGGGATCTCCACGGGCGGCCCGCTGCGCGCGGAGTACCTCGTCGGGTGCGACGGCGGACGCAGCCTGGTCCGTAAAGCAGCCGGCATTGAGTTCCCCGGCTGGGATCCGACCACGAGCGCCCTGATCGCCCAGGTCGAGATGGCCGAGTCGCCGCCATTAGGTGTCCACACCAATGCCTATGGCATCCACTCCTTCGGCAAGCTGGACTACAAAATTGTCGACGGCAAGGTGGTCTACGCCGAGGGTGGGCCCGTGGGCGTCATGGTGACCGAACAGCACATCGGGCCCGCCACCGAACCTACCCTCCATGACCTGAGCGAGGCGCTCATCGCCGTATGCGGGACGGACTACGGCATCCACAGTCCCATCTGGATCTCCAGATTCACCGATATGACCCGGCAGGCCGCGAGCTACCGTGACAGGCGGGTACTGCTCGCCGGCGACGCCGCACACGTGCATGCCCCGGACGGCGGACAGGGCCTCAACACTGGCGTGCAGGATGCCGTGAACCTGGGATGGAAGCTCGCCCAAGTGGTCAAGCGGACAGCGCCGGAAAGCCTCCTCGACACCTACCACGCCGAGCGCCACCCCGTGGCGGCCCGCGTGCTGCGCAACACGATGGCGAGTGTCGCGCTTCGCCGACCGGACGCACGCACGAAAGCCGTGGGCGAGGTCATCGCCGATCTCCTCGGCATGGAGGAACCGCGCAAGCGCTTCGCCGCGATGCAGTCGGGCCTCGATGTACATTACGACGTCGGCGAGGGGCACCCGCTGCTGGGACGCCGCATGCCCGATCTCGACCTTGTCACCCAGGGCGGTCCGCTGCGAGTCTTCAGCCTGCTGCACGATGCCAGGCCGGTGCTCCTCAACCTTGGCGAACCCGGCAGCATTGGCATCACACCGTGGGCAGATCGTGTCCGGCTGATCGACGCCACTTACCATGGCACTTGGGAACTCCCGGCACTCGGCGAGGTCCAGCCTCCAGCCGCAGTGCTGATCCGGCCCGACGGATACGTGGCCTGGGTCGGCGACGAGGCGCAGTCTGGGCTCGCCGGCGCGCTCACCAGATGGTTCGGAGCACCTACCGCCGGGTAGCGCGCTGGCACTTCTTCGCGGCTCGCGGGCCGATAGGGTTGGAGCATGACATCAAATCCGGTTAACCCGAACCTGCAGGGCCGCAGCTACCCTGCCGCAGAGGTGTACGACGTCGGCCGCGAAAAAATCCGGGAGTTCGCCCGGGCCGTGAAAGCCACCCATCCTGCCCACTTCGACATCGATGCCGCCAGGGCCCTGGGCCACAGCGACCTGGTCGCCCCGCCCACCTTCGCGATCATCGTCGCACAGCGGGCGGACGCCCAGTTGATCGAGGACCCGGATTCCGGGATCGACTTCAGCCGCGTGGTGCACGCCGAACAGCGCTTCACGCACCATCGCCCGATCGTTGCCGGGGATCAGTTGCACGCCGAACTGCACGTCGACGGCGTCCGCGCCATGGGCGGCGGGGCCATGATCACCACCCGGGCGGAAATCTTCGCCGTCCGCGAGGACAACCAGCGCGAAAGTGTCGCCACCACCACCTCGTCCATCCTGGTCCGCGGAGAGGGACAGTAGCCATGAGCTTGAAACTTGAAGAACTCACCGTCGGCCAGGAGATCGGCACCGCCACCATCGAGGTCACCCGCCAGGACCTGGTCAAGTACGCCGGTGCGTCCGGCGACTTCAACCCCATCCACTGGAACGAATCCTTCGCCACCAGCGTCGAACTTCCCGGAGTGATCGCCCACGGTATGTTCACCATGGGCTCGGCCGTTCAGCTGGTCAGCGACTGGGCCGGCGACCCCGCCGCCGTCGTCGACTACCAGACGCGCTTCACCAAACCGGTCCTGGTCACCGACACCACCGGGACCAGCGAGCCCGGAGCCGTGATCGAGGTTGGCGGCGTGGTGGGAGCGCTCGACGCCGAAGCCCGCACCGCGCGCATCGACCTGACCGTCACCTTTGCCGGCCAGAAGGTCCTGATGAAGTCCCAGGCCGTTGTGAAGCTCGCTTGAGCAGGCAGCAACAATCACCACGTCGCGCCACCGCGGCGGAATTGTCGCGGTGGCGCATTGCTGTGGTGGTCGCGTACGGCGCCAGCGGCCTGGCCTTCTCCTCGTGGGTCTCCCGCTTGCCCGCCATCCGTGACGGCCTGCACCTGACGCCCGGGACCGTGGGCCTCCTGCTGATGTGCATGACGGTGGCCTCGTTCCTCTCCGTGTCCGCGTCCGGGGTGATCGTTATCCGGCTCGGATCACGACTGACCACGAGGATCGGCGGCGCCATGGTGGGCTTCGGCCTGGCAGTGGCCGGTCTTGGCACGTCTGTGCTGGCTAACCCGGTGGTTGTTGCGGCTGGACTCATGGTGATCGGCCTCGGCACGGCCAGCTGGAACACGGCGTCCAATGTGGAGGGAGCGTCACTGGAACGCGCCCTTGAACGGCACATCATGCCCCGTCTCCATGGATCCTTCAGCCTTGGCACCGTCGCGGGAGCGGGGCTCGGCGCGTGGGCCGCTGCAGCTGCCCTGCCGGTCTTTTGGCATCTGGCGGCGGCCGGCCTGGTGGTCGCGGTATCCGTGGTGACCGCGGCCGCGTGGTTCCGTGCTGACTCCACGCCAGTAGCGCGGGCAAAGGCCTTCAAGCCCGAAAAACCGGACACCTTTGAAGATCCTTCAACCGGGCCGCTGCCCATCATCCAGCCCGGCCAGCAGAAGCCGGGAGAACCGCTGGACAGCAAACGCATGGTGGCCCGGGCCTGGCGTGAACGCCGTACCCTCCTGCTCGGCGTACTTGTCCTGGGGCTCGCCCTGGCAGAGGGCGCGGCCGGCGACTGGGTGGCCCTGGCGCTGACCGATGGCCACGGTCAATCCGACGCCGCCGGAGCCGTGGGCTACGGAATCTTCGTCACGTTCATGACGGTGGGACGCTTTGCCGGGACGGTGGTATTGGACCGCTTTGGCCGTGTTCCGGTGATGCATTGGTGCTCGGCCACTGCCGTCATCGGGCTGGGACTCTTCGTCTTCGCACCCGTTCCCTGGCTCGCCTTCGTGGCCCTGGCCATCTGGGGCCTGGGTGCCTCTTTGGGGTTCCCGGTGGGCATGTCCGCCGCCGCGGACGATCCAGCGCACGCGGCTGCCCGGGTTTCGGTCGTGTCCACGATCGGCTATGGAGCCTTCCTTTGCGGTCCACCGCTATTGGGCTTGCTGGCGGAGCACTTCGGCATCCTGCATTCGTTGCTCGCCGTCCTGGTCCTGCTGGTAGCGAGCTTCTTCCTGGCGCCGGTCTCCCGGAAGCGCTCACCCGAACCGGCGCACTCCTGACTCGGCTGCTGCCCCATGACTGGGCTGGTGCCCCTCGGGTCGGCTGGTGCCGCAATCCCCGCTAGGCTTGTTTGGTGACCCAGACGATGCTCTCCGAACTGACCACGGCCGCCGTTGGTGGCCCTGCCGGCACCTTCGTGGAAGCCCGCACCGAGGCGGAAATCATCGACGCCGTCCGCTCGGCGGATGCCGCAGGCGAGAAACTGCTCATCATCGGCGGAGGATCCAATCTGCTGATCTCCGACGCCGGATACCCGGGCACCGTCCTCAAGATCGCTTCGCAGGGATTCGCCGTCAACTCGGAAGATAGCTGCGGAGGCGTCTCCGTGGTGGTCCAGGCCGGGCACAACTGGGATGCCCTGGTGGAGCATTCCGTGCTGCACGCGTGGTCCGGACTTGAAGCCCTCTCCGGCATCCCCGGAGCCACGGGCGCCACTCCTGTGCAGAATGTGGGGGCCTACGGCGCCGACGTCTCACAGACCATCGCCGCCGTCCGCACCTGGGACCGTGAACGCAATGCAGTGCAAACCTTCACCAACTCCGAACTCACGTTCGGCTACCGGGACTCCATCCTCAAACAGACCACTACTGAGGGCTCACCCCGTTATGTGGTGTTGACCGTCGAATTCCAGCTGCCGCTCGGACGCATGAGCGCGCCCATCAGGTACGCCGAGCTGGCCCGGTCCCTCGGGGTCGAGGCCGGAAAACGCGCCTATTCCAATGATGTCCGTCGCGAAGTCCTGCGGCTCCGTGCCTCCAAGGGGATGGTCCTGGATGCTTCGGACCGGGACACGTATTCCACGGGTTCGTTCTTCACCAACCCGATTGTTCCGGCCGCGGCGGCTGCATCGCTGCCCGACGGAGCGCCGCAGTACCCGGCTGGAAACGATGGCCTCGTCAAGCTGTCCGCAGCCTGGCTGATCGACCAAGCCGGCTTCGGAAAGGGATTCGGACTCGATCCCTCGAGCGTGTCCGGCGGCCGGGCCTCGCTGTCCACCAAACACACCCTGGCCATCACCAACAGGGGAGGAGCGAGCGCGGAGGATTTGGTTGCCATCGCGCGCGAGGTGCGCCGCGGCGTCGTCGAGCGCTTTGGCATCGAACTGCATCCGGAGCCGCTACTGATCGGTTTGGCCCTGTAGGAGTCCGGATAGCTGGCCGGGAGGAGCGCTTCAGCGCTTTCCGGTCGGGAGGACCTTATTGAGCAGCAGGAACGTCAGCCCGCAGCTTGCGGCGCCCAGCAGGAAGATCTGGCTGAATGCGATGCTTTGCGGGGAGGGCCCACCCGGTGAGATCCAGCCGGCGGCCGCGAAGCCTGCCACGCCCAGGAGCATGACGACAGCGGCAAGGAGGAAGCTGCGCACTTGATCGCTCGCGCCTGTCTGGAAGCCCGATTCGGGATCGTCAACCTGCCGATCGGACGAAGGCTGGCACGCGGCGGCAAGGCCCAGGAGGAGGGATGCGGCGCCGGTGGCGGCGAGGCCCACCTCCTGGACGGCCTGCATCGGCGGGGACAATCGAATCCCCGCACCAACAGCTATCGCCAGGCCGCACACAAGTCCGACGGCGGCGGCGCACCAACCAGCGGCCGCTAACCGTCGGCTGAGCGGCCGAAGCAGCGGACCTAACTCACCGAACAGCATTCACCTAGCGTAGGAGGGCCTGCTGGAAGGCCCCTGTGAGCGGCATGGGAGTTCCTCCAGCGTTGTTTTAAGGACCGAAGCTGTCCACCATGAGCCCTATGATGGCCCCATGGCAGCTTCGGTGAAGATCAGCGTCACTCCCAAGGTCATGGGCAGGCTGCGTCTTGCGAGCCAAGGATTGCTTGGGGGATTCAGCAGCCCGGAGGAATGTGTCTTCAGGCTGGGCGCCATGCAGGCCCAGGACCTCGCTTCGGCGTTCTGGGCCGTGGGGCAGCGGGTGCCCGGTTCCCGCCTGTCGAATGTGTTGGAAGCGCTGGAGACGGGCACGGTGGTCCGCTCTTGGCCCATGCGAGGGACGCTCCACCTGGTTCCGCCCCGTGACTTGCGCTGGATCTTGGCTATCACCACCGATCGGTCCATGCGTTCCGTCGCCGCCCGGCACCGGGAGCTCGGCATCGACGGGGCCGACATCGCCACTTGCCGGGATCTTGCCCTTGAACGCGTAACCGGTAGTCCGGGCGCCACTCGCGAGGAACTTTTCAAGATCTTCGAATCCGCCGGCCAGGTGACCGCTGCCCAACGCGGCATCCATTTGCTCTGGATTCTGTGCCAGAACGCTTGGCTGGTCCAAGGGCCTCCGGCTGGCACGGCAGGCAAAGCCCTTGGCCAGCAACTGTTCGTCGCCTTCGATGAGTGGATTCCGGAATCCAGGACGTTGGGCCGTGAAGACGGGATTGCCGAATTCCTGCTCAGGTATATACGCAGCCACGGACCGGCCACGCTCGCTGACTTCGCATGGTGGACCCAAATTCCCAAAGCCGAGGTCCGGGCAGCCCACGAGACTATTCGTGGCCAACTTGTTGAACTCGACTTCCGGGGAACACCCTATTGGCTGTCGCCCGAGACGGCGGCACTGCTCGACGGCGGCGTTCCCGGCTCGCGGACGGTCCTCGCCTTGCCGGGATTCGATGAATTCCTGCTCGGGTACACAGACCGCAGCCTTGTCCTGCCGCCGGAGCATTTCCAGAAGGTCGTTCCGGGCGGCAACGGGGTCTTCAAGCGGATGATCGTCTCCGGCGGCGAAGTGGTGGGCACATGGTCCCGCAGCGGCACCGGGCGGAGCGCCGTCGTCGAACCCGAACCGTTCGTCCCGGAACGCCTGACTCCGGCGGCCATGCGGTCCTTCGAGCTCCAGGCCGCGAAGTACCTGCGGTTCATGGAGGGCTGAGGCAGGACGCCTACAGTGTGCCGGTAGCGATCTTCAGCATGCGGCGCAACGGCTCGGCAGCGCCCCAGAGGAGCTGGTCTCCCACGGTGAAGGCGCTGATGTATTCAGGGCCCATCTCGAGCTTGCGGATACGGCCCACGGGGATTTCCAAGGTGCCGGAGGCAGCCACCGGGGTGAGGTCCGCCATGGAGGCCTCCTTGGTGTTGGGCACAACCTTGGCCCATTCATTGTCCGCGTCCAGGAGCTTCTCGATTTCGGCGACGGACAAGTCCTCGCGCAACTTGAGCGTCAGCGCCTGGGAGTGGGAGCGCATGGCACCGATGCGGACACAGAGGCCGTCCATGACCACATGGTCCTTGCCCGGCTTTCCATCGCCCGTGCCGAGGATCTTGTTGGTTTCCACACCGGCTTTCCACTCTTCCTTGGACTGGCCGTTGCCGAGGTCGGCATCGATCCAAGGGATCAGGGAACCTGCCAGCGGCACACCGAACTGGGTGGCGTCAACGCCGGTGCGCTGGGTTGCCAGGACCTTGCGGTCGATTTCCAGGATCGCGGAGGCCGGATCGTCCAGGTCGCTGCTGACTTCGTTGTTGAGGGCGCCGAACTGGTTGAGGAGTTCGCGCATGTGGCGGGCACCGCCGCCGGAAGCCGCCTGGTACGTCATGGACGTGCCCCACTCGACCAAGTTGTTCTTGAACAGGCCGCCGAGCCCCATAAGCATGCAGGAGACCGTGCAGTTGCCGCCGATGTAGTCCTTCACGCCGCCGGACAGGCCTGCGTCGATCACGTCGCGGTTGATGGGGTCGAGCACGATGATGGAATCGTCGTTCATGCGCAACGTCGACGCGGCGTCGATCCACAGCCCGTCCCAGCCCCGGCTGCGCAGCTCACCGTGGACCTGCTTCGTGTAGTCGCCGCCCTGGGCAGTGACAATAATCGGCAGCTTGGCAAGAGTCTCAATATCGAACGCGTCCTCAAGCTTGCCGGTGCTGCCTTCGGCTGCACCAGCGAGGGTCGGCGAGGCACCTCCAGCGTTCGAGGTGGAGAAAAATACCGGGTTGATGTTGGCGAAGTCGCCCTCTTCCTGCATGCGCTGCATCAGGACGGAGCCGACCATGCCACGCCAACCGATCAGTCCAACGGACGGATTAGCTGCTGTAGTCATTGAAACAGTCTAGACTTTTGCGGCTCACCGCCGCTGTCGGTTACGTCACGAGGAAATCCGCGACGGCAGCTTTGCCGCGTCCTACTTGCCGGCGTCGGGCTCTTCCAACAGGGCTGCCTTGCGGGCGCGCAGGGCGTAGAACGCGCCAAAAGCGAAGACCTGCGTCACGACTACCAGGACGATGATCCCCAGGATCTTGTTGCCGCCCAGGATCATGGTGAGTCCAATGATCGCGGACAAGAGCGCGAAGAGGGGCAACAACATGTAGCCGAGGACGAACAGGGTCTCAGGTTTCTTCAGCATTCTCAGTCTTCCGTCCGGCGCCACGTGGCGATCCGGTAGTTGGTGCCGTTCTTGGAGGTCAGCCAGCCTTCAGCCGGCCGCGTCGCCTCAAGTTTCCAGGCCTCGCCGAACTCCGGCGCGAAAGTGTCGCCGTCGACGTCGGAATCGATGACGGTGACGACGGCGACATTCGCGATGTCCATGGACTGCCGGTAGATTTCGCCTCCGCCAATGATCCAGACGTTCTGGCCGCCGGGAGCGAACTGGGACTCCAGCAGGGCCGCGTCAAGGGAGGAGACCACGACGGCGCCACGTGCTTCGGGCGAGTCTGCCCACCCGCTTTGCCGGGTCACCACTATGTTGGTGCGCCCGGGCAAGGGGCGGTACTTCGCGGGGAACGACTCCCAGGTCTTGCGGCCCATAATGACCGGATGTCCCGTTGTCAGCTCGCTGAAGTGCTTCAGGTCTTCGGGGACGTGCCAGGGCATGGTGCCGCCCTTGCCGATTACGCCGCCGGCCGTTTGCGCCCATACGAGGCCGATTCCGGTCATGGCCTCCGCGGCCTCCTCGGAGGAAGGCGACTCCGCGGCAGGGGTTTCGTGGGTGCTCATACCGCCACAGGCGCTTTGATGGAGGGGTGATGGCGGTAGCCGACTACTTCGAAGTCCTCGAGGGTGTAGTCGAAGATCGAGTCCGGCTTGCGGGCGAAGTGCAACTGCGGGTACTCGTAAGGCTCCCGGGAGAGCTGCTCGGCGACCTGCTCCACGTGGTTGTCGTAGACGTGGACGTCCCCTCCGGTCCAGACGAAATCGCCGGGCTCAAGGCCCAGCTGTTGGGCCACCATGCAGGTCAGCAACGCATAGGAAGCGATGTTGAAAGGAACGCCAAGAAACATGTCGGCCGAGCGCTGGTACAACTGGCAGGACAACTTGCCGTCGGCAACGTAGAACTGGAAGAACGCGTGGCAGGGCGGCAAGGCCATGTCCTTGATCTCGGACACGTTCCAAGCCGAGACAATGTGCCGCCGTGAGTCCGGGTTGGCTGCCAGGCCCTTCATGACTTCGGCGATCTGGTCAATGTGGCCGCCATCGGGAGTCGGCCAGCTGCGCCACTGCACGCCGTAAACCGGGCCGAGTTCGCCGTCGGCGTCCGCCCATTCATCCCAGATGGTGACGCCCTGGTCCTGGAGCCACTTCACGTTCGATTCGCCGCGTAGGAACCACAAGAGCTCCAGCGCAAGCGATTTGAAGTGCACTCGCTTGGTGGTTATGAGCGGGAAACCCTGGCTCAGATCGAAGCGCAACTGGCGGCCGAAAACGCTCCGCGTGCCGGTGCCCGTGCGGTCCGACTTGTGCGTGCCATTGGCCATGACGTCACGCAGGAGGTCTTCATATGGGGTTGGGATGCTCACGCACCCAGCTTACTGGAGTCAGTCGTCGAAGGGCTTGATCTGTTCCACGGCCACTATGCGCTGGCCGTTTCCGCGGGCCACGTGGCACACGATCATCTCGCCAGGGGCCAGATACGGATCCTGGGAAGGAAGCGCCTCGTAAGGCTCCAGGCCCATTCGCTCGCCAAGCTTCTTCAGGATGGTGGGGAGGGCAGGCCTGTGGGTGCATATCGCAACCGGGCGTTGCTTGTCGAACAAGCCGTCGATCACCGCGGATGTCTTTTTCGGGCTTCGCTGGTGACTGTGCTCCGTCAGGGCATCCACCAGCTTCACCTTGGCTCCGGCTGATTTGGCATACGGTGCGATGGTGGACACGCATCTGGCCCAGGGACTGCTCACGATACGCACGGGCTTCCACACTCCCAGAAGCCGTTCCACTGCCAGCGCTTGCCTCAGGCCCGTCACAGCCAGCGGCCGGCTGCCTTCGGCCTTGCTCCACGAGGATCGTGGCTTGGCCTTGGCATGGCGGATCAAAATCAACGGCCACGTCTCCAGCTCGCCATTCAGGTGCGCCTTCGCCAGCGCTTGGAGGGGGCCAACGTCCGTCGGGTTGCTCAGGAAACGTGCCGCTTTGTCCGGCGCGGCCCACATGTAGGCGTCCACTTCCCGGCCGTCCGGCTTGATGATGGAACCGTTCACCTGGGTCGCCCAGTAGTGCACCACCTTCAGCCCGGCAGCCACATGGTAGTGCGTCGGAGGAAGGGGGACTCCGAGTGCAGCCTTGAGGCCGATTTCTTCCGCGACCTCGCGCACGGCGCACTCGGGGATGGTTTCCCCGGCGTCGAGCTTGCCCTTTGGCCAGGACCAGTCGTCGTACTTGGGCCGATGAATCAGGAGAACCTCAAGGGCGCCCTTGGTGACCCGCCAAGGGATGGCGCCGGCCGCCGTGACGGCGATCGGCTCCCCGGGATGGTCCGTCTGGTCCGCAACAGGTGTATCGCTCTTCAACTTTCGCTGCCTACCGCCGGGCAACTGCGCGTTGGCGGGACCGGGAGGCAAGCAGCCAGGACTGGATGTCCAACAGCGGCGTGCCATCGTCGGCCCGGTGGAACCTGGTCCAGTGGCCTTGGTTGTCGAGGTGCCAGCTCGCAGTGCCCGGGTCCATGTAACGGCGCAGCAGGTCCAGGACCTCGGCTATGTCTTCGCGGCTGGAAAGCTGTACCAAGGCCTCAACCCGGCGGTCGAGGTTGCGGTGCATCATGTCGGCGGACCCGATGTAGACCACCGGATCGTTGCCGTTGGCGAAGGCGAACACGCGCGAGTGCTCCAGGAAGCGGCCAAGGATGGAGCGGACCGTGATGTTCTCGCTCAGGCCGGGCACTCCCGGACGCAGCGAGCAGATGCCACGGACAATGACGTCGACCTTCACGCCGGCTTGCGAGGCCCGGTAGAGGGAGTCGATGATGGCCTCGTCCACCATGGAGTTCACCTTGATCTGGACCCTCGCTGTAATTCCCGCGCGGGCGTTGCGGATCTCGGTCTCGATCCTGTCGATCAAGCCGGACCGCACCGAGCGTGGAGCCACGAGGAGCCGCTTGAAGGTGGACTTGGGAGCATATCCGGAGAGTTGGTTGAAGAGCTTGGACAGGTCTTCGCCCACCTGCTCGTTGGAGGTCAACAGGCCAAGGTCTTCGTAGTAGCGGGCCGTGCGGGGGTGATAGTTGCCCGTGCCGATATGGCAATACCGGCGGAGGCCATCAACTTCCTGTCGGACAACCAAGGACAACTTGCAGTGCGTCTTGAGTCCCACGATGCCGTACACCACGTGCACGCCGGCCTGCTCCAATTTGCGGGCCCAGGAAATATTGGCCTGCTCGTCAAAGCGCGCCTTGATCTCCACAAGGGCCAGGACCTGCTTGCCTGCTTCGGCAGCGTCGATCAGAGCGTCCACGATGGGTGAATCCCCGGACGTGCGGTACAGGGTCTGCTTGATGGCCTGGACCTTGGGGTCGGCGGCCGCCTGCTCGAGGAAGGCCTGGACCGACGTCGAGAACGAGTCGTACGGGTGGTGCAGAAGGATGTCACGGCGACGCATTGCCGCGAAGACGTTGGCGGCTTTGGCCGTCTCGGATTCGTTCAAGTACCGCGAGGTGTGGGGCACGTGCTTCGGGTAGTGAAGGTCGGCGCGGTCAATTCCGCCGATGACAGACAATCCCCGGAGATCCAGGGGCGCCGGGACGGAGTAGACCTCGGATTCCTCGACGCCGAGTTCGCGCACCAGGAGCGCGCGGATGTTCGGGTTGATGTCCGTGGTGACCTCAAGGCGGACGGGCGGACCGAAGCGGCGGCGCAGCAGTTCTTTCTCAAGCGCCTGCAGGAGGTTCTCGGCGTCGTCCTCTTCCACTTCCACGTCCTCGTTGCGGGTGACGCGGAAGGTGTGGTGCTCCATGACTTCCATTCCGGGGAACAGCTTGTCCAGGTGCACCGCGATGACCTCTTCGAGGGCGATGAACCGTGCCACACGGCCAGGGACCGCGCCGGCGCGGGGTCCGTCGATCGAAATGAGGCGCGGCAGCTGGTCCGGAACCTTGACGCGGGCGAACAGTTCCTTCTCGCTCACGGGGTTGCGGACAATCACCGCCAGGTTGAGGGAAAGGCCGGAGATATACGGGAACGGGTGGGCGGGATCGACGGCGAGCGGGGTGAGGATCGGGAAGACCTTCTCGCCGAACATGATGCTCAAGCGGTGCTGGGCCTCGTCGTCGAGTTCGTCCCAGCGCATGAGGTGGATGTGCTCATAGGCCAAAGCGGGACGGATCTGCTCGGCAAACACGCGGGCATGGCGTTCCTGCAGCTTTCGGGCGGCATCGCCGATCTGCTCCAGGACTTCGATGGGGCTCAGCCCGGCGGGGGAGGGCACCGCGAGTCCGGTGGCTATGCGGCGCTTCAAGCCGGCAACGCGCACCATGAAGAACTCATCCAGGTTTGAGGCGAAGATGGAGAGGAAATTGACCCGCTCCAAGAGGAAGAGGTCCGGATCCTCCGCGAGCTCAAGGACGCGGGCGTTAAAGGCGAGCCAGCTCAACTCGCGGTCCAGGAAACGGTCCGGAGTGATGTCGCCTTCCGGCTCAAGGGAGGGCGCAAATTCCGGAATATCGATACGGTCCTGGGTGGCCCGCGCGGCCGGGACTTCGGAAGACCCGAAGCGGGGAGGCAAGGTTGCTCCCTTGACCTCGGTTTTGGTGGTTCCGGCCGGGTCCGGGTTCATGGGGCTCTCCTTCGTTCAGCGCGGGGCTTGATTCAACCCTACAAGGATTCCACGTCCCGGAATCCTAGATTTCCTAGCCTTTCAGATACGCCTTGGTTCGGGTTACTTCCGGGTCAAGGGCGCATACATGACATCGACGTCCCAGCGCACGAAGCCCAGCTTCTGGTAAAGGGCGACGGCGGCGGTGTTGTCAGCGTCCACGTACAGCATCACGGAGTGCAGATTGTGGCTCTGGAGATACTTGATCCCGGCGATAGTGAGCGCCTTGCCAAGCCCCAGACCTTGTGCTGCGGGGGTCACACCGACGACGTAGACCTCTCCGATGGCCGGATGGGGACCTTGCTTCGGGTGCACTTTGGTCCAATGGAAGCCAAGCAACTCCCCGGCCGGGTTCACGGCGAGCAGGAAGCCTGCGGGATCAAACCAATCCTCGGCCATCCTGGCTTCCAGGTCCGCCCTGGTCAGGCACCCTTGCTCGGGATGATGGGCAAATGCCGCCCTGTTGGCAGCGAGCCAAGCGGACTCATCCTGTCCTGGCACGAAGGCGCGCAGCGAGACTCCCTCGGGGAGGACGGCGTCGGGCAGTTCCGCCGTGGAGGACATGAGCCGCATCTTCCACAGTTCCCGCACCGGGGCGTAGCCGGAGCGGGCCGCGAGTTCCGCGGCGGCCTCGTGATTCCCATGGGACCAAGCGTTCAGGCCTGCAAGCCCGCGGCTGTCCCGAAGCGAATCCAGCAGCCTGCCCGCGACACCCTGGTTGCGGTAGCTGGGGTGAACCGCCATTTCCAGGACTCCGGTCCCGTCGTCCGCTTCAACCACGACGGCGATTCCCGCCAGGTCCTGGCCGCTTGCCGGATCGGACTGCTCGTCGGGGGCGTAGAGAGCCAGTGTGAGCACTGAGTGGTCGCCGGCATCGGCTCCGCGCAACATCACCAGGGTCTGTTCGGACAGCGGGGGATTGCCGTCCGACTCCTCGGCGGCTGCGGCGAGCGTTTTGATGTCTTTCAACAACTCGTCATCCGAGGCGCCTTTGACGACGAGGACGGGCCAGTTCTCCGGGTGCACAGGGCTCATGCTGCAAGGCTATACGTCCCGGGCTGGTTTGGCGGGATGGATTTTGCAGGCACGGCCTTGGGCATGTAAGGTCTATATCTCGTCCGGCTTTGCGAAGCGGGATGCGAGGGGGATCCACCAGTGGGGTGGCCTCGATACGTTCGACCCGTATGTCCTCCACTCAAGCAAGGGAAGGCCCCGACTCAATGAGTCCGGGCCTTCCCTGTTTTCCGTTGCGTTTCGAGGGTGTGTGCCTGGGCATTTTCGGAAGCCTAGGCCTCCGTGAGCTCGTCTTCCGTCAATCGGACCAACGTCAGCCGGTAGCCGACGTTGCGGACTGTACTGATGAGGTTTTCGTGGTCCGCGCCCAACTTGGCACGAAGGCGCCGGACGTGAACGTCAACGGTGCGCGTGCCGCCGTAGTAGTCGTAGCCCCATACCTCGGTGAGAAGCTGCTGGCGCGTGAACACCCTGCCCGGGTGCTGGGCCAGATACTTCAGGAGTTCGAACTCCTTGAAGGTCAGGTTGAGCGGTTGCCCGTTCACGCGCGCCGTATAGCTTGCTTCGTCAATCACGACGCCGGCCGCACGGATTTCGGTGTTGGTTTCTTCTTCGCCGGGGATGGCGCGGGCCACGGCCAGGCGGACCCGGGCTTCGACTTCAGCAGGTCCGGCCGAGTCGAGGACGATGTCATCCACCGACCAGGCAGAAGAGACGGCAGCCATGCCGCCTTCAGTAAGGATCAGGATGAGGGGCGCGCTCAAGCCGGTGGCTTTGAGCAACTGGGTCAGCGAACGGGCTCCCACCAGGTCTTTGCGGGCATCAAGGAACACGACGTCGGTGGGGTCGGTTTCGAGCAATGCCGTTGGTTCTGCCGGAAGGATGTGCACCCGGTGGTTCAAGAGCTCCAAGGCGGGCAGGATGTCTACCGACGACCCGGTGCTGTTCGTCAGGAGCAGGATGTGCGACATAGTTCCTCCAATGGGCGGTCCGCGCATCATCGGGCGTCTGAACCGGGTTTCCACCGGCCGGTAGCTGCTTATGGGGCGTAGTTCCGTTGTAACGGAAGCGTGGCAACAGAAGCGCTGTTGACAACCGAGTATACCCAAAGGCCCCTGCGCCGTCAGGGATTCGTGTCACCTTCAGCCCCTGTTTGCGACATATTTCTGCCGCATGAGGCAGGATTGGCAGGAGGTTAGTCGCAGCTTGGAACGAAACGGGTCCCCGCGGGGGACTCTGTGGGCAGAGGGCGCAGCGAGGATAGGGACACAGCGAGGATAGGGACACAGTGAAGTCTTGGAGCATCGGGGTGGTCGGCCTCGTGGCGCTCGCAGTTTTCGTCGCCAGCTCTTACGGCCCGACGGAGGGGGTGGTCGCCGTCGGTGTCCTGGCGTCGGCCGCGGTGGGCGTCGGATGGCCGCATTTCCTGGCGGTGCCCGCCAAAAAGACCCTTGCCGCCGTCATCGGGCTGAGCGGCGCGGGTTCAGCCTTGGCTGCCGGTTCAGTCCCGGCACCCGGATTTCTCGACGCGACTCCCGCCTTTATCGCGGCGGGTGTGATTGCAGTGTTCGTTGTGCAGCTGATCCGCGGAACGGGTCAGGCCCAAAGGCTGGAATCCACTCTTGGTAGCTGCGCCGGCGTCTTGCTGAGTTGCCTTGGCGCGGGTTGGATCGCGGGGGCCAGGTTCAACGGCATCAAGGAAATGGTGTTGGTCGCCGCCCTCAGCGCCGCGGTCGCCCTCTTTGCCGGCCTGTTGCGCTGGCCGGACCGGGTCGTGGCGCCGCTGGGCATCGTGGCGGCCGGGTTGGTGGCTCCGCTGGCCGGCCTGGTGTTTTCCGACATCGCGATCGTGGCCGCCATCGTGGTGGGCGTTGTCATCGGCTCGATCCTGGTCAGTTTCCGCCGGATGGTGACGCTTCGGCTCGGCCGGCTGAATTTCCCGGCCGTTCTTGGCATGGGCGTCGCTCCCGTCTGGGCGGTTGGCGCCATGTGCTACTTCATCGACAAACTACTCATCTACTAACAGTTAGGATGGCATCATGTCCGTACTTGCATTTGAAATCTTCTTCCTTGTCCTCCTCGGCTTGGCCAGCCTCTCGATGGCGTGGTTCGCTGGTTTTGTCGTCTACCGTCTCTTCAAGGGCCAGAAGTAGAGCTTCTGCTTCCGTTCCTTCCGGTCCACTGAGGTAATTGCTGTGCCCATCGAAATCCCTTCCGACCTGACACCCGAATTGGTACCGCTTTCCTGGCTCATTGGTGAGTGGGAAGGCCGGGGACGGCTGGGAAGTGGTGAAGAAGATTCCGAGCACTTCATCCAGCATGTCTCCTTTAGGCACCACGGCCTGCCGTACCTGGAGTACCGCGCGGAAAGCTGGCTCAGCGATGAGGACGGCATGAAATTGCGCCCCCTCACCGTCGAAACGGGCTTCTGGGCGCTGGAGCGGAAAATGCTCGACGCCGACGGCGGCCCCGGTTTGATTCCCGCGGAGATCGTGCCGGTCTTGAAGACGGCCGACGACGTCGAGGCCCTCCGGAACGCGGAGGGCGGTTTCGACATCGCCGTGACGATCGCACATCCCGGTGGAATCAGCGAGCTGTACTACGGCCAAATCAAGGGGCCCCAGATCCACTTGAGCACCGATATGGTGATGCGCGGCGGCCACTCCAAGGAATACACTGCGGCCACACGCATCTTCGGCCTCGTGGATGGCAATCTATTGTGGCGTTGGGACGTGTCCACTCCGGGCAAGTCGCTCGAGGCCCATGCTTCGGCTTTCCTGAACAAGCTTTCCTGAACGATCTCCCCCTGGAAAGCCTGTTCCTAGCTCCAAGGTCTCACCGAAGAGGTCTCACTGAACGTCCCGTTTCGCAGTTCGAGCCAAAGGGAGCAGCAAGTGAACGAAGCAGCAAAACCCGCCAGGTATGACGATCTCAAGGCCGTCTTTTTCAACGGGACGCTCAAACCTTCGCCACAAGTGAGCAATACCGACGGACTGATTGCCATCAGCCGGCGCATCATGGAAAAGCAGGGCGTCAGGACCCGCGTGATCCGCACGGTTGACCATGACATTGCCCCCGGCGTGTATCCGGACATGCGCGAACACGGCTGGGCCACGGATGAATGGCCCGAGTTGTATCCAGCCGTGCTGGAGGCCGACATCGTGGTGGTGGCCGGTCCTATCTGGCTTGGCGATAATTCCTCCCAGACCAAGAAGCTCATCGAGCGGCTCTACGCCCATTCGGGCCAGCTCAACAGCAAAGGCCAGTGGGCCTACTATCCAAAAGTCGGCGGCTGCCTGATTACCGGCAACGAGGACGGCATCAAGCACTGTGCGATGAACGTCCTGTATAGCCTTCAGCACGTGGGCTTCACCATTCCGCCCCAGGCCGATGCCGGCTGGATCGGTGCCGTCGGCCCCGGCCCCAGCTATCTCGACGAAGGATCCGGCGGCCCCGAGAGCGACTTCACCAACAGGAACACCACCTTCATGACCTGGAACCTGCTCCACTACGCCCGGATGCTCAAGGACGTAGGCGGCATTCCTGCGTACGGCAACCTCCCGGACGAATGGAAAGCCGGCACGCGCTTCGATTTTGAAAACCCGGAATACCGCTGAGCCCCGAGGACTTCTACTACATATGACTTACAAGAGCCCCCTATTGTCGCGCTCCGGAGCTGTAGAAGGCGGCGGCGAGGACTCCGGCGTCGCAGCGCACTACGGCCAGCCCCTGCCTGAGCAGCGCGCACTCGCCGCGGGCACCGCCGTCGTCGATCTTTCCTATCGGGGCGTTGTCACGGTCACCGGGCCGGACCGCCTGAGCTGGCTCAACACTCTTTCCTCGCAGCATCTGACCAACCTCCAACCGCGCGTCTCAAGCGAACTGTTGCTCCTCACCATCCAGGGCCGCATCGAGTTCGACGCCCGCGTGGTGGACGACGGCGAGACCACCTGGCTGCTGGTCGAGGCCGCCGAGGCCGCCCCGCTGGCGGAGTGGCTCAACAAAATGCGGTTCATGCTGCGCGTCGAGGTGGCGGACGTGTCTTCCGATTGGGCCGTCGTCGGCTCGACGAAACCCGTTGACGCCTGGTCCGGGCGGCTCGTCTGGGAGGATCCGTGGCCGCACATCGGCGTCGGCGGCTATTCCTACAGCTTGGTGGAGGAAAGCTCCCATCCGGGCCTTGAGCGTCCCTGGTTCGAGTACCTCATTCCCGCGGCCGAGCTTGAATCGGCCGTCGAGGGCATGGCCCTCGCCGGCTCCTTGGCCGCGGAGGCGCTCCGTATTGCGGCCTGGCGTCCCCGCCTTGGCGCCGAGACGGACGAGAAGACCATTCCGCACGAGCTCGACCTCCTCCGGACCTCGGTCCACTTGTCCAAGGGCTGCTACAAAGGCCAGGAGACCATCGCCCGCGTCCACAACCTCGGACACCCGCCCCGGCGGCTCGTCTTCCTGCAATTGGACGGCTCGCAGCACACGCTCCCGGCGCCGGGGAGCGTCATATTTGCCGGAGAACGCAAGGTGGGTACGCTGACATCTGTGGCCCAGCACTTCGAGATGGGAGCAGTAGGCCTGGCCCTGATCAAGCGGTCCGTAGACCCGCACGAAGTGCTGACCGTGCTGGACGGCGAGGAGCCCTATCCGGCTGCCCAAGAAGTAATCGTTGCGCCCGACGCCGGACAAGTGGTGGGGCGTCAGACCGGATTCCTGAAGGGACCCCATCGATGAGTGAAAAGGCTGGCGCTGAAGCCGAAGCGACGGGTGCCGACGAGGAGGCCATTGCCTTGGCGCATACCCTGTTTGACGCCGCCAGGGAAGGCAATTCAGCGCTCCTGCGAAGCTACCTTAATGCCGGTGCGCCGGCTGGAATGCGCACTGCCGCGGGCGACTCCCTTCTGATGCTCGCCGCGTACCATGGCCACGCCCAGACCGTTCAGCTTCTGCTCTACCACGGTGCCGAGGCAAACGCCGCGAACGACCGCGGCCAGACTCCGCTGGCCGGCGCGGTTTTCAAGGGCTACACCGAGGTGGCCCGGGTTCTGCTTGACGCCGGGGCCGATCCCGACGCCGGTGCTCCGACAGCGCGCGAGGCCGCCCGGATGTTTGCCCGCACCGAGATCCTCGGACTGCTCGGCTAGGCTCCCCGGCTCTCACTCCATTTCGACGGTTCCCTGCGCACTCGACGCCCGCACCCTGTGTGTCAGGCTCTTGTGTGACAGGTTTTCTGTTGACCGGAGTCCGGTGCGCGGGTTGGGGAAGGTCCATGATGGATTTTGTTATTCCTG
>NZ_JAUSSZ010000014.1 GCF_030812595.1 Arthrobacter bambusae
GATGGAAGCCGGCACTGAACGCCTTCGCCATCACCTTCGAAGGCAGAATCACATAACGCCAACACCCGAATCCACCGTTAAACGGACACTCCCCCCCGGCCAGCTAGGTGACCGGGCGTCCGGCCACAAGCCGTCATACCTGACCGGGCGTCCGGCCAAAAGCCGTCATACCTGACCGGGCGTCCGGCCAAAACCCGCACGATGTGACCGGGCGTCCGGCCAAAAGCCGACAAATGTGACCGGGCGTCCGGCCAAAAGCCGTCATACCTGCGCGAGGGTTCACTTCCGAAGACTCGGCGAATACGCTGAAGCAAGCTGTCCCATTCCCCGTCCCTAGCTATGGAGACCCTTGATGACAGGTTGGAATGCCGAGAACCTTGCAGGTTCGCCCGGCGCAGGTGCCGTGACGTTGTTGGCAGGAACATCGTTTTGCGTTTCTGCGGCCAACGGCGATATGGACCAATTGCGCCCACACGGGATGTTCTTCCGTGACACGCGGTTCATTTCGAACTGGGCGCTCGCGGTGAACGGCCAACCCATCGAGGCTTTGGGTTCTCCTGTCCCGGTGCCCTTCCGCGCTGATTTTGTCGGCCGCGCGGCACGCACCGATGGTTTGGCAGACAGCCACCTGCTGGTTGAACGCAGACGGAGCCTGTTCGGCGGGGTCCGCGAAGAGATCACTGTCAGGAATTTCTCCAACAAGCCCGCCCGCACCACGGTTTCACTCACCCTCAACGCGGACTTTGCCGACATCTTCGAAGTCAAGGAGGGTCGGGCACGCCACGAGAGTGTGCATTTGGCGCGGGATGGCGACGGTTCGTTGGTTCTTGAGTCCCGGAGGCAGGGGCGGCACGTCCTGGTCACCATTGATGCCCCGAATGGCGTGGTTGATGGAGATGTCATCAGCTATGACATCTCCATTGCGCCCCAAGGGCACTGGTCCACGGGTGTGACTGCCACGCCCCGCATCGACGGAGTCGGACCAGAGGCGGACGCCCGGGTTTGGGGAGACCAAGATCCCCATGACGTCCCGGAGGAAAGGCAGCAGGAATGGCAAGGCAAGGTGCCAACAACGGAACTTGCCAACAAGGCCTTCGAAAAGGCGCTGGCCCAGAGCAGGGCAGACCTCGGCTCCCTCAGGATCTTCGACCCCGCCCATCCCGGGCGGACGGTGGTGGCTGCGGGCTCGCCTTGGTTCATGGCTCTTTTCGGCCGGGACTCGCTCCTGACTTCCTTCATGACTCTTCCGCTGGATCCTTCGCTGGCCCTGGGAACGCTCAAAACCTTGGCAGACCACCAGGGCCGGACCGTTAACCCGCTCAGCGAGGAGGAGCCCGGCCGGATCCTGCACGAGGTGCGTCTCGGCGCCAGCACAGGCCTTGCGCTCGGGGGCGGCAGCGCCTACTACGGTTCAGTCGACGCAACGCCGCTGTTCGTCACCCTCGCCGGGGAGCTCACACGTTGGGGGTTCCATTCCGAAGTCGCGGAATCACTTCTGCCCGCCGTGGACCGGGCCTTGGACTGGATCCGCGACTATGGGGACGCCGACGGCGACGGCTTCGTCGAGTACGAACGGGCCACCGACCATGGCCTCCTCAATCAGGGTTGGAAGGATTCGGGGGACGGCATCAATTTCGCCGACGGCACGCTGGCAGAGGCGCCGATCGCCTTGTGCGAAGTCCAAGGCTATGTGTACACCGCGTATCTCAGCAGGGCCTTGATGGCCCAGGAAGAAGGCGATCTGAAGCGGGCCGCGGTGTGGGGCGCCCGGGCAGCCGAGCTCAAGCGAATTTTCAATGAGCAATTCTGGCTCCCTGACCGCGGGTATTTCGCGATCGCCCTCGATCGCGACAAGCGCCCGGTGGATGCATGCGCGTCCAATATGGGCCACTGCCTATGGAGCGGAATCATCGACGACGACAAGGCCCCGTTGGTCGCGGAGC
The DNA here is from genome assembly GCF_030812595.1 of Arthrobacter bambusae. GTDB lineage: Bacteria > Actinomycetota > Actinomycetes > Actinomycetales > Micrococcaceae > Arthrobacter > Arthrobacter bambusae_B. The sequence continues at coordinate 1,944 of NZ_JAUSSZ010000014.1, forward strand.
GGCTGATGTCGGACAGCATGTTCACGGGCTGGGGCGTCCGGACCCTGGCTTCGGACATGGCGGCGTACAACCCGGCGAGCTACCACAACGGCTCGGTGTGGCCGCACGACAACGCCCTCATCGCCGCCGGATTGATGCGCTATGGCTTCATTGAGGAAGCCCAGCGCCTCGTCACGGGTGTCCTCGAAGCTGCCGACGCTTTTGGCGGACGGCTACCGGAGTTGTTTTGCGGTTTGGACAGGCAGACCTACGGGATGCCGGTTCCGTACCCCTCATCGTGCTCGCCGCAAGCGTGGGCTGCCGCCACACCGGTCCATCTGCTGCGGGTTCTCCTCCGTTTCGATCCGTGCCTCACCCACGGGGGCCTCTGGCTGGCACCCGTGGTCCCCCCGGGCTTCGGTGAGATCAAAATGCGGAACATCCCCCTCGCCGGCTCCAGGATCTCCGTGAAGGTAGTCGACGGCGAAACGCGGGTCAGGAACCTGCCCGAGGATGTGGTGCTGCACAGCGAAGCCCGCAAGCCGCTTGCCGATCTCTTGGACGTCCACCATGTCACCGCAGGACGGGGGCGCTAGGTGCGCATCGGCCTGGTTGCCCCGCCGTGGATTACGGTCCCGCCGCCCGCATACGGAGGCACTGAATCGATCATCGATATCCTTGCTCGCGGCTTGGCTGGCGCGGGCCACGACGTGCTTCTCGCGGCGGCATCGGGAAGCACATGTCCAGTGGCCAAAGTCCCCGGCACGCCGCCTGCCGACGGCTCGAGGATAGGGAACGGGACGGACGAGCTCCGGCACAGCGTCTACGCGTTCGCGGCCATGGAGGACGTGGACCTCATCCACGACAACACGCTGGCGGGGCCGCTATACCGGCATCGGCCGGAGGGAACGCCCCTCGTCGCAACGGCCCATCTCCCTTTTTCGGCCGAAAACCATGACATCTACCGGGCGATGGCCACCGACACCGCGATCATTGCCATCTCACAGCATCAAGCTGACTCAGCACCCGGGATCAGGGTGCGGCGCGTCATCCACCACGGGATAGATACGCAATCCGTCCCCTTCGGAGCCGGTGACGGCGGCTACGCCAGTTTCCTTGGCCGGATGCACCCGGGCAAGGGACTGCCGGAAGCGATAGAGACGGCCCGCCTGGCACAGGTACCGCTGCGAATCGCGGCCAAAATGTACAGCGCGGAAGAGCATGAGTATTACGCCTCGGTCATCGCACCGCTTTTGGGGCCCGACGTCGAATACCTCGGCGAACTGAACGCCACGGACAAGTTCGTCCTCCTGGGCGGCTCCATGGCGCTGTTGAATCCGCTTCAATGGGACGAGCCCTTCGGGATGGCCATGATCGAGGCCCTCGCCGCCGGGACGCCGGTGGTAGCCACGTTCCGCGGGTCCGCCCCGGAGATCGTCTCGGAGGGCGTCACCGGCCATCTCCGTTCCAGTCCACCGGAGCTGGCCGAAGCCCTCATCGCCGCCGCCACGTTGGACCGGAAAGAGTGCCGCGCGGCCGCGGAGAACTACTTCAGCGCCGAAAGGATGGTGGCCGAACACCTCGCGCTCTATGAGGAACTCATCGCCGAACAAAAGTGATCCTCCCAGCCAGATATGGCACCCTGAAAGTAATGAGTTTTCCTAAGACGAGCCGGCTGCCGGCCATACGTTGGGCCGCTACCAAGCGCTGGGCGGGCGCTGGAGCGGGTTTCCTTTTTGTGCTCGCAACCTTGGCGTGCGTGGTCGCATTCATTGCCACCTTCTATTTTTTCGTGCGCACCACAACGGGGCAGTACATCGACGAATCCGCCTTGGTGGAAGCCGCGACCATCAACGGTCCCACCGAGCGTGCAACCACCCAGTTCCTCGATTGGTTGCCGGTCACCTCGGTGGCGATCGCCGCCGTCGTCGTCCTTTTCGTCACGATCAAGCGCCGCCGCTGGAAGTCCGCCGGGATCGCGCTGGCCGCCTGTGTCGCGGCAAACCTGGCAACCCAGCTCCTGAAGGACTGGTTTCCGAACAGGCCGTTCCGAGGCGTCCAGACCATTGAACTGAACTCGCTGCCCTCCGGTCACACCACATTGGCGGCTTCGGCCGCTGCGGCGGTGTTCTTGGTGGTATCCCCGCGGTGGCGGCCCTTGGCCGGGTTCCTCGGTGGCACTTTCGCGGTTGCGGCCGGAGTTTCCACGCTGATCAACCAGTGGCACCGGCCCGCCGACGTCGTCGCCGGGTTCCTCGTGGTTGGAGCCGTAATGCTGCCGGCTGGCTGGTTGGTATTGCGCACGGGAAAGCGCTGGAACGTCGAGGACAGCCGCGGTGAGCACTGGGCGTCGTCGCGCTTATGGCTTTTACTGTCGGTGCTTGCAGGGGTTGCCGCTGCGGCGGTTGCGGTCTATTCGCTGATCAAGATCGCACCTGGTTTCGGCCAGGAAAGCAGCACCACGAACTACTTCTGGGCCGGTGTCTCCCTGATCGTCATCACCGGTTATCTTGCAACGGTCGCTGCCACTTGGCTTTTCGACGTGAGTGCCCGACGGCGGCAGTCACCTTAACGGCGTTCGTCGCCGACCGTCCTAGCGCACCGACCTAGCGCACCGTCGGAAGCACCTTCCTCAACCGCACCAGCTGGGGAGAAACCCGGGAACGCTTTTGAGGACGCTGCCTGATTTCATGTCCACCAGGTCGGTCCGGATGGGGGTCGGTTCGGCGCGGACGGGGTATTGGTCTCCCGTGTACTGCGGTGCTGCCGTCTCGACGGCGAGGTAGTCGTTGTCTGGGGAGAGGCACGTGTCCAGGATCCGGGACCAGGCGGCGGCCGGCTGGTAGAGCTGGCGCGAGCCGTTCTTGTCGGCGAGGTTGACCACGGACGCTTCCTTTCCGGCGTCGTACTTTCGCACTACCTGGACGTACTGGCCGGAAGCGGCGAGGACGATCGGTTGGCCAGCGGTGCTGGTGACCCCGTTGGCTGCATCGGGTACGAACGCGCCGGGGAGGGTGAGCGGCGTGGAGGTTCCGGTGGTGAGGTTGATGGTCGAATAGCGGGGCGGGTCTATGCCTTTTTTCAGCCCTTGGTCGGCGACGGCGAGTTCGTTGGTGCCGGGGACGAACCCCAGGAAGCCCGCATGCGCGCCCAAGGGCGATACCTTGCCGGTGTCCAGCGCATCGATGAGGAACATGGATTGGTCATCCGTCTGTGCCACCAAGGTTGCCGCCTCGGGGACAAAGCGCCAGTCCGCGGCCGAGACCGGTCCGTTGACCCCCTGGACGGCCCGGGGCGCGGAGGACGGGTTGTCGACGTCGTACACGAAGAGCGATTTCCAGTACTGGCCGGTGCCTGAAGAAGCGGTGAAGGTGAAGCCTATGAGGTGCTTGGATCCTGCCGCGTGAAGGTTGGCCACTGTCCCCAGGCTCGGCAATGGAACAAGTGTTGGCGGGCCGCCGGTGAGGGGGACGATCTCGAGCGAGCTGGTGTTGTCGTCGTTAAGCGTGACGACGGCGAGCGCGGAGGGAAGGGCCGCATACTCCTGGATGCGGGGGGCGCTGACGATGACGGTGCCCTGATCGTTGCCCGAGAGGCTTGTGCCGAGGATGGTGTCGGGCTTCTTCTGACCGCTGCTGTCCTTGCCGGTGTCCCTTTGCAGGCTGTACAGGGCGAACGCTGCAGGTGCGGCGGAGCGGGCCAGGGCCGAAGTGGAGTTGAGATGGGGCAGCTTCGAAAGGTTCGCGGCGGTCAGGGCGCCGGCAAGAAGGGCGAGGATCGCGATGGTGCCGTAGAGGCGCCGCGCGAAGCGGCGCCCGGCCAGAAGCTCGGCCGCGGCCGCAATGGCTGCAGCCCGTTTGGCCGAGACGGGACGGCGCTTAGTAGACATAGGGCTGCGCCGGCTGTGTGGTGGACTGGATGGTGTCCGGGATCAGGACGATCGCCTCGCGGCTGGCCGAGTTCGGGTTGGCGCGAAAGCCGCTGGTGACCGTGACCCAGCTATCGGTTTTGTATTCGTTTTGCCAGCCTGGGTGATATACGGGAACGCCAATCGGCTGGGCATCAACAGCGCAGCAGGTCACTACGAAACGGGTCACGAAGAATACGTTCGGATCTGTCTTGTCCGCACTAATGAACCCGGTGACGGTGGCAGTCTTGTCGGCAAAAAAGTCCTGCCCTGCGCCGGAGCGAAGCAACGATGCCCAGTCCCGCACTGTGAACGCGGAGTAGTCTCCCTTGCCGGACAGCGCGGGTGCTTTCAGCGTGAGGGCCGACGCCGAGCCGTTGAGGTCCCGCTGGGCAACGGTTGCGGTGGTAAGGGTCGACGGCGGCAGGACCAGGAGGCCGACGACGGCGGCGACCATGGTCAGTACGCTTCCGAGAGGCCACAGCCAGCCCCACCGCGAACGGTGGACGCCGCTGTGGTCGTGGGCGTCGCCGCGGGCGGCGCCGTGGGCGTCGCTGTGGTCGTGGGCGTCGTGCTCCGTGGGAGCAAAGGCAAAGGCCGCCAAGGCGAGCACTCCTGCGATCACGGCCATGACAACCGTGAACACGAAATACCGCGGGTGGATATACAAGGCAAGCTGGCCCGTGATGCCCAGCCAGATGGTCGCGACGAGGCCGATCAGGCTGAGAAGCACGCCCTGCCAGCGGCCCACGAGCCGTCTAATGACCATAGTTGACCGCCAATCCGAGGACCGCAGCGCAAAGTGCCACCAGCAGGCTTAACTGAAGGAGGGTCTTTGCGGTAAACGTAGTGCGCATCAGGGCAAGCATCTTCACGTCGATCATGGGCCCGAAAACGAGGAAAGCCACGATGCTTCCCGGCAGGAAGGTTGCGCCGAACGACAGGATGAAGAAGGCATCCACGTTTGAGCAGATCGCGACGACGAAAGCCAACAACATCAATGCCAGCACCGACCAGACGGGATTGCTGCCCAACGCAACCAGCACCTCGCGGGAAACGGCGACCTGGATCAGCCCCGCCATGCCCGCACCAATGAACAAAGCAGGCATCATTGCCCGCGTCTCCTGGGAGAACATCTGCACGCTGCGCCTGACCCTGCCGCCAGGGCCGCCGTCGTGGTCTGCTACGTTGCACGTTTCCTGGAACCGGGAGGTCAGCAGCTCCCCGGGCCGCGGATGCCGGCTGTAGATCCAGCCAACAAGGTTGGCGATGAAGAAACCGCCCAGGACGCGGGAGGCCAGGATGCCGTTGCTCCAGCCGAATGCCTGCGCGGTGGTGACGATGGTTACGGGGTTCAGGATGGGCGCCGCGAACAGGAAAGTCATGGATTCCGCAACCGTGAGGCCTTTGACCACCAGACCGCGCGCCAGGGGAACATTCCCGCACTCGCAGACCGGCAGCAGCATCCCCAGCAGCGAAAGGAGCAGCCTCCGCAGGATAGGGCTCCGTGGCAGGCGACGGAGCAGCATGCCCTCCGGCAGCCAGACCTGGACGGCGATCGAGAGCACAATCCCGAGGAAAACGAAGGGCAGGGACTCGACGACGACGCTGATCGACAACGTGGCAAAGTCGCGGGCGGCGTTGGGAAGTCCAAAAGCCTCCGTCGTGGAGGGTGCCAGCATTCGAACCGCCGCGAACAGTGCCATGAGTGCGAGTCCGATGGCCAGCCCGGCAGCAGACCTCGACGTGAAAGCGCGGACCGGGCTTCTGTGCTCGCGTTCCGGCTGTTTACGTTTGTCGACTGCAGGCAGCGTCACGGGCACTCCTTCCTCCACGGAGCCGGCCGGCCAAGCCTGGCCGGAAGGGGCTGGCGAAGTCGACTGTACACGCGGGGTACTTGCGCGGCTAGCCCTGGATAGAGCCCGGACACCGTTCCGAGTAGACGTTTGAGCAAGTACCTAGGCACATCAGAAGCTCCACCTAAGGAAGCGTAAGGACGAGCAGGAAGAACAGGTATTGACCACTCGTTTCAACGGTTGCTTGCGGTCGTAGCCTCGCAAGTACGTGAGTGTTAAATAGACAAGCGGCACCGAGTGCCACCGCTGGAAAACCAGATCGGACTCCTCTTTCGAGCGGCGCCTTCTTGGCCCACCAACGAGGGTCACCCGGCCGCCAGTGCACTACCCCGCTGGGGAGGAGTTGGCCATGAGAACCACGAATGAGCGGCACGAGGCGACCGAATCGCCATACGAGACGCGTCCGCGGCCCAATGTGAAAAGAAAATGGGCCGGTACGAACTTCCGTAAGAGCTGGACGGCTTTTGGCAGTACGGCACTTCTGTTTGCCGGCCTGCTGGCCGGGGTGGGATTCGCCGCCCCGGCGCATGCCGCCCCGAACACGGTGGTGTCGCTGACATTCGATGACGGCAATGCGGACCAGCTGACGGCCGAAGCCACGATGAAGAACTTGGGCTTGGTCGGCACGTTCTTCATCACCACCGGGTGGGTTGACCAGCCCAGCTACCTAACCAGTGCCAACCTGCAGCAGATCGCCGCCGACGGCAATGAGATCGGCGGCCACACCGTGACCCACCCGGATCTGGTGTCCCTAACCTCCGCTGAGTCGACGCGGCAGATCTGTAACGGGCGCGTGGCGTTGATGAACATGGGCTTCAAGGTCACCAGTTTCGCCTACCCGTTCGCTTCCGAGGACCCTGCCACCGAGGCATTGGTGAAAGGGTGTGGTTTCAACAGTGCCCGCGGCTTGGGCGACGCTGCCAGCAAGGATCCCGCCTCGGCGACCCTTCCCGCGGCTGACACCATTCCGCCGGCCAACGCCTATGACACCAAGGCGCCGGACGAGGTAGACAGCACCTGGACCTTGCAGGACCTGCAGAACCAGGTGACGCACGCCCAAACAACCGGCGGCGGCTGGGTCCAACTGACCTTCCACCACATCGCCACCAACACGGACCCGACGCTGACGATCACCCCGACCCTGTTCACTCAGTTCGCCACCTGGCTGGCACAGCAGAAGACGGCCGGTACGGTCGCTGTGAAGACCGTGGACCAGGTTGTCGGCGGCGCCCAGCAGCCCGCAGTGCCGGGCCCGGCCGTTCCTCCGCCACCCACTCCGGGGACCAACATGATCCAAAACCCCAGTTTGGAGACCCTGGTCAACACGGTCCCGCAGTGCTGGGCCGCCGGCGGGTACGGCACCAATACCCCGGCTTTCTCCATCGTCACACCCGGCCACACAGGAAACAACGCCGAACAGCTAACCATGACAGGCTGGGTCTCCGGGGACGCGAAACTCCTGCCCGCCTTGGACTTGGGCGGCTGCTCGCCGACAGGAATACCTGGACATACGTATCAGCTGAAAGCCTGGTATAAATCCACGGTCGATACCCAGTTCGAAGTCTATTACCGGACCGGCAGCGGATTCTGGCAGTACTGGACCGCAAGTCCCCTCGTCGTACCGGCAGCAAACTGGACTCAAATCACCTGGAACACCCCGCCCCTGCCGGCTGGCGCGTCAGGCATCAGTTGGGGCCTGAACATCCAGGCTAATGGCACCATCACTACCGACGATTATGAGATGTACGACAACGGCGTCTCCTTCGCGGACATCCCCCCAACGTATCCGTTCTACAACGAGATCACTTGGCTCGCTGCCAACGGAATCACCACCGGATTCCCGCAGTCCAACGGCACCACCCTGTTTGAACCGCTGCAGTCGGTGAGCCGGGAAGCGATGGCCGCGTTCATCTACCGGTACAAGGGCAGTCCGGCGTTCAACGCCCCGGCGGTGTCTCCGTTCACGGATGTTCCCACCTCCGACATCTTCTACAAGGAGATCACCTGGTTGGCGAACACTGGCATTACCACTGGATACCCGGGACCCAACAACACGAAATCCTTCCATCCGCTGGATGCAGTGAACCGGGATGCGATGGCCGCATTCATCTACCGCATGACCGGAAGCCCGGCTGTGACCGTGACGAAGACATTCCTCGATGTTCCTCCGAGCTACCCGTTCTACAAAGAGATCAGCTGGCTTGCCGCCGAGGGAATCACCACCGGCTGGGCGGTACCCGGAGGAGCGATATTCCAGCCCCTCCAGCCAGTACACCGCGACGCGACCGCCGCGTTCCTGTACCGCCTCAACGCTAAATTCCCACGGCCCTGACAGGCCTTTGGAGAACCCGGGGTTCCTTAAAGGGACCCCGGGTTCTCTTGCGTTTGATAAAGGTTCTCGATGATGGCGTCGGCCAGCGCCGGGCCCATCTTGGGGTACATCGTACGGAGTTCCTTCACGGCTGCCTCGTGTCCACGGCTAACGTGGATGACGCGCAGCCAATTGATCTGCAGCCCCGAAAGGCGCACTCCGACCTTGGAAAATTGCCGGTGCTCAATGATGAACCAAACGCTCACCGTCGCTTGGGCGAGTGCCAGCACGATGATTAGCGGCGCGAAGGCACCGGATCTGCGTAGATCGAAAAAGAACGTCGCGGTAAACAAAATCGAAAGCCACAGCGTGCCGGCTCCGAAATTCTGCCATCTGAGCCAATCAAGGAAGCGTCCCGGACGAAGTGGCGGGACCTCCGAGAGCGCCGCTTTCTCTGGAGAAGCCACTGAAATGGCCCCGGAACCCAACAACAGGCCGCCCATCCACAGGTATGGACGGGCGGGATCTGCGATCTCGGGCACGGAGAGAAACCCGGACACAAGCACCGCGATGGGCAAGATGAGGGGAAAGACATCGGCTGCCTGTGCCCGCACCAGCACCATAGGCTTGGGCCAGAGACGCCAGGTCAGCATCACCACACCCCAGATCATGGCACCGACGGCAGCGCCGAAGGAAAGAAGAACAATCCTGACGTTCCCTGGTCCAGGCGGCGCCGTGGTGGCCAGCCACAACCAGGCACAGCCCTCCAGCACCAAGGTGGCGCCAGCGACGGTGGATACAGCTTTGGCATGCCGGATGACCCGCATGTTCACTCCCCACGAGGCTGCTCCCCTGGGATCATCGAACGCCGATGCTTCGCAGGTGTCAACTGTTCGGCGTCGGCATCGCTGTCCCAGCACCCGCCCTCGGCACCATCGCGCGCAGCCGGAGCCGGGCCGGTTCCTCAACGTACTTGAACAGCAAGTGGGTGGCCAGGGCAGTCCCAAGCAGGCACGCCGCAGCGAGCAGGTTCTCCTCCAGTTGTCCGGCACCATGCGGCCAGTCCCTGATGATCCAGTAGAAAAGGTAGATGAAGAACATGTGGACCAGATACAGGCTGTAGGAGCTGTGCCCGCCGTACTGCAGCCACCTCGCGGACAACGCCGAGCGGAGCCAGCCGCGCGTCAGGCCAAGCAGGGCGATGAGCAATGGGAAGGCAAGCACAGCCAGCCGCCCCGGGCCAGGTTTTCCGGCCGTAGCCAGGAACACGACGACGGCGGTTCCGGTCAGCAGGGCGCCGGGCCCGGCCAGGGCAGTGTTGAACTTCATGCGGTCTGCATTGCGTGCGGCGATGCATGCGAAAGCGCCGGCGATGAAGCAGCAGGCGATCCGAAGCAGCCACTCATACGGCTGATGCTCAACCGTGGGGACTGGCAGGTCCGGACCCCAGACGGCTGTCGGCAGGAGGACCAGCACGGATGCCGCCAGCGCCGCCAACGGATGCAGCCGGCGCAGCCGGAACAGGACCAGCGCCAGCACCGGGAACGCCAAGTAGGCCAGCCACTCGGCACTGACCGTCCAGCCCGGGCCGAACCAGCTGGCGCCGTCCGTACCCGGCTGGAACCAGAGATGCATCATCAGCAGCTGCTTGGCCAGCCCCCAAGGCGAAAGGTCCGGAGCTTTGGTCTGGAGGGACCACTCCCGGACGGATTCCTGTGCGGTCCCGTACACGAACCAGAGGCCCAACACCCCTACAACCAGTGCGAACGCGGGCCACATCCGGGCGAACCGGGCCCAGACGAAGTCACCGGCGGCTCGCCAACGGAACCGTGGGCCCAGCCGGTCCAGGTACGTGTAGGTGATGATGAAGCCGCTGAGCACAAAGAACACGTCCACGCCGAGGTCCCCGTTGGCGATGACCGGACGGAACAGCTCATAGACAGGGGCGAGGAAGGTTTGCTGCATGGCTTGAAGATGGAAGAGCACTACCCACAAGGCGGCAACAAAACGCAGTGCGGTCAGAGTCGCGAGATCGGCCCGGGACTGCTTTGCTTCGCCCTTCGGCAGGCGATTCTCCGCCCCGGTACCAAGCGGCGGGGCGCTGTCCGTGGCGGGGTTCCCAGCGGTCGGATTCGCAGTGGGGGCACGATGCGGAGGCGAGATGACTGAGGACATCCAATTCACCATACCGGACGTACCTGACCGGAGTCTGGGAGCGAACGGCAGGCGGCCCGGCCATCCTCAGGCGCCTAGTAATTCCTGCGGTGCTTGAGTTTCGGGAGCGCGACGGCGAATACCGCCGCGGCTGCCACGCCGAGGACGCCCGTGGCCCAGACGCCCGCCGCGAGCGATATCGATGCAGCGAGGGCCGAGAGCAGCACGGGCCCGCCCGTGGCACCGGCGTCGGAGATGAACCGCCACAAGCCGAGGAATTGCCCGCGGCCCTTGTCCGGGGAAAAGTCTGCGCCGAGGGTCATGATGAGTCCCGAGCTGATGCCGTTGCCGAAACCGATCAGGAGCGAGGCCAGCAGCAGCCCCACGAACTCCGTGGACGACGGCATCAGGAACAATGCCGCGCCCATGATGAGGGTGGACGGCACTGCGACCCACATCCGTCCCTTGCGGTCCATGAGCTTGCCGGCCGGATAGAACACCAGCATGTCGATCGCTCCGGACAACCCATAGATCAGCGAGGCGTGTGTGGCGTCCAACCCCAAGTGGTCCGCCCACAATGGGATGACCACTTGCCGGGAGGCGCGGATCGCGCTGAGCAGCAGGATTCCGGTCCCGACCGCCAGGAACACGCCCGCGTGGGAAACCGCGACGCCCCGGAGCGTGGGTTCGGGACCCTTGCGTCCGCCGTCGACGTCCTCCGGCAACACAAGATCCGGGATGGTGAGGGACAGCACCGCGGCGGCTGCCATGCCCACCACGCCAACCCAGTACGCGCCGCTGATCCCGGCGAACTGCATCACGGCCGCGCCGACGAATGGACCAATGAACACACCGATCCGGGTGACTCCGCCCAGCGTCGAGAGTGCGCGTGCCCGGTAAATGACCGGCACGGCTTCCGTGAGGTACTTCTGGCGCGCGAGGTTGAAGACGCTCGTTGACATCCCGACGACGGTCATCGCCGCGGCGAGCAGCCAGATGCCGTTGTGCGCAAGGAGAGGCGCGAATCCCGCGGCCAGCAGGGCTAATGCTCCGGCGGCGCCTGCGGCGACGATGGCCCATCGTTCGCCGAACTTGATGGTGATGAGCGAAGCGGGCAGGTTGAAAAACCACGACCCGAGCCCGATCAAGGTGACCACCAGCGCGGACACGGCGACGGAGGCGCCAAGGTCGCGGGCGGACAATGCCACCACTGGAAGCACCGCGCCTTCGCCGATACAGAACAGCAGGGCGGGCCCAAAGGCAGGCACCGCGATGCTGCGGAGGTTGAACGGCTGAACGGTGCTGGTGGTGGTCATCCCTTTCATCCTAGGACGCTGCCATCTTTGCGACGCGCCAAATACCTGTCGCGCACGGAATTCCCTGGCGCACACGGAATTCCGCCTGCGTCAGGCATTCAGCGCCGCGCGAGGAATGTTGAGCCGCGTTAGACGGCACCCCGCGGACGACGCCGGGGCACGCCTGCCGCCGCCAGCTTCCGTTCCAATACGCCTGGTGCCATGAGTTCCGCCCACACCCACCGCACGACCCCGCTACCGGTGGCGCGGATCCGGTCCTCGCGCAGCTTTTCGTCGATGACGGCCTGGGCGGCGGTCCGTCCCTTGAGGAATTCCGGTTTCAGGTACTTGTCGATGCCGTCGAACTCCCCGGCCACCCGCGCACCCTTCCAATAGAAGTCCGAGTAGCCCACCAGGCCCGTTTCGTCGCGGAATTCGCGTTGCAGAACCGGGGGCTCGAATCCGGCGGCATGCATCAAGGCACGGCTGTAGGATTCCCCCGAGGATCCGGACAGGGGATCTGCGAAATCGACTGCCGCTTGGATTCTTCTGATGGCCGCCGCCGTGTAGATTCCATCCGCTTCTGCAAGGAGTGTTTCCTTGGTGATGGCTGGCAATCCCCGTCTCCGATCGGCTTTGAGCACGTGATCCAAAGGAGCAATCGCTTCGACGAACGGGGTGAAAGCGGCCAGATCCAATACCGTGCGAACCCTGCCAGTCACCAGGACTCCCTCGCACCGATATACCTTGAGGCTGGTGGGGTCCGCATAGTGGCGGGTAATCCCGGCCCGCGAGCGGCCGCCGTCGTTCTTCAGGGTGACGGCCTGCACTGGGTGATGCAGGCCGATGGTGGGGATCCCCCACACTGACGCCGCCGAGTGCCTGGCGAATATGGTCCGCGCACTGGACGTTTCGGCCGCGGCGCTGATCCGGACACGGTATTGTTCCCACGATTTCAGCGCGGCCCACGCCGGGCCGTCGACGTAGATTCCTTGGCGCACTCGGAACAGCGTTCCCGTCTTGGCGCGCCGGGCGAGTTCCTTGAGAGTCGTTCCCTGAACGAGGTGATCTCTGCTGAGGATCAGGCGGGGTAAGTGAGTCATGGCTAAGAACCTGCCACGTGCGTTCCGGCCCACGACAGCACCGAATTCCTCCATGTGGACAACTCCAGGGAAATGACGCGTCCCTTACCCACCGACGCAGTATTTTCCCTGCGCACCCGGAATTCCCTCTGCGTCAGGAATTTAGCGCCGCGCCTACTTCAGGAAGCTGGCGTTGAAGGAGTTCAGATCGACGTTGATGCCGTTCAGGGTATGCTCGAATTTCTGCTGGATACCCACGCGCATGGTGCCCGCGGTGTTCCAGCCTCCGTACTGCACCGGGGCAGGCGCCAGGTAGTTTGCGGTCCAGCGGGCGTAGTTGAGGTTGCTCGTGTCCGTATCCCAGAGCGGCACGTCCGAGAATGCGGTGCTGTTGCCCATCAACCCCGGCCACATGCCACTGCCGCTGTAGATCACTGGCCGCACGCCCAGGCTCCGCACGCCGTCCACCATGGCCCGCGTTACCAAAGATCCGCCTGGTTCGATGTCCAGGGCGAAGAACTGCAGCTGGGAGATGTACGGTCCAGCGGCTTTAATGCCGTTCTCCCAGCACGACGCGTCTCGCGTATAGACCGCGATCTTGAGGCCGGCATCGAGCGCCATCTTCAATTGGGCCTGTGTCTGCTGCCAGGGGGTGCACGTGCCCCAAGCCGTGGAGTGCATGACATAGAGCCGGAAGCCCTCGGCGTAGGCCTGGCGGAACCAGTTCGGGTCGGTGATGGCCGCGGTTGTGTCGAGCACCTTCACGGAGTTGCCGTGGGCTTGGGGTGCGGCGGCGGGCGCGGGTGCGGCTGCAGCTTGGGGCGCGGCGGCAGGCTGCGGAACGGCGGCAGGCGCTGGGGTTGGCGTGACGAGCGGGGCCACCTCAGCGGCGGGTGCGGCGTTCTCGATGGGTGAGGGGCCGGCGTCGGGCGCTGTGTTTGTGGAGGGGCGAGCGCCAGTGGCGCCCGTCAGGCCGAGGAGAAGCACGGCGGCGAACACGAAGGCTAGGTGTTTGGGAATCAAAGGAGGCTCCTGGGTGCTGGCCTCGCGTTCAGAAACGGGCGCAGCGGGGTGTCATGAAGGCACGGGATTCGGTGCACCATGCCCGGGCCCAGTTCCCGGTCATGGCGAGGACGCCCCGCAAGACGAATGACGTCCGAATCCAACTTTAGGGAAGTCCAGGCGGAACCGATAATTTGCAATCCAAGTAGTGGTCGAGTATGAACCCGCGCACTCCCTCGAAATCCAAGTAGTAACTAGAGTGCCGCCCGTGAAGGCGAGTCGCTACACGTACCCGTCCACGATCGCGGCCGCGATCTCCTTGTATGCGCGGCGGGTGTCGGGGCGCAGGACGTCAAGGGTGACCAGGTCTCCGTCGGCCACTCCCCTGTCATGCGGCACGGCGATCAACTGGCGGCAGATCCCGGAGAGGTGTTCCTCGATGGCGTTCTTGTCCACGCGGGAGGAGACCTCGTCCTTGTCCGTGATGACCACGATCGCGTTGCGGGCAAGTTCCTCGTAGCCGTGGCCCGCAAGCCACTGGAGGGTGCTGCGCGCGCGCTTGGCACCGCTCACTGCGTAGCCCGCGGCGATGATGAGGTTGTCGGCCGATTGCAGGATGCCGCTCATCGCATTGTGCGTAACGCCTGTGCCACAGTCGGTCAGCGCAATGGAGTAGTAGCCCGAGATCAACTCCCGGATGCGCAGGTATTCTTCGGCCGTCAGTGAGTCCGAAACTTCGGGGTCCTGTTCGCCGGCGATCAGGTGCAGCCGGCCGGCGTGGTGCATGTACCGGGCCAGCGCCGTGAGCGAATCGACATTGTCGACGTTCTTGAGCAGATCCGTAATGGTGCGCGGCGTGGCCTTCTGGTAGATGCCCTCGCCCAAGGCGCGCTCCACGAGGTCGCCGGAATCGGGGTTGGCGTCGATGGCGCAGGGCGGGTCGCCGCGGAATTCCGCCAAGGTGAGCCCCACGCCAACCGTGGTGGACGTCTTGCCGATTCCGCCCTTGAGGCTCAAAACGGCCGTGTTGTAGCTGCCTTGGAGCTGCCGGGAAATGCGCCGCGCCAGGTCGTCTTCTTCGCGCTGCTTGGCGCTCGGTCCGAGGTTCCAGGCTCCGCCCGTCAACTTGTAGAGCATGCCGCGGAAGCCACCGATGGGACGCGGCTTCTGTTCCCTCACGAAGGAACCCGGGGAAGAGATGAAGTCTGAAATCGGAGCATTGGCGGCTGCGGCGCGTCCGGCCCGTGAGGCAGCCGGGGTGACGTCGGCCGCGGCCGGTGCTGCCGCCGTCGGGATCCGGCGTGGTTCCTCGCGGCTCGCGTCACCGACGGCCGAGTCTCCGCGGGCCGAGTCTCCGCCGGCCGAATCTTCGCGGGCTGCGTCTTCGCTGCCCGCTACCATCGCGGCGGACGCGTCGGCGGCGGCTGCCGCTTCGGCCCAGGATCTGCTTTGGAGCGGGGCAGAAGTGGATGCGGGTGCGTCGGAGTCGTTCGGCGTAATGATCGGCATAGTTCCTGTCCAGGCGTCACCCTCTGAGCGGCGGCGATCGCGGCGTCGACGAAGCTCGGGCTGCCCTTCGTTAGATGCAGCGGCGCTGGCTTCGTTGTCCACAGAATCCGGCATGGTCTTGTCCCCTAGGACTCGCAGCGTTGTGCGCCGCGGCTCTCGTTTAGATTGCTTCAACCAGCAATTCTAGGTGGCGACGGCCTCAAACCTGACATATGGGTCATGCCGGGCAGTTTGGACGGCGGTTTTGGGCCCGTGTCCGAGCCTCGAACGGGGGTATGCGCACATTCTGCTGGATCATCCGTAACCGCTCACGGCACGCGCCCCGGAAACACGCGGATATTCCTCCCATACCCCGGCGATGATCCAGCAGAATGTACGCGCATCGGGGGCGTCAGGCCGCCCGCGCCGCATCCATGTGTTCCTAGTTCTCAGCTGCGGCGAGCTGGGACTCTCCGCTCGTGCAGCAGGTCAAAAGGACACTCTGCGTTGCATTCGCGGGTGCGTCGCAACTGTCGCCGGCGTCCGTGGAGCACACACCTGTTTCGGGCAGTTCCAGGTGGACGGTGTCGGCTGCGGCCTGATCCCCGGCCAGGGCTGCGGCCACCGAGCGGACTTGTTCGTACCCGGTGGCCAGGAGGAAGGTTGGCGCCCGGCCGTAGGATTTCATGCCGACAATGTAGAAGTCCTTCTCCGGGTGCGCCAGAACACGGGCCCCATGTGGGGGAACGGTGCCGCAGGAGTGGAATTCGGGATCGATCAGTGGGCCGATCCCGGCCGGTGCTTCGACCGCGGGGTCCAGGTTGAGGCGGAGTTCGCGGAGGATGTCCAAGTCCGGGCGGAAGCCGGTGCAGGGAACGACGACGTCGGACTCCAGGGTGCGTCCGTCGAGGGCTTCGACGCTCACATGGGAGTCCAGGGATTTCAAGGCGCTGATGCCGAATCCAATGTGCAGCTCGATCTTTCCCGTCTCGACCAGGCGGCGCAGCCGGCCACCGAGCTGGCCCCGGGCCGGCAGCCCATCGGCGTCCCCGCCGCCGTAGGCCTTCTCCGCAGAGGCACCGCGGACGGCCCACAGAATTGTGGTTCCCGGCTCGTCCTTGGCAAGTTCCGCCAGGGTGATAAGGGTGTTCGCTGCCGAGTGTCCGGCCCCGACCACAAGGACCCGGCGGCCCGCGAACGATGCCCGGTCCCGGCCCTTGACATCCGGCAGGGGCGAAGAGACCCGGTGGGCGGCCCTGCTCTCGCCGATGGCCGGCAAGCCCGAGGTGCCGAGCGGGTTGCGGATGGACCACGTCCCGGAGGCATCAATGACGGCGGCCACGGTGTGGTCGCGGATTTCGCCGTCCCAGTGTTCAACCCGAACAAGGAACGGCGTGATGTCGCGCTCCCGGACGTGGGTCTTGTCCAGGCCGGCACGGGTGACCGCTATGACGCGCGCATCGGTCTGCAGACGGGAGCCGATGGCCGGGAGTGCGGCCAAAGGTGCAAGGTATTGGTCAATCAGTTCCCCGCCATACGGGAGCGCCGTGGGGCGGGGTGATTCCCAACCGGATGGCTCGAGCCGGCGGACGGCTGCGGCGTCGAGGTTGAACCGCCACGGTGAGAACAGACGGATGTGCCGCCATTGTTCGATAGCGGCACCCGCCGTCGGCCCCGCTTCGAAGATGACAGGTTCCAAGCCGCGTTCAAGAAGGTGCGCGGCGGCGGCCAGGCCGACGGGTCCGGCACCGATAACGGCGATGGGAAGGGTGTGCTTTGTATCCATCCTGTCCTCCTCCAGCAGCGGGCGTGGCACTACTTGGCGGCGGGGGTGAGGGACTCGATCAGGCCCTCGATGCGGCTCTTGATCTCGTCCCGGATGGGACGCACGGCTTCGATCCCTTGGCCTGCCGGGTCGTCGAGGACCCAATCCTCGTAGCGCTTGCCCGGGAAGTAGGGGCATTCGTCGCCGCAGCCCATGGTGATGACGACGTCGGATTCCTTGACGGCTTCGGTGGTGAGGATCTTGGGGATTTCGGCGGACATGTCGATGCCAAGTTCGGCCATGGCTTCGACGGCGGCCGGGTTGACCTTGTCTGCGGGCTGGGAACCCGCGGAGCGGACCTCGATCCGGCCCTCGCCAAGCGTCGTGAGGAAGGCAGCCGCCATCTGGGATCGGCCGGCGTTGTGGACACAGACGAAAAGAACGGAGGGTTTCTTGGTGGTTTCGGTGCTCATGAGAGGACCTTTCGATCGGGCACGGGTGCGGGTGCGGGTGCCGGCAAAGGAGAGGGCAGTGCGGGAACAAGTGGGTACAGGGTCCGGACCAGGAAGAGCCCGACGGCGCCGCCCAGCAACTGCGCGAGGATGAAGCCCGGGGCGGATTCCGGGGCAATCCCGGCGAAGGTGTCGGTGATGGTCCGGGCCAAGGTCACGGCGGGGTTTGCGAAGCTGGTGGAGCTGGTGAACCAGTAGGCGGCCGCGATGTACCCGCCGACGGCAAACGCAACCTTGTCCGGCCGGCCGGAGCGGATGGTGCCGAAGATGACCAGGAGCAGCCCGATCGTGGCCATCACTTCGCCGAGCCACAGCCCTGTCCCCGCACGTTCATGCGTGGAGAGCGTCACTGCGTTGAGGCCGAACATCAGGTTGGCGAGCACGGTCCCGGCAAGGCCCCCGGCGAATTGGGCGGCGATCAGGGCCAGAGTCGTGGGCGTATCCAGGAGCCCCAGGGCGCGTTCCACTAAAGTGACCACAGGGTTGAAGGATGCCGAGACCGGCTGCAGTGCCAGGATCAACGCCACGAGCGCGGCGCCCGTGGCGAAGCTGTTCTGGAGGAGCTGCAGTCCGACGTCGTTCGGGGACAGGCGAGAGGCCATGACGCCGGACCCCACCACGGCCATGACCAGGAAGGCGGTTCCCACGAACTCCGCCATGGCCCGCCGAGTCAGCACGCTCACTGGCCCTGTCCCCCGATCAAGGCCGCCAGGCCGGACAATGCATCGGTGCGGGCGCGGTAGTAGACCCAGACGCCGCGCTTTTCGCGCTCCAGGAGGCCCGCTTCGTGCAGGACCTTCAGGTGGTGGCTGATGGTCGGCTGTGACAGCTCAAAGGCGTCGTTCAGATCGCAAACGCAGGCTTCGCCGCCTTCGTGGGATGCGACCAGTGACATCAGCCGCAGCCGTACCGGATCGGCCAGCGCTTTCAGCAGCGGAACGATCCCTTCGGCCTCGGATTCAGAAAGGGGCTCCCTGGACAGCGGCGAGCAACACGCCACCGTTTCGACGGGCGTTAACTCCAATGACATAGACACACATAAATATTTACACTCGTCGATGTTTAAGGCAAGGCCGGATCGTCGTCCGCCATCGACGCCGCGGCGGCCGTGATGCGGTTGGCCATCCCTTTGAAGATGGCGCCGTGGAAGGGCAGCACCGCGAGCCAATACAACCGTCCGCCCAGTCCCTTGGGGAAGAACACCGCCCTCTGCCGGTAAAGAGCCCCGCCTTCGGCTTCTTCAGCCCGCATTTCCAGCCATGCGCGCCCCGGTACCTTCATTTCCGCGCGGAGGCGCAACAAGGAGCCGCGGTCGATCTGTTCCACGCGCCAGAAGTCCAGCGCGTCGCCTGTGTTCAGCCGGGTCGGATTGAGCCGGCCGCGTCGGAGCCCGACTCCGCCGGCGATCTTGTCCAGCCAGCCGCGCACGGACCAGGCCAAAGGAAACGAGTACCAGCCGTTGTCGCCGCCAATGCCTTCTATGACTTGCCAGAGTTGTTGCGGCGTGGCCGTCGTAACCTGTTCCTGGTTGTCCTGGTACACCAAATGGCCCGCCCATTGCGGGTCGCTGGGAAGCGGATCACTCGGGGCACCACGAACGGAGGCATTCTGCCAGCTTGTTTCCACTTCGCCGGCGGCTTCCCGGGCCAGTGCCAGGCGAACAGATTCGCGGTAGCCAAGCAGCCCGGCTTCGGGCGGATCGATGTAGCGGTGGATGTCCTGCTCCCCGACCACGCAGTTCTGCTGCAGGGAGCCAATAAGCGGCACGGCCAAAGAACGGGGTATGGGGGTGACAAGGTTGACCCACTGGGATGCCAGCCATGGAGTCAGGACCGGCAGTGAAATCACGGGCCGGCGCCGCAGGCCCGCTTCCGCGGCGTAGCCATTCATCATCTCGTCGTAGCGGAGGACGTCCGGACCGCCCAGGTCGAAGGTGCGGTTGAGCGAAGCCGGGAGCCCGGCCGCGGCGACCAGGTAATACAGGACGTCGCGGATCGCGATCGGCTGGACTTTGTTCCGCACCCATCGCGGAGCCACCATCAGGGGCAGCACCTCGGTCAGTTGCCGGATCATCTCGAAGGAGGCCGAACCGGAACCGATCACGACGCCGGCCTGAAGCACTATCGCAGGCACCTGCGCTTCCGCGAGGAAAATGTCGCCCACTTCCTTGCGGGACCGGAGGTGCCGGCTGAGCTGTGTTCCTTCCGGGTGCAGTCCGCCCAGGTAAATGATCCGTCCAGCGCCGGCGTCGGCCGCCGCCCGTGCAACATTGCCTGCGCAGAGCCTTTCGGTCTGTTCAAATGACCGCTGGCCGGAGGGGCCCATCGAGTGGACCAGGTAGTAGATGACATCAGCCCCGGCAAAGGCCTTCCGCAGCGAGTCCACATCTTCGAGGTCGCCGACCATGACGTCGACGCGCGCCGCCCAAGGCACGTCGCTGAGCTTACTCGCGTGGCGTACCAGGACGCGGACGTCGTATCCGGCGTCGAGCAACCGCGGGACGAGCCGTCCCCCGATATAGCCGGTGGATCCCAATACCACTGCAAGCGGGTTCATCGTGGCCCTTTCCGATGCCTTGTGCAGCCCGAACACCGAGGTTCAGGGACAGCGTAGCCAGCCTAACGCCGATCCGGCCCGGTCCGGCATCAAGCTTGGTCTATCGGGTCATGGAGTCAGGTGGCAAGGGGAAGGGGTTACCGGTGTATTTGGGGGCCGCGGCGTCCATTAGGCGTCCCCACTGGCCTCCGGCGATGTCGGCTCCGTCAACGCCGGCATAGTATTTTCCGTTGATGGTGATGTCCTGGTTTACCCATTGGGGCCCGATGCCTTTGTAGCTGCCGAACCAGGAAGCCGTCGAGATCCCCGTGGTTGCACCGACGGTCCAGGTCATGGTGTTTCCGTCAGTGGTACCGGTCTTGGCGAAAATGTCGTGGTCCTTGTTGACGGGAATGTTGTAGCCGGACCCTTTCGTCAGGACGTTCTTGAGCGCATAGGTCACTCCCGCAGCCACATCCGGGTTGATGGCTTGTTTGCAGTCCGAGCTGGGGACCGGGTAGTTGTGGCCGTGGGCGTCGGTGACTGACTCCAGGGCCACCGGGTTGCAGTGGACACCGTGGGCCGCAAAGGTCGCGTAGGCATTGGCCATGTCCAACGGCGCGACGTCCTGGGTACCGATCAAGCTGGCGATGCTGGATAGATCGTAGGGCTGGTTTGTGTGGCCGTTGGCGATCCCGGCCGCCGTCGCCATCTTCTGGATATTGCAGAAATCCAGTTGGGTTGCGGACTGGAAGGTGATCGTGTTGATGGATTGATAGAGGCCTTGGAGCACGCTCATCCTGAAGTAATGGTTGGCGTCATCGTTGGGCAACGGCGTCTGCCCCAGGGCCGGATCGTAGGAACCTGTGGTCTTCCCGCACGAGTTCTTCCAGGGGTAGCCGGCCTTGTAGACGCGGACTGATCCGTCCAGTTTGGTGGCCATGGACCGGCCCGAATTCAGCCACTCGGCAAAGACGAACGGTTTCATGGTGGAGCCGATCTGGAACCCGCCGGCCCCGTCCAGCGGCAGGCCGTTGGCGTCTTTCTCGGGCAGCGCGAAGTTCCCGGTGTAGTTGCCCGGTGCTGTTGCTGGGTCATACACAGTGTTCTGTGCCATGGTCAGGATCTTGCCGGTGCCCGGCTGGACGCTGACAAGCGATGCCCCTCGCTGCAGCGGATCGGCCGCGGGCATTGAAGCGTTGACCTGGTCCTGTGCCACCTTCTCAAGCCCGGCGTCGAGGGTAGTGCGGATGGTCAGTCCTCCCAGGTACAGGAGGTTTTTCCGGGCTGTCTCGTCCGCACCGAACGCAGGGTCGTTGAGGATCAATCTCTGCACGTAGTCGCAGAAATACGGTGCGGAGGCCGCCGCCGCGCAGCCTTGGGCGCTCTGATGGACGTTGAGTCCAAGCGGGGCCTTCACCGCTGCATCGTGCTGCGCGGCCGTGATGTGCCCTTGTTGGAGCATCTTGTCCAGGACTTCGTTCCGGCGGGCCACCACGTGATCCGGTTCCGTGAGGGGATCATAGTAAACGGGGCTATTGACGACGCCGGCCAGGGCCGCGGCCTCCGGCAGGGTCAGCTCGCTGGCTGGAACATTGAAGTACTCCTTCGCGGCGGCTTGGATGCCGTAGGCGCCATTGCCGAAATAGACGATATTCAGGTAGCCGGCAAGGATCTGTTCCTTCGTGTATTTCTGTTCCAGTGCTATCGCGAGTTTCATTTCCCGGAGCTTGTCGCCCACAGTTTTGGCCGCTCCCAGCTTGACCTGGTCTCCCTTTCCCTCCGCCACGAGCGATTCGATGATCATGTTGTTCACGTACTGCTGCGTAATGGTCGAAGCACCTTGCCGCCCACCTTGGGCCGTCACCATCAGGGCCCGGAGGATGCCGGTGGCATCGACTCCGCCATGCTGGTAAAAACGTGCGTCTTCGATGGAAACGATTCCGTCCCGGATGAAGGGCGACATCTGTCCCAGCTCCACGGGTGTGCGGTTTTCCGAATAGAAGCTGGCGATCACCGACCCGTCACTGGCCAGCACCTTCGAGGCCTGGGCGGGTGCGTTGACATCCATGTTGGCGGGCAGCTGATTGAAGAGGTCGATGGAACCACCCGCTACGGTTGCACCCACCGCCGACGCCGGAATCCACAACCCTGCCACCAGGACACCACAGACTACGCTGGCCGCAACGAAGGCAAGGATCTTCCCCCAGAAAGTGTCTTTCATGAGCATCGCGGTATTCCTTCAGTGAACGCTGCCCGCACGTGGGGCACCTGGGCTGGGTGGGGTCTGGACCGGCTCCGCGGCGTCGTGCCGGCATGGCCGGTACGACGACGGGTTGCCTGCGGTCGGTCAGCCGCCGACGGGTTGCCTGCGGCCCGTCAGCCGTCGGCCGTCAGCTGTTCGGATGAGTGCGGGGCGGAGCCTCCGGGCACGGCAACCGAGCGTCCGCGCCGGAACAGCAAGACAAACGCGACGGCGCCCGCCAGGAAGATCAAGGCGGCAACCCAAGTGTTCACCCGGAGCCCCAGAATCAAGTTGGCATAGTCGGAGCGCATCAGTTCAAAGGCGAAGCGCCCCGCCGTGTAACCGGCGACGTACAAGGAGAACACGCTTCCCGCGCCGAGAGTGAAGCGCCGGTCCACGTACAAAAGGAGCAGCCCGACGACGACGCACCACAGCGATTCGTAGAGGAACGTGGGCTGGAAATAGCCCAGAACCACCGCGGCGCCCGAGGCATCGGTCACCGCTGACCCGGCGGCCGGGTCCATCTGATGGATCTGGAGTTTCCACGGCAGGTTCGTCGGATCCCCGTAGAGCTCGTTGTTGAACCAGTTGCCCCACCGGCCCAGGGCTTGGGCAAAAATCACCCCCGGCGCAACCGCGTCCAGGAACGCAACCAAAGATACCTTCGTCCGGCGGCAGCCAATCCATGCGCCCACGACCCCCAAAGCCACGGCACCCCAGATGCCCAGGCCGCCATCCCAGATGGCAAAGGCATTCCACGGATTCTTCCCCGGTAAGAAGTAAAGCTCAGGGTCGGTGATGACGTGGTAGATCCGGCCCCCGATGATTCCTGCGGGGACCGCCCAAAGGCAAATGTCCAGCACCTGCCCGGCCTCACCGCCCCGCGCGGTCCAACGCCGGGAAGTGAGCCAGACGGCCACCGCGATCCCGGCCAGGATGCACAGGGCATAGAAGTGGATGGTCAGAGGACCGACGTGAAACGCACTCACGGTTGGCGACGGAAGGAATGAATCAGTGGCGGTCATGGAGGCCATGGACTCTCATGCTCTCGAAGAAAGTTGTTCGGACACAGAACTATTCTATAAGGGGACTACCGGGATAGGCTAATGCCATGAAAACCGTCAACGCATCCGACCCCGCGGTCCGCGACTACACGGGTTCCGATGCTTGGTCACTGACCGGCGTGATCGCGCGCCTCCGACGGGTTTTGCGCTCCAGTGTGCGGCAGGAGTTCCCTTGGGAATCCCTTCCCATGGCCCAAGTAGAGGTACTGCAAAGCCTCGCCGAGGAGCCAGGCATGGGCGTCAGTGGCCTCGCTGACCGTCAACGGCTCGCCACCAACACGGTCAGCAACTTGGTCCAGCAAATGGTGACTGCAGGCTTGGTTGAACGGACCCCTCGGCCAGGGGACCGCAGGGCCGCGAACCTGAGCCTTACCCAGAGCGGCACGGAGATATTGGCAGCGTGGCAGGCCGCGAACGACAGGCGGCTTGGGCACGCCTTGGATCGGCTCCCGGAGGCCTACCAGAACGCAATAGAAAACGCAGTCCCTGCCTTGGCCGCCCTCGCGGCCCTGCTGGAAACCGACGACCAGACCCAGAACCGGGACCAGGCCAGGCAAAGCGGGACCCAGCCGTAACGGACCTCCGCCCGCTCTGCGGCTGCTTCTTGAAGTTAGCGGCGGTCCGGAGAGTGGGGCGTCCGATGCGCACGAACCACCGCCAAGACGATCCCTCCCGCCAAGGCAAATAGTGAGCCGACGACGGAGCACGAAATGACCGCAAATGGCCAAGCCGGCCCTTGGGCGGGGTCGAGCCGTGAAGTGTTGAGGCCAAACACCTGCGAACCGATCCAGATATAGCCACCAACCAGAATGGCAGTAGCTCCAAGCACGACGGCGACTATGAAGAATAGGCTCTCCGCTTTATACATGTCCCCACTCCCAACTATGAGGGCGATAAGGCCTCCAAACCTACAAGAAAAATAGTCGCCTCAGTGGCCAATGAGTGCCCAATGGTAGGAAATTGAGTGCTCGGTCAGCGAAATTAGGTGCTGGAACGCACATGCACGGAACTATACTGACATCTGAATAATTGTTCATATGTTGGAGGAATGCGTGGCTGCCCGTGAAGCCGTCGATGAATGCGGCGTAAAACTTGTCGACCCGGACAAGGTCGACGTCGTCCGTGCGGCGCTGCCCTCGGATCATGACATCGCCGAACTGGCGGATGTCTTCTCGCTGCTCGGGGACCCGGGGCGCTTGCGGCTGTTGACGTCCCTGCTGGAAGGCGGGGAGCTGTGCGTTTGCGACCTCGCGGCGACGACGGCGATGAGCGAGAGTGCGGTCAGCCATGCGTTGCGGCTGTTGCGCGCCCACCGGGTGGTTTCCGTCTCGAGGCGCGGCCGGATGGCTTACTACCGGCTGGACGATGCGCACGTGCGGATGCTGCTGGACCTGGGTTTGACCCACACCGGACACACCATCGCTGTGCACCCCGAACGCACCGCCCACGCCCAGAAGGACCAATGAGCACCCGCCACCATGCCCACGCGCCAGGGAACGCAGCCAATCACCATGGCCATAGCCACGCGATAGCAGCCAACGCGGACCGGCGCTATCTGGTTGTCGCGTTGGCCCTGATCGTGGGGTTCATGATCGTCGAAGTGATTGTCGCCGTCGTCTCCGGATCGCTGGCCCTGCTTTCCGACGCCGGCCACATGCTCACCGACGCCGGGGCGATCGCCGCCTCGCTTTGGGCGATCAGGCTGGCGGCCCGTCCGGCGACGGGAATCTGGACCTTCGGATTCAAGCGCGCGGAAATCCTCTCCGCGGCCGCCAACGGAATCACCTTGCTGGTCATCAGCGCCCTCGTGGCGGTGGAGGCCATCCACCGGCTCCTTGAGCCGCCGCCGGTTGAGGGCGGCCCCGTCCTGGTGGTCGCGATCCTCGGGGTCATCGTGAACCTCGTGGCGGTGTGGGTGCTGGCTAAGGCCAACCGGTCAAGCCTGAACGTGGAAGGATCCTTCCAACACCTCCTGACCGACCTCTACGGGTTCATTGCGACAGCGGTCGCCGGCCTCGTCGTCCTGACCACCGGTTTCAGCCGCGCGGACGCGATCGCTTCCCTCATCGTGGTGGGCCTTATGCTGCACGCCGCGTGGGGTCTGTTACGGGACTCGGGGCGGATCCTCCTCGAAGGCGCGCCGGAAGGTGTTGACCTGGACCAGGTCAGGGAACACCTCCTCGAAACCGCCCACGTGCACGACGTCCACGATCTGCACGTCTGGACCGTCACCTCGGACCTTCCGGCTCTCTCCGCACACATCGTCCTGGACGAGAGCTGCTTCCACGACGGGCACGCCCCGCTCATCCTTGACCAACTGCAGAACTGCTTGACCGGGCATTTCGACGTCGAACACTCCACCTTCCAGCTCGAACCCGCCGGCCACGCCGTCCACGAAACCGGGACCCACTGATGACCACTCCCCTGCCCCGGCCATGGACGAAGGACCGCGTGCTTTTGTTGCGCCGCGGGTTGCGGCTGGAATACGCGACACTGGGCTGGAACGTGGTGGGCCTTGGCGTCCTGGCAGCCGCCGCCATTCAAGCCGGTTCCCCGGCCCTTGCCGGTTTCGGTCTGGATTCCCTGATCGAAATCTTCGCTTCGATTGTGGTGGTGTGGCAGCTCAAAGGCGCCCACAAGGAACGCGAAGCCCCAGCGATGCGCCTGATAGGCACGGCCTTCGCCGTCCTCGGCGCTTACCTTCTCACCCAGGTTGCCGTTGTGTTTGCCACGGGGGTCCATCCCGCCACGTCAAGTCCGGGCATCGCTTGGACGGCCCTGACCTTCGGGGTCATGCTCGCGCTGGCGTGGGGCAAGATCCACACGGGACACCTCATGGGCAACCCGGTGCTCCGAGCGGAAGGAAAGGTGACCCTGGTGGACGCCTACCTGGCTGGCGCAGTGCTGGCCGGGCTCGCCCTCAACGCCTTGTTCAGCTGGTGGTGGGCCGATCCCCTGGCGGGCGCCGTGATCGTCTATTACGCAATCCGCGAAGCCCGCCACGCCTTCAATCACACCCCTTAGTGGTGCGCTTGCGTCTCCTGGAGCCGCTTGATGAACCAGCGTGATTGTTCGGGTCCGTAGGGAAGCACCGGGATCGCTTTTGTAGCGTCCGACGGCGTGTCCCGGATCGACTGCCTCGCTTGCCTTACCGCTGTGGACATGGTGTTGGCCATGGTCTTCACGAACTGGTCGCTGCAGGGCTTGCCGTGGCCGGGGATGAGGAACTCGTAGCGGTGGCGCAGGGCCGAGATGTGCCGAAGGACGTCTGCCCAGTCCTCGGGGTAGGAGTCCTCGAACGAGGGATGCGCGCCTTGTTCCACGAGGTCCCCCGCGAAAAGGGTGCTGGGGGTGCCGACCAAGAGGTCGCCGTCGGTGTGGCCGCGGCCCAAGTAGAACAGCGTGGCGGTGAGCCCGCCGAGGTCCACGAGCACGGGCTGGTCCTTGACGATCGCGTTGGGGATGACGATTTCGACGGCGTCGCCCTGGCCGGCGGCCATCTCCGGTTCGGTGGCGGCGACGAAGCGGCGCTGGTGGTCGCCGTCGTCGTCGATTGTCGCCGCACAGTTGACGTGCCCCCAGAACTCCGTGACGCCGTCGTCCGCAAAAACGGCGTTTCCGAAGTAGTGGTCGTAGTGGGCGTGGGTGTTCACGACGACGAGCGGGAGCTGGGTCTTTTCGCGGACTGCTGCGAGGATCTGCCTGCCTTGCCGGGGGCCGCAGCCGGTGTCAATCACCATGGCTCGTTCCGTTCCTACAACGAGGCCCGTGTTGAGCAGGCACCCTTCGGTCTCCAACACGTAGTTGTTAGGGCCGACCTCGAGCCATGCTGACATTGTTTCTCCGTTTTCAAATGCGTTCCGGCAGTGTTCAGGCCTCGATTCTACCCACGCGGACCTGGGAGGACCGGGAGCGCCTTCCATCCCATACCGATTTCATTTCTATGCGGGCGGGGCGCTTCGCTCGGTTATAGTATTCCCTTAGTTTGCAAGTCCCGGGCTCAGCCGGAGCTTTAGGCAAAGGAATAGTTTTTATGTCGACGCGGAAACCGCCTTTTCGTGCATTGACCAGCGCCGAGACACGGGCCAGCCCGGAGACTGCGGAGCCGCCCCTCGAGCAGTTGCGTGGGCTGCGCCGGCAGGTCCTGGAAATCATCGATGAGGTCCTGTCGGACTCTTCGCAGGCAACGGATGCGGTACGCGAGCAACTTCGCCAGCACCTGGCTGCCCACCCCGGGCGTCCGGAAGAGGCGCTGCTGGAACACTTGACCTCGCTCAGATCGGAACAGCAGGACCAGCAAGGCGACCGCGACTTGGATTCGCCACAGCCGGCCGGCCCGCAAGCTGACATCCCACAGCCGGCCGGCCCGCAGCCGGTTAGCTCACGGCTCGAGGAGGTACTCAGGGACCGGATGCTGATGACCGCCTTCCAGCCCGTTTTCGACCTCACCACGTCCAGCGTCGTCGGCGCCGAGGCTTTGACCCGCTTCGTCAGCGACAGCGGAGACCCTGCCGATTACTGGTTCGCGGAA
This sequence comes from Arthrobacter bambusae, assembly GCF_030812595.1. Lineage (GTDB taxonomy): Bacteria > Actinomycetota > Actinomycetes > Actinomycetales > Micrococcaceae > Arthrobacter > Arthrobacter bambusae_B. Next base: position 29,670 of record NZ_JAUSSZ010000014.1, read on the forward strand.
GCCGAGGACACCGGGCTCCGAACGGATCTTGAATTCGCGGCATTGGAATCGGGGCTCGAGGCCGCACGCAAGCTGCCGCCACACCTTGTCGTGGCGCTGAAGCTTTCAGATGTGGTTGGCCTGGATCCGCGTCTTCCCGTGCTTTTCGAGGAAATTCCTATTGCGCCTGCCCGGGTGATCCTTGAGGTGTCCGGAAAGTTTTCCTCGAAGCGGGCGGCTTCACTCGCCGCTGCGCTGGCTCCGCTGCGGCGTGCAGGCGTCCGCTTGTCCATCGAAAACATGGGTTCTTTTTTCGCCGGGGCCAGCCCTGTCCTTCAGCTCAAGCCCGAGATGATCAAGCTGGAGCAGAGCCTGACTGCCGGTCTCAACCAGGACTCCCTCCGGCAGGAACTCGTCGAGGCTGAGGTCAAGTTCGCGCGGGAGATCGGGGCCGTGTTGATTGCCCAGCGCATCGAGACCAAGGACGAACTCGCAACCCTTAGGGACTTGGGCGTCACCTTTGGACAGGGGTACCACCTTGGGCGGCCGTCGGTCCAGCCCACCGAATGGGCCAAGTGGCGCGGCCGAGCCGGCCATCTCACCTTCCCTGGCGGTCGCGCTTTGCCTGGCACTCGCGGCAAGACCCTGCGAGGCTGACAGACCCTGCGGACCGGGAAGACTGGACCCCTCAGAAGACTGGGCGCTACGGCAGACGGAGCCTCGGGATGCTATGGGCAGATCCGGGCTCGATGGTGTTCTATCAGCCAGGCCGCCATCTGCTGGGCGCGCTTGGATGCCAGGACGTCACCTTCCGTGGCCGAGATGATGGATCCCTTCATCAGGATGTGCCAGGACCGCGCGAAGTCCTCCGTGCGCTCAAGGCCGGCTTCCTCTGCCAACTCCTGGATGTGCCCCCTGATTCTGGCGAGGTAGCCGATGCTGGCTTTCCCCAGCGGATGTTCGCGCCCCATTTCAAGCAGGACGTTGATGAACGAGCACGCCTCAAAATCCTCACGCTGGAACCAGTCCCCGAACACGTCGAAGATGGCGAGCAACTGCTCCTCGGCGGTGTTTCCCCGGCTCCGGGCGTCGGAGATAATCAAGTCCACGGTCCAGATCTGGTCGCGAAGAGCAAGGAAGGCAAGAACCAGATCGTCCTTGGACGGAAAATGGCGGTAGAAGGTGGACTTCGCCACTCCTGAATGCTCGATCAGCAGATCGACGCCCACAGCGCGGATCCCACGGCGGGAGAACAGTTCGTAGGCGGCGTCCAAGATGCGGTCCACCGCGTCATCACGGGTGGTCATTTGTCCGGTTGGCATGGAAGACGGACCGGTGAAATCCGAAGCATCTTGCGAACTCATGGTGCTAGTAATCCTACTCTCACCCGGGCAAGGCAGACCTGCCTGTCACGGCTCTTTGCGTGAACCCAACACCGGGTAAGGCGCGACGTCGGAGCTCCCCTCTTGCTTCTCCTGCTGCGTTCTGCTTCTCTGGCACTACCGGGCCGCCGCCGCGCTATTTCCGGTGTGGACCGCCCCCGGTTGAAGGGATGTGGGACCGCTATGACTTCTCTGTGGCTAGACGCGCGCGAGGCTTCCGCAGCTGTAAGCCCCGATGAATTTACGCCCGGGAACAGGTATGACGCCGTTGTTGTGGGCGCTGGTATCACGGGCTTGGCAACGGCCCTCATGCTGGCACAGACGGGGAGCAGCGTGCTGGTCCTCGAGGCCCGGCACATAGGCGCGGTCAACACCGGCAACACCACCGCCAAGCTGAGCCTTCTGCAGGGCACCACCTTGTCCAAGCTCCGGAACCAGTATTCGGTGAACGTGGTCCGTGCCTACGTTGACGCGAACAGGGCAGCCCAGAAGTGGCTGCTCGCCTACCTTGAGGGCAGGGGTGTGCCGTTCCAGTACCGGGATGCTTACACCTTCGCCACCACCCCGACCGGCGCGGAAAATCTGGTCGCCGAAGCCAACGTTTGCAGGGCTGCCGGGCTCAACGTCAAGTCCACCCGGGAGACGGGGTTGCCGTTCGACGTCGACGCCGCCTTGCGGCTTCCGAAACAGGCCCAATTCAACCCCATGGACGTCTTGGACGCACTGGCAGCGGATGTTCGGGCGGCAGGCGGCAGCATCGTGGAGGGTATCCGGGTCATGGACGTGCGGAACGGCGATCCCCTGTCGGTGGTCACCAGGAAAGGCGAGGTCCGGGCCCGCAACGTGGTGCTCGCTACCGGGACACCCATCCTTAACCGCGGGCTCTATTTCGCAAAGCTGCGGCCGAATCGCTCGTACGCTGCCGCGTTGCGGCTGCCGGAGGGCATGAGCCCACCGCCGGGAATGTATCTTTCCGCCGAGCCGCCCACCCGCTCGCTGAGGGACTATCCAATGCCCGACGGCGGGTCGCTGCTTCTGGTGGGCGGGTTCGGGCACGCGGGTGGCCGGGCGCCGTCGACCCAGTTCCACGTGGATGAGCTGCTCGGCTGGGCCCAACAGCACTATCCGGGCTCCGAGGTCACGCACACGTGGTCGGCCCAGGATTACCAGGCCGCTAATCTCATGCCGTTCTTTGGCCGGTTTCCCCGGGGCCGCGGGAAGATCTTCTTCGGCACCGGCTACAACAAGTGGGGCATGACAAACGGTGTTGCCGCGGCCCTGGATGCCACCGCCGATATCCGTGGCGAAAAGCTGGAGTGGGCCCGCACCATCCACCACCGGGTCACGGGTCCGCGCGGTGCAGCATCGACGATCTCGTTCAACGTGGAAACACAGCAGCAGAATTTCCGGGACAAGGCCGCCCTGAAAGAGAAGCCCGCCATCACTGAGGAAACCCGACCCGCCGAGGGCACGGGCGTCACCGGGCTTTTCCACGGGAAGCCGGCAGCTATTTGCACGGTGGATGGCGTGGTGTGCAGGGTGTCCGCAGAATGCGCCCACCTGGGTGGGATCCTGCACTGGAACGACGCCGAGAAGTCTTGGGACTGCCCCCTGCACGGCTCACGTTTCTCGGCCGCCGGAAAACTGCTGGAAGGGCCGGCAACGCACAATTTGTTCAAGCTGCAGTAGGGCTACGCGCCCGGACCCAGGGGTTCGCCTCTCGTCAACTCTGCGCTCAAACTTCGGTTAGCGTCGCGACAAACATCGCAGAGGCCTACAAATTGATGCGGGCAGTCGGGCTGGCCATCGCCCTCCCCGCGGAGCAATGTAACTTTCATTCCGGCATCATAGTTCCCCGAGGGAGCCCGGGAAAGCACACCCAAAAATTCAGGTAGTAGTTAGGCAACCTCACTTCCGCCCCTCTCGAAAGACAAGTAGCCGGCACTCGCATCCCGCGCAGGGGCGCCGTCGTAGGCTGACGCTGGTTGTTGGCCCCGCCTCTGGGTGCACGGGGCAACGCGCCTACCAGTTAGCGAATCAAGCACTCTACAGGGGGATAGACATGCATGCGACGGTCGCCGCGTTCAAATTTCTTAGACCTATCGTGCGGAATGCCTAGGCAATCCTCGACAACTCGACGATCCGGCATTTCTAAATTCCGGCTGCGCTCAGCATAACGGTTTCTGCCGACTCGACGATCGCAGTGCATGCCGCCTGAACTGCAGGCCAACCGGGGATGAATCACCCCATTTTTATGCGCCGCGGCCTGCACGCGCCGCCGCGCTTTTCTCTTTCGTCATCAATTTCCCAATGGCCTTGTGCCCAATTCAGGGAGGAAATACGCCCATGCTCATCAATTACGTCGCCAACGCGGAATCAGAGGCTGTTGGTCTGCTCGACTGGATTATTTTGACAGGTTTCTCTTTATCCGTAGGCGGCGCAGTGACCTACCGACTGCTGGCCGCATGGAAAGGCTGGTGGACGGACAAATGAGTAACATATTCGGCAGATCCGCAGTCTCGGCACTTGTAGTAGCCACACTTGGCGCCGTTTCCTGGGTGGTCCATCACCAGACTCACGACGTGGTTCTGCTCTCCTATTGGTACCTGGGCGCCGGCGTCATCGCGGCATGCCTCATCACGTTTGTCATCGGGCGACGCTACACGAAGAACCCGATTGCGCCCGGTCGGGTCCTGTGCATCGTACCCTCATACAACGAGGATCCGCAGGCCCTCAAAGAGACCGTCATGGCCATCCTCGCGCAGACCGTCCCTGTGGATATTGTCGTCATTGATGACGGCTCCCGGACGCCGGTGATTCCATCCGTTGATCATCCTCGCGTTACCTGGCTTCGACAGGAAAACAAAGGCAAGCGGGGCGCGCAGGTGACAGTGCTGCGGCGCTTCGATAGATCCGAGTACCAATTCATCATGACTGTGGATTCCGACTCCGCGCCTTACCCTGACGCTTGCGAGCACTTGCTCCGGGCCATGTCGAACCCCCGCATCCAAGCCGCGACGGGCATGATCTATATTCGCAACCACGGAGCCGGCTGGGTGACTCTGGCGGCGGACATTGACATCGGTACCTCATGCGTGATGATGCGGGCCTCCCGGTCCATGCTGGGTGCACTGGAAACAACATCCGGCGCCTTGGCCCTCTATCGCAGCGATCTGCTCTACGACCACCTGAATGCATATGAGGTGGAATGCGGCACTGGGGATGACCGCTGGCTGGCCCTCCGGGCGTTGCGGCGTGGCGAAGTCGTCGCCGTCGCCGAAGCCATAGTGGAGACTGACATGCCCACCACGCTCAATGGCACTTACCGGCAAAGGTTGCGCTGGGCAAGGTCCTGGTGGTGGATGCTGCCTTACGTATTCCGGCACATGACTCCCAAGAAGCTTCTGAGCCCTCTTTATGGGCTGATGCAGCTTCTCATCACCCCTGCGATTGCCCTGTACATATTGACTGAAACTGTGCTTTCGCTGGGTGGCCGTTATGCCGGTCACGGCTACGTTCTGGCAATTTACATTGGAGCGTATGTAATCGTTCGCTACGCCGGTTCTGCCCTCTACCTCATTGGACGGCCCAACTTGTCAATGCGCCAAAAGCTATTGTGCTGGTTCGTTGGAACACCGGGCGCGATAATCCTCAACGTATTTCTTCTGACTCCAATCCGCTACATTGCGCTGGCAAAACTCTTCGATAATCGCTGGCAGACACGCGAACTCGACGCTACCGCGCTCTCTCCGCAGCAGATCTAGAACGAGTCACTCCGCAGACTCAAGAGAGGGAGAACCTATGTGGAAGCAGCAATCGAGTCCGGCCGGCCGTTATTCGTTAGCCCGGACTTCGGGCAACGGACGCGCGAATCGAGCCGCCCGGATCCTGACGCGGGGCGTTCTATGCGCCGCGCTTGTGGTGGTGATGTCCCCGTTTCACGCAACGGCCGCACCTCCGGTCGCTCCCCTCGCGGAGACGATAGCGCCGAACAATACCGTGGTCTCGCTGACGTTCGACGACGGATTCGCCTCCGTCGAGGCCGCCGGCACCGCCTTGGCTCGACACAACATGCACGGCACTTTCTATATCCCGACCGGCCTCGTGGACCAGCCGGGCAGACTTACCTGGACACAAATAGACGCACTTCAGGCCGCCGGGAACGAAATCGGCGGCCACACGGTCAACCATTGGCACCTCGATAAGCTTGACCAGCCCGAACAGGCACGCCAGATCTGCGATGACCGCGTCGCCCTCGCCGCCCACGGACTTAGAGTGACATCGTTTGCATATCCTTTCGACGGTTTCAAGGCTGAAACTGAAACGATCGTCAAGAACTGTGGATATAACAGTGCCCGGTCCGAAGGCGGCTTCGTCGGCAGCTGCGAGTCCGTATGTCCTTACGCGGAGTCCTCTCCAGCAGATGATCCGTACAAGGTCCGCACTGCGTCTCCCGTGGTTACCACCACACGCCTTTCAGACATCGAGCAACAGATTACCGACGCTGCGACGCACGGGGGCGGATGGGTTCCGCTCGTCTTTCACGATGTCTGCGATGCCTGCTCGGATATGGCCATCTCCCCTGCTGACTTTGAAACCCTGCTCAACTGGATTCAGTCAAAGGCTGGCAGTGGAATGGCGGTCCAAACCGTCGCACAGGTAGTTGGAGGGAACGTACAGCCGGTGGTGTCCGGACCAGTGGATACGCGTCCTCCTGGCCAACTCGTCAACTCCTCGCTTGAGGTTCCGGCTGACGACGGTACCGGTTCCGCGTCGGCAGTCGACAGCCAGTGCTGGACAAGTAGTGGGTACGGCAACAACACTGCGTCCTGGGCCCGGGTAACTACGGCGCACTCTGGAGGCTGGGCAGAGCGAGTGACCATGCCGCAGTACACTTCGGGCGATCAGAAATTGATCATTCGGGAAGACAACGGTTCATGTGCGCCCGCGGTCACCCCGGGCCAGGCATACAAAATAAGTGCTTGGTACACGTCATCGGCGCCCACTCGGATTTTGGTCTTCTATCGGATAAGTTCCGGCGCGTGGAAGTATTGGGCTGAATCCCCTCAGTCTCCCCCGTCCTCAACGTGGCAGCAGGCGGAGTGGCAGACACCGCCCCTTCCGCCGGAAGCCACACGACTCAGCTTTGGACTACAGCTTGCGGCCGCCGGAACACTGACCACCGACGACTACGCTTTGACAGCCGTCAACGCCAACGGTGGGACGGCCGGGGAGCCCGCCGCCAGTATCCCGCTGCCATCCGATTCTGCATTCGGTAGCTTGGCTGGCGGGGCACTACTCGCCATGCTGGTGGTCCCGACGCTAGGTTTCTTATGCTGGCGTCGCACAACGCAGAAAAGGGTCCGCTCGCTTGCCGATTTGGCGCCCTGATGGCCCGTAGTGTCCGGCCTGTGACAAGGTCCGGTTCATTCCTGCAAGCGATTCTTACCCTCGTCCTAGGAGCGTTCCTCCTCTCGGGTTCCTCAGACCCGACCACCAATGCGGCGACTCCGAGCCGCCCGTTGGGCAGGAACCTGCGAGGGGGGTGGAATCTTGAGACCCCGGAACTTGTGGCCTCCGCGGCATCGGCCGGCGTTACAGTGGCCTTCCTCTACGGTGCAGCGCCCCAGCCAAGCAGCTCACTGGGAACGGCTTTATCGAACAGGCACATGCGGGTGGTCAGCGGTGAGGTTTCGGATCTGGTTTCCGCCTACGAGTGCACCCGGACCCATACCGTGGCGCCCAAACCGTCCGGGGCTCCCCCAGGCGACTATTGCGGCCCGGATCCCGGCTATACGCTTCCGAATTTACTGACCGATGTCCGGGCCCTCGTTCAACGGGATCGGAATAATCCGCTCGTGGCTGGATACTGGGTACTCGACGACACCCCCGACTGGGACTTCGGGAGCCTGCGCACGGTACTTTCTGACATCCGTGCCCTCATCCCAACGGAGTACCCGGCGATCTGCGGATTCAGCGCCAACCTCGAACCAAACGGTGACGATTTCTGGGAACCCGGTCTGGCAGAGAACTTCACCCCCGAGGGATGCAACATGGTGGCGCCGTATGTCTATGCGGATTCACGCACACGTACCGAGTCCGCGCCATCCGCCATCGATTGGTCAATGCAGCAACTGTTGCCAAAAATGGAGGCAAGCCTGACCCAGCATGGCTGGGACCCGTCCCGCCAACCATTGCTCGGCGTCGGGCAAGCATGGGCCGGACAAAAAGCGGATAAAGGCGCAGTCACTTACCCTCCGGGTACCGCCCAGATGGTGATCCAAGCGAAAGCATATTGCGCAGCAAGAGCCCAAGGGGTTGCTTGGTATGCGTGGACGATATCCAGCTTGAGTAACGTCGAAAGCCCCTATAACAATGACTCACTCCGGGAGGGCGTGCGGGAATCCGTCGGCGTTTGCCCGAACGAGGGGTGGTAGCAGTCCGCTGTCACCGGCCCCTCCCTGGGATGGGGAGGATAGTACTCTTGGAACCAGTGCAGCGCTGCCGCCCCGCATCCCGCTTTGGTTAGAGGACGGTATGACCCTTCTCCGCAATTCTGAAACAGAGTCCGCACCGCCCCGGCGGAAGAAGCGGCTGGTGCTTCGGGGATTCGTTGTAGTCGGTGCCATGGTGATCGCCTGGGCCGTTGCCGGGATCTTCCTGTACGTGGCACCACCTGCCGAGGAACCTGTTCACGCGGACGTTCTGTTCGTGCTCGGGCCTCCCGATCGACGCATGGGCTACGCCGAGCAACTGATGCAGCAGGGGTACGCGCCCACCCTTGCGGTCTCAAGCCCCACGGGAAAAGACGGCAGATTCACAGCGGATGTTTGCAACAGCGTCCGCCCGTACCGGGTCATCTGCTTCACGCCTGAGCCATTCACCACCCAGGGCGAAGCGCGGACGCTGAGGGATCTGTCGAACCAGTACGGCTGGAAGAGCGCGGACGTCCTGACCGCCCAGTTCCACGTGACCCGGGCGCGCGTGATCGTGGACCGCTGCTACAAAGGTGGGCTGCATATGGTCGCGGACCGGACCGGTTTACCCTTGGTCTCCTTGACCAATCCGACGTACTCATGGGCCTATCAGTACCTCTACCAAACCGCGGCTTTCGTCAAGGTTGCTATCCACCCGGAGTGCTGACTCGCTCGCGATTGATGGGTAGCCGAAAATGATGAGGCGGGGCAGCAATTGCTGCCCCGCCTCATTGGCACCGGTTCACCCTGCGCCCGGCTTTCGGGCTACCTGTTGCGATGGGTATGCAGGAAGGAGCACGGTGCGGCTTACGGAATCCCTCAGTGGAAAGACTCAGTGCACCAGCGCGGGCTCGCTGGAAATCTGGACTTTCTCCCCCTCGGCGGGCACAAAACCTGCTTTGAGCTCGGAACGAAGGGTTTCCATGTTGAGCGCCCGCTGCCATTTGGCGACCGCGATGCACGAGACGATGTTGCAGACGGTGCTGGTGAGGGCCCGCGCTTCACTCATGAAGCGATCGATGCCGACGATGAGGGCAACTCCGGCCACGGGAAGGGTTGGCATGACCGTCAAAGTGGCCACCAGGGCAACAAACCCGCTCCCGGTGACACCGGCTGCGCCCTTGGACGTCAAGAGCATCATGCCGAGCATCAGGAGGATCTGGTCCCAGCTCAGGTGGATGTCGCAGGCTTGGGCGATGAACATCGAGGCCAGGGTCAGGTAGATCGACGTTCCTGTGAGGTTGAAGGAGTAGCCGGTAGGGACAACCAGCCCCACCACTCCGCGTTCGCAGCCGATCCGCTCAAGCTTGGACAAGAGTCGCGGAAGCACGGGCTCGCTGGATGAGGTGGCCAGGACAATAAGGAATTCGTCTTTGAAGTAGCGGAGCGTGCGCCAAAGGCTGAAGCCGGCGATCCTGGCAACGAGGCCCAGGCCCACAACCACGAACACGATGCAGGCAGCGTAGAAGGCCAGGATGAGCATCCCGAGGTTCCCGATTGAGTGGGCACCGTACTTGCCAACTGTGAAGGCAATCGCGCCGAACGCCCCGATGGGCGCGACCTTCATGAGGAATCCGAACACCACGAACAGCACCTTGTTGAAGCTGTTGACGATATCGAGCGCGAGGCGCCCCGGAGCACCAAGCTTGCTGAAGGCGAAACCGCACAACAGTGCGATGACGAGTACGGGGAGGACGTCGCCGTCCGCGAATGCTCCAACGAAGGAGGTTGGGATGATGCTGAGAATGAAGTCCACTGGGTTGCTGCTGGGCAGTTGGCTGGTGTACTTCGACGCGACCGAGGAGTCGAGGTGGGCGGGGTTGATGTGCATCCCCGCACCCGGTTGAAACAGCATGACCGCGGCCAGGCCGAGCGCGAGGGCAACGGCCGTGAGGGCATAGAACAGGCCAAGCGACCGGAGGAGGGTCGGGCCGACCTTCTTCGTGTCGGTGAGCGAGGTGATCCCGCTGACGATGGTGCAGAAGACGATCGGGGCGATCATGAACTTCACGAGTTTGACGAAGCCATCGCCCAGCGGCTTGAGCGAAGCGCCGAGATCAGGCCAGAGCGCGCCGACGAGGATGCCGAGGCCGACGCCTATGAGGACCTGGACATACAGGTGTCCGAGAATGGATTTGATCTTCATTGAACAACTTCCTTGATGAGTCCCCGATCAATGATGACAGGGGCTGGGTTGAGGGGCTAGGCCACGGATCGCGCGACGTCGATGTCGGCGACCGCGAGGTGGCGGGCCGCCCGGTGGAGGGCGACTTCGGTGACGTGACCGGCGTCGTCGGTGACGACTTCGGTGCTCACGACGCCGGCTGGCGTGCCGATGCGAAGCAGCCGCGAACCGGCGGGCGCCGAGGCCGCCAGTACCTCCGCGGCCACCGATCCCGGCAAAGCTGCAGCCAGCGAGACCGCCACAGCAGAGGTGAGGCCGATCGCCGGGTGCGGCGCGAGCATCGAGAGCATGCGCACCCGCAGATCGTGGCTGTCCGCCGAAATCTTCGTTCCGTCGGCGGCGATGTAGTCACCGGCAGGGGCGACCACGCCGACCTTCGGCACCGCGTTCTGCGGCGGATCTTCCGGTGACCTCAAGCCCATCGCGACGGCGGCCGCGGCCCTCGTGGCGATAAGCAGCGGGAGATGCTCGCCGAGGTTGCCCGTCATCGTCGACAAGTCGATGCCCACCTCGTCCGCGGGGATGAGAACCGCGGGAGCCCCTGCGTCGACCATGGTTGCGGTGAGTGCGGTTTTGCCGACCGCGAGCCGATCAACCACGTTCCCTGTTGGCAGGGCCGCTCCCGTCGTCCCACACCAAGGGGCGTGGAAGGACAGGCTTACGGGCACGCCGCTCGCCGTGCTGCCGGGAACCCTGGCGGAGCCCGACGTCGGGACGCGGCCGCCCGGCGTCGCGATCCTTCCGGTGAGCACGGCTCCCGTGTTGAGGTTGCGCATGCGGACTTGCGTCACGCCGTCGTTCGTGGGGACGACGCGTGCCTGCACTGCGTGGAGGGCGATCGCCGTCGCGCAGTTCCCGCAATTGGAGCCCAGCTCCACGGTCGCGTCACCGATCCCGACTTGTGCGAAGAGGTAGTCCAAATCGGCCGGACCGTGAGGAGTCGCCGTAATGATCGCGGCTTTGGACGTTGTGGACGTTCCTCCCCCGACGCCGTCCAATTGGCGCGCATCCGCCGCACCGAATGCATCGGCCAGCAGCCCGAGGACCTCCTCGCGGCTCCCAGCATGCTGGGCCACGTCTTCCGCATCGAAGAGCCAGCACTTGCTCGTGCCGCCTCGGTACCAGTGACCGCGAAGTTGCACAGCCATCTCCTTACTCGTCGTGCCCTCACGCCGTGCGGCGTCTGTTCCTTCTACGATCCGACCTCCGAGCGTTCAGCACAATCACAGGAATATCGATGAGTGTCTAGTTTTGCTAAACTCGGAGCATGGCTGACTTCGATTTGCACCGCCTCCACCTGCTGCGTGAGGTGGGGCGCCACGGCTCACTGACGTCGGCCGCGACCGCCCTCTCTTTCACTACTTCGGCTGTCTCCCAGCAGATCGCCAAGCTCGAACACGAGGTGGGAGTCGCGCTGATCGACCGGCATCCCCGGGGAGTGGTGCTCACGGATGCCGGCCAAGCGCTCCTGCGGTACGCGGATGACATCGACAGGACGATCGAGGCTGCCCGGGCCGAGATGGGCGAGTTCGCTGGCCTCCGGCGGGGACAGCTGAGGATGGGGACGTTCCCCACCGTGGGCGCCTCGTTGATGCCGGACGTCGTACTCGCGTTCCGCGCACGCCACCCGGACGTCGCGGTCACCGTGGTCAGCGCGCGGCGAGCCGGTCTCCTTGAGGGCCTGAGGCGACGGGACATCGAGCTCACGCTCCTGTGGGACTACCCCTGGGAGCGCGTCGAGGACGAAGACCTTGCCTTGGTTCCGCTCATGAACGATCCAACGGTGCTTCTGGTACCCAGCGAGCACCCGCTTGCGGCGCGCCGTTCGGTGAAGATCGAGTCACTGCGGGACCAGGAATGGATCGTGCGCGATGAGCACCCCGTGGCCGATGTCCTGCGCCGCGTCTGCCGGGACGCGGGCTTCGAGCCGCGCATCGCCTTCGCCGCGAACGACTACCAGGAGACCCAGGGCATGGTGGCCGCGGGAATCGGGATCGCCCTCGCTCCCCAACTCGCGCTCAGCGCGCTCCGCCCTGACATCGTCGCCGTTCCGCTCGCCGGAGCGCCGGCGCGAAGGATCCTCCTCGCACACCTCGCCAACCGCAGGCTCAGTCCCGCCGGCCAGCAAGCCGCGGCGGTGTTCCGCTCCACCGCCAAGGGAACCCGCGCCGTAAAGGCCGGTTAGAGTACGACGGCGGCGGGCTGGCAAGTCTCGTGTTCAAGGCGGCCCCTTCCGGCGAAGTCCATGAGCCTGTAGGGTCTGGGGACGACGCGAGTCGCGCTCAGGGGAGCACAAATATGAATAGGAGCTTCAATTGCGAAGACTACATATTTCTGCCTCAGCCCTTGTCTGTCTTTCTCTTCTAACGAGCCTCTTTTCAGCCGCACCGGCACACGCCGGTGTTGGTCCAAAGAGTCGGGCTTGAGGGGGAAAGCATGGACCACGTAAGAAACCGGCTGCTCACTGTTGGCGTGCTGATCATCGCGGGAGGAGTGATCTTTGAAACGATGGCCACAAATTTGCTCGCGGAGACGTTCTCTCTTCAGCGAGGGAGCAGCGGGAATGTGGGTCCTCTGCTGATCGACTTCATCGTGTCGCTGGTTCGTTTCGGACTGGCACCGCTCGGCGCATCGCTCGTGGCCCTCGGTATTGCAGCTCACATTATTCGAGACCACTTTCCAACCCTTTTCCCGCCCCAGAAGGAAACCGAGTAAGAAGGCACAGTGGGGGCCTGCGGCGCCACCATGCTCTTTGGTGATCGTTTCCCGTTGTCGGAAGGTGTGGCCGGCCAATGCAAGTTGGCCGGCCACAGACTTTGCCAAGTAGGTCTTCAAGGCAAAGTCCTCCGCCCGGTGCTCAGGGGGGCTGACAATCGGGCGGACCATCCGGGGGACGGAGAGACCCCACAAAGAACGCTACGGCTCGCGGGGTTCCATTAGGTGGCGATTTTCCCGGATTGAGTGGTGTTTGGCACGAAATTGAGTGGTCGACGGGTCAACACTCATTGGCAGGCAATATGCCACTCAATTCGCGGTCATCTACCACTCAGTGCTTTAACGCGAACCTAGGCTCGTACTAGGACCGCGTCCGTCTAGGAAAGCCCTGGCCAAGGCCGCTAGAGAGAAGGCAATCGTGAAATGGTACCGTTGTGCCCATCCACCGATCTTCACTGCCTCCTTGGCGCCCCTCTTTATGACCAATTGGGATCTGTGGATCCGAATCCTGTTACCCGCGGTGGTCCTGGTTTCCTACGTGATCAACGAAGTGATTCTTCACCGGCGAACGAGGGCCGCGCAAGAACGCGAAGCCGCGCTTGATCGCACCGATCCGATGATGCACGCCTACCGGGAGTCAAGTACTCCGCCAACGGGCAATGAGTAAGAGGGATCTTCGTGATCGAAGGCCCGAGCTGTGAAGGCGATCATCGTGTTGGCAGCTGTGGTTCCTTGGTTGTTGGGTTTCTACGCGGTGTTCTTCGTTTCAGCCCAGTACACAGGACGGGGCCTTTTCGAGTCCTATCTGGCGTTCCAAGGCGGCTCCCATCTTGGCAACGTCATCTGGTTCAGTGTGTGGACCGGCATGACGTCCGGACCGGGCAAATGTTTCGAGTTCCCACCCAGCGGCCCGCTCAACTCTCTGAGACCAGGAAAGTGGCTCGAAGTTCTCTGAAACTGTTGCGCCACCGTGCGAGTGGTACTGTCTCGGACTGCTATGGCGTAATTCATAGCCGCTGGCTACCGGCAGCGCGGGAAGGCTGTCGACTGAGCGTCTGAACTAAGCGAGGGGGACGGCCCAATGAGAGCTCGCGTTGGTGGCCGGGCGGTTCGGGTCCAGTGGGTCCATGGTTCGCAGTCAGGAGAGTAACGATCAGCAGCATCATGGCCGTATTAAGCGACGCGCTAGAAAAGTAAAGCGGAGTTTCGACGGCAAATCTCGAGACATAGACCATCAGCATTGCCAATATCGGCCCTCTATAGCTTATGGGCTGGCGCCAAGCAGCACGGAACATCAACCAGAGCAAGACAGCGAGAATGACCAAGCCTAGGAATCCGCGCTCGATTAGCGTTTGGATGATTTGGTTGTGGGCATTTGAATGGCCTGCGTCAATATTTAGCCCAAGTGCGTCCCATCGGAAGCGAGTGTCGAAGACAAGAGCTCCTCTACCGATTAACGGGCTGCCCCAAAGGGGGACAAGAGATTGGGTCCAAATGTCTGTCCGTCCGTTTAATGTCGAAAAATCTCGTTGGTTAGTTGTCTCCTCGAGCGCTCCCAAGATGACATCTTGAAACGCTATCGACGCGATGATTGCAGCAACGACAAGGGGTGCGGCAAGCCTGACTGACGAGTTCTTCGCTCGACCGATAATCCAGAAGAATGCCCCAATGACGGCAGCAAGCCATGCCCCACGTGACTGGGTTAGCAGTAGGACGACGACCGTTGCGACCAGATTTAACGGAATGAATCGCCGGCGCCCAGTCGCACGCAGCAGTTCAACAAAGATTGCCACTGCGGCCACGGTGCCTAGGCCGTTTGGGTGTGTCGTTACCCCAGCCAGCTGTTTGAACCCGAACAGTTCCCTGCCTTGCACGTCCCAAAACGCGAGGGATGGGGAAATGATCATCAACGCAAGACTGGACCAAATATAGGCGCGAAGACACCTCCGAATAACTGGAAGCGCCTCGGCGAAGGTCCATGTCGCACCAATACCCACACCTGCCACCAGGAGGTACGTGTATGTCATACCAAGCTCCCACGGCTGAGCATTAGCGAGCGACGAGAAAAAACCGACGGCCCCATACGAGATCAAAGACCACGCGATCGGAGACATGGCCATCGGGATTTTCCGGACGATTGCCAGCATTACTGCGATCACGAAGATGGCTATTGCCCCGATCGTCGCTACTTTCGCGGCTGCATCTCCCGCAGGGTTCGCGAGGACATCTGTGGTTGATGTGCTTGTCAAGCGCGGGCTGACCACCGAGGAAGCAATTGACAACGCTGTCACGGAGTAAACAACAAGCGATGGGAAAAGATGCTTCGACGCGCCGGTCTTGCTCGTCAGCACGATTGCGACAACAACGAATGCAACCGAAGTCGCCAAAGCGCCCAAGAGCACAGAAGTTGCAGTCATGATTCCCCCAGTGTTGAGACCTGCAGCGATTCTACCGTCCCACACCAGAAGTAGGTTGCCACATCGCGTGTGCCCACGTACGGAGGAGCCGCCAGACCCCATGGAACCAAACAGCCGGTTCAAGGTCGCACACCCGCCGTGGAACGCAAAAAGGTAGCGTGACTACCTCATGGACAGCCGCCCGCCGTCGCCGCTACCGATTGTCCGGCGTTTTAAAATGCCGCTTCTCACAAGGCTTGCATAATTCCATCAATTTGCCTATTCATCTGATCTTGTACTTGTTTACTGATCCCGCATTTCTGGATGCACGCGTCAACCTCATGGATTTTTTGAACGAAAGTTGCTCCTTAGCCCGTCGTGGCGGGTCTTGAGTCGACATGCTACGCCTGCCGCGCCTTTCTTTGAGATCTCCAAACGGTTGAGCTCGCCCACCTCCGCGCAAGTATTCAAACGATTAGGACCGTACGAAAGAGCGTACCTGGGCCGCGGCGAGCAAGTGTTCCCGGCAAAAAAGACGGGTACCGCCTACTGTGGTTCGGGAACATTGCACCATTTAGCGTTCTGGTCATATTGATTAACCAGGTCTGCGAATTCGTCAGCTGAGTAACTGACCACAAGGATCACTTCGGTTAGTCAACCGGTATATGTCTTCTGGGGTTTGGTGATCAGAGTGCACGAAGAATATGGGGAAAGGGCGACGCCATTGGCTGGCGGGGGCACCGTCCAGCGCCGCGGGCTGTTTAGATTGGGGGCGCTTGCAACCGCAGTAACGGGCGCCGCCGCAGTATCAGGCTACGGCGCGGGCCCAGCCCAAGCCGCTACGCAAACGGGCCCGGTGCCGAGTGCACTAAGTGCCACCGACCCTGCCACCATTTGCGCACCGGCCGCAACCACTGTTCCGAAATGGGTCCCTGCGACAGCCTATACGGCTGGGCAGCAGGTTATATCCCCAGCTGGGGACATCGTCTCTGCGGTGGTTTCGCACGGGTCGGGCACGACGTTCGACCCAGTCAACTGGGCCTGGTCGCCCACCTTCGCACTTGCTTTGGTCGGCGGGAAGGCTCCGGTCCGAAAAGATGAGTTGATCATCAACGTGAGAGACTATGGCGCTCTCGGAGATGGCGTAGCTGATGACACGACAGCCATCCAGGCAGCAATCGCGGCGTCCGCTAAGCAGTTAACTTCGTCCGGCGCCGGCGCAGGACGGCCGGTATTCTTCCCCGCCGGCCGGTATAAGGTCACGAGCACAATAACAGTCCCAACTGGGACGGTTCTTGAGGGCGCCTCAGGCGGCGTTTGGAACACGAATAAGGGCGAGTCGCGCATCTTCATGTCGAACCTGAGATCAACTCTGATTGCCAACGCCGACCAGACCAATGGCGATAGCGACATTGAGATTCGCCACCTCAAGCTCATGGGCTCGGGCGGAAACGTTCTGGATTTCAAAGCCTCGGGGGCGGGCGGCACCGACGGCGTCACGTGCCGTCGCATCCTAATCGTCGATTGTTACATCACAAACACGGCAGGAAACGGTATCCGATTCTCAGATGTTCAGGTCTCCCAAATCCGCGGATGCTACGTATCCGGTAACACTGGCCACTCGATCTACTTTCAGTCGTCCTATGACAACGAAATCACCGGATGCCAAATCGACACATTTCAAGGTGCAACCGGGGCCTTTGGCGGCGACGGCATCCACATGGATAACACAGGGGGTTCAGCCGGATACTCTGATTACAACATCATTCACAACAACTTCATCTTCCTCTGCACGAACGGAATCGGCATCACAAGCGGCCGCGGAAACGTGATCACCGGAAACCGCATCAACACTTGCAATTACGGCATAATGATGCAGACATTCGGCGGAGCAACCAACATCGAACGAAACCTCGTCACCGGTAACGCCTTTTATGATCATGGCTACAAGACAGGCGGCGTCGGCGTCCTCATCGACGGAACATCGCAGTACAACACCGTCTCAGTAAACCAATTCAGCCGCGAAACGGGATCTGGATTCAACTATGCTGTGCAAACTGGTGCGACAGCGTCAAACAACGTCGTCAATGGCAACGCCGCAAGAAATATGGTTCAAGGCAAGTCGTTCAACGACAGCTCATCGAATACAAACACTTACATCAACAATTCTGTTGCCGAGCGGGGAATGAGAGTGTCTACCGTTCTCACATCAGCCGGTGTTGTGGCGTTCGATGCGTCATTGACGAATTCTTTCCAGGTCACGTTACAGGCGAATGCAACTAGCAGCACCCTGACCAACGGGCATCAGGGCCAACAGATCACCATTTGCTGGTTGCAAGACGCAACGGGTGGGCGCACCTATTCTTGGCCGACGAACTGCCGCTTCGCCGGCGGGTCCGCGCCAAGCAACACCACCGCGAATCGTCAGACGAGCGCGACGTTCATGCTCAGCGGCTCTCTATGGATGGAGATAGGTAGAGCCGTTCAAGTCGGTTAAACCAGGCGGCTGGCCCCACACTGAGCGGCCGGCGTCAGCTTGGCCATGACTTCCCCCTACAAATCCACCAGCGCCGTCCCCGGGTTCTCAATTGCGTCCGCGACATACCTGAGGAACCCGGCAGCAGTTTCGCCATCGCACACACGGTGGTCGAAGGCCAACGTCAGCTCGGCAACCTTGCGGACGGCGAGCTCCCCATCCGCTACCCAGGGTTTGTCGATGATGCGGCCTACGCCGAGCATCGCAACCTCAGGGTAGTTGATGATCGCGGCGGAGCCGTCGACGCCAAACACCCCGTAGTTATTCAACGTAAACGTGCCGCTGGCCAGCTCGGTCGGCGTCGCCTTGCCGTCCCGTGCGACGGCGGTGAGCCGGCGGATCTCCGTGTCCAGCTCGCGAGCGTTCATCAGGTGGGCGTTGCGGACAGAAGGAACCACCAGACCGCGGTCCGTCTGCGCAGCGAAGCCCAAGTTGATCCCGTCGAACGCGATGATCTCCTGCATCTCGCCGCCTGCCGCATCTTCGGCGGTGACGATTCGAGTGTTCAGTTCGGGGTACTTTTTTAGCCCAGCCGTGACAAAACGGGCGATGAACGCGAGCAACCCAGGAGTCCCGTGCGGATGGCGCTTCTTGAGTTCTGCACGCATCTCAAGGAGCGCAGTGGCATCAACATCTACCCAGACAGTCGCCTCGGGGATCTCGGACCGGCTGCGGGTCATGTTCGCCGCAACAGCCTTGCGCACCCCACGAACCGGAGTACGGGAAGCAACAGACAGGCCGGTTCGCGCGTCCTGCACACCGGTGGTCTGCTCAACCACGGCCGGCGCCTCGACAGGAGCAGCTTCACGAGGACCACCCTCGCGGGGAGCTGAACCGATCGCAGCTTCAACATCGCGCCGGAGGATGAGCCCGCTCTCCCCCGAACCTGGCACTTCGTCCAGCGAGACCCCATGGTCCCGAGCCATCTTCCGCACCAAAGGGGAAATCACTGCGGAGAGCTTCCCTGGAATCCGCGTACGAGACAACGCGAGTTCGGCAATGTCGGGCTCCGCGGCCAGAGCAGTCGCTGATGCAGGAGCCTTACGTGGCCTGGTACGCCGAGCCTCGCCGCCACCGGACGTGCCGTAGCCGATGAGGACGTTCCCCGATCCGGCCTTCTCCTCGGTCCTGTAGGCCTCCGCCGCTGCGGAAACAGCGGGCGCCTCGGCAACTTTTTCGTCCGTGGCCCGGGACTCCTCAGGAACCGAAGCCCCAACAGGGGCCACCGAAATCAGCGGCTTCCCGACGTCGAGCGTCTGGCCGGCCTCGCCGTGCAGCACGGCGACAATGCCCGCATACGGTGAAGGCACTTCCACCATGGACTTCGCGGTCTCAACTTCGGCGATCGGCTGGTCCACACGAATCTCATCGCCCACGGCAACCAGCCAGTTGACGAGTTCGGCCTCGGTAAGGCCTTCGCCGAGGTCCGGAAGCAGGAACACCTGCATATCTGAGCTCATGGTCAGTTCTCCCATTGAAGATCGTCAACGGCGTCGAGGATGCGGTCGACGCTTGGCAAATAGTAGTGCTCCAGTTTCGGAGCCGGATACGGGACGTCGAAGCCAGTCACGCGCCGGATGGGCGCGGCCAAGTAGTGGAAGCAGCGTTCCTGTACGCGAGCAACGATCTCGGAGGACACTGAGGCAAAGCCGTGTGCTTCGGCGATCACCACGGCGCGGCCGGTCTTGCGCACGGAGGCGCTGACGGTCTCGTCGTCGAAGGGAACGATCGAGCGGACATCGATCACCTCAAGCGAGCGGCCCTCCTCTGCGGCGGCAGCGGCCGCGGCGAGCGCGGTCGGGACTGAGGGTCCGTAGGCGATAAGGGTCGCGTCAGTACCAGGGCGTGCGACGGCGGCCCGACCCTCGCTGCTGGAACCCGCGGAAACGTTCGCGGCGTGTTCTTCGCGCAGCGCGTTCAAGTCCACCTGGTCTTTGGACCAGTAGAGCTTCTTGGGTTCCATGAACATCACGGGATCGTCGGAGTCAATCGCTTCGCGAAGCATCCGGTAGCCGTCCGCCACGGTGGCCGGGGTGTAAACCTTCAGGCCCGCGGTGTGGGCGTAGTAGGACTCGGAGGAGTCGCAGTGGTGTTCCACGCCGCCAATTCCGCCGGCGTACGGCACACGGATAACCATGGGTAGCTTGACGGCGCCCTTGGTGCGATTGTGCATCTTGGCCACGTGGCTGACGATCTGTTCGAAGGCCGGGTAAGCGAAGGCGTCGAACTGCATCTCGATGACGGGGCGCATTCCGTTCATGGCCATACCCACGGCCATACCGACGATGCCGGATTCAGCCAAGGGAGTATCAAAGCACCGCGTCTCTCCGAAGGTGGCCATGAGACCATCGGTGATGCGGAAGACCCCGCCCAAGCGGCCAACGTCTTCGCCGAACACCAGAACCGATGAGTCGGCTTCCATTGCATCGGCCATCGCGGTGTTGAGCGCCTTGGCCATGGTGATGGTCTGTGGACCGGAGGCTTCGGCGACCGCTGCTGCGCTGGCGGCCGCGCTTGCGGTGGCAGAGCTGACGTCGCCTGTTGCTACGCGCGCGGTGGCTTCAGAGGATGTGGTGACGGCGGGGCTCATTTGCCTGCCTCCTTCTGGCTGGATGCCTCACGGGCGAGTTCATCGGCGAGCAGGGCGGACTGCTCCTTGAGTTGCGGAGTGGGTATGGAGAAGACATAGCGGAAGAGGTTCTGCGGATCGACCGGGACGTCCTCCCCCAGGCCTTCACGAAGCTGTGTGGCAACCGCCTCGGCTTTTGCCGCAATGCGGGCGGCACCGTCGTCGTCGAGCAGTCCACGATCGGTGAGATAGGAAGTCATCCGGCTGATGGGATCCTTGGCGGTCCATTCGGCCACTTCACTGTCCGCCCGGTAGCGGGTTGCATCGTCGGCGTTGGTGTGGGCCTGCATGCGGTAGGTGTGGGCCTCGATCAGGAGCGGGCCGGAGCCTTCCCGGGCGAGCTTCACTGCCCTGTCGAGTACGGCGAGCAGCGCGACGAGGTCGTTGCCGTCGACGCGTTCACCGGCCATGCCGTAGCCCACGGCTTTGTGTGCCAGCGACGGGGCTACGGACTGCTGGCTCAGTGGCACCGAGATGGCGTACTTGTTGTTCTGGACAAAGAAGATCACCGGGAGGTGGAAGACTGCCGCGAAGTTGAGGGCTTCGTGGAAGTCCCCTTCGCTGGTGGCACCGTCGCCGCACATTGCCAGCACCACGGTGTCCTCGCCGCGCAGCTTGGCTGCGTGGGCAACGCCGACGGCGTGCAGCAGCTGGGTGGTCAACGGAGTGCACTGGATGCCCACCTTGTGCTTGGTGGGGTCGTAGCCGCCGTGCCAATCGCCGCGGAAGATGGTCATCGCCTCCACCGGGTCTACACCCTTGGCCATGACGGCGACGGCGTCACGGTAGGTGGGGAACAGCCAGTCGCCTTCCCGAAGGCACAGGGCCGCGGCCACTTGGCACGCCTCCTGACCATGGCTGGACGGGTACACGGCCATGCGGCCTTGCCGGACGAGGGCGGAGTTCTGATCATTGACGCGGCGCCCGACGACGAGCTGTTCGTAGGCCGTCATGAGCTCGGCATCGCCGGGAATGGGGTATTCGTGGCCGGGTTCGGTGCCTTGTTCATCTTCGGGCTTGAGCACGCCGGTGGGATCGACCATCTGGATCTGGTGGCGGGCAGGCAGCATGTAGTCTTCCACGCTGATGCCGAACTTGCGCCGCACTTCGGAAGCCTGGTCGTTTGAGTCGGTGCCGTCGGGCCGGGCGTCAGCCAGACCCTGGGCCTCGTGGTCCGCGGAGATCGTCATTGGTCCGTCCTTCTTTATCCACTATTTGCCACAAGTATGTTCCATGGAGAAGTTTCGTATCCAGCGTCCGGCAGAATCATGGAAAAGCTTGCCGAAAACCTCTAGTCTGGAAGACAGATTGTCATTGTGAGCTGGGTAACGGGCCCGCACCGTGGACGAATTGGAGGTGCGGTGGTGGACGCAGAAATTGATCAGGCGGAGGTTCCCCTTGACCAAGTGGACAGGGACATCATTGCCGAGCTGACGCGCGACGGCCGGATGTCCGTCACTCAGGTTGCGGAGAACGTCCACATCAGCAGGGCGCACGCGTACTCGAGAATTTCCCGCCTGACTGGCGAAGGCGTGCTGACCAAGTTCACCGCGCTGGTGGATCCCATCAAGGCGGGCCTGAAGTCATCGGCTTATGTCACCCTCAAGGTGCAGCAGCATTCATGGCGCGAGCTCCGCGAAGAGCTTCGGCTCATTCCGGAGGTACAGCACATTGCGCTGGTGGGTGGCGACTTCGACGTCATCCTGCTGGTCCGCGCCACCGACAATATTCATCTTCGCAGGGTCATCTTTGACCAGCTGCAGTCAATGCCGGGCGTGCAGGATACGCAGACGTTCCTGGTGTTTGAGGATCTGGATACGCGGTAGGCGCTATCGGGATAGGGCCAGGTAGACGACAGCTGCGGTTATACACAGCAAAACAAATAACCCCGCATACTTGAACCGTTTCCGCGTTGGATTGCGGTAAGGGTTGATGTCTATATACGGCAAAGCGTGCTCCATTTTTGGATGTTCCTGAGAGTTCCCTGAATTAAGTATCGGCCATGTTGACACAGATGTAAGACCAGCACGGGCTGCCACCTTCGAAACCGCGCAAATCAGCGCTCGGGAGCACCAGTGACGAAACAAAACTCGATGCGAGAACTGCCGGGTATGATGAGCAGGACCGCACGAAATATGCTGCTCTGGGGGCATGACTTCCGGCAGTTCCATCAACCGACTCAGGGGGATCCGGTTTGGACCTACGTGACTACTTGCGAATCTTGCGCAGGCATTGGGTTTTGATAGCGGCCGCCGCTCTCGCAGGCTTGCTTGTTGGCGGAGGCGCTTCTGTGCTGACGCCCCCCACATACACGGCCGAGACTCAGCTGTTTGTTGCCATCCAAGGTTCCGGAACAATCCAAGAGCTTCAGCAGGGCAACACCTTCAGCCAGGCACGCGTTCAGTCCTATGTAAAGACCGTGGACTCGCCAGTAGTACTTCAACCTGTTATCGACAGCCTCGGGTTGTCCAGCACGGCGGAAGAACTAGCCAAGCAAGTGACGGCCACGACAGACGCCAACACGGTTCTCATTAATGTGGCGGTCACTGACCACTCCCCGGTTCAGGCGGCTGCGATCGCAGGTGCCGTCGCGAAGAGCCTAGTGACTGCCGTTGATTCCTTGGAAAAGCCTAAGACCGGCGGAGCTTCCCCGGTCAGCTTGTCAGTTATCAAACCCGCAATCGCACCGGCCAATCCCTCATCGCCCAATACGCGCCTCAATTTGCTTCTGGGTCTACTGGTTGGACTGGCTCTGGGGGTCGGGGCTGCCGTGCTGAGGACCACCCTCGATAATCGAATCCGCGGTGAGGCAGACTTGCGGCATGTAACGGACGCTCCGCTCTTAGGCGGAATTGCGTTCGACCTAGACGCCGAAAAGAAGCCACTTCTGACACAGACCGCCCAAAGGAGTCCCCGGGCCGAATCGTTTCGGCAGCTTCGGACAAATCTTCAGTTCGCAAACGTATCCCAGCACGCTAAGACTGTCCTAGTCACGTCATCCGTACCTGGCGAGGGAAAGAGCACCACATCAACGAATCTAGCTATTGCACTCGCTCAAGCAGGGCAGACAGTGTGCCTGCTCGACGCCGACCTGCGTCGGCCCGCAGTAAATGACTACTTGGGTCTGGACAGAGGTGCAGGCCTCACCACCGCTTTGGTGGGACTAGCCGATGTAAATGATCTCCTTCAGCCTTGGGGTGAAGACAATCTGTTCGTGCTTACGTCCGGCCAGATTCCGCCGAATCCGAGCGAACTCCTTGGCTCCGAAGAGATGAAGGACCTTATTGCGCGCCTTGAACGCGCGTTTGATGCCGTCATCATCGATGCACCACCGCTCCTTCCAGTTACAGATGCAGCGGTTCTGTCCCAACATGTCGGCGGAGTAGTAGTGGTCGTCGGATCTCAAAAACTCACTCGGCAGGACCTCCAGAGGTCGCTTGCTGCCCTTGACATGGTGGGCTCGAAAGTACTCGGTATCGTTCTTAACCGACTTCCGGTCAAGGGCCCGGACGCCTACGCCTACAGCTACTACGCACACGACGAGACGCCCAAGGCTAAGTCCAAGGAGGGAAAGGCGCGACCTCCAGCACCAAACGCGTCCAGACGGCCCGATCCCTTATTCGATCAGGGTCAAGAGGCAACTCCTCCAGAGGCTCGCCCGGCACGTAGTTTTCCGATGTCCCGCAGATAAAACCCGCTCAGTGCTCTGACTGTACTCGGAGTACTTGCCGTTGAGGTCGGTCTTAATCTCGCGTTTGTAAAGGGTTATCACCAATGCGTTCTCAAGCCTTTCAACTCCCCGCGCAGGAACTTGCAGGGGTCCCTCTGGTTCAAGCCTCCCTACGTGATGCCACCGAGGAACTCTGTCGTCTAGCAAAGGTCCAAGGCCGGCCGCGTGGATTCAGCTTCCATTTGGTCAACGCGTACACCGTTGCTCTTGCGCATCGAGATGATCGATATGCGAAGCTGTTAGCTACCTCAACGGCCAACTTTCCCGACGGCAAGCCGCTGACCTGGTGGAAACCTCGAAGCGGAAAGCGACTTCAACAAGTTCGCGGACCACGGCTCTTCGAAGAAGTCATGAACGTCGGTCGAGAATCAGACGTCAGGCATTTCTTGCTCGGCGCGACTGAGGAAACACTCTCCCAGCTGGAGGCCAGCCTTCAAGCTAGGCACCCCGGGGTCAACATCGTCGGAAGCTTCAGTCCCCCCTTTCGAACGATGACCCAGGACGAGATCCGCCATCAGGACAAAGCAATAGCAGATTCATCGGCGGAAATTGTCTGGGTGGGCCTGGGAACTCCTAAACAGGATTGGGAAGTTGAGAGGATTGCGTCGGAATTACCAGTCCTGGCCGTTGCGGTCGGTGCTGCCTTCGACTTCTCTGCCGGAACCAAACGTAGAGCCCCTGAGTGGATTTCGAAATTGGGATTCGAATGGTTGTTCAGGCTTTTATCAGAACCTCGTCGGCTGTGGAGGCGGTATCTCATCGGAAACCTCGTGTTCCTTTGGGCGGTTGCCAGGCACCGTTCAAGAACCGATGACTCCCCTGAAGGAGTCCGCGTTGATTAGGGCGTTATCTCGGTTCGTCCTACGGAAACTGGCAGTCCGAAAAAATGTCGTGGTCGGTGACAACTTCCATGTCGGCGTTGGAACGATTATTTGGGCGCCGCAACGCCTATCGATAGGCAACGACGTCTATGTCGGCAAGAACGCCACCATACAGGTCGACGGGATGATCGGCGACGGGGTTCTTGTCGCCAACGCTGTTGGCATCATAGGAAGAACAGACCACGAAACTCGAACCGTTGGAGTGCCAATTCGCCGTGCCGAATGGGTAGGCGACAACCCAAAAGCCCTAAGCAAACAAACGTTAGTCGGCTCTGATGTCTGGATTGGCTATGGCGCGGTCATCCTGTCCGGGGTGACGATCGGCGACAGCGCCATCATCGCGGCCGGGTCTGTCGTCACACGTGATGTCGCGCCGAACACGGTCGTTGCAGGTTCACCCGCTACTTTCAGAAAATATCGGTTTAGCGAACCGGATTTCATGACTCATTGGGCGGAACTGAACCGACGCGGCATCCATCGTTTACTGGAAGAAGGCTGACATGCGCGTTGCGATCATCCACCCCTGGTTCCCTCAGTATCGCAAGCCATTTTTCGATAAGCTGCTTGAATTGGCGTCGGAGCAAGGCATCCGGATCGATATTTTCCACGGGAACCCGCCGCCGGAGTGGCAGGAACGTGGCGACTCTGTTAGTGAGCCTTACGCAACGCGAATGAATACCAAATTCTTCAACATACGCGGTAGAAGTCTTGTCTACAAGTCACCGGTTTCGATTTGGCAAAAAGGCCCATACGACGTGGTCGTATTGGAACAGGCTGTCAGGAACCTCGAGACCTACCAGCTTCTGTTACGCCGCCAAGGAGCTCACGTGGCCTTCTGGGGCCATGGAAAGACGTACACAAAAAGCACTGGACGAGCCCAGGAATGGTTCAAACAGTTCCTGACTAGAAGAGGCGAATGGTTCTTCTCCTACACCAAAGGGGGAGAAGCTGCGGTCAGGGCCGCTGGTTTCCCCGCCAACAGAATCACAATTGTTCAGAACTCCGTAGATTCAACCGAACTACGGAACCTGATCTCTAAAATCACTGATGTATCGAAACAAACTTTCGCAGACAAGCACGACCTTCGAGGTAAGACTGGGATCTTCATCGGCGGGCTTGACGACTCCAAGCGTCTCGAATTTCTACTTGAAGCCGCACAGCAGGTCCACTCAAGCGATCCGGAATTCCGACTAATTATTGCAGGCAACGGTTCAAGGCGAGACTTGGTGCAAAGTGCCGCAGATAGCAACCCATGGATTGCGTACTTGGGTTCTCTGTTCGGCGAAGAAAAAGCCCTCGCCCTGGCATCCGCGGAAGTGCTTCTCATGCCAGGCAGAGTCGGCCTCGTGGCAGTGGACAGCTTCGCCAGCACTACCCCGATAGTAACCACAGATTGGCCGCTGCACGCCCCAGAATTCGAATATCTCCAGCCGGGTCACAATGCCGTCGTGACTAGGGATGACATGAAGGAATACTCTACTTCGATTGTAGAGTTGCTGAATGATACTGAAGCTTTGGACGGGCTAAAGAGGGGCACCGAGGAATCTGCCGAAGTGTACTCAGTTCACAACATGGCTTCCAACTTTCTGCAGGGCTTGACGTCCCTGCGAAAACAAGTCCACGTGAAGTAGTCAGCTCTCCATTAGCCGGCTGCTCCGATTTTCCGGGAAAGATACCCTCGGATTTCGAGTACATACCCAGCAGCGGTCGCCAAATGCGCGTTGGCCCGTACAGCATCTGAGGGGCTTCGATGTATAGCTGCGCGAACTCGCAACAATAGTGCACGTGCCACCAAACCTACGAAGGAGACGGCCAAGCTCGCAGACCCCGAATGGCCGTCCAGGACCAATCTAGCCCAGACGCGACCAGCGGCTTTTCGCCTGTCCATTACCCAGCGAATTTCAAGACGGTCGGCGGTGACTGCTTCCCACGCCCATGCGCCCAGGACGTGAACGATCTTATAGCCCTCCGCAGTCAAGGCCGATGTCACCGCAGTGTCCTCACCCGGACCGTTCAGGAAGGGCCGGGGAACCTTGCATACCGAGTTTTGGAGGGCAGATGGAGAAATAAGGATATTTCCAAAACCGGCGTGACGCCGTACTGCCCCGTCAGCATACTCTGGCCTGGACCACGCCCAAGCTCCTTCGGCCCAATTAGGATATTCATCAGGAAGACGTGGACGCACCGGGCCAACGAAAACATCACCTTGCCAAAGGTCTGGCGCCGCCAGAAATTCTTGAAGCCATGCAGGGCCGGGCATCTGATCATCGTCGAAAAAGATGAGCCATTCGCCCTCAGTCACCGACGAAAATGCGAGATTCCTCGCATGGCCTACGCCAGGGTTAGGTTCATGACAATAAGTGAATAGATCTTTATCGACAGCGCTTCTACGGAGGTCTAGACAGGAGCTTGCCGAGCCTTCTGGATCATTGTCAATAACAAGAATTCTAACGACAAATCCAGGCGAAAGTTCTTTGACCTGTCGGTATATCTCATCGAGCAACCTTGGAAGTAAGCCCTCGCGCTTATATGTGCAAATGGCTATAACTGCGGCCCGTCGCACACCTTCCGGAAATCGCGAACGGATCACATTGACGCCCAGGTGTCCGGGACCAGCCGAGATGAGTCCAGTGTGGGCTCCGCAAACCACGCGGATGGCGCTATCACGTCGCCACCGGACATCGACACCAGAAATGCGGCCCACCAACTAAATGAGCTATTGGCGGTAATCAGAGCGGCAGACGTGGACATGCGTACGAAATCCTCCGAATCGCGCGTATGGGCAATTCGAATATTCGCCCCTAGTGGCAAAACGTTCTCTGTCGCCCAGCGTCTATCATCAGAGTAGACGACGAAATTTGTGTATCCATTTTGTTCCATACGCTTTATCGCGCGTTTATAGTAGCTTAACGGTAGGGCTCCCATCACTGCCGCCGCTTTCGGATCTGAGACGTAGTCACCTCGCCTCACATGGATTGCACAAGTTTCACCCGGCGGCTCATCGGCTCGTCCAACCCACTGCTCGATATCTCGGAAAACACTGTCTTTTGCTTCAAAAAAATAGTCCATTGATTGCCAGTATCCCCAATGCAAGTTAACCAACCGCGGCGAAGCATCGATTCTTCTAGGCGGCAACTCCTGCTCTTCAATCCGCACAAATCCATTCTTGCGAAGGAATGACATCGAATCAGATGCCCCTACTTTGCGCCAAAAGAAACTCGGCAGCGAAACGAGCTTCGAGTTCGGAATCAGGCCGCGCAATGCGAATCCTCGTCCAAGCTGGTTTCCTCGATCGTAAAGGACAAGATGACCTTCGCGATTCAACCTCTGCCCGTACGCCCAAGCAAAAAGCTGATTTCCAAATCCACCACGCAAAGCCACGACGCTTACAGGGCGAAGGAAAGACATTAGGCCACTTCTCTCAAGTTCGACTGTAATTTCTTATAGACAACCATATAAATACCGATTAGCCCTGCTGAGAAGATAGCGCCCGGACTGACGACCCCCA
The DNA here is from genome assembly GCF_030812595.1 of Arthrobacter bambusae. Classification (GTDB taxonomy): domain Bacteria; phylum Actinomycetota; class Actinomycetes; order Actinomycetales; family Micrococcaceae; genus Arthrobacter; species Arthrobacter bambusae_B. The sequence goes on from NZ_JAUSSZ010000014.1 coordinate 58,087, forward strand.
AGATCGCATAACTTAAGAGCGGTAGACCCGAAACTATAATTGAGATGCAAACACTCAATATCACTGCAGGTTTTTCGACAATGATACTGGATCTCTTCAGAGCAAGAAGTGTCGCGGCGAGCGTGACTACGCTCGCCGAGACCAATCCGGCGACAATCGCGAAGACACCCACCGTCGAGGCGAACACAAGTGCCACGGCTGCTTGGACGCTAACCGTTAGCAGGCCTACGACCAGCCAGGTTCTTCTTTGGCCAAGGGGCAAGAAGCACGAACCCGCTATCCACGCCAACGCACGAAGAGGTTCGCCAGCAAACGCGAACACGATCAGTGCAGTTGACGAATGAACCAGGGTCGGTACAAAAAGGATGCTGACTGCGAAGGGCGAGAGTGCAATTACAAGCGAGATAATCAATCCAAAGAACGGGAGGATCCTCTTCGCGATCTCTGTGATCCTTTCGCCTATCAAGCCTCTATTGTCGATACTTGCAAGTTCCACAAGGGACGATGTAGCAACGGCTCCGAGGATCAAACTCATCGAGGTCGTCACGAGGAGAGCAACGGGCTGATACGGCGCGAGCTCGATCAACCCACGAAAATGGACGACAGTCGATCTTGAAGCCAACTCCGCGCCGGCAGCAAGCGCCCCCAGAACCAGGCTGGCTGATGCGAGGACAATGACCTCCTTGCGCCGGATTTTGTCCAGGCGTGGAAAGGCCAAGAACCCACGCCGCGCCGTCCGGCAGATGAAAACAATCACAAGAAGCTGAACTCCGGGACCGCAAACCAGACTTAGAGCGGCTAGGGAACTATCCCCTGTGGCCATCAGTGCGGCAACTACAGCTCCGCCAACGAGAGCTGCGGTTAGAGCCGAAGCAACCAGTCTGCTAGTTTCTCGGCCTGCCTGAGCGGCAGCCAGGACTATCTGACCTGCCACAGCAAGCGGAATGCCAGCTGCTGCAAAAATAGATTCCAATCCATACGCACTGCTGCCGAGGACAATCTGTGAAACCCCGGCATTGAGCGCTGTAATAACCACGACGAGCCCGAGCGAGAATGCAGCAGGCACCCACAGCAACCAACTCTGGGCCTGATCACGGGCCTTTCCGCTCAAGTCATTTCGTGCGAGAATCACTCTCGTCGCGGTAGCAAGTCCCGCGCCTCCGAGGGTGATCAGAAGCGTCTGCATTTGAGATAGCTGGCCAAACAGAGCTATGCCGTGGGCGCCCATTGTCATTCCGGCGACTTTGGTTCGAATGAGGCCTGGGACCATGAACCCAATGGACGCCATCGTCAGAAGGACGCTCGAAGTGAAAACCTTTCGTCCTGCCGAAGTTACGTCAATAGAGCTAACCATGGTGGTCGTCACCGATTACAATCCGGCGAAGAGCGAGATCGCGCGCGTACCTCAGTCTCTGGCGAACATATTGCTTTGAGCCGTCGATCATCCATGAACCGCGTATTTGATTACCGCCAGTGTGCCGTTCTTCTACTCGACTGCGCCAATAATTAGCATGCATGACATAGGCCGCAGAATCGAGCCGTGCTCGCTCGTACACCACGCTCTGAGTTCTTGAATTAGTAAACTTCAAATCGGAGTGTGTTTGCCTTAATCGCAACATAAGGTCCAGATCTTCCGCAACCGGGAAGGTTTGATCATACCCCCCGACCGATTTCAAAAGTTCGGTTGGAAGCAGCATAGAAGGATGGGCAACTGGTGTTCTGAACGTTGAGAGCAGAGCCTCCGTATCGGCGAAATTATCAGGCCAACGAGCTCCGGAATAAACGCCTTTGCGTTTGTCCTTCCATACAAGTTGGGTTCCTACGACTGACTTCCCATCTAGAGCAAGCGGAATCGTTTCCTGAAGTCGATGCGGAAGGGAGTAGTCATCAGCATCTTGGATTGCAACAAAGTCAGTTGTAATCGCTTCGAGCCCACGGTTTCGAGAGCCAGATCGACCGAGGCGCCGTTCATTTCTAATTACTTCCACGCCATCTAGCGAAGAAGCGACATAAAGCGTTCGATCTGCCGACGCATCATCAACAACAACCACATGGACAACGCCATCGTAATCCTGGCTCAGAGCGGATTCCGCTGCTCGCCTAATCGTTGTCTCAGCGTTTCTTGCTGCTATTAAAAAAGAGACTGAGGGCGTCAACATAGATTCAAAGACCACCTTATGGATTACGGATCAATAGACACTGATCATTTGAATTCGAGTGACTTTCGCGCCCGTAGCTTGCAACTGGATACGAGATCTTGCGTCAATCGTCCTAAATCCGACCCTGTCGCGGTCCACGCTGTGATGGTGCCAGACCTAGGCAAATTTCCCCCAAAGTTTCCTAAACTGCCGACTATAACGCTGGAGACTGGTAGACGTGCTCGTCCCTATCGCACAGCGTGAACAAATCGGCTGTAGCTATAGACCCACACAGCTCATTGCTTCGTGCACGTCGGATACGAGCTGAAGACACCCCCAAGACGCCGATCTCCATTCCCTGAACCGCTGGCCGCAGTGATGACTGACTTCGTAAGTGTGACACACACGGGATACCGTTACGACCGGCTTTTGGTGCCGGGGGTCCTCCCTTATGATGAACTCGCATCTACAGGTCTAGTGCCTGCGCATTCGTTGCTGGTGTTGCTCACGGCTACATCACTTCTCTTACTGGGGGCCCTCTTGACTAAACGCGCATTCATCACCGGCATCACAGGGCAAGACGGGTCCTACTTGGCTGAGCTACTTCTCAGTAAAGGCTACGAGGTCCATGGACTCATTCGCCGAGCATCGACATTCAACACCGCGCGTATCGATCACCTTTACGTCGACCCTCATGATCCGAAGGCAAAGCTCTTCCTCCACTACGGTGATCTCAGCGATGGAGCCAGGCTCGTCACGTTGTTGGCGGATATCAAACCGGACGAGGTCTACAACCTCGCGGCGCAGTCTCACGTCAGAGTGTCTTTCGACGAGCCCGAACACACTGGAGACACGACTGGAGTCGGATCCATCCGACTACTTGAAGCGGTCAGGATGTCTGGGATTGACACCAAGTTCTATCAGGCGTCTTCTTCTGAGATGTTCGGCGCTACACCCCCGCCACAGAATGAGGAGACTCCGTTCTACCCCCGTTCTCCCTATGGCGCAGCCAAGGTCTACAGCTACTGGGTGACAAAAAACTACCGTGAAGCATATGGGATGTTTGCGGTCAACGGAATCCTGTTCAACCACGAGTCACCCCGACGCGGTGAGACTTTCGTGACACGGAAGATCACCAGGGCGGTGGCCGCGATCAAGGCCGGTCAGCAAGACTTGCTCTACATGGGGAACCTCGACGCGGTCCGCGACTGGGGCTATGCCGCTGAGTATGTAGAGGGCATGTGGCGAATGCTCCAAGTTGACGAACCGGACGATTACGTCTTGGCTACCGGCGGCGACTACACCGTCCGAGACTTCCTGCAGATCTCCTTTGAGCACGCTGGCCTCAATTGGGAGGACCACGTTCGCTTTGACGAGCGTTACCTCCGTCCGACAGAAGTAGACGCGCTCGTGGGCGATGCATCGAAAGCACAGGAGAAACTCGGTTGGAAGGCAACCGTCCATACCCCTGAGCTCGCTCGAATTATGGTGGATGCTGATATTGAAGCTTTGAAGCACGCCGGAAATCAATGGATTGATGGCGTAGACCTCGATAGTTGGAAGAACTGATGTCACAGACTGCCGCATTCAAGCCCGGCGACCTAGACCGCGACTCGACTTTCTATGTTGCTGGACACCGCGGGCTTGTGGGCTCCGCCATCTGGCGCAGGCTGGAGAACGAGGGCTTTATGGACCTTGTCGGTAAGGCTTCCAACGAACTGGATCTAAAAAACCGCGAGGCTGTTTTCAACTTCTTCGCCCAAACCAAGCCACGCTATGTGGTCTTGGCGGCCGCAAAAGTGGGCGGGATCCTCGCGAATAGCACATACCCCGTGGACTTCCTGAGCGACAATTTGCGAATCCAGGTGAATGTTCTTGATGCGGCGCGCGAGCATGGGGTCGAACGGCTACTCTTCCTTGGGTCATCCTGCATCTATCCGAAGTTCGCTGAGCAACCTATCCGCGAAGATTCACTGCTCACAGGCCACCTTGAACCGACCAATGACGCCTATGCGATCGCGAAAATCGCAGGCATCATGCAGGTGCAGGCAGTCCGCCGGCAGTATGGGCTCCCGTGGATATCTGCCATGCCCACTAACCTTTATGGAGCGGGCGACAACTTCTCGCCGGAAGGCTCTCACGTCCTGCCAGCACTGATTCGCCGCTACGACGAAGCTGCCAGGTCCGGCACTCCAGTGGTCACCAACTGGGGCACCGGGTCGCCCCGCCGAGAATTCCTCCACGTAGACGACATGGCCGCGGCTTGCCTTCACCTGCTCGAGAACTACGACGGGCCGGAACAGGTCAACGTCGGAACCGGGATGGACGTAACTATCAAGGAACTCGCCGAGATTGTGGCAAAATCCGTTGGCTTCTCCGGTGCCATCGAATGGGACACTTCCAAGCCCGACGGCACGCCACGAAAGCTACTAGACGTTTCCAAGCTGTCCGACGCCGGATGGTCTGCTTCCATTGGTTTGGAAGAAGGAATCACGGCGACGGTGGACTGGTACAGATCAAATTTGACCGAAATCCGTAACTGAGAAGTCTGAGCGGCACTCAAGTTTGAATGGGGGATCCTTTGAGTCAGGAGGCAAATTGGAGGGTACGCACATCGCGTACTCTCCGAATAGTCGACGCCTTTGTCATTATCTGGGCGGTGGCAGGTGCGTACGGCATCCGGTTTGGCCTTGACTCGGGTTTCACCGTCTCCGGACGAGATTCCAGCTACGTCTGGCTCTCAATAGTCCTGGCCATTACTTGGTGGCTCATGCTTGGGGCGTGGAGCACGAGGCAAAGCAGAATCCTCGGTTCCGGACCTGACGAGTACAAGCGTGTAGCGGCGGCGTCCCTTTGGCTGTTCGGTTTTGTTGCAATCTTCTCTTATGTCTTTCGTGTGGATACGGCTCGCGGGTATGTAGGAATCGCCTTACCGGCTGGCCTTGTCGGGCTGCTTTTGGCTCGATGGCTCCTCCGTCAGCATCTGAGCGTCCACCGACAGCTGGGCCGACGGATGTCGCGGCTTATGCTGCTTGGCGGTTCCAGTGGGATCGTCCACCTAGCAGAGACCCTGGTGCGCGAGAAGCATGCGGGCTACGTGCCGGTTGCCGCCTACACGCCCGGCGACGCATCCCCCTCCCCGGAATTGATGGACCTCGGACTGCCCGTTCTAGGGTATGAACCTGAGACGCATTCAATTCTTGACTCCCTAGAGCGATGCCACGCCGATGCCGTGGCCATATCGGCAGGCGTGCAGCTCCACCCAAGGATCCTTCGCCAGCTCGGATGGGAATTGGCTAACCGAAACGTGGGGCTCATCATGGCCCCGGCCCTCACCGATATTGCCGGTCCCCGTATCCATACGCAGCAAGTTGCTGGCTTGCCCCTTATTCATGTCACGACGCCCTCCCTTGAGGCCGGTCAACGGGTCGCGAAACGGCTTTTCGACATCGTGGTTTCCGCTGGCCTTACCGTCCTCTTTTCCCCGTTACTTGCAGCCCTCGTTCTGTTGGTGAGGTTCGACAGTCCTGGCCCTATCCTCTTTCGACAGGAACGCGTGGGGTTTGAAGGCACCCCTTTCAAAATGCTCAAATTCCGCTCGATGGTGTCGGATGCCGAGTCACGGCTCGCTGAGCTAGCTGACCGGAATGAAGGCAATGGGCTTCTGTTCAAAGTCAAAAACGATCCACGCATCACACGCGTTGGAGGATTCCTCCGCAGATACAGCCTCGATGAGCTTCCGCAGTTGTTTAACGTTTTGGCCGGGTCAATGAGCTTGGTGGGCCCCAGACCTCCTCTACCGAGTGAAGTGGAGGCCTACGAACGAGATGTGCGACGTCGGCTTCTAGTCAAACCAGGGGTTACAGGGCTTTGGCAGGTCAGTGGAAGATCCAATCTTTCCTGGCAAGACTCCGTCCGCTTGGATCTCTACTACGTGGAAAACTGGTCATTGGCCGGGGACCTCATCATCTTGCTCCGCACCGCCCGGGCCGTCCTCGGCGGCCATGGCGCCTACTAACCAATTTTTGACGCAGGAACGACCCTCTGGGGGAAGGCAACACAATGCGCATATCAGTCATCGGCTGCGGTTATCTCGGGGCTGTGCACGCTGCCTGCATGGCCCAGCTTGGCCACGAGGTAGTTGGCATCGACGTTGACAAGCAGAAGATCAGCACCCTCTCCGCGGCCCGAGCCCCGTTCTTCGAACCCGGGTTGGATGAACTCCTTCGAGATGTGCAGGACACTGGACGGCTGTCCTTCACCACGGACGTATCCGCGGCCGATGGCAGCTCTGTCCACTTCATCTGCGTGGGAACACCCCAGAAGAAAGGCGAAAACGGCGCAGACCTCCGCCATGTTGATGCCGCTGTGGCGGCGCTGCTGCCCTACGTTCGGCCAGGCGACATTGTGGTCGGAAAGTCAACAGTCCCGGTAGGGACTGCTTCCCGTCTGGCAGACGTCCTGCTCGAAAACGAACCCGGAGCACATCTCGTGTGGAATCCCGAATTCCTGCGCGAAGGTCATGCCGTCCAAGACACGCTTTCGCCGGACCGTTTGGTGTACGGCGTGCCAGATGGCTCGGAAGATCACTCCGCCGTCTCGGTGTTGGACGAGGTGTACGGCGCTTCCCTCTCCGGGGGAACACGTCGATTAGTCACCGACCACCCCACCGCGGAACTTGTCAAAGCCGCAGCCAACTCCTTCCTCGCGACCAAAATCTCTTTTATCAATGCGATGGCCGAGGTCTGCGAAGCAGCGGGGGCTGACGTCACGCGGCTGGCCGATGCAATCGGACTCGATGACAGGATCGGGCGGAAGTTCCTCAACGCCGGGATCGGTTTTGGTGGAGGCTGCCTCCCGAAAGACATCCGGGCTTTCATGGCAAGGGCCGGGGAACTTGGCGCCGATCAGGCGTTGACCTTCCTGCGGGAAGTGGATTCCATCAACATGCGCCGCCGAACGCGCGTCGTTGAGCTCACCCGCGAACTTTGCGGTGGAAGCCTCCTGGGCCAACGCATCACAGTGCTCGGTGCTGCCTTCAAACCGGAAAGCGACGACGTCCGGGACTCGCCGGCGCTCAGCATCGCTGCACAACTCCAACTCCAAGGAGCCGTAGTGACAGTCACAGATCCGAAAGCGCTTGAGAACGCAGCGAAGCGATTCCCTGAGCTGCAGTACGAACCCGATCTGGATACGGCGATGGCAGGAGCCGATACTCTGCTTTTGCTCACCGAATGGCAACAGTACAAAGCCCTTGACCCCTTCGAGGTGAGTAGTGGCGTCTCCGCACTCAGGATCCTCGACGGACGGAACGTACTCGACGCTGCCAAATGGCGTGCGGCAGGTTGGCACTACCGCGGACTCGGAAGGCCATAGGCATGACGGAAATTCAACGATCCGAGAAGGATCAAGGCGAAGCAAAAGCCCGAGGCGTTCGTAAAACCGCGCTCGCTGGCAAGGACCGCCCTCGACTTTGGACCATAGGAATCTGCGTCGCTGCCCTTTTTGTGATCGGTGGAATTACCACGCTGTGGTTAGGGGCGAAGGCGGCCACGATCAAGTCAGAACTCGAGGCCTCGACGCAGCTGATACCCGAACTCAAGGAAAGCGTCCTCCAGAACCGTCCGGCGGACGCGTCCTCGATAGCCGACCAGCTACAGCACCATACCTCTACGGCCCGGGAAGCCGCATCCGACCCTCTTTGGTCCTTAGCTTCTGCACTTCCCTGGCTCGGCGCGAACTTCTCCGCGGCCACCGAGATTGCACGTTCCGCGGACGACGTCGCAACCCAAGGCGTTGCTCCTTTGGTGAAGGTTTACGACTCCGTGAATTGGGACAAACTCGTGCCCAGCGCAAGCGGAACAAACTTGGAGCCGCTCCGCAAGGCAGCTCCAGCTGTGACCTCCGCTGCACACGCTGTACGTGCTTCGTCTGAGCGATTGAATGCTATAGACAATGGCAGCTTGATTCCCCAAATCGCCGCACCGCTAAAACAGGCACAGGAACAACTTAGCTCAGTCGTCGACGAGCTAGACTCAGCCGCCGATGCGGCAAGCCTGGCCCCAGTGATGCTTGGCGCCGATCAGACGAGGCACTATCTACTCCTCGTACAGAACAACGCAGAGGCTCGCGCCACTGGCGGGATTCCCGGCGCCTTGGCAGTGCTCACCGCGGACAAAGGGAAACTCAGCCTTACCGCGGAGAGCAGCGCCACGGCCCTTGGCCGATTTGATCCGCCCGTGCCTGTGGACGAGGAACAACAGCGCATCTACAGCACCCGTATGGGAATGTTCATGCAAGACGTGAACTTCACCCCGGACTTCCCCACTGCAGCAACCACAGCCTTGAAAATGTGGGAACAGAAGAAGGGCGAGCATCTGGACGGCGCTATTTCGATTGACCCGGTGGCACTCGGATACATTCTGGACGCCACAGGACCCATCTCTCTTCACGATCCGCAGCTCGCGGCGCTTACTGCGGGGAAACTGCCGAACCAGCTTTCGGGCAAGAACGTTGTGAAGACACTGCTTTCGGACGTCTACGCGCAGATCGAGGACCCGAAGGTCCAGGATGTCTACTTTGCAGCCGTAGCGAAGGAAATCTTTGGAGCCCTCTCATCGGGCAAGGGAGAGGCTAAGAGCCTACTTGCCGGCGTCGGTAAGGGCGTGGATGAGCACCGGGTTCTACTTTGGTCCTCGGACGCCAACGAACAGTCAGTTCTTGGCAAGTATCCTTTCAGCGGTTCTATTTCCGGCCCGAGTGTTCCGGCGGCTCAGTTCGGTGCGTACTTCAATGACGGCACGGGTGCCAAAATGGACTACTACGTGAAGAGCACCGTGCAGTTGTTCACGCAATGCCCTGTAGCCGGCTATGGAACGGTCAAAATGCGAATCACGAGTACGAACACCGCGCCCACGGATGCGGCCACCTCCTTACCCTCCTATGTGACCGGCGCCGGAGCCTATGGCGTTCCGGCCGGCACGGCCCAAACCAACTTAATTGCCTACGGACCGGCCCAATCCCAGATTGAAACCGCCACACAAGACGGGAACAATGTCCCCTTCGGCGCGGGGCAGCATGACAACCGGCCAGTCGGCACGCTCTCAGTTCGCCTGGCTCCGGGACAAAGCAGCGTTGTCGAATTCACCTTCGGAAAAATCGTGCAGCAAGGCCAGCCCGAAGTCGTTGTTACACCAAGCGTCGAATCCATGGACAAAGTAATACTCCAGACTCAATCGGAGAGCTGCGGCGCCGTTAAATAAACGAGGCGTTAAGCCTTTGTAACGTCCTTGGATTTACTTTGCGTAAGTACCCTTAGGGTGGTAGCTTCGGTGTGGGGTAGGTCTCAGATTTCAGTTCACGTGTTCGTGGTGGATGGAATCGCATCACCACAATGAATTACGTATCAGGTCTCAAGCATGTACCAGGTCTCAGGGGGACAAATTGAAGAAAGCTCTTTCAGTGCTCGCGCTCGCGGGCACAATTGCACTTGCCGCTTCCGCACCAGCAATGGCCGTTGACTACCCGGCACCGGCCCCGGGCACCGTTTCCAGCGCCACCGTAACTGTGGGCGGAACTGTCGTATTCTCCGGCACCGGCTTCACACCCGGTGAAACCATCACCATCACCATCACCTTTACCCCTGCTCCCCAAGGCGCAGCAGCGCCCGGCACAAGCAGCGGGATCGCCATGGGAGTGCCCGGCGCGCTGCCGCTGGCACCCACCACTACCCAGACAACCGCCGTGGCCAACAGCTCCGGCGGTTTCTCCACCGACGTAACGTTGACCGCACCGGGCACCTACCAGCTGACCGCGGAGGGCGCGATCTCGCACCACACCGTGACCGCAACCGTTGTTGCCGCCGGGGTCAGCACCGCGGGCCTGGCAAACACCGGTGGTACCGGTCTGGCAAACACCGGTGGTACCGGTCTGGCTAACACCGGCGTCGACTCCAGCCTGATTCTGTGGGGCGTAGTTGGTGCAGGCGCACTCGTGGCCGGCACGGCCTCCGTCGTGGTGGCCCGCCGCCGCGCAAAGAACGAAGCCGTAACCGCGGCCTAAACGCAAAACAGAAGGAGGGGTTGTTTCCGGGCTACGGAAACAACCCCTCCTTGTTTGCGCATACGGTACTTTATGACCATGGGGAGACATTGGCGACGCCGAAAGAGGCTGAGCTTCGCCGAGGGGTTGCCGGGGATTCCACGAATTCCAGCGATTCCGAACCAAGCCTGGCCGATCATTTTCCTGATCCTCCTGGCCGCGGTTTCGTTCGGCGTGGCCGCTTTCGCCCTGATGCGGCACACGTGATTCGACTCTCGTGTAACTTGAAAACACAGGTGTCACGCGCGCCTGCCAGCTAGTGAAAGAGCTCCACCTTTGGAATCGCCCCAACCCGTCAGGATCCTGACCGTTTGCACCGGCAACATCTGCCGCTCCCCCGTAGCCGAACGTCTGCTTCAGGCAGGCCTGGACCAGGTCCTCCCCGGCGGCTTCGAAGTCCGCAGCGCCGGCACCAGGGCCATGGCGGGCAGCCCCGTCCAACCGCTGTCAGCGGACATCATCCGCACGTACGGAGGCACACCCGACGGCTTTGTTGCGCGCCAGCTCACCTCGAAAATCCTTCGGGAAGCGGACCTGGTACTCACCATGGCTTCAAACCATCGCGGAGAAGTCCTACAAATGGACGCCTCACTGCTCAAGCGGACGTTCACCATCCGTGAATTCGCGCGCATGGTGACGGCCCTTGAGGACCGCGGCGACGCGCCGCCGTCGGGCTCTGACTACAGCCAACTATGGCGGGACCTCCCCGCACGAGCAGCGTCCGTGCGCCACCTCGTCCTGGCCGCAAAACCCACGGACAACGACGTCGCGGACCCCTACAAACAGGGCGCCGAAGCATACCTGCGGATGGAAGACGAGTTGGCCCCGGCCATCCTCAGGATTCTTCGCTACGCCCGGCTAAGCATGCAGCCGTCCTAACCCAGGAATTCCTTCATCCAGGTTTTGAGGTCTTCACCGAATTCCGCCCGCTCGGAAGCCAACGTGATGACGGCCTTCAAATAGCTGAGCTTGTCACCGGTATCGTAGCGACGTCCGCGGAAGACGACCCCGTAAACGCCCGTGCCTTCGCCTTCGCCTTTTGCGAGGGTCTGCAGGGCGTCGGTCAATTGGATCTCACCGCCGCGTCCAGGGGCCGTCTCTTCGAGGACATCGAAAACGGCGGGGTGCAGGACATAACGCCCAATGATAGCCAAATTTGACGGCGCTTCTTCGACAGAAGGCTTCTCGACAAGGCTGTTGACCCGGACATAGTCCTCGCCCGCAATGGGGGTGATATCGGCGCAGCCGTACGCGCTAATCTGTGAATCGTCCACCTCGATAAGGGCGATCACAGAGCCACCGGTCTTTCGCTGGACGTCGATCATCGTGGACAGGAGCTGATCCCGCCCGTCAATGAGATCGTCGCCGAGGAGTACGGCAAACGGCTCGTCGCCCACATGCCGCCGCGCACACAAGACAGCGTGGCCCAAGCCCTTCGGCTCGCCCTGCCGCACATAGTGGATGGGCCCAAGCTCAGAGGCATGCCGCACCGCGTCGAGGCGGGTGTCGTCGCCCTTGAGCCCCAGCGCAGTTTCGAGGTCGGGCGAGCGGTCGAAATGGTCTTCGAGCGCGCGCTTGCTGCGGCCGGTGATCATCAGCACGTCGCTCAGGCCGGCGCCCACGGCCTCCTCAACCACATATTGGATGGCCGGTTGATCCACTACCGGCAACATCTCCTTCGGCATCGCCTTCGTGGCAGGCAAGAAGCGCGTGCCCAATCCGGCGGCCGGAATAACTGCTTTACGAATCGGTTCCCCCTGAGTCATAGGCAAATCCTACGAATGGATTTTAAAAAGCGCGAATATAAGGCAAGATTTCGATGCCCCGAAGCGCGCTAACTCACAGTGAGCCGTCTGCGCACCACTCAATTTGCTCGGGTTTGGCACTCAATTAGTCAGATTTGGCACTCAATTCTGCGGATTCCAGACCCGAAGGTGTAACCGGCTGGTTAGGATCAGCGCAGGTGTAGCCTGCCTCCTTCCGAGCATTCACATCCGAAAGGAGGTCGCGTGGCCAACAAGATTCCGAAGGCCTGGATGAGCGGCTCGTTCTTCGTCTGGGCGGTCCTGTTCGCCGCATGGCAGCCTTTTGTCTGGTGGCGAGGAGTTGCATCAGTGATCGCATTGGGCCTCGGATGCTGGGGTCTTTACCTGCGGTGGCACAGTAGGCGGAAGAATTCGAGCACCGAGCCTCCTCCACGCTGAGAGGAATCCTGCGACTTCCCACGTTTCAGGGCAACGAACGCGCCTTGCGCACCGGGTGCTCGCTCAGGATGGACAGGCGGTTGAACGCGTTGATGCCGATACACGCCATGCACAGCACGCTGATCTGCTCCTCCGTGTAGACCTGCCGCGCTCGGGCGAACAGCTCGGCCGTGGGGCGGGCGCTGCTCATGCGCGTGATCTGCTCGGCAAGCTCAATCGCCACCTGCTCGGTCTTGTCGAAGAGGTCCGTCTCACGGTGCACGGACACCAAGGCAAGCCGTTGCTCCGTCTCTCCGTAGCCGATGGCGCGGCGGTGATGCAGGTCCAAACAGAAAGCACAGCCATTGATCTGCGAAGCCCGGTAATTCACCAACTCCAGGGTGATGCGTGGAATCCCGGTCCTGTCGGCCTCCGCAGTGACCTGCTCCGCGTAACCGGTAAGGGCCTGATAAAGTCCGGGCTGTTGCTTGTCCAGATAGCCAGCCAGCCTGGGTGTGTTTTCGTTCATCCGCAGAGCCTAGCGGAGAGAGCCACCTAACTCCTGAAGAGTGCCCGTTATTTGACGCACGGGATGGCGCCTCCTTGGAGTGCCCCGGTGGAATCCGCGTAGACGTTGCTTGCGGGTGCTGACGGAGCAGCTGGCGCCGGGGCTGCAGCCCCTGCGGCGGGCGCGGCTTGCTCTCCGGCGGGCGCAGGCGAGGCAGCCGCCGTCGTGGTTGCCGTCGTCGTCGGCGTTGGAGGAGCCGGCGGGACTGGGGTGAGAAGTTCTTTGACCGTCGCCTGCACTTGGGCAATATCCACAGTGTTAATGGACGCGCCGTCCGGGGACCAGCCGAAGCCGGTGATCGGCAGGGTGGAGAAGGCTATGTTTCCTCCGGTCAGGGAGCTCGCCTGCTGGGCCAGCTGGATCAGGTTCAACTCCGAATCCACCACGATGTTCTTGCTCACCGCGTCCAGGACCCCCTGCATTTTCCCGATATCGGTGAAGGTCCCGGCGTCCTTGAGCTGATGGGAGACCGAAGCAATGAAGGCCTGCTGGCGGCGTTCGCGGTCCAGGTCCGAGAAAAGGTACGTCGGATCGGACGTGTCCCGGCGCTGCCGGACGAAAGCCATGGCCTGTTTGGCATCGATCTGCTGCATGCCCGCTTTGAAGTCGGCTCCGGAGAAAGTGTCCTGGGTGGCGCGGTTGATACACACGGTAATTGGAGCAATAGCCTGGGCCGTTTGGTAGAACGCGGCCATGGTCACTTCGATGAAGTGGTCGATGTGCACGCTGCCCAGGAACTTGGTCACGGTAGCGATTTCGGCCTTGCGTCCGGCGTCGCGGGCGGCTTGGTAGGTCGCATCGTCGTCGGGCTGTCCTGCGTTGATCAACGAGGTCTTCTCCGCCGCGAAACCGTAGCCATATGCCTCTTTGATCTTGGCTTTGAACGGGCCACTTCCCGGGATGCCGTCAACCTGGACGTAGTCATCGCGGGGAATTGAGATGCCCGCGGCTTTGGAGCCGTCCGCCGGGATGTGGATGAGCATCAGGACGTTGGAGTTGTAGCCGCCGATATTCTCATCCCCCGCGTGCAAGGCGTCATACATCTCCGGGGGAAGAGGCTTACCCTTCTCGTCAACCCTTGTGTCCAGTCCCATGACGAGGATGTTGGTGTCCTGGCTCAGCTTCGGCACCGCGGCGGCCTGCGTTTTCAGATCCTTCAGGACATCCGAGCGGTGGACGTTGTTGTTAACCGCGACCGCCGTCGCGCCCACATAGGTGACAGCGGTGGCGACCGCCAAAGCCACGGCGGCTGCGACCGCCGTGGCAGAGATCAGGATGACGGACTTGCGCCGGGACTTACGACGCATGTGCCGAGGGCCGCAGGATGCTGACGCCCTGGCTGCCTCCCTGGCCGACGATCCGGCCGACTCGCTGGCCGACTCGCTGGCGGGTGATCCGGCGGGTGATCCGCCGAGGAGACGGTGGTGCCCGTCATTCATGAAGTTCTCCTGTCCCCGCCCATGCTGGCCTGGTGGCTGGATGCGCGGCGCGCCAGATCGTATGGAGATTGTAGTCGCCTATCCCCGTAATAAACCTCATGACGCGGAAACCACGGTCAGACCCAGAATCCCGGAGGCTAGGACAATTAATCAACTGCCCGCCGCGATTCGCTCCATTTTTGGCTGTAGCTTGGGTTGCTAAAGGAAGGTGACATGGGAACGAAATCATCTGAGACCACCATGCTCGACAGGACATTTCGTGTCAGCCTCGTCCTGAAGGGCCTGGACGGTGTCCTGGAGCTGATCGGCGGCATACTCCTTTTGGTGGTGACGCCCAAAGAAATCGGCGACCTGATCCGGTTCCTCACCCAGCACGAACTCGCCCAGGATCCTCACGACGTCGTGGCGAATAGCCTTCTGCACGTGGCCTCGAATCTCTCGGTATCGTCGTCGCTGTTCGGCGCCATCTACCTGCTGCTGCACGGCCTGGTCAAAATCGTCCTGGTCTGGGCCGTCCTGAAGGACAAGCTCTGGGCGTACCCATGGATGATCGCGTTCCTGCTGGTCTTCATCGTTTACCAGGCGTATCGGATCCTCGTGGCGTTCTCCTGGGGCATGGTTCTCCTGACCGCCTTCGATATTTTCATCGTCTGGATCACCGGGCGCGAATACCGCATCCGGCGAGCGCGAAATCAGCAGCCCTCCCCCACGACCCGCTCGGCAGAATCACGGTCAGACTGAGGCGCAGGCTCACGGCCGCAACGCACTTCGCTGGCCCGCATGCCGGCGAACTATTTTGGGTGGGGTGCGGTCCCCGGCCTAAAAATGTCAGTGGTCCCTGAAATGCTTTGGTTATGTCCGGAATTCGGGGAACAGTTCGGGGAACACAGCTGATCGGATCAGGCGCGCCTTCGGGCGTTGCGGGTCCGGAGGCCATCCCGGGTGCCGCTGTCCCGGGCCTTCGTGTTGAGGATCTGATCGGCGTCGTGAGCTCGCTCCGGCCGGACGGCGCGTCTGAATCGACCGACAGTGCCGAACTGATCAACCAGTTGCGTGCCCTGGAGGATCTGAAGTCCGCAATCGCCGGGGCGCAGGCCCGCATTGCTGTCGCGTTTGACGCCTCCCGGCGCAACACCGAGAAAGAAATCGGCGTGCCGGCCGGGGAGCAAGGACGCGGCGTGGGAGCGCAGATCGCGTTGGCCCGGCGGGAGTCCCCCGCCCGCGGCTCCCGGCTCCTCGGACTCGCCAAAGCGCTCGTCACCGAAATGCCGCACACCCTTACCGCCCTCGACAACGGCCGGTTCAACGAATGGCGCGCGACGCTGCTGGTGAAAGAAACGGCCTGCCTGTCCGCCGAAGACCGGTGCGCCGTGGATGAAGAGCTCGCCGCGGACACCGGAACCTTTGACGGCGCCGGAGACAAGACCATCACCGCCGCGGCACGGGCGGCCGCGTACCGGCGGGACCCGCGCCAGGTCGCGGAGCGGGCGGCCCGTGCGGCGACGGAGCGGTGCGTGAGCCTGCGCCCGGCACCGGACACCATGACCTACCTGACCGCCCTGCTTCCCGTCGCCCAGGGGGTGGCGGTGCACGCGGCCCTGTCCCGGCACGCCGACACCCTCCGCGCCACCACCGGGGACTCCCGGTCCCGGGGCCAGGTCATGGCCGATGCCCTGGTCGAACGCATCACCGGCACCCCGGGAGGAATCAGCGGGGTCGAGGTCCAACTCGTCATGACCGACCGCACCCTGTTGGAGGCCGACAGCGAGCCGGCCCGGCTTGCCGGGTACGGGATCGTCCCCGCAGGCTGGGCCAGGGAACTCCTCAACGAACGGCCCGACAGTTGCAATGAACCCAACCAACTTGGCCAGGCCCAGGCCTTCAAGGTCTGGCTCCGGCGCCTCTTCACCGCCCCCGGAACCGGGGAACTCCTCGCCGCGGACTCAAGGGCGCGGTTCTTCCCGCCCGGGATGCGGCGTTTCATCCAGGCCCGCGACGATACCTGCCGCACCCCGTACTGCGACGCGCCCATCAGGCATTACGACCACATCGTCCCTTGGCACCGCAACGGACCCACCGGCCTGGACAACGGGGCAGGCCTGTGCGAAGCCTGCAACCACACCAAAGAACTCCCCGGCTGGACAGCGCAAACCGGGTCAACAACGCGCCACAGGACACGGCATGTCCTCGAAATCCGCACCCCCACCGCACACACCTACCGCTCCACGGCACCGCCCCTGCCAGGAACTGAGCGGCAAGGAACCCACCAGCCAGAAACTCAAGCTGCGACGGCCAGACGCCACCGACGCAGGCTGCGGCACCAAGCCAAGGCCCTCAAATACGCCCATCTCACGGAACTCAATGCGGCTTGAATCGTGTCCTGCCCGCGGGACGCTTACGGCCGCGAGGCACTGCGCCGATTCGCCCGCAGGGCCTGGAAGATCTCGAGCAGCAAGCGGACCGCGTGGTATCCCACCACCACCGCGATGATCGCCGCGACCAGAGGATCAAGCCAGTAAAGGCCCTTGGCCACGTAGATAACGGCACCGGACACGGCGACTCCGGCCGCAGCCGCGGCATCGCCGGCGGTATCAAGAAGGACGGCACGCATGTTCAGATCACCGTCCCCGTCCCCGTCGCCGTCGCCACCGAGGATAAGGGCACCCACGAACATCACGACGGCGGCAATCCCGCTGACAATGAGCACCGGCAGCCCGTGAACCTCGCTCGAACCGCTGAGGAGGCGTCCAGCCGCGCCCACCAGGATCGCGATGCCCAACACGAACAACCAGCCCGCATTCACCCCTGCAGCCCACGTAGTGGCCATCGGATAGCCCTGTGGACGCTGAGGAGTCGGCGGCAGCTTGGACATCCGGACAGCCAGCAAGGACACCCCTATCGCGGCAGCATCGGCCAAGTAGTCAGCGCCCTCAGCGAGGACGCCCAAAGAGTGCGCCGAGATACCCACAACAACCAACCCGGCCACCAGGACCAAGTTCAAAATCAGGACGACACTCAACCGACGAACACGAGTCACGCTTTCAGGGTAACCATCCCGGACGAAAGGCAAGCTCGGAGCGCTAGGAGAAATACGCCCATCTCACGGAACTCCGGGCGGCTTGAATCGTTGGCTAGGCCTCACCGCACAACCCGGAGGGTGCGCACCTCGAACGGCCGCAGGCGCAGCTCGCCACCGAGGCGCGCGTCGTCTAGCGCGTCCTCGATGAGGCTCACCTCACGCACCTCGCGATGCGGGAAGTCGACCGAGAGCTCTCCGACCGTGCGGCGGCCCAGCGATTCGTAGACACGCACGATCACGTCCCCCGAGTCGTCGTCGGCTAGCTTCACGCCGGAAACGACGATCCCTTCGCCTCGGACCGCTACGAGCGGCGCGACGTCGTGGCCGCCGCGGACCGTGGTCCCTGGAGCGTTCAGCTCGATGCCCGCGCGGGTGGCCTCGGCGGGACCGGCGCCGATCACCATGCCGATCGTGATGACGTGCCGTCCGTGGTCGGCGTCGGGATCGGGGAAACGCGGCGCGCGGAGCAGCGAAAGCCGCACGGTTGTCGTCACTGCATCAGCCGACACTTCGCGGGACGTGTCGTATCCATAGATCGAGTCGTTCACCAAGGCGACGCCGAAATCGGCCTCGCGCAGCAGCACAAAGCGGTGCATCGACGTCTCAAACTTCGCTGCCTCCCAGCTCGTGTTCGTATGCGTGACCCGAGACTGATAGCCGAACTGGGTCTCGGCCTCGGAGTGTGCCGCCTGCAGGTCGAGCGGGAATGCCAGCTTGAGCAGCTTCTCGGTCTCGTGCCAGTCGATGTCGTTGACGATCTGCAGCGTCCGCGAACCGGGCGCCAAGGTGATCGTCTGGGTGATGGTCGACTTGGAGAAGGCCCGATCGACGACCACCTCGGCGCCCGCCCCGGTGAGCCGTGAACAGATGCCTGTTACCTCGCGCAGCTCGCTGACGCTGTTGCGGTAGTAGCGGTCGATGTCCCAGGCGTCCCACATGTTTGGAAAGTCCTGGTGCAGCTGCAGCAGGTTCGCCGCAAGGCCATCGGCGACGGCGTCGCGCCCTGTCTCGAGGTCGACGGCGGAGACGATGAGTCCCTCGTCGGAGATGCGTACACGGACGAGCGCATTCTCCAGCACGATGCCTTCGCCTGAATCGTCGAGAGTGACCTGGTCATCCGAGGCGTCGGCGGCGGTGGCGCCGAGCGGCAGTGGCCCGGCCAACGACGACGGCGAGAAGACGAGCTCACGGTCCCCGTCGCCGGCGAGCGAGCGGAGCGCGGCATCCGAGATCGCCTGAGCCCTGTCGATCACGCCGTCGAGGACGGCAACCGCCTCGCGGTGCACCCAGGCAATGGAGGTACCGGGAAGGATGTCATGGAACTCATGCAGCAGTACCTGTTGCCACAGCTCGTCGAGTTCGGCGCGCGGGTGAGCGGCCCCGGTACGGACGGCATCCGTCGCCGTCCACAGCTCGGCCTCTACGAGTGCGTGCTCGGCCCGCCGGTGGCGCGACTTGGTGCCTTGCTGGCTGGTGAGGGTGCCGCGGTGCAGCTCGAGGTACAGCTCGCCAACCCAGACGGCCGGGTGCGGCAGCTCCGCCTTGGCTGCATCGAAGAAAACGTCCGGGTGTTCCCAAACCACTCGGGCGCTTCCTTCAAGGTCCTGCAAGCGTCGGGCGCGGCCCGTCATCTCGCGGGTGGTGCCGCCCCCGCCGTCGCCCCAGCCCACGGGAGCGATCGACCGGGAGCTGACACGGTTCTCTTTGAACTGGCGCGACGCTTTGGCGACCTCCATCCCGCTCAGCTGCGAGTTGTAGGTATCCATGGACGGGAAGTGCGTGAAGATTTGCGAGGCGTCGATGCCCTCCCAAAGGAACGTGTGGTGGGGGAAGGCGTTCTGCTGGTTCCAGGAGATCTTTTGCGTGAAGAACCACTCGAAGCCGGCGCGGCGCATGAGCTGCGGCAACGCCGGCGAATAGCCGAAGCTGTCGGGCAACCATACGCCCTTTGAACGGATACCGAACTCCCGCTCGAAGAACCGCTGACCGTACGAGAACTGCCGCACCAGCGATTCGCCCGTCGGCATCACCGTATCGGACTCGACCCACATGCCGCCGAGTGGCAGGAAGCGGCCCTCGGCCACGGCGGCCTTCACCCGTTCGAACACCTCGGGGCGGTGCTCCTTGAGCCACGCATACTGCTGCGCGCTCGACATACCGAACTGGAAATCCGGCTGCTCTTCAAGCAGTGCCGCCATCGAGGACGAGGTCCGCGCGACCTTTCGGATTGTCTCGCGCACCGGCCACAACCAGGCGGAGTCGATGTGGGCGTGGCCGATCGCCGAGATGCGATGGGCACTCGCCTCCGCGGGCGCCGCAAGCACGTCGGCAAGCTTCGAGCGGGCGTCCGCAGCGGTCACGACGATGCGCTGAAGGTCGAGCACATCGAGGGCATCGTCCATGGCCTGCAGGATGCGCATGCGCCGCGGGGAGGTGTGCGGGAGTTCGGCCTGCAGCTGGAACAGCACGTCGAGGTCGAGGGAGAGTTCGAAGACCTCCCGCTCGAAGACGGCCAGGTCCATCCTGCGCGTGCGGTAGAGCGGCTCCCCGGACGAAGTGAGGATGTCACCCTCCTGGGTCGGGAGGAATGGATGGTAGTCGAGCAACACCGGGTTTGATGCAGCTTCGAGATACAGCTCCACCGGCTCGTCGCCGTCGGCCGCCACGGTGATCGGCACCCACTGGTTGCGCGGGTTGATGCTCTTCACCGGCGTGCCGTCAGGGCGGTAGACAAGCGCCTCGCACTGGAATCCCGCCATATTCACGTCGAATCCGAGGTCGACGATGGCTTCGACCGTGCGCCCTGCCCATTCGGTGGGCACACGGCCCGTGAGCCGGAACCAGGTGGTGCCCCAGGCAGGGCCCCACGGCACCCCGACGGATCCCGGCGCGTAGTCCAGCGCCAGCGCGTCAGCAGGGCGGATCGGCTCGCCGTCGAGCTCATGGATCTCGACGGCGAGAGGCACGGATGCCGAGTGAATCGCCGGGAGGATGCGTTCCTCAAGGACGCGATTGACGCGCCCAATGGTAAGCGAGGTGTCGTCATGCATGGATAGTTCTCCCGTTCCTCAGCACGCCGATACGCGCGTCGATGTCGCAGAACTCGGTGTGTGTGAGCCGGCTTCCGGCGTTCCAGGCGCGCTCCGCCATCGCACGCAGAGGACGGCGGATGCCGTCGAGGACTTCGCTGGGGGACTGCGCCCCTGGGTCATCCGACCAAACTGAGAAGAAGACGCCCCGCAGCAGCGCGGGATACGGGGCCGCGATCTCCTGCCTGGCGCCGCTGGGCAGCGACGGGAACAGGCCAGGGTGCCAGTCCGCTTCCCAGACCCGCTCGCTCGTCGGGTAGCTGTAGTCGGCCTTCTCGCCTAGCACGTAGTAGAAGAGCGAGTCGTTGAAGTTCATCAGGCCGTAACCCGCGTTGACGGCCTCCGCCAGCGGCCGTATCTGCACATCCCAGTTCGTCCACCAGGCGAGTACGACGTCGCGGTCGAGCTCGATGACCCGACTGCGCAGCATGCCGTCATTCCAGACCCGCGCGGCGAAACCTCGCGAACGCAGGTGCGTGGCCGTCCGGTTGATGAAGTCCGTGAGGAGATCGAAGCCCGTCCCCTCCTTGCCGTACCGTTCCAGCGCGGCGTCGCTCAGCGTGCGGTAGTCCTCGATCCTGGTGAAGTCGACGAACTCGTCGCCGCCGAGGTTCCAGCGTGTGCTCCGGGAGAAGACCGGTGCCATGTCATCGATCAGCGCCCGTGCGAACCTCTCGGCCTCGTCGCGGGTGATGTCCAGCGCGTGAGCAGTATCCGGCGCGCCGGAGGGGAGCCTGAACTCCGGGTGCGCGGTCAGGACGTGCCTGAGGTGACCCGGCATGTCGAGCGACGGCACCACCTCCAGATGCAGGTCTGCCGCGACCTCCACGATGCGGCGGGCCTGGTCCCTGGTGACGTGGTCGGCGGAGACGATCTCCGGGAAGGACTCCGACTCGAGCCGGAACCCCTCGTTCTCCGAGAAATGCCATTGGAAGCTGTTGATCCCGACATCCGCGAGCGAATGCAGGAGTCCGATGATCCACTCCGCGGGGAAGTGCTTGCGGGCGGCATCCAGGTGAAAGCCCCTCTCGCCCGCAGACGGCTCGGAGGCGACGCGTCCGTACGGCACGTTCCCCTGGGCCCGCAGGTTGTGCAGCAGCTGACGGGTTGCCCGGAACACCCCGACCGGAGCGCCTGCTACCACCTCGATGTCGTCAAAGACAGCAAGGCTGAACGCCTCGCCGTCGGGGCCGCCCTTGCGCAGGCAGACGGTCGCCCCCTCGCCCCTCGCGATCCCGAGCGCCCTCAGCTCGCGCTCGAGCCGGACGGCCTCGCGGGCAAACTCCGGCGCTTCGGCGACGACTAGGACCGCGGCGGGTCGCCATTCGCCCCCCGTCAACATGGCCGTCGTCGGCTGCGGGAGGGCGAGCCAGCGCGGCTCGCCTGCTCCAGCATCGGTTGCATCGATCATCCTTTGACGCTGCCTTCCTCGACGCCGCGGAAGAACTGCTTCTGCAGCACGGCGAACAGAACGATGATCGGGACCAGCGCGATCATGGTTCCCGCCGCGATCACACGCGGGTTCGCGGCGAAGTTGGAGCTGAGGTACTGCATGCCGACAGTCAGGGTGTAGTTCGCCGGGTCCGAGAGCACGACGAGCGGCCAGAGGAAGTCGTCCCAGGCACCGATGAAGGCAAAGAGCGCGACGACGGAGACCATGCCGCGGACGTTGGGCCACACGATGTGGCGCAGGCGTTCCATCGTGTTGGCACCGTCGATCGTCGCGGCATCCAGTGTGTCCGGCGGGATCATCCGGCAGACCGCGGTCATCAGCAGCACGTTGATTGCCGCGATGGCACCGGGCAGGAACACGCCCCAGAGCGTGTTCGCCAGTCCCAGTGACTTGACCGTGAGGTACTGGCTGGTCAGGGTGACCTCAGCGGGAAGCAGAAGCGTCGAGAAGATGATCGCGAGCACGATCCACTTGCCCCGGAACTTTATGGTGCCCAGCGCGTAGCCCCCCATCGTGGCGAAGACCACGTTGGTGATGACCGTGCCGACGCCGACGAGCAGCGAGTGCCAGGCATAGTCGAGCACGGGGATGGCTCGAAACACGTTGGCGTAGTTGTCGATGGTGGGTGCTGCCGGGATCAGCGACGGCGGAAAGTCGTAGATGTTCTCGGTGGCGCCCCTGAAGGATGTCGACATTTGCCACAGGAAGGGGAACACCATGATCCCGAGGATCAGGATGAGCAGGGCGTACTTGCCGATCAGCCCGGGGAGGGACGGTTTCATGATGTCTGCCGAGCCCCGCGTCCGGTACGCCTTCTCCCGGCGAGGCGCCGTTGTGGTCTGTGCCTGCGCGGCGCTCATCTCGCTGCTCCCTTTGCGGCGCGTGCGACCCTGGCCGCCTTCGTGACGCGCCTGCTCGCCAGCGCGTCTTTGATGGTGTCGCTGTTGTTGAGGACGCCGACGACGGCGAGCGGCACGAGGGTGAGGAGGAAGAGAACGAGGGAGATCGCGGAGGCGTAACCGATCTGCCCGTTCAACCCCTTGCCCATCGACTGGATCAGCATCACCATGCTCATCGCGCGCCCGCCGGGGCCGCCCGAACCGTTCGAGAGCACGTATAGCTCGGTGAACACCCGAATCGCGCCCACGCACACCAGCACGGAGACGAGCATTATCGGCCCGCGCACGCCCGGCACCGTGACCGACCAGAACCGCCGCCACCACCCGGCCCCGTCCGTCGCCGCGGCTTCGTGCAACTCGCGTCCGACGTTCCCGAGGGCGGCAAGGTACACAACCATGTAGTAGCCCAGTCCCTTCCAGACCGTGAGCCCGACCGCGCAGCCGATGAGCAGCAAGCGGTCGGAGAGGAACTCGATTGGCCGGTCCACGAAGCCGAAGAACTGGAGAGCGGAATTGACCGTGCCGCTCCCGGAGAAGAGGAACTCCCACACGATCGCGACGACGACAGCCGAGGCGATCACCGGGAAGTAGAACGTCGTGCGGAAGAAGCCGATCGCGGGGATCTTGTGGTGGACCAGCAGTGCGAGCAGGAGGGGCAGGAAGGTCAGCAGCGGCACGCAGACGACCACGTAGACGAGGGACGTGGACAGCGCGTAGCCGAACCTCTCATCCTCGAAGAGCTTCCCGAAGTTCTCCAGCCCCACGAAGCGTGCCGGGCGGAGGGGACGAGCATCCGTGAAGGCCAGGACCACAGTGTTCAGGAATGGCCACAGCGCGAACACGAACACCCAGATCACCGCCGGCAGCACCAGTAGGTACGGCGTGAACCACCTCTGTCTCTGCACGGCCTATCTCCCCTCCGCCCGGCGCGAGATCATTTGGCGACGTTCTGCTGCGCGTACTGCACGGCTTTGTCCAGCGCTTCCTTGCCCGAGATTTCACCGGTGACCGCCAATGCGATCTGCTGCTTCGCATAGGTCTCCATCGCCTCGGTGTACTGTGGTGCGCCCGTCATCTTCGCGTTGGCCATCTGCTTGGCCGCAAGGGAGGTGGCCGCCTTCTGCAGCTCGTTGATCGGTGTCCCGGCGAACGCAGCCGGGTCCGCGTTGGCAGCCTTGGTACCGGGGAAGAAGCCAGCAGCGAGCTTTACGAAGGCGATCTGGTTCGAGGTGTTCGTGACGAACTCCGCGAAGGCCATAGCGGCGGCCGAGTTCTTCGACTTCTTCGACACGCTGATGCCTTGCACGAACAGCGGCGGGTTGCCGAACCCGTTGGTGACGTCGACGGCGGGCAGGAGGTTCGGCGCGTTGACCGCGACGTCCTTGTCGATGTAGTTCGGTCCGGCGGTTGTCCACACCACCCCGCCGGTGTTGAAGATGTTGACGTTGGAGCCTTCGGTGCCTGCGACCTGCAGCGCTTGCGCCGTGATGGCGCCCGCCTTGTAGAGCTTGGCGTAGCGATCGATGACCGCCGCGGCCTTCGGCGTGTTGAACACGAATTTGCCGTCCTTGTAGATTGCGTCGGTGGCGCCGACTATCTGCAGCATCTTGGGGCTGGGGACGGAGGACATGGTCGCCACACCGGATGCGGCGAGTTTCGCGGCCGCGTCGAGAGTGTCTTCGAAGGTCGCCGGCGCCTTGGCCACGCCACCCTTGGCGAGCAGGTCCTTGTTCCAGTAGTTCAGCTCGGTGCCCAGGTACCAGGGGAAGCCGAACGAGCCATCGATCCCGTCGAACTTGTATGCGCCGACCCCGCCCTCGAGGTAGTCGCCGAGGACCTTCGAGTCCTTCTTCAGGTCGACGAGCTGCCCGGAGGAAGCGAGCGAGTATGCGTACTCCGGCGGAAGGTTGACGACGTCCGGGAGTTCACCGGACCCGGCCTGCTGCAGGATCTTGTCCTCATAGCCGTCCCCCGGCTGGTCGATCCAGTTGACCTTGACTCCCGGGTGCTCCTTCTCGAACGCCTTGACGACGCCCTCGAAGTATGGGGTGAACTTGTCGTTCTTCAGCGACCAGGTTTGGAACGAAATGTTCCCGCTGATCTTTCCATCGCCACTGGAAGTGCCGGGCGAGGACGACGAGCCGCCAGTGCAGGCGGTGAGGGCGAGTGCCGTGGCCACCGCGATGCCTGCGGCGACAGTGGTGCGGATCTTCATAGAGGTTCTCCTTCGAAAGGTCCAGGCTGCTACGGCATGGATGGGACACGGCCACAACCTGCTACTAAAGCGATATAGTTGCCACAGCTTGCCACACAGAACGTTGAATAGTCCAGTGCCGGAAAACATGGGCCGGACATTGAGCCCCCGGAAAGGACCCCGATGACCCGCACCGCCGCCCCGCTGCGCTTCGGCGCCAACTACACCCCGTCATCCGAGTGGATGCACGCATGGATGTCCCTGGACCTCGACGGAGTACGCAGGGACTTCGCTCCGCTGGCGGCAATAGGCCTCGACCATGTGCGGATCTTCCCGTTGTGGACGCTGCTCCAGCCCAACCGCACGCTGATCCGCGGGAAGGCCGTGGACGACGTTCGCGCAGTGGTTGACGTGGCGGCGGAGTTCGGACTGGATGCCAGCGTCGACGTCATCCAAGGACACCTGTCGAGCTTCGATTTCATCCCCGCCTGGCTGTCCACCTGGCACGACAAGAACATGTTCACGCACCCGGATGCGCTCAGCGGACAGGCCCAGCTCGTCACCCGCCTCGGCGAGCGGCTAGGCGATGCCGCCAATTTCCTCGGTTTCACCCTCGGCAATGAGACCAACCAGTTCTCCACGCCGAGCCACCCCTCCCCCTGGCCGGTCACCGAGGCCGAGGCTGCGAACTGGATCACCACACTCCTTGACGCGGCGCACACGGCCGCCCCCGCGCAACAGCACGTCCACAGCGAGTATGACGCCGCGTGGTACATGGACGGCCATGGCTTCACGCCCGCCATGGCCTCGCGCCTCGGCGGCATGACCACGGTGCACTCGTGGATCTTCAACGGCACGGCGCAGCGGTATGGCGGCCGCTCCGTGGCATCGGACCGCCACGCCGAGTACATGATCGAACTCGCGCGCGGGTTCGCGACCGACCCCGGACGTGCGATCTGGCTTCAGGAGGTCGGCGCCCCCTCGAACTGCCTGACTCCCGCGCAGACCCCGGACTTCCTTGAGGCGACGCTGCGTTCCGTAGCACGTACCGAGAACCTCTGGGGGGTCACGTGGTGGTGCTCGCACGACGTGAGCCGCAGCCTCGCGGACTTCCCGGAGCTGGAGTACACGCTTGGCCTCATCGACCAAGACGGCGAGATGAAGCCGATCGGTCGCCGTTTCGCCGAACTCATCCCGGAGCTTCGCGGGCGGCAGCCCAGGCCCGCACGCACCCTCGGCATCGTCGTCGAGGTCGACGAGGACGAGACGCCGGTCAGCCGTGGCGAGATGGGCCCGGGCGGGGCGATCTTCCAGGCCTGGGTCGATGCCTGCACGGCCGGCGCAGAGCCTGCCATCGTCACGTCGATCGACGCCGCGAAACCAGAGGTTCTCGCCGCGCGCGGCATCACAGAGCTCATCCGCCCGTCTGTCAGCCGGCTTGCTTATGCTTCCCGGAACACCGTCATCTGAGCAGCCACCCAGCTGCCTTCGCAGGCGCCGGCCTCACCGCGGGACGGCGGTACTCTCGCGGACGGTGAGCTGCGGCATGGCGCCGATGCGGTCAGCCAGCACCTCCGGGGCATCGATCTGTTCGAGCAGGAACTTTGCGGCCTCCGCACCGAGTCCGAACGTATCGCGGGTGACGCAGGTGATCGAGGGGTGCACGAGCGCCGCGACGACCGAGTCGTCGAAAGACGCGACGGACAGATCCTTCGGCACGGGCACCCCCATCTCCTGCGCGACGCGAAGGCCGGCGATCGCCATCACATCGTTGTCGAAGACCACAGCGGTTGGCCGCTCCAGCCGACTCAGGAGGCGGCGCATGGCCGCCGATGCCGCGGCCGGCGAGAAGTCGGTGGCGATTACCTCTCCGCGCGCCCCGCGCTCACCGAGCCGCGCGAGCACCTCGGTGCGCAGGCGAGTGTGTTGGAACTCCGCCGGACCGGCGACGTACGCGATTGAGCGATGACCGAGGGCGCCGAGATAGTCGAAGAGAGTGTGCGCCACCTGGCTGTCGTCGAGCCAAATCGTCGCAGGGTGGCCCTCCTCGGACGCATGGCTGCCGAGCACGACTGCGGGGAGCGCGAGATCGCGGAGCACGGGCAGGCGCGGATCCTCGTCACGAGGATCAATGACGATGACTCCATCGACCTGGTTGGCACTGTGCCAGCGGCGGTAGGTCGCGATTTCCTCCTCGATCGAGGAAACGAGCACCATCTGCATCGCAATGCGTCGCTCCGCCAGGGCTGACTGGACGCCGGCGACGAGGTCAGTGAAGAACGCCTCCGCACCGAGGGTGCCTGCCGAACGGTTGACGGCGAAGCCAATGACCCCGGCTTGCGAGCCGACGAGCGCCCGCGCGGCCGTGTTCGGAAGCCACTGGCTTTCCTCCGCGATGTCGAGAATGCGCTGACGCGTCTGCGCACTGACGCCCGGCCGACCGTTGAGTGCGAATGACACTGCCCCCGGCGACACTCCGGCGAGCCGGGCAATGTCCGCGATGGTCACCCGCTTCGTTTTGTTCATGCTTCAACTGTAGCGATACAGGGTGGTCTCAAAACTTTTTCTGTGCATGGACCACTCCTGCTGCTACGGTTTTACTAAATCGCTATAGTTGCACCCCACTCAGGCATCTTCACGACGATTTTCGAAGATGCTTCCTCAAAGAAGAGAGAGCAATGAGACGAACACCAGCATTCGGCGCAGGGTTATTACTTGCCGGACTTGTCGCTTTCGGCCCGCAGTCTGCGGTGGCCGCTGAGACCCCCAAGGCATCCGTGGGGAACACCGCGCACTGCGAAGCCGAGCCACTCACGATGGCGTACTACCGGACCTGGCGCGACGTCACCGTGCCGCACACCGCCAACTCGAATTTGCCGCATCCGAATGTCACACGCATGAGCGACCTCCCTCCGGAGATCGACGTGGCGATGGTCTTCGACGCCGGCGCCACGGCCGGCACGGACTATTGGCGCACCCTCCGCGACACCTACGTTCCCGCGCTGCACGCCCAGGGCACGAAGGTGGTCTACACCCTGTGGATAGATCGGCTCGCCAAGGCCGACATCCCGCTGACAGAAGACGCGTACCGGGCCTACGCGCGGCAACTCATTGCCACCTATGTCACCCCGTACGGCCTCGACGGGATCGACATCGACGTCGAGTCGTATCCGAAGGGCGACGAGCTCACCCGGGCGATCGGCGTTTTCAACGCCCTCGGCGAACTGATCGGCCCGAAATCCGGCACCGACAAGATCTTCATCTACGACACCAACCAGGACGGCAACACTCCGTTGTTCAAGGCCGTGCACCAAAACATCTCCTTCGTGCTCCTACAGGCATACGGCCGGGGCACCTGGGGGATGCAGGGCACGTGGAACACGTTCGCGGACAAGATCGCTTCTTGCCAGTTCCTGCCCGGTTTCTCCTTCCCCGAGGAGCAGGATCCGACGCGCTGGGGTGACGCCGAGGGCCTCTACAATCCGGCCACGGCACCGCAGAGCACGGCATACAAGTACGCGACCTGGCAGCCCGAGGGCACGTCCAAGAAAGGCGGGTTCTTCGCCTACGCAGTGGACCGCGACGGCAAGGTCTGGGGCGATGACACCATCACGCCCACCGCGTTCTCTTGGATGAGGAACCTGTCCGCAGTGCAGGACAAGGGCGACGTCAGCGTACCTCAAGCACAAACCTGGTCGCTTGCGGTAGCCGTCTCTCCGTCCCACGGGAGCAAGGTGGGCCCGGGTGACACCGTCGCATGGACCGTGACGGCGAGCGCCGGGGCCGTGGACGTGCCGCGCGCCCTCGTCGGCGTCGACCTCAAGGACCTGGTTGACGACGCCACCGTCGAAAGCCTCACGACGTCGGCCGGCACCACCCAGGACTATAGCGGGGCCACGGTGTGGACGGTGGACCTGTCCGCAGGGAAGAGCGCCACCCTGACTGTTTCGGCGCGGATCAACGCTGCAAATCCCGGATCCGTGGCGGCGTCACCGGCTGCCGACGGTCCCCTTCCGGGCCGGGTCTCGGTGGCAGTCGCCGGCTACGCGCAGAGCGCCGAGCTGCGAGCCTGCGACGGCTGCAGGGACATCTCCCTGACGGTGGCGGCCGCCCCCACGCCGACGCCGACACCTACCCCGACGGCCACTCCCACCCCGACGGCGACACCTACCCCGACGGCCACTCCCACCCCGACGGCGACGCCCACCCAGACGGCGGCCGTCACGCCAACGCCGAGCGAGACGGCCGCTGCGGGAGCGGGGCCTGGGTCACCACTCGCGTTCACGGGCGGGTTTGATCCGATCTCCTGGCTTGGCCTGGGCGGACTGCTAGCTGCAATCGGCGGGGCCGTGGCTGTGTGGCACCGGAGGACGTGATGTGCCACTTCCCGGCGGTTCGTCTGGTGCACTACGCCGACAAAGCCGCCGCTGCTGCGCACGAAACCTTGTCCTACTCCGCCTGGATCGTCAATGAATCCGGGGAAGAGCTGTCTAAAGTCACCCTTGTTCTGAGGTCATTCACCAATGCGGGCATGGAGGATCTGCAGTACGCAACCCGCCCGTCGGTCTTGAGCATCGGCCCCATGGCAGCAGAAGCGGAGACCGAGTTCGTCTTCACCTATGTGGTCACCGAAAACGACGAACGCCATGCAGGAGAGCTCATCAGCGCTATGGCCGTCCAGGCGGTGACCGCCTCCGGCAAGAAACTCTGGGACGAAAACGACGCCATCACGCCGTTCGCATGCCCGGAAAGCGCCGCGCCTCGCCTCGGTGCACGAACCAGCCTCCCTAGCCCTTGAAGACCGGTGCCCGCTTTTCCTGGAACGCCCGGAAACCTTCGGCGTAGTCCTCCGTTTTGCACAGCCTGGCTTGTTCCTCGTTTTCCTCGGCCATGGCATCCCACAAACCGAGCCGCTTGTCCCGGATATCGGCCACGAGCTGCTTGCTCGCCAGGAACGCTCCGGTGGCACCTGCCGCTACGCGTTCCACAACAGCCCTGGTACCGGACAACAGATCGTCATCAAGCATGACCCGACTGAACATTCCCAGCGCCACTGCCTCGGTACCGCTGATCAGGTCGGCGGTGTAGATGAGGTCCAAGGTCCGGTGCATGCCAAGGCGTTCCGTGAAGTACCAGTGCCCGCCCGAGTCCAAGGTGGCGCCAAGCTTTGCAAACGGCGAGCCGAACCTGGCAGTCTCGGCCACATACACCACGTCCGTGGCCAGCAACAGGCCAAGCCCGACGCCGAGGCACGCACCGTGCGCGGCGGCAAAGGTGGGTGCGGGGAAGGCTGCCATCTTCTTGAGCAGCGGCTCAACGAGCCCGTTCAAGTACGCTTTCGCGTCGTCGTTCTCCGGGGTCACGCCGGCAATGTCGCGTCCTGCGCAAAAGGCGCGTCCCTCTCCGCGGAGGAGCAGCGCCCGCACCATCCCGCGCGTGGCGGCGGCAGCGGCGTCGTCGTACGCTTTATCCAGTTCCGCGAGCGCTGCCTCGTCAAGCGAATTGAGCTTTTCCGGGGCGTTGAGGACAATTTCGGCGATGCCGTTGGCGATGGAGAGCTCGATCATTCGTTTATTCCTTAGACGTCGAAATCGACCGTGACGGATTCACTGGTGGGATGGGACTGGCACGTCAGCACGTAGCCCTTGTCCAACTCATCCTGCTCCAAGGCGTAGTTCTCGTCCATGCTGACCGTCCCGGAGACCAGTTTGGCGCGGCATGTGCCGCACACGCCACCCGCGCACGCGAACGGGACGTCCGGGCGTACGCGCAACGCCGCGTTCAGGATTGATTCCCGGGCGTGGGTGGGGCTGGCGACATCGCCCGTCAACCCGTCCAGCTTGAAGGTGATCTTGAACGTGTCCTTCGACTCGTCCTCCACAACGGGGCGGCCGGCGTTGCCCTCCGGGCGGTCCGGGCGGCCCGTGGTGAACAACTCAAAGCGCACATGCTCGGGCGCAACACCACGGGCAGCAAGGGTGTCCCGGCACAGTTGGACCAGCTCAAAGGGTCCGCAGAGGAACCATTCGTCCACGTCCTCTGCGTGGATGGCGGTGCCCAGCAATTGCTGCAGCTTCTCGGCGTCGATACGTCCAGTCATGAGCGGCGCAATGCGCTGCTCGCGCGACAAAACATGGTGCAGGGCCAACCGCGAGGGGTACTTGTCCTTCAGGTCCGCCAATTCCTCGAGGAACATGACGTCCATCGCGGCCTTGTTGGCGTAGATCAGGTCGAACCGCGTTTCCGGGTTCGCGGCAAGCAGCGTGCGGGCGATCGCGATCACCGGGGTGATGCCCGAACCGGCGGCGATGGCCACGAAGGAACCGGCGTCCGGCAGTTCGTTGGCCATGTTGTCCGGATTGTTCATCGAGTTCATGACATTCCGCTGGACCGTCTTGCCGTCCAAGCCATGCTTGGAAACGAATGCGCCCATGGGGCTCATGACGTCCAGGGTGTCGCCGGCCTTGAGTTCCGCATTCGCCCACGTGGAAAAGATGCCGCCCAAGTCCTTCTTGATGGCCACGCGGATCTCGCTGCTGCCGTCCGCGAAGCTGCGCGGCTCGGCGCAAATGGAGTAGCTGCGGCGGACCTCGTGCGGCTCCCCGCTCTCATCGGGAAGCGTGGTCCGCAGCGCCACATACTGGCCGGGAAGGTAGTCGTACTGGCCGGCGAGCTCCGCCGGAACATCGAACGTGACTTCGATGGCGTCTTCAGTCAGGCGGCGGACCTCGGAAACGGTGAGGGAATGAAAAGACGCACGACGGCGGCCGGTGGCCTCCGCTTGTTCGGCTGCGGTCTGGCGGACAACGGGCATGTCAGATTCCTTAGAGGACTTTGAAGTAGTCGAACGGTTCTTTGCAGTCCTGGCAGACGAAAAGTGCCTTGCAGGACGTGGAACCAAAGCGGGTGAGTTCCTTGGTGTTCAGCGAAGAACACTGGGGGCATTTCACGGCGAGCTTGAGCCGCACCGGGCCTGAGTGGCCGCCGGCTGCTGCCCTGCCGCTCGGAGGAGCGATGCCGTATTCCTGCAGTTTGGCTTTGCCGTGCTCTGTCATCCAGTCCGTGGTCCACGCCGGAGCAAGAACCAGCTCGACGTAGACGCTCGGGTAGCCCTCTTTGTGGAAGACGGCCTTGAGGTCGTCACGGATGGCGTCCATCGCGGGGCAGCCCGAGTACGTCGGCGTAATGGTGACCTGGACAGCGGGAACCAGCCCGCCGTCGTCGAACAATGTCACTCCGCGAAGGATCCCCAAGTCCTCGATCGTGAGGACAGGAATCTCCGGATCGCAGACCGTGGCCGCAATGCCCCAGGCCTTTTGCTCGGCGGTTTGCCTGGTCTTGACGTTTGTGTCCTGAACGAACATGACGGTTACCAGCTCGCCCCGGGGTGTTCGCGGGCCAGCACCTGCATCTCGGCCAGCAGGTAGCCCAAGTGCTCAGAATGCTTGCCCTGGCGGCCACCGCCCAAGGATTGCGGGATACGTTCGAGGGCGAGTTCCTCCTCGAGACCGGCTTCCTGCAGCACGGCGCCGGTGAGATGGTCGAAGTCCGCGCGGAGGCTGGAGGGCTGCACGCCTGTTTTAGCTTCGGCGAGACGGGTGGTGAGCTCGTCGTCTTCGAAGAGTTCTTCCACATACGGCCAGACGAGCTTGAAAGCCCGGACGATACGACGGCGGGACTCCTCCGTGCCGCCGGCAAGCCTGAGGACCCACTGCGCGCTGTGGTCGCGGTGATAGTCGACCTCTTTGAGGGCCTTCGCAGCGATGGCCGCGATGGTTTGGTCGCTTGAACCGGTCAGCCGCTTGTAGAGCTCGAACTGGTAGTAGCTCACGATGAACTGCCGTGCGATGGTGACGGCGAAGTCACCGTTCGGCTGCTCGAACAAGTGCGCGGAACGGAACTCGTGCTCCCGGCGGAAGTAGGCCAGATCGTCCTCGGACTTGTCCCATGCCGCACCGGCGTAAGTGAGGAAGGAACGGGCATGTCCCAGCTGGTCGAGCGCGATATTGCCCAGGGCGACGTCTTCTTCAAGCTCAGGAGCACGGGAAATCCAGTGGCCCAAGCGCTGGGCCAGGATCAGGCTGTCGTCGCCGATGCGCAGGGCGTACTCGGCGACATCTTCGTTCGGCTTTACTTGTCCGCGACGGATTTCCAGAGCGATGTCTTCCGGGCGCAGGGCGTTCCCAGGGGTGATGCGCGTGGCGCTCGCCGAACCGTCTCCGGAGGCACCTGCGCCCTTGACGCCAACGGAGATATCGCCGTGGCCCTCGATGGCGAAGTCCGGGTTGCGCCGTTCGTGTTCGGGCGTCGTGTTTTCGGGGGCGGTCACAGGTGCTTCACGCCTTCGCTCTTGGTGTAGTACGTCGCGTGGCGGTAGTCCTTGCCCTGCGGCGATTCGAAGAAGGAACCCTTGGAATCCGGGTCGCTCGAGGAAATGGCATCGGCCGGAACCACCCAGATGGACACGCCTTCGTTGCGGCGCGTGTACAGGTCGCGGGCGTTGCGCAGCGCCATTGCCGCATCGGGTGCGTGCAACGATCCGGCGTGCACGTGGGACAGGCCGCGGCTGGAGCGGACGAAGACCTCCCAGAGGGGCCAGGGAGTTTCGTGGGGTTCGTTGGTGGGCGCGTTGGCTGGGGTGCTCATGCTGCGAATTCCTTCTCTGCTTGCTTGCGGGCGTACTCGGCGGCCGCTTCGCGGACCCAGGCGCCGTCGTCGTGCGCTTCACGGCGGCGCTCAAGCCGCTGAGCGTTGCAGGGACCCTTTCCGGCGAGAACGTCTTTGAACTCGTTCCAGTCCAGGGGGCCGTGCTCCCATTTCTTGGTCTCTTCGTTGAAACGGATGTCCTGGTCCGGGAGCGTGAGGCCCAGGACCTTGACCTGCTCCACCATCATGCCGACAAAGCGGCTGCGGAGCTCATCGTTGCTGAACCGCTTGATGTTCCAGGCCATGGACTGCTTGGAGTTGGGTGAATCGTCGTCCGGCGGGCCGAACATCATCAGGGCCGGCGCGTACCATCGGTTGACGGCGTCCTGGGCCATTTGCTTCTGGGCAGGCGTGCCGTTGGACAGCTCAAGGAGGATCTCGAAACCCTGGCGCTGGTGGAACGACTCTTCCTTGCAGATACGCACCATTGCGCGACCGTACGGACCGTACGACGCCCGGCACAGGGGAACCTGGTTGCAGATCGCGGCACCGTCCACCAGCCATCCGATCGCACCCATGTCCGCCCAGGAAACCGCGGGGTAGTTGAAGATTGACGAGTAGCGGGCCTTGCCGGCGATCAGGTCTTCCATCATTTTGTCGCGGGACTGGCCGAGGGTTTCCGCGGCCGAGTAGAGGTACAGCCCGTGGCCTGCCTCGTCCTGGACCTTGGCCATGAGGATGGCCTTGCGCTTGAGGCTCGGAGCCCTGGTGATCCAGTTGGCTTCGGGCTGCATGCCGATGATCTCCGAGTGGGCGTGCTGCGAGATCTGGCGGAGCAGGGTCTTGCGGTAGGCCTCCGGCATCCAGTCGCGGGGTTCGATGCGCGAGTCCTCGGAGATGATGCGGTCAAAGTACGCCTGACCGGCCTGTTCCCGCTCGAGCTCTTCGGGGGACAGCTCAGCGGGCACAGACTGCAGATTCTGCGATGCCATGGTTGCTCCTAAATATTTACCGACCGTTCGTTCAGAATATGCGGAGGGCGCGGGAGGCGTCAAGCGTCCGCGCCGGTTGCGACACCCGGCTGCGACGCCCGGTCAGATATCCCCCCAAATCCCCCGACGCCCGGTCAGATATCCCCCCAAATCCCCCGACGCCCGGTCAGATATCCCCCAAATCCCCCGACGCCCGGTCACCTATCCCCCCAAATCCCCCGACGCCCGGCCAGATCATGTGACCCGGCGTCGGTGAAAAACACCCCAAAAGTGACCGGGCGTCCGGGGGTGAGCACACACAAAGGCGAGTCGACGGCGAAACCGGGCCGCCGCCGTCGGGCACCAACGAACCAACGGCGCCCAACGCCCGGTCAGATATACGCCCATCTCCCGCGACGCCAGGTCAGATATACGCCCATTTCTCGCGACGCCAGGTCAGATCATGTGACCCGGCGTCGGTAAAAAACGGCCCAAAGGTGACCGAGCGTCGGTAAAAAATGGCCCAAAGGTGACCGAGCGTCGGCGAAAAACACGCTAAAGGTGACCGGGCGTCGGTGAAAAACACACCAAAGGTGACCGGGCGTCGGGACGGGAAGGGTGGGCTCTCAGGCCGAGGCCGATACCGGGACCAAGGCAGGTCGCGGGGCCAGTTGCTTCCGAGCCCAGCGGGCCAGCTTCTTGCCCTTGCCTTTCCACCAGTTGTCCTCATCCTTGTCGTGGTGCCAGCGGAAGATGATCATCACCATCACGAAAACGCCCATGGCCACGTCCGTCCAAGACCAGAGGATTGCCTTAGCCAACACGCTGACGCCCATGACGACAATCGACGGCAACGCCAGGGTCCTGAAGATGGTGCTGGCCACGTAGCGCCGATGCGATCGTGGCACCGACAGGGCACGGACCATGTCGAAGCACACGCACACCACAACCATTGCCTGGCCCAGGTCCATCAGAATCAGCGCCGGAAGCGAGCCGGCGAACATTGCAGCGGACTCCATCCCCGCGCTCAACGGACTGCCTCCGTCGCCACGGGACGTGGAAAGGACACAACAGGATTGCAGAAAGCACACATACGGATAACCCCCAGAGACCAGGAACTGCGTTTGAGACCAACTAGGTTCCATTCAATCCGCTGGCTCTGGGGCCGGTCACGAGTAGCCGGTACTCTACTTTGCCCGGCTGGCTACTTGCACGCCGGGCGGCTACCCGAGCGGCTAGCCGGGCCGGAAACGGGCCAGGAACGGTCCCTAATAAAGGGCCGGCGCGTCCGTCCGTGAGGCATCCTGGGGCGGACCGGTTGGCAGCGCCACAGTGAAGGTGGTTCCGCTCCCAGGCTTGCTGCTGCAGGAGATGCTGCCCCCATGGCGTTCCACGATGGACTTGGTGATGGACAGCCCAAGACCCACACCAGGAATCGCGGCCTGACGGGCAGCGTTGGTCCGGAAGAACCGCGTGAAAATCCTGGCCGACTCGTCCGAGGTCATGCCCATCCCCGTGTCCTTCACTTCAAGCTGGACCCATCCGTCGTTCCGCTCGGCCTTTATGGTCACCAGTCCGCCGCCAGGCGAATACTTGATGGCGTTCGATACGAGATTGTCCAAGGCCTGCCCCAGCCTCAAGGGGTCGGCGTTCGCCCACAGGGGCGCTGGTACGTCGGCGACAAGCCCCACGTGGGCAGCGTCTGCCTGCGCCCGGGCAGAAACCACACTGTTTTCGACCAGCCCTGCCAAATCCGTGCGCCTCAGATGCACGCTCTCCACAGCCGCCGCTGACAAGAGCAGGTCCTCCACCAAGGCCCGGAGCCGCTCGGCATTCCGCTCCGCAATTTCCAATCCGCTCCTCGTTGCCGGCCGGAGTTCCGGGTCGCCGCGGAGCACGAGATCCAGATTGCCCAGGATCGAGGTCAAGGGAGATCCGAATTCGTGCGAAACGTTTGCAACCAATTCGTCCTTGGCCGCAAGGGCATCCACAACATCCGTCACGTCCTTGAAAACGATGACCGCACCACCAAAGCCGTCATCATTGTCGTTTTTCATACCCCGTGCGGCCGTGGATATGGCCCGTTGTTCGGTACCGGCGCCGAACCAAAGAAGATAGTCGGAGAATGTTTCCCCTTGAACGGCCCTCCGAACAGGTCCCTTTTCGAACGGAACCGGCGTCCGCCGGTCCTGACCGAAAACCAGCGGAGCTTCTTCCTCGGATCCGTGCGAGCCTCCCGCCGGTAATGCCATCCGCAGGAATGCCCTTTGTTGGTTGTTGATCAGGAGGGTTTCACCCTTCGAATCGACGGCGACAATTCCGACGTCGATCGTGTCCAGGATTGTCTTGAGCAGCGTTTCGCGTTCCCTGCTCTCGGCCAACAATTGCCGCAGGGCCTGATCCCGCTGGCTCACCCGCCGTTGCTGAAGACGGGCATTGGCGCCAGCCAAACGAATGGAGACCGCCATTGCGAACATCATGAGAGGCAAAAGCAGCGCCGAAGAAACGTCTGATGACGTAGGGCGCGGCAAGTGCGAAACCACTGACGGAAACGCGATGAGGAAAGGACCCGCAAAGCTGAGGACCAGGCTTGTCTTGGAAAGCATCCCTGAGGCGGACAGCCAGATCACGGGAAAGATAGCCAATGTGATGAGGCCTGGAATCGCACTCAGGGCTCCGTTCCGCGTGAACCAGAGGGCGACAAAATCCAAAACGGGGATTGCCAGGCCTGCACTCGGCGACAAACGCTCCCACGGGACTAGCAGGCAGCCCAAGAACAGAATCCCGTGAAGGAAAAGTCCGGTGACAAATAACCAATTTTGGGTTAACCCCGGCCAAAGGGTGGGTGCCGCAATCGCCAGGCCCGCGATGATGAGCGTTAGTGGCAATTCACAGACAGCCAGCCGGGCGCGAGGCGTAAGCTTCCTGAAGAAACGGGCGGCCGCGCGAAAAAATGGCTGCTCACTCAAAGTCGAGACCCTTCCCTGGAGATTCGCGAACCAATTATTGCTCCACGCGATTCCCGAAGGAAGCGCCCGGAGTCCACTATTCCCCCAAGGAACCACAATGCGACGGCCCGAACGGTCCAGCTGGAAGTTCGGAGCAACGCTTAATCCACATATTAGATGCCAGATGGCGTCGATGCTTGTATCGTGAGTATTTGGGTTGCATTTACCGCATTGCGCTGGGCTGTGCGGCGATGTGCACCCTCAAGGATGTCCAATGAGCGAGCCTGGGGTAGCGGTAGTCATTGAGGATGACGAAGATGTGCGAAATTTGGTTGACGCCATCCTCAAAGAAGCTGGATTTGTGGTGCACTCTGCCGCCACGGGACGCGAAGGCGTCGAAGTCGTGCGGGATCACCATGCCTCGGTGGTAACGCTGGACATCGGGCTTCCGGATATGGACGGCCACGAGGTGCTGCGGCGGATTCGGCAGTTCAGTGACGCATATGTCGTGATGCTGACTGCCCGGCGGGACGAGCCCGACACGTTGACGGCTTTCCTCACGGGCGCAGACGACTACGTCAAGAAGCCGTTCCTGCCGCGCGAGCTGAGGGCCCGGGTCACCGCCATGATGCGGCGCCCACGCGCGGAAGCCGGGCTCGCGTCGCCGGAGGATCGCGGGGGTGCTCGGGGCGGGTACGACGGCGGTTCAGCCGGCGCCGCTTACGGCGGTTCGGGCGGGCCCGACGGCGGTTCGGCCGGCTCCCGTTCAAACGGCGCCGACCCGGCGGTGATCAAGCACAACGGCTTGGCCCTGAACTACAAATCACGCACGGTGACGATTCAAGGTTCAGCCTTGTCATTGACGCGAAGCGAATTCGATTTGCTCTTCGACCTGCTCCGGGCCAAAGGCGAGGTGCGGACGCGGGCTGACCTCGTGCGGGCAGCGCGGGGCGATTACTACGACGACGATGCGTACATTAGTGAAGCCGACGAACGCGCTGTTGAGACACATATCGGGAACCTCCGCCGGAAGCTCCGTGAAGATCCGCAATCGCCCCGCTTTCTGCAGACCGTCCGGGGAGTCGGGTACCGGCTCACGCAGAAGAGGTCGGACTAAGCGTTTCGAGCCCTGCCTTCGACGTCAGTCGTTCCGGAGTACGTAGCTGTCCTTCAGCTCCTGGACTGTGAGGTGGCCGCATTCTGCCACTTCCTTGAGGAGCGGCCGGGCCTCACGCAATTCACTTTTTCGAATGTGTTCCTCCAACTGCGCTGCGAGGTCCGCAAGGCGGACACCGCCAACCATGGTGGACGAGGTCCGGAGGCTGAGGACCGCGTTCAGGGCCGCTGCCACGTCGCCGTGCTCGACGGCGGTCGCCAGGATTTCGTATCGCTGCACCCAAAGTTTCGCGAAATCGCCGGCGAACGTGCGCGCGATCAGCGGATTGTCCACTTGATCTTCCAGGAGCTGGAATTCTGCAAGGTCAAGAATGGGAAGTTCGGCGAGCGGGACGGCGGGCAGCGCGTTCGAGCGCTCAGTCAAGCCGGGATGGCTCGGATCTGAGTCCTCGTTGACCTCGCTGGAAGCTGAACTGAACATAGCCCAATGCTACTTTCTGAATTCCGGAAAAAACCGAACTTATGACTATCTTAAGGAAATCTTAGGCCTTTCTTGATTCATCCCCTTTTTTGTGCCCGCAGCCATTCGGACAATGTAATAATGCGCCTATCCTCCGCTGAAGGTGGCTATCGCGTTGATGACGGCGGGACCCAGGATCGCGATGAACAGCACGGGAAAAATGAAGAGCAGAAGGGGGAAGAGGACCATCACCGGAAGCTTCATGGCCTTCTCCTCGGCGCGTTGGCGGCGCTTCACCCGCATCACCTTCGCTTGTACCCTCAGGACACGGCTGATCGCAATGCCATAGGTATCCGCTTGGATCACGGCCTGCACAAAACTTCGGAGCTCCGGAACGTTAGTGCGCTCGGCAAGTGCCAGATAGGACTCCCGGCGGCTCCGTCCAACCTGCATATCCTGAAGCGTGCGCACCAACTCCTCAGCCAGTGGCCCCTTCCCATTTTCTCCGGCGCGAGCCATTGCTCCTTCAAAGCCGAGGCCCGCTTCGACCGAGATCAGCATTTGGTCCATGGTATTTGCAAGTTCCAATTGCATGGCTTTTTGACGTTCTTTTCCTTTGCTGTACAGCATTAGGTCCGGAATAAAGTATCCGAGCAATACCACAAATATCCCCACGAGTTTTAGGATTCCGCTTGAGCTGTTGGCGCTGATCAAAAACCCAAAAAGTGCGCCGCACAATCCAAGGAAGGGTTTGGCTGCGAGGACCCGCCCCAAAGGGAGCGACGGCGGGCGTCCGGCAAGTGCGAGCAGCCGGTCCAGCTTCTGGACGTAGCCTCCGGGAGTCAGGCGGTAGCCGATGAGCTCAAGCCCACCGCCACGACTTTGCGGACCAGTCTCGGCGATGTCTTCGCCCCTCGTCAAAAGCACCCGCACGGCACGTTGGGCTTTGCGGTCAACCGACAAGAATGACCACGTGAGGTAGGCGATAGGCAGGGGAACCAGCAGGAGGGAGAGAAGGAGCGAGGGATTCACGGGTCACCTCAAAATTTCAAGTCGATGATCTTGCGCATCCAGAGACCGCCGATGGTCATGAGGATGACTGACAAGCCGATCATTCCCCAACCAAGCGGCTGCGTGAACATCACATTCATGTAGCCCGGATTGACGAGCAACAGCATGGTCACGATGCCGAAGGGCAGGGCCATCAGGATGTATCCCGAGAATTTTCCCTCTGCGGCCAACGATTTGATGTGTCCCTTGATCTCGCTGCGTTCGCGTATGGTCTCGTTGACCTGATCCAAGACCTCCGCAAGATTTCCGCCCACCTCGCGGTTGATTTGGATTGCTTGCGCTATCCAGACGAAGTCCTCGCTCCGCATTCGCTCCGCCGTATCGTTTAGCGATGCCTCAAGATCACGGCCGAGGCTTGTCTCCGTAATGATCCTGCGCATTTCCTCGGACGTTGGGCTGGCGGATTCTGTGGCTGCGGCATCGATGGCACGA
Organism: Arthrobacter bambusae; assembly: GCF_030812595.1. Lineage (GTDB taxonomy): Bacteria > Actinomycetota > Actinomycetes > Actinomycetales > Micrococcaceae > Arthrobacter > Arthrobacter bambusae_B. The sequence continues at coordinate 98,873 of NZ_JAUSSZ010000014.1, forward strand.
AGTATGCTGTGCCCGGCCCGCAAGCCACCAGCCAGAAGTTGGAGGGTATCCCCAAGCTGATCATCGAATTTGGCGCGCCTTTTACCGGCCAGGGAGCTCAAAAAGAGCCTTCCCACGAAGGGCGCCGGGATAAAGAAGAGAAAGGCCACGAATGGGCCGCCGATGACCAGCCCGATCAACGCCCCGACGAATCCGCCGGCGATCACCAGGATGAAGAAGTCCGCCTGGCTCATTCGTAGCCCGGCATTCTCGAGTTGTTCACGGTTGAAGAGCCGGACGTTTCGCCTACTCAGGACCCCATGAACTACTTCGGTGGCAGAACCGGCAAAACGGGTCAGCTGGGACCCCGAGCCTTCATGATAAGGCCGCCTTCGATCGAACGGAACTTCCGGGGTTCTCGGCAGGATCACAGCCACCCCGAAGAGCAGGATGGCGGAAAACATCAGAACCATTCCAGTCAAGAGCATCATGTTCCCCTCAGGTCCTTGCCGCTGTTGCTGATGCCAGGGGAGCCGCGAATACTCCGGGAGATACATGAATGCCGAGGTCTTCGAAGCGATCGATGAAGCGGGGACGGATACCAGTCGGGACGGGCCTTCCAAGAAACCTCCCGTGAGCGTCGACTCCAGCCGAGTAGTCGAAGACAAAAGCATCCTGGAGGGTGACGATGTCGCCTTCCATCCCTTGAACCTCGGTCACGTGCGTGATGCGGCGCGTTCCATCCCGCAAACGCGAGATCTGGATGATGAGGTTGACCGCCGACGCTATTTGCTCACGGATTGCACGCAAGGGCAGATCCATGCCTGCCATGAGCACCAGGGTTTCGAGGCGCGCCACTGCGTCACGAGGGGAATTCGAGTGCACCGTGGAGAGGGAACCGTCATGGCCGGTGTTCATGGCCTGCAGCATGTCGAGGGACTCTCCACCACGGACCTCGCCGACGACGATCCTGTCCGGGCGCATACGAAGGGAGTTCCTGAGCAACTCCCTGATGGTCACTGCACCCTTCCCCTCCGTATTCGGCGGCCTGCTCTCAAGCCTGACCACATGTTGCTGTTGGATCTGCAGTTCCACGGCATCTTCAATGGTGACGATCCGGTTGTCTTCCGGGATGAAAGATGAGAGGACATTCAACAACGTGGTCTTGCCGGTTCCGGTGCCCCCGGAGACGATGATGTTCAGTTTCGCCTTGACGCAAGCATTGAGGAGCTCCGCCATTTCGGGCGTGAGCGTGCCGAAATCAATCAGGTTCCTGATGGTCAACGGTATTTTGCTGAATTTTCGGATGGTCAGCGACGAGCCGCCCACCGCAAGCGGAGGGATCACGGCGTTGACGCGGGAGCCATCCTCAAGGCGGGCGTCAACAAGCGGGGATGACTCATCGATCCGGCGCCCCACCTTGGAAACGATGCGTTCGATGACCCTCCGGAGATGGTCCTCGGAGCTGAACCCGGAGTCCGTGAGGATCAGCTTGCCTTTTCGTTCGACGTAGATCTGGTCCATCCTGTTGACCATGATTTCCGTGACCTCTGGATCGTCCAGCAAGCGCTGGAGCGGACCATAGCCGAGGACGTCGTCCGCCACGTCCGCCACGAGCCTGGTGCGCTCGTCCGCGGACAACGGGACCTGCTCGGCGTCGATGATCCTGATAAGTTCTTCCCGGGCAGTCGACCGCAATTCACGTTCACTGACGCTCGAGTCGTTAAACCTCGCCCCCAACCGCTCGAACAACGCAGTGGCTGCGCGCTGCTTGAGGGCAGCGAAGGCGTCCACGGGCTGTTGGGCCCTGAGCTTCGGCGAGTCAGGGACATCGGACAGCTTGACCGAGGTCTGGGATTTTACTGCGCTCCCGGTCTTCGCCGCGGGAAATGGCATGGCTTGCAGCGTCGACTCGGCGAATGTCGGTTTCGGGCTAGCGGGCGAGCTCGGGCCAATGCCTACTCCCGGCCCTGAGGACCCTTCGACCTTGTCCTCGGCAGCATGCAGGCGTTCGGACAGCTTCATTAGACCACCACTCTTCTGTGCAGTTTGCGCTGCGCCGTGGCACGCCACGTCGGATTGAAACGCTCGACAAGTTGCTTGAGGCCTTTGACGGCCGGATCTTTCACCGCTTCTTGGAGCACGGGAATCCCGCGGTTGGTGGAGAACGCTACGGCCTTCGATCGGGGAATGCTCACGTCTACCGGGGCGCCGACAGTGGATTCAACGTCCTGGACCGACAAGCCCGACTTGGAATCAGCCATGTTGAGCACCACGTGCCGGGTGGGAGGAAGGAGATTCAATTTCCGGAGGATATCCAGGCCGGAGCGCAGGCCCCGGACACTTGGAACGTCCATGCCGGTCACCCAAACAGCGTCCGAGCATTGTTCCAGGGCAGCGAGCCCGATTTCGGGTAGCCCTGGCGCCGTGTCAACAACCACATATTGGAACTCGTGAGCCAGCTGCTCGAGGAGCCGGCCCACCTGTTCCGGCGAGATTTCGTCCGCTTCGACGGGGTTCTTCGGCGCACACAGGGCATAGATGCTCGCCGGGTGGACCGTGAGAAAGGCTTTGAGCACCAAGGAGTCCTGGCTGGCCGAAGGGGTAACGGCGTCGGTGACGGTGTGTTCCGGATTGAGGTAAAGACCCGAGGCGACGTCACCGAATTGCAGGTCCAGGTCCACAATCACAACGCTCATCGGCGCGATCTTGCCCAACCCCACTGCGATATTCGTGGCGATGGTCGTCTTGCCCACGCCACCCTTGGGGGAAAAGACCCCGATCACCAGACCCTTCGGGGCACCCGGTTGCTTCGGTTCCATGGTTCGCTGACGGCTGGCGAAGGACTGGCACGCGCGCTCAAGCATGATCCGTATCTGGGCCACGTCCGCATCCGGGCTCATGATGTCGCGAATGCCGGACCGCATGGCTTGGAGGACGAACCCGGGATCCAATTCACTGACAAGGATCACGCTCAGTTCCGGCAACTGCACGTCGAAAACCGTCGCCAGGCGCAGGGCATCCTCCACAGGCACGTCGGGCCCCAGAATCAACACTTCGAGTTGTTCCTGATTGAGCGCGCCGAACAACTCGGCCGGGTCGGCCGGCAAAATGCTCGTGAAGAAGGTCTGCACGCTTCCGGGCAGGCCGCCCGCAACAGCTTGGCGCAACCGTTGGTCAAAATCGGTGTTGGGAGTAATCAGGACAAAACGGCTCACCGGTATACCCCGTTCTGCTGGATGACGGTGGGGCCACTGTCTTTGGCATCCAACGGCTCTTTACTGAGCCAGATCTTTTCGAACTCAGCCGCAAAGACAATCTTCGAAGCGTCCACATCGCTCACGGCAACGGTCAGCATTAGTGAACCGGTGGGCAGTGAAGTGTCCTTGGAACCGGCCGCACCGGAGCTGGGATTCGGCGTCGCTTGTGCACCCGCTGCAGGCTGCGGGGCCCGCTGGACCATGGTCACAAGAACCTTGGGGATCGCCAGTTCGGTAGTTTGCTTGTCGCTGGACATGGAGATGAAGATTCCAATGTGGTCACCAGGAGCCAGTAGTCCCCCAACCACCCGCTGGGGTTCCAGTTGGAAGGAGACCTCCTGAAGCCCTGCCGGCACCTTGACGTCTCCGGGAGACTTGAGTGCGTCCGGGGCGACCAGCCTTTCCGAGACCAGCGTCTCGCCCGGGACGAGGTCGACGGCGGCCACCTTGCCGGTGGAGTCGGCGAGAGTGTGCAGGGCTGACTGCGGGACGGCCGAGCCCGGCCGTTGCACGGTATCGAGGGAGTCTTTCATCGCGTCAACGGAAGTACCGGCCGGGATGGCGGTTTTGACTACTAGAACATCGACAGGAGCCAGGTTCTGAACTGCCCGTTGATCCGCGCCCTGAGCGTAGGAGAAGACAAGAATCACCCCGACGAGGGCTACCAGTGCCGCTGCCGAACCGGCCAACAAGCGTGACTTCACTTACTACTCCTGTGCTCGAAGATACTCAAAGAATGGATGAAGCTAGTTGGTAAGGCGGACGATGGTGGCGCCAAATGCGTCTACCGGGCCAAGCGAGTAGCCATCAGCCAGCGAGACGTACCTGACGAAACTCCCGATGATTCCACGGCAGTTTCCGGTACAGGCAAGAGCGTTGGACACATAGGAATTCGTGTTACGGAAGCTGTCCGGAAGGGTGTCGTTGCCGCTGAACTTCCATCCCGCCACTTTGAACGCGGCGAAGGACACCAGATGGTAAACAGCGCCGCTCCCTGTACCTGTGACGGCGTCGAACACCGGAAGCAGGACCACGACGTCGCGGCCAGAGGTGATGGTATCGGCCCACTTTTGAAGGGTGGCTGCGCAGTTACCGGGTGTACTGTTCCCCGGGGCGCTCCCGCCTTCATTGGTCGCGAGGTTGATGGTGCCGCCACACAGGCCAGGATCTTGGACGATCCAGCCGAATCCACCAGCAACAGTGGCTCCTGAGGGGCCGTAATTGCAGCTCGGATTAGCTCCCGAGCCGTGATCTTGGAGAAGCTGGAGCGCTCCGCCGATGTATCCCTGCACTTGGCAGATGGAATACACGAGCGGAAACGGAGTCCTGCCGGCGACGGCGCTCCCCCATTGGACACTCGAGGTGGTCACGACATCGCTCGTGTTGACGCCCATCACGCGCGCGAAGAAGAGCGAGACGGCGTTCGGCGCACCGCCCGACTGCTGGGCTCCCCCGGTAACGGTGACTTTCCGGTTTGTCAGGTCCAGATTTATCGACTTGACGTTGTTCAAGCCATCGATCGCGTTCTTGTTTGCGACGTCGGAGGCAAGCGGGGACGTGGTTGAGCAGTTCGGATCGCTCGTGTTCGCGGCGCACTTCTGCGCTATGGCGAGGGCAGCGGCGTCGGACCCGTTCTGGACCTGCGCCCGTTCCGAGTACAACAGACCCACATCCACGGCGAGCGCGGCAAAACCGAGCAGGACCACCAGCAAGAGTGCGACGAGGACGGCAATCGCGCCGCGCTCGCCGTCGTCGTTACTGGCCATCAGCCGCCGCATACCATGACTCCTACTCCTTGCATGGGGAAAGGCCCCGCGATTCCCGTGAGGGTGCTGAGGGTGTACTTGATGGTCACGGACATCTGTGCTCCGGACGTGCAGCTAGCCGGGCTGAACGTGAAGTTCGTGTCTGCCAGCTGCGGATTCAACGACACGGCAGCGTTCTTCGCCGCTGTCTTGGCGGCCGTCTGATCATTCGAAATCGCCATGACGCGAACACCTTCACGCGCCGCGTTCGAGAGCGAAACCTGCACGTTGTAAGCCCTGCCGAATTCCATGATGCCCAAGAGCAGCATGATCAGGAGCGGTGCCAGGATGGCGAACTCGACAGCCACGGCACCGCGCTCTGAAGACCTGGCCATGGGAGTCTGCCTTTCGTCCTGTGGAGGCGCGTGCGCCTGAAACAGGAAGGGAGCTTCTAGAAGGAAGGGAACTCGGTGGGTGGGATTTGAGCCCCACCCACCGATCTGGCTCCTGTGGTGACCGCTACTTTGAGCAACTGCCTGGGACTGCTGCCGTCGAGCCGGACGCTGCGACCGTACCGGTCCAGACTCCGCCCTTGACGCTGCAAGCCGTGCTATTGAAAGTCTCGACGAGATTGCCGCCGAGCAGTGACACTGCGACGATGATGACAACAGCGATGAGGGCAACCATGATGCCGTACTCGACAGCGGTGGCACCGGTCTCGTCACACTGCGCGCGAGACACGGATTTTAGGACGTTGAAAATCATTGAATCTCCTGGCGTGTATAGGCAGACGTAGCGGAGGCCCACGCCCGGGCTACGTCCAACCCTGAGTGGTGGTACTTACTTGGAGCAGGAGCCGGCAGCCGTAGCTGTTGCTGCCGTATAGACGCCGCCCTTTACGCTACAAGCCGTGTTGTTGAAGGTCTCCTTCAGGTTTCCGCCCAGCGCCGTGACGGCGATGATGATGACAACTGCGATAAGGGCAACCATGATGCCGTACTCGACGGCGGTGGCGCCCTTTTCGTCACGGCGGATCCGCGATGCGGCGTTGGAGAAGAATGTAAGCATTTGAAACTCCTGAGCGAGTTGGGGTGTGGGCTGGTCCAGCACCAGCTCTCTAGCAACTTAGCAACGCAAAACTCCCCGCAGCGCAGTCCTTGGGACATCCTGTGCCAAGACTCGCGATCCTGCGCATTTCTTGGCTTAAACCTAGAGAAACCCTGCGATCTCGGGCTTTCCTGAGGACCGCGACAAAGGTGCGAAAACAGCGCAACCGCCGTCCCGCCGTCGGGCAAAAACAGCCCCGACCCGGGCCCCTCCCCCACGACGCCCGGTCAGATATAGGGCCAAATCCCCAAACCCCCGCTCACGTATGACGCCCAATCGAGAAACCCCCACTCAGATCAAGTGACCGAGCGTCCGGCGAAAACACACCAAAGGTGACCCGGCGTCGGGGGCGGGTTCAGGGGGTCGTTGCAACGCCTGAGTGGTTGGTGGTGTTGTGGGACGTTTTGGTCGGCCTGAGGTTCGGCGTGAATTGGTTCGGGTGT
>NZ_JAUSSZ010000015.1 GCF_030812595.1 Arthrobacter bambusae
TCAGGCCTCCTGGTCCTGCCAATCCGCCGCGCCCGCTAAACACCACCCACCGCTCCGGCCGTCACCCCCAACCCTGACGGCCGGAGCACAAGCACTTTTGCCCAATTACGCGTCCGCTACGTACCCCTCCCACCCGTAGAACGCCCACCCGGCTCTCCTTCGGACGGAGGCATGTCATCTCCCATCATCACCAGAAAGACCAGCATCATGCCGACCAGCCAGACCGATAGCTTCCACAAAACAACCAATAGCTTCTACGAAGCGGTCAACATCATTCGGCAAGGAGCTGACCTGGACGCGGCCACAGAGCAGCTTCTCGGCCAGCTCACACAGGATGAAAAGCTGTGGCTGCTCGATGGTGACTCGGATTTTTGGGTCGGGATCGCAGAGATGAGCGCCGGCTACAACCTGAAACCCATCGTGATGGGCGAGATCAAGCGACTTGGGATTCCCGGCCTCCGTTTCAGTGATGGTCCCCGTGGAGTAGTGATGGGCGCGTCCACAGCGTTTCCAGTGTCCATGGCGCGTGGCGCGACCTGGGATGTTGAGATGGAAGAGCGCATCGGCGTCGCCATTGGCCGTGAACTGAGAGTCCAGGGAGGGAACTTCTTCGGTGGCGTATGCATCAATCTTCCGAGGCACCCCGCATGGGGCCGGGCACAGGAAACCTACGGCGAAGACCCCATTCTCCTGGGCGAGTTCGGCGCAGCGCTCGTCCGTGGCGTCCAACGCAACGCCATGGCCGTCGCAAAGCACTACGCCCTTAACTCCATGGAAAATGCACGCTTCAAAGTCGACGTGCTGGCCGACGAACAGACGCTCCACGAAGCCTTCCTCCCGCACTTCCGCCGGGTCGTCGAGGAAGGTGTGGACGGCATCATGACGTCCTATAACTCCGTCAACGGCGAATGGGCCGGCCAGAACGAAACCCTCCTGGAAGGCACCCTCCGCAGTGAATGGGGTTTCGAGGGCGTCACCATCACCGATTTTGTGTCCGGCTTCCGGGACGCCGGCCTGTCGCTGCGCGCAGGTCTCGACGTTGAAGCGCCCATGCGTCAGCAGCGCGCCCAGCAACTACCCGAAGACCTTGAATCCGGCCGGGTCACTTGGGAGCACGTCGACCGGGCAGCAAAGCGGGTCCTGCGCACCCAGCTTCGACACTATGCCTCCGCACGTGAGGAAGAGCCCGCAAAGGAAGTCATTTTCTGCAGCGAACACCGGAATCTGGCGCGGGAAGCAGCGGCCACGTCCATGGTCCTGCTGAAAAACGATGCAGTTGACGGCACACCGGTACTGCCTCTCGGTCCGGAGAAGACGAATTCGGTCGCGCTGATCGGCAGGCTGGCCAATCTACCCAATACGGGCGACCACGGATCGTCATCAGTCCGCTCCCCGGAGGTAGTTACTGCACTCGAAGGACTCCGGAACAACGTTCCAGAAGCACAGCTCTTCACCTCATTCGAAGACGACCCCAAAGCAGCCGCCGCCACAGCGAAAAAGGCGGAGGTAGCCATCGTCGTCGTTGGCTACACCGCAGAAGATGAAGGCGAATACATCGGCGGGGACAGCATGCTGGAACCGGACATTCTTGCCCTGTTCCCTCCTTTCCCCGAAGGCATGGACCCAAGCAACCTCATGGGAGCCGCAGGCGCCATGGGCAGCACCGTTGGCGGCGACCGGGCCAGCCTGCGGCTAAGGCCTGTCGACGAGGAAATCATCCGGGCAACCGCGGCTGCCAACCCCAAAACCGTGGTCGTTGTGGTCACCGCAGGAGCCGTCATCACAGAATCCTGGCGCGACTCCGTCCCGGCGATGCTCGTGGGATGGTATTCAGGATCCGAGGGGGGAAATGCCCTTACAGACGTCCTTTACGGGAAAGCCGATGCCAGCGGGCGGCTTCCCTACTCCATCCCAACAACAGAGGAACACTTACCCTACTTCGACCGGGACGCCACCAGCATCACGTACGACCGCTGGTTCGGGCAGCGCCTCTTGGACCGCGACGGCCACAACCCTGCCTTCCCACTCGGATACGGCCTCTCCTACACCACCTTCGACATCAGCGACCTGACTGTCACGCAGATCGCCGCAGATAGCGTGACGGTGACAACACGAGTCACCAATACAGGAGAACGCGCAGGCCGTCACGTCGTACAGCTTTACGGTTCGATCGAGGCAGAGGACTTTCCCCGACGGGTTTTGTTGGGTTTCAAGCCCGTGAACCTGGCGCCAGGGGAGACCAAGACGATGGAGGTGGCCGGTTCTCTTCGCCCACTTCAGCGCCGCACCAACGGGCGGTTCGAGTGGGCTGCGGCGGACGTGGTCTTGGAAGCGGGCGCCTACTCCGGTGATCCAAAAGCGTCAGAAACAAGCCTTCGCTTGCTTTAGAACCGGAACGGACCACCGCATGCACTCATGATTCTCGAATGACAAGCATGTGCGAAGCTCCTCTCGCTCCGCTCGAACTCGTACACGCCGAGAACCAATAGAAGCACAGAGCCGGAACAACGACGTGCTCGCCCAAATATAGAAGCCAGCCTTGCCTTTTTCCCCAGACGGGAATAATCTTTGGCGAACGCTTCAGTTCAAGGGCCCAGGTCATTGGGCCCGGGATTAAGTAAGCGGCAAGGTGAGGAATAGTGACCATCCTTGAGACTGCGCGCTTCAATATTGTTAGCGCTAACCAAGATCTGAAGCCTAGGGCTCCTTTGGTTGTCCCCTCACATGTCGAAAAATTACCTGGCCTGAGCCAGCAAGAGAAGGATTGTTGTGAATCTTCCCGGCACGTCATCTGCAGCCGATGCCATACGTTCCGGACGCGCTCGTCTGGGGATTGAACTAGGCTCAACCCGCATCAAGGCGTGCCTTATCGGGGATGATCCCCGGCACGTGCTCGCATTGGGGAGCTTTAGCTGGGAAAGCAGCTTTCAAAACGCGGTGTGGACCTACTCGCTGACAGACGTCTGGACCGGTATTCAGGCAGCCTATGCAGATCTCGTTGCGAACTGCGAAGAGCGCTATGGGGTGCAACCACGCATTCTTCAAGCGATTGGTGTTTCCGCCATGATGCACGGCTATCTGGTCTTCGATTGCGATGACCAACAACTCGTGCCATTCAGGACCTGGCGGAACACCACTACGGGCGCGGCGTCTGCCGAGCTTACAAAGGCATTCGACCTGAACATCCCCCTCCGCTGGTCGATTGCCCACCTACACCAGGCGGTGAGCGACGGCGAAGACCACGTTCCACGCATTAATTTCATGACCACCCTTGCCGGTTATGTTCATTGGCGTCTGACTGGAAGGAAAGTAATTGGAATCGGTGATGCTTCCGGCATGTTCCCGATCGATTCTGCGAGCCACACCTACGACTCGGACCTTTTGGCACGTTACAAAGCACTTGTTGCTCATGCCGCTCCCGCGCTCGACCTCAGCCAGGTGCTCCCCGAAGTGCTGGTGGCGGGTGAGTACGCCGGCACACTCACGGATGCCGGCGCAGCGTTGCTTGACTCGTCAGGTGCCCTGCAGCCCGGGGCAGTTTTCTGCCCGCCGGAAGGTGACGCCGGTACTGGAATGGTCGCCACATGCTCCATAGCCCCCCGGACGGGCAACGTCAGTGTCGGCACGAGCATCTTCGCCATGGTCGTCCTTGAAAGGCCGCTGGCTCAGGTCCGCCACGAGCTCGATCTCGTAACGACTCCGGCGGGCGCTCCGGTAGCAATGGTCCACTGCAATAACGGCGCAAGTGAACTTGCAGCTTGGGTACAGGTCTTCACCCAATTCGCGCGTAAAGCAGACTGCCCTATCGACCAGGACACCGTATTCACTGCCCTCCTTCAGGAAGCGCTCGAAGGCGACCCAGATGCCGGCGGATTAATCGCGTACAACTACGTCGCCGGTGAACCTCTTGCTGGCGTGCGCGATGGCCGGCCACTCCTTGTACGAGCACCCGACAGCACGTTCACCCTTGCAAACTTCGTGCGCTCCCAGGTGTACGGCGTGTTCGCAACGCTGATACTTGGCATGCGCGTCCTTGCCGACGAAGGGGTTGCGGTCGACCGGATGTTCGCGCACGGCGGCATGTTTCGAACCGCAGGAATCGCTCAACGCTTTCTTGCCGGCGCTCTAAACGCGCCCGTTTCCGTCGCAGAATCCGCTTCCGAAGGTGGGGCTTGGGGTATCGCCGTGCTTGCGGCCTTCGCCACCCACCCCTCAGGAGACCTCAATGAATTTCTCCGCAACAGCGTCTTTGGTGGCGCGGCCTTTGAAACGACTAATCCTGACCCTGCCGACGTAACGGGGTTCTCGACGTACTTGGACCGATATGCCGCTGGGCTTGCGGTCCAGCGCGCAGCCGTTGACTCAATCTCTCCGAAAGGAAGCCAGCCATGAGATCTAGCACGACCAGCCAGCCATCAAGCCAAGTGCCAACCGAGATAGCCGAGGCTATTAGAACAGTCCGAAGCAACGTCGCCAAGCTGCATGCGGAACTTGTGCGGTACAACCTTGTTGTATGGACCGGCGGCAATGTCTCCGGGCGCGTTCCAGGGACTGATTACTTCGTGATCAAACCCAGCGGCGTCCTGTACGACGAACTGACCGCCGACAACATGATTCTCTGCACTCTCGATGGCCGGGTCGTCCCTGACGTGCCCGGTTCAGAAAGGACACCTTCAAGCGACACGGCTGCACACGCGTACGTTTACCGCCATATGCCCGAGGTCGGGGGAGTGGTTCACACCCATTCTCCGTATGCCGTAGCCTGGGCCGCGCACGGCGAACCCATACCCTGCGTGACAACAGCGATGGCAGACGAGTTCGGCGGCGAGATTCCTATCGGCCCCTTCGCAATCATCGGCGATGATTCCATTGGGCGTGGAATCGTCGATACCCTCAGTGGCCACCGCTCCCGTGCCGTACTGATGAAGAATCACGGCCCGTTCACCATCGGCAAAGATGCCCGTGACGCTGTCAAGGCAGCCGTCATGGTTGAAGATGTAGCCAGGTCAGTGCTGTTCTCGCGACAGTTAGGAGAACCGCACTCAATTGCACCAGCAGCGGTTGATGCCCTGTTCAACCGCTATCAAAACGTTTACGGGCAAGAACCCACAGGGGCCATAAATTGAGGGAGCCCGTCCGCCACGGGCGTGACGGCGAGTCAAACATGCGGCCGGTATCCATACACGACACAGTGGCTCGGTGAACCATGGGCAGGACCTCTGATGGCAAGGCACCAAGGCTGAAGGACGTCGCTGCCGTCGCCGGTGTTTCACATCAGACGGTGTCAAGGGTCGTCAACGGTCACCCGAACGTCCGCACCGGCACAAGAGAAAAGGTCAAGGCTGCGATCGCCGAGCTCGGGTACCGGCCCAACACTGCAGCCAGGAGCTTGGTCACCCGCCGTTCGCGGAGGATCGGGGTACTGGCGAGCGAGTTGTCCCAGTACGGTCCAGCCAACACGCTGATGGGCATAGAACAGGCAGCCAGGGACGCTGGCTATTCCGTCAGCATCGCTGCGCTGCGTGAAGTGAACAGGGCGAGCATATGCGAGGCCATCAACCATTTTATGGACCAGTCCGTTGACGGCATTGCCGTGGTAGTACCCCACGAGGAAGCTCTTGCAGCTTTGGATGACATGGAGCTGTCCGTTCCTGTTGTAACTGTCGGATCGCCAACCAACAGCAATGTCAGCGGGACAATAGTGGACCAGGGACAGGGCGCACGTGCCGCAGTGCAACATCTTCTCCAGCAGGGCCACCGCGCGATAGCTCACCTTTCGGGTCCGCCGGGGTGGCCCGACAGCTCCGAACGTAAAGCGGGCTGGCGGGAAGCTCTGCGCGGAGCCGGCCTCCCCGATGAACACCTGTTTATAGGTGACTGGGGCGCCGGCAGTGGATACACCATCGGCAGAAAAATTGCCCAGGACCCTCGGATAACTGCTGTGTTCGTCGCCAACGACCAAATGGCCTTGGGAGTCCTGAGAGCCTTTGCTGAAGCAGAGGTGCGGGTACCGGAAGACGTCAGCGTTGTCGGCTTCGACGATCAGCCGGAGAGCGCCTACTTCATCCCGCCACTGACAACAGTGAGACAGGACTTCGAAGAACTGGGCCGCCATGCCGTTGACTCGATGCTTCAGGAGCTCGACTCCGGAATGCCCGCGGGCACAACGGTGATCACCCCAGCACTTCACATCCGCGCAAGCACGGCACACTACCAACCGGCACCCCACTTATCGAGCTCACACTCCCCGAACCCCAGACCATCGACGGTCCGGACGCTCCCCGAATAGCACGCAGCGCAACCGAACGTCCGTTGGGTTAGTCATTGGTCCGCAGCCGACCCCACTATCCACTATCGAATCTCAATTGGAGAACCTAATGAGTACCGCAGCAAACACCTCCCTTGACGGCTACGAGGTCTGGTTCCTTACCGGCAGCCAGCACCTTTATGGTGAGGAGGTCCTGAAGCAGGTGGCCGCGCAGTCCCAGGAGATCGCGAACCAGCTGAACGCCTCCTCCGCCGTGCCCGTGCGGATTGTGTGGAAGCCGGTCCTGACCGACTCCGATGCCATCCGCCGGACCGCGCTGGAGGCGAACTCGGATGACTCGGTCATCGGAGTGACGGCCTGGATGCACACCTTCAGCCCGGCCAAGATGTGGATCCAGGGCCTGGACCTGCTGCGCAAGCCGCTGCTGCACCTGCACACGCAGGCCAACCGCGACCTGCCGTGGGCGGACATCGACTTCGACTTCATGAACCTGAACCAGGCCGCGCACGGAGACCGCGAGTTCGGGTACATCCAGTCCCGGTTGGGCATCGCCCGGAAGACCGTCGTCGGGCACGTCTCCAACCCCGGGGTGGCACGCCAGGTGGGGTCCTGGCAGCGCGCCGCCGCCGGCTGGGCCGCCGTCCGGAGCCTGAAGCTGACCCGTTTCGGGGACAACATGCGCAACGTCGCCGTCACCGAAGGCGACAAGACCGAGGCCGAGCTGCGCTTCGGCGTCGCGGTGAACACCTGGTCCGTCAACGAGCTCGCCGACGCCGTGCACGGCGCCGCGGAGTCCGACGTCGACGCCCTGGTGGCCGAGTACCAGGACCTTTATGACGTGGTGCCGGAGCTCCGCGCGGGCGCGGCGCGGCACGATTCGCTGCGGTACGGCGCCCGGATCGAACTGGGGCTGCGGAGCTTCCTGGAGGCCAACGGCTCCGCCGCGTTCACCACGTCCTTCGAGGACCTGGGCGCGCTCCGGCAGCTTCCGGGCCTGGCGGTGCAGCGGCTCATGGCCGCCGGGTACGGGTTCGGCGCCGAGGGCGACTGGAAGACCGCCATCCTGGTCCGCGCCGCGAAGGTGATGGGCGCGGGCCTGCCCGGCGGCGCGTCCCTGATGGAGGACTACACGTACCACCTGGAACCGGGCTCCGAAAAGATCCTTGGCGCGCATATGCTCGAGGTCTGCCCGTCCCTGACGGCGGCGAAGCCGCGGCTGGAGATCCACCCGCTGGGTATCGGCGGCAAGGAAGATCCGGTCCGGTTGGTGTTCGACGCCGATGCCTCCCCGGGCGTCGTCGTCGCCCTGTCCGACATGCGGGACCGTTTCCGCCTGGTGGCCAACGCCGTCGACGTCGTCCCCCTGGACCAGCCGCTGCCCAACCTGCCCGTGGCCCGCGCGCTGTGGGAGCCGAAGCCGGACTTCGCCACCTCCGCCGCCGCCTGGCTGACCGCCGGCGCCGCCCACCACACCGTGCTCTCCACCCAGGTGGGCATGGACGTCTTCGAGGACTTCGCCGAGATCGCCAAAACCGAACTGCTCACCATCGACGAAGACACCACCATCCGCCAGTTCAAGAAAGACCTGAACTGGAACGCCGCCTACTACAAACTCGCCGGCGGCATCTGACGGTTCCCTTCAGCCGGCCGGACGCAGGGCTGCGCCATGGGCCCGGCCGGCTTCCGCCTACCTTTACCCAGCACTTAGATCACATGCATAAGAACGGAAAATTCAATGTCCACGGACACGCAACTCTGCCCCCGGGTCCATATAGCCACTGACCACGCCGGGCTTGACCTTAGCGCTGATCTCGTAAGGCGCCTGGCAGCAAAAGGGTATGAAGTTGTTGACCACGGGCCAAAGACGTACGACCCGCAAGACGACTACCCCGCTTTTTGCATTCGTGCAGCCCAGGCTGTTATCACCGACCAACAGTCGGGGAGGCATGCGTTGGGCATTGTTCTTGGCGGTTCCGGCAACGGTGAACAAATCGCGGCAAACAAAGTGAGGGGCATCCGTGCGGCACTAGTGTGGAACCACTCAACGGCCGTTCTCGCCAGGGAACATAACAACGCCAACGTTGTTGCCTTGGGAGCAAGGCAACACTCAGCTCAGGAAACGTTCGACCTCGTGGAAGCCTTTCTTCAGACTCCTTTCAGCAATGACGAAAGGCACGCCCGACGTATCGGCCAAATTGCCCACTTCGAGAACGCCGGCAGCGCTATGGAGTAGCAGCGGTTGGCAATACCGCCCATGGCGGCGTTGGTTTTAGTCGGTGCCGCTGAAACCGCCACTTAGTTGCAAGACCATCAGCTCGCATCCAAACGGCGCTCACTCAGTTCCGGCTGCTTTCTGTCAGTTCAATCACCATAACGAGGGATTATGAAACGCACACCGTTCAATACAGACTGGCTTGTTTCCGGCATTGCCGGGTCTGCGAAGCCCACGGCTGTGACACTCCCGCACGATGCCATGCTCTACGAAGAACGCGACCCGGCAACGGCAAATGGCTACCACACAGGCTTCTACCCAGGTGGCGTGTACAGATACAGCAAGACCTTCGTTGCGCCCGAAGCGTGGCGCGGGCAACACGTTGTCATTGAGTTTGAAGGTATCTATATGCGCTCGGAGGTTTACCTCAACGGCGTACTCATCGGGGGACGCCCCTCGGGCTACGCAGAGTTCCGAGTGGTGCTTGATGACCACCTGAAGTACGGGGAAGATAACCTCCTTGAGGTAGTTGCCAATAACCCGTCAGGCCCAAATTCGCGGTGGTACTCAGGAAGCGGAATCTATCGCCCGGTCAGCCTCCTGATCGGTCCTCTTCTGCATATCGATCCGACCGGCCTGCAGTTGCGGACAGTTAGCCTGGAGGGCACCAACGCTACGCTTCATGCCCGTGCCACTGTCACTAACGACGACATCAAAGCCCGCACCTCCACATTGACAGTCACACTCACGGGGCCGGACGGCAAAGAGATTTCGGCAACCTCCCAAGAGGTAGTGACCCCGCCGGGAACAAACTCCGTCCATGCCCTCGAATTTACTATCGACGGCGCACATCTTTGGTCGCCGGAGCATCCGCACATGTATAGCGTCTACGCAGAGCTCGCCGACAAGAACGACGGCCTCGATACAGTCGAGGATACGTTTGGGATCCGGCTTGTTACTGTCAACGCGCACCAAGGCCTCCAAATCAACGGCGCCACAACTAAATTGCGCGGGGGCTGCATCCACCACGACAACGGAATCATTGGCGCCCACACACTGGAGGCTGCCGAAGAACGCCGGATCCGCATCCTCCGTGATGCCGGCTACAACGCGATCCGAAGCGCTCACAACGCCCTCTCACGGGCGACTCTTCGAGCATGCGACAAACTCGGGATGCTCGTCATGGATGAACTCGGCGATGAATGGTGGAGGCCCAAGTCCCGCGATGGGTTCTCTCGGCACTTCCTGGAGTGGTGGCAACGTGACCTCGACGCGCTGATCGCCAAGGACTACAACCACCCTTCAGTGATCATGTATTCGATCGGCAATGAGATTGGCGAGATCTCCACTGACCAAGGCAAGGCGCTCGGCTACGACATAGCCGCTCACGCCCGATCAGCGGACCCCGACCGCTTCATCACCAATGGGGTGAACGTCTTCCTGAGCTTCATTGCCCCTAAGGACGACCCCAAAGTGGAGTCCGAAAAGGTCGAGAACAAAGAGAAGGCGGACAATCCTGAAAAGACGATCGCGATGCTCAACTTTCTGATGGGCGCCTTCGAGAAGCTCACTCCGCTGCTGCTCAGGCTCCCCCAAGCCGAGAATAGGACGAGGGAAGCACAGTTCGCCCTCGATGTTGCGGGTTACAACTACGGGCACGACCGGTGGGTCAGGGACACCAAGCGGTACCCGGACCGCGTTATCGTTGGCACGGAAACGACCCCCAGCACAACCGCTACACTATGGCGGCTGATCAACGCCATGCCCAACGTCATCGGCGAATTCGTGTGGACAGCCTGGGACTACGTAGGGGAAGCCGGCATCGCCACTCAGCAGTATGACAGTCCCCGCAAACTGTTCCAGCCCTACCCGGCACTCCTGGCTGGGGCACCGATCATCGATATCACCGGTTACCGGCAACCCTGGTCGTACTACAACGAGATTGTGTGGGGCCGAACACGAGGCCCGTTCTTGTCCGTGCGTCCCTTGAACCATGCCGGTAAAAAACGCACCAAGAACAATTGGCGGCCGACCGACACGGTTCACAGTTGGAGCTGGAGCGGATACGAAGGCGTCAAAGCCGAAGTGGAAGTATACGCTGACGCTCACCGTGTTGACCTGCACCTGAACGATAAGCTCATCGCTTCCCGAAAAGTCAGGGAGAAGAAACAATTTCGCACTGTTTTCACCACGCCATATGCGCCGGGGAAACTCACTGCCACGGCATACGACAAATCCGGCAACGTCGTCGGTTCAGAGACCCTAGCCTCGGCCGGCCCCGAAACGGTACTTCGAGCCACTGCTGAAAGCAGCGAGGCAACGGCAGACGGCGCTGACCTGGTCTTCATCGATGTCGAGCTCACTGACAACACAGGCGTGCTCAAACCACTCGATGACAGGCCCGTGACAGTCAATGTAGAAGGCGAAGGAACGCTACTAGGCTTCGGAAGCGCCAACCCTGCGACCGCTGAACAACTGAGCTCTCCAACGCACAGCACCTACCAGGGACGGGCTCAAGCAATTATCCGCACTACAACACGTCCCGGAGAGATCACGTTCACGGCCAGCGCGGACGGCTTGACCCAAGCAATCGTCAAGATTACGACCAGCGACAACTCCGGCAAATCAGCAAGGTGACGCGGTGACATCTTGCAAGCGTGAGAGATGCCTTTTCGAGAACGCCGGTAGCAAGACCGGCATAGGCCGACGGGCCTCACCAGCCATCGATTGCCACCGCCGCTCCTTTCATACAGAGACCTACAACTGCCGGCGCCGACCCGCAATCCTCGAGGAGAAATAAGTGAACAGCAGTCCCGCAGAGGCTTCCGGCCAGACCAGGCACGAAATCACGCACCTAAGTGCTTTGGGAAGTTCGTTTGCCGCTGGTCCAGGCATCCGGCCTATAGAGAGTCGACGCGCTCAACGATCTACCCTCAACTACCCGCACCTTCTGGCTGAGAAGCTAGGTTGCCGGCTCACAGACCTATCCATATCGGGTGCAACCACGGAAACAATTCTTACCCGTTCACAGCGGGTCGGCCTCCTAAAATTCCAGCCTCAAATCCGGGGCCTGTCTCACGACAGCGATCTCGTCACCGTGACAGCGGGTGGCAATGACGTCGGATACATCGGTTCGATGTATGCAGCCGCATTGAAGGGCTGGTTGTTAACGCAGCCTGTCCTTTCGCGAATTAAACTCCCACAGATAAGCGAGAAGCCGGGAATACTAATTGACCGTGCCACTGCGGGACTAGTGAGCGTCGCGGAGGAAATTCACCGTCGGGCCCCAAAGGCACGCGTCGTCTTTGTCGACTACCTCACGATAATCGGGCATCGAACAACACCGGGGCCCTCAGCACCTTTCGACAGTGAAACCATGTCCACACTGCGGGTGCTTGGCGAGCAGGTTGCACAAATGTTCCAAGACGCTGCAGCTCGTTCCGGATCTGAGCTAGTTAAACTCTCGCAGTTCAGCGAGAACCATGCCCTTGGAAGTCCAGAACCTTGGGTCAACGGTTTCCGGCCCAAGCCCGGAAACGGAGTTTCGTTCCACCCTAACCGAGAAGGAATGCGGGCTGCCGCCGGGCTAATCAGCGATCATTTGGCATGCTAACTCGGATCACTTAGGGTGCCGCTTGGGTTTTCCCCCGCCCGGGAATAAACTATGAATCGTGCTTGCCCTTCGTAAAGAATCAATGAACCCCATCGCTCGTTTGATCCTTGGATTCGTTTCGCGGAGCATCACCATGCGCCGTTCCCAGTTTAAAGAGCTGCCCCTCCCACCTCAGAGAGTCCTGTTCCTAGGGGACAGCATTACCGAAGGGGGGCAGTGGGACGAATGGTTCCCCCAGCTGCAAACCCTTAACCGCGGCATCGGTGGCGACGACGTACAGGGAGTCCTCACCAGACTGGACACTGCGATCCATGACCCCGTGGCTATATCTCTGTTGATCGGGACGAATGACCTGGGCGGGGCAAAACGAAAAGCAGAAGACATCGCAGCGTCTATCCAAGAACTGGTCAAGGAGATCAGGAAACGCGCTCCCAAAGCTCCTTTCCTGATTAATAGTGTTATGCCGCGGCGCCGCAAGTACCGCGAAAATATCACGTTCTTGAATTCACTACTCCGCAATATTGCTGCTCGTGAAAACGCGGTTTTCGTAGACTTGTGGCCTGCGCTGGCCGATGACAACGGCGCACTGCGGGAGGAATTTACCGCTGACGCCCTACACCTTAACGGCCTGGGCTACGCCGCGTGGGCCAAGGTCCTCCGTAGCGAATTTTCAACACTAGGCCTCGTGCCAGCGACGAACCCACAACTGGAATCCGCAGGCCCGGCAAAGCAAGAGAAATCCTCTCCTGCAATCTGATAAGGATGGACTGCCAAACCATCCCGAATACCGACCCGCGTACTCTCCAGTGGACGGTTCTCCACTAACGACGGAATGAACGCCGATAATGAAGATTATGTTAAGTTGTTAGTATGATAGGACAAAGTTGCCTTTCCTCAACTTTAGCATTTACACCCCTTGCCCGAATCGCTCGAAGACGGATTGCAGGGGTAAAAAAGGGGTGGCCGCCCTCATGAACAGGAACTTCTGATGCCCTAACGCAGCGGCCCGGGCTAGACCGAGAGCTGACCAAAGAATCCGGAAGCATTTCAAGATTTGAAATTATCCGCGATTATTCGGATATGCTGGGTCCATGGAACCTGCACTGAATCCGTTCTCGCCCGGCTCGGGCGTCAAACCCCCGGCCCTTGTCGGTAGGCAGACTGAGATTGATGCCTTTGATCTCTTGGTGGCGCGGGCGAAAGCGAACGCTGCCGGTGACCGGGGAATCCTCCTGACGGGCCTCCGGGGCGTTGGTAAGACGGTTCTCCTGAACGAGTTTTCGGAGATGGCACGCCGTAATGGGTGGCTGGTGGTGCAGTTCGAGGCGCAGCCCGGTGACAGCGGCCCCGAAGCCGTACGTAAGAAGCTGGCCCGTGAACTGCAACTTGGCGCGCGGCGACTTCGCCAGACTCCCGCCTGGTCGCATCTTCGGAGCCAGGGCCTTGGGAGCATCTCCAACATCTCGGTGTCCCTTGGCCTGCAGGGCCTGACAGCAGACCTGAAATTTGATGCGGGCCGCGCCGACTCACGCAACCTGGAAATCGACCTGGAAGAGATGGTTGAGGACGTCGCGGTCTCGATGAGGAAAGCCAGGGCAGGTTTTGCGCTGGTCATCGACGAAATGCAGGATCTCGAGGCCGATCTGCTCGGTGCACTGCTGACTGTGCAGCATGCCGCTGGCCAGCGGGGCTGGCCCTTCTACATTGTCGGTGGAGGCCTGCCGTCGCTCCCCGGCCGGCTCAGCGAGAGCCGCTCCTACGCCGAACGGCTCTTCCACTACCGCATGGTCGGCAAGCTCAGCGCGGACGCCGCTGCGGAAGCTCTCACCGTCCCGATTGGCCGGCTCGGAGCCGTGCTTGAGGGACCTGCCCTGGACACCGTGCTGGAAGCAGCGGGCGGCTATGCCTATTTTCTTCAGGCCTATGGGCGCACGCTGTGGGAAACGGCGTCTGAGAAGGTGATTACCATCGGCGACGCGCGCCTTGCTGTCGAGCTCGGCACAGCAGATTTGGACCACGGATTCTTCGTGGCACGCTGGCAACGGGCAACACCTGCCGAACGGAACTATCTGCGCGCGATGAGCCAGGACGGCGAAGGGCCTTCCGCAACAGCAGACATGAGCGGGCGTCTGGGCAAAGACCACAGCTCCCTGACCAGCCAGCGCGGCCGTCTCATCGAGAAGGGAATCATCTTCGCGCCGGAGCACGGGCAGGTACAGTTCACGGTCCCCGGAATGGGTGCCTTCATTGCCCGGCAAAAAGACTAGCCCCACCCGGCGCTCCGCCCCGCACGAGCCGTGGGTGGAGATGTACCGGCGCGGTATAGCCCCGTCCAGGATCGCGGCGCTGCACGCGGCCCCGGTCACGACCGTGCGCTTCCACCTGCAAGCCGCGAAGAAGATCGCACCAGGACTGGAAGCTGAGCACAAGAAGGCGCTGCCGAAGCCTGCGCGATTCTCAGCAGCGTCTCTGCAGACGATGCAGAACGTTGTTGCCTTTTACGAGGCCGTGGGCCGGATTCCGTCGGCCCGTGCGAAGTCACCCGACGAGTCGGCGCTGGGCCGCTGGCTCTACCGTCGGCGTAGGGAAGCGCTGGCAGGAACCCTCTCCCCCGCCGTCCGTGACGGGCTGGACGTGATTCCCGGCTGGGACCTGACATCACGGCGGAAAGCCGACGACGAGGCCCGGTGGCAGAAGCGTCTCCAGCAGGTCAGGGCCCTCCGCGACGCCGGCGGAGACTGGCCACGCCATCAGAAGACCACGGACGCTGACGAACGAATCCTGGG
Organism: Arthrobacter bambusae; assembly: GCF_030812595.1. Classification (GTDB taxonomy): domain Bacteria; phylum Actinomycetota; class Actinomycetes; order Actinomycetales; family Micrococcaceae; genus Arthrobacter; species Arthrobacter bambusae_B. Next base: position 14,880 of record NZ_JAUSSZ010000015.1, read on the forward strand.
TGTGTGGCTGCATGGCCAGCGGATCAACTACCGCCAGCGGAAGCTGGTACCTGAGAAAGAGGCTCTACTGAACAAGGTCCTCCCGGGCTGGCGCGAGGGCAGGCGCCGGACCGGTGGGCGCCCACGGACACCGGAAAGTCCCGGCACCATCTAAAGCTGCGCGCTTTTGCAGCCTCGGGCACGCCTTCGGCTTTACGCGAAACGGCTATCTGCCGGGCTGCCCGGGCCGCCATGACGTGTCCACTTCGTAGCCGCCGTCCTCGTGTACCCGGATGGGCGCGATCCGCCCAGGCATTTCGGCGCGGAGTTTCATGAACAGAGGGCCTGACATCTCGTTCAGTGAGCTGTTGTAGAAGTGGACGTGCGCGTAGTGGTCCAGCAGGGCCCGGACCATGTCGGCAGCCCAGCCCTGCCGGTGGTACTCGTCAGGGACACCGATGCCTTGGAATTTGCCGATTCGTCCCCTGATGATCGTGAAGTCGAGGTAGGCGCTGGTCTCTCCGACGCCAAACATCCCTGCACGTGTCCCATGCAGCTGCGGGCGCGGGTGCAGCTGGCCACTGAAAACGTTGCCGTTCTGCGCCCTGGGCACGGTGAGTACAAAGGACCTGCTGCCGTGATGCAGGATGATGCGGCGCTGGTGGCGCAGCCGCCACCACCCGTGGCTGAGGTTGCCGAGGGGCATCAGGGCTTTCACCGGCCAATCCCTGGGCCGCGGTCCTGGCGTGGCGTGGGGTCGTCATGTCCGCGCCGGGTTTCCTCACGTCGCGCCTGTTCCTGGGCGCGGCGGGCCTTGATCTGGTCCAGGGCCTCTTTGACTGCTTCCGGGTTCCTGGAGTCTTCGTCGGCACGTTGATTCTTCGCGCGGTTCTCCCGGACCTTGCGTGCAAGCGCAGCCATTCGTTCGGCGCGTTCCTGGGCCGGGCTCAGCTGCGTTTCCGTGCCGCGGGTTTCGCGCAGGTGGTCCACCACGTGTTCGGCCGGGGTCGGGGTCTCCTTCACGACAGCTTCAACCTGGGCGGCTTCTGCCATGAGTGCTGCGTCTGCAGGTGCCAGCGGTTCCTTGGCCGTTTGAGCGCTGTACTTGTGCATGGCGGTGATCCTTGCCGACAGGTCTGCTCCGACCCCTTGTCCCCGGTGGGTTTCGGGCAGGGGCTTAGTTTCGGTGGCGGGGATCCGGTAGGTATCGCGGTATGTGGCGATCTCGACGGCGAGTAGGCGCCACTGTTCCTGTCGTGACGGGGCGGAGGGGACAGGGCCAAGGGCAGCTGCCCAGGCGGGCGGCTCGGCCACGAGCTGGGCGCCCAGGCGTGTGACTTCTGTGGCCATGAGGTCGCGGCGGGTGTGCAGCTCCTGCTGCCACAGTGCCGGGGTATCCGGATGGGTTAGGACGTCGGCGGGTGCCATCCATGCCGGCAGCTGGTCATCGGCCGGTGTCGCGGCCGCCGGCTGCGGCAGCTGGCGGCGCAGTTCTATTTCAGCGCGGATTCGCCGATGGAGCTGGGCTGCGGTGCGGGTCCTGGAAGCGTTCGCCTCCCGGCGGTAGTTGGTGCCAGCTCCGCGTTCGTAAGCTTCATCCGCGCGCGCCTCGGGATGCATCTGCTCCCGCAGCTGCAGTTCCTTTTGCAGCGATGATTCGAGCCACCGGGCTTTTCGGCTGGCAGCGGGATCGTTGATGGTGGAGTCCGTGCGGGCGTCCTGCTTGACAGCGGCGAGCCGGGAGGCCAGGTCGTCGTCACTGAGGTGTCCGTGCAGGCGCCGCTGCCACGGGGTGTCCTTGTTCTCGGCCTTCCATCCCCGAAGCAGAGTTGCCCTGTCGATAGCGTCGGTAGAAGGGGTGCGGGCTGCTTCCTGGGCGCGCCGCAGCTCGACGGCCGAACGGTGTTCAAGCCGGGCAAGTGCCTCGTCGCTCAGTGACTGGAGCGGGCGGTGCCCGGGGTCAACGGACTGCGCGCGCCAGCGCTGCAACCGGTCTTCCACCCGCCAGGCCAGCACGGCCCCTGGGCTGTCGGAAGCCTCGAAGGCTCCTTCTCCTACGCTGTCTTTGAGTAGGTGCGCGATGTTGAAGCCATCGTTTTCCGCGGCGCGGAGATGGGTAGCGATCGCGCCCCACGCATCGGACTTAATGAACGGTGCCGCGGTTCCCTCCCCGAGTTCGCGGCGCGCCACGTTGGCCATACGGAGCTCGTTGGCCTGGTGGTCGATGTCCCGGTAGGCCTCGGACATCTCCGGAAGGCTGCGGGTCTGGGCGCGCGCGGCGTCCATCTGCTCGTGCGCTGTGAGGTTGCCGTCATGGTTAGCGGCAACAGATTCCAGAACGCCTTCCAGCGTTTCGCCTTCGCTTACAACGCCGTAGAGGTTGTTCGCCTGCCGGCCGCGCGAGGCCGCGACGTAGGCCAGGGAGCGGGAAAGCCCGGAGCTGATCAGGGCATGGGTGGTGTCACACGTGATGCCCTGGGTGCGGTGGATCGTGGCCGCGTATCCGAGCATGGTCTTGGCCCGCACGTAGTCGGCGGGAAGGGTGATGGTTCCGCCGTGCTTGTCGTGGCGGACCGTCATGGCACCGTCCTCGTGGACCTCGCGGACGGTCCAGACGTCGTTGTTCTTCACGAAGTCCTTACCGCGGTTGGTGGCCAGACGGCGGTTGTTCTCGCGGGTCACGATGATGTCCCCTGCCCGTGCGGTCAGGCCGTCGCGCAGGGTTGCCGCCGGACCGTCTTTGAGGCTGCCGTTGCCCAGCCGGTATGCCTGTGCCCGGGCGTTCAGTTCGGTGACGGTGGCGTTGTCGTAGGCCATCATGACCGAGTGTTTGCCGTCGTCGGTGTCGCGCTGCCAGGCGGTGAAGACCTGTGACGTCATGGTTTCGGCGTCGCCGCCAACGACGCGTCGGTTCTCCCGGTAGAACGTCCATGGGTCGTCCTGCCCGGCAGTGGGAGGCTCGCGCAGGGCGAGTGTGGCGGTGGATTCGGCGTCGTTGGCGGTGCCGTCAGCGTTGCGGAAACGGTGGAGGTCTTCGAGGTGCACGGCTCCGACAGTGTTCTTCAGTAGGCGCAGGGCACCGCCGGAGCCGACGGCGGACAGCTGTTGGTCATCGCCCAGGGCCCGTATCACTGCCCCGTACTGGTCGGCGATCGTGACGGCGGCGGCAAACATTTGTGTTCCCACCATGCCGGCTTCATCGATGATGATCATGTCGCCCGGTTTGGGAACCACCTTCTGGGGCGAGTCCGTCTGATGGCCCAGGACGAAGGAGTCAATGGTGGTGGCTTTCGCTCCCAGTTCAGTGCCCATCACGGCGGCGGCCACTGCCGTCGGGGCCAGTCCGATGACTCTCCCGCCGGCTTCCCTGACCGTGTCCGCGGCGAGCTTGAGCGCGGTGGTCTTGCCGGCTCCTGCAGGGCCGACGCCGACTATGAGCAGCCGGTCGCCGCAGGAGAATTCCTTGGCCATGCGCAGTTGGCCGGCGTCGAATGTTTTGTCCTGTTTGGCCAGGGCCTCGTTGAAAGAGTCGGTGGTTGCGGCGGGGATGACGACACGTTGGGCAGCGGTCAGCAGGCGGTCCTCGCTGTGGAGGATCCCTGACGAGGTGTAGAGGGTGGAGTGGGCCTTGCCGTATTTGCTGGCACCGTTTTTCAGGCGCAGAGCAGCGATTTCAGGTGTCGGTGTTTCCGGTGTGATCCGCAGTGAGAACTGGTCGATGGCGCGGGCTTTGACCTGCTCCAGGAGGGCCGGCGGGATTGGCAGTTCCCCGAGCCGTGAGCCGAGCCGGCGTCGGACCTCGGCATCAATGTGGTGTTCACCCCAGACGCCACGGCTGCGTTCCAGGGTGTGGATGACACCCTCTGCTTCCTGTGCCGGGTCGATCTCATCGGCGTGCGCGACCATCCATTGGGGGTTGTCCTGGTCGGCGTTTTCGCGGGCATCGTGGCGGTGGGCGCGGGCTTTCTCCACGGCTGCGGGCCCGACCTCTACGCCGGGGATGCTGCCCAGTTCCTCGGTCCATTCCGCGACCAATGTTGCAAGTTGGCGCGCTTCCTTCTTGGCCGCGCGGGTATCCAAGGTCGCCTGCTGCGCGAGGGCGATCAGCTGCTTGGAATTGGGGGCGTACCCATGGTCCTCTGTGAAGTCCGCGACCAGCTGGTCCAGTACCGGTTTGATTCCCTCACGGCGGGAGGAGGCTGCCTCGATGGCGGCGACATCCACACCTGCAATCTCCACCACCGGCCGGTCGCCACCGACTTTCCGTTCCACCAGTCCAACGCCAAGACGGGCGCAGATCTTCTCCATGACGGTGCGGTTGTAGTGCTCCGATGCGGCGACGTTGAACTGGTACAGGAGACGCCCGTCCAGGGATGACCATTTGCCGTCCGCGCCCAAGACTTTGTTCGAAACCACCACATGGTCGTGCAGCTGCGGGTCGCCATTACGTGAATCGTAGTGGCGGAATCTGGTGTAAATCAGGCCACCTTCAATGTCCTCCTGGCGCACGCCGTTTCGGCCGCGGCGGGTGAAGGTGGCTTCCCTCTCCAGATACTGCATGGTCTCTTCGATCGCCTCGTGATGGGCGGCCTCGATCTCTTTCCGGGCTTCTTCTCCACCGATTGCCCACAGAACCGAGGCCGATTTTGCCGGGGCAAAAACGAGGTCATAGCCGGCAACCGCCTGCGACCCGGGCTTCGTCTGAGCCGTCACGAAACGTCCAAGCTCCTCCTTGTCGGAAGGATTCCGGCCGTTGAGTTCGCGGAAGTATTGGGCCCCCTCTTTCATCCGGATCTGGCGCCGGGTGTCCGCGTCAGGCTCCCGGTGGTTCATCCTCTGGTAGTCACCCAGGGCACGGTCGACGCGGGCGCGCAGCTCGTTGTCTTTCTGTCTGTAGCGGGGGTAACGGGCGCCCAAACGGACGTCCGCCTTCGGGTCATCGGCAAGCATCTTCTCGGCGTCAGGGTGCAACCCCTCGCCAAACAGAGCGGCCATCTGACTCTCGGTAACCTCACCGGAAACACCCAAATGCGATAGGCCGGCCCCGCCCCACTGCCCGGGAGGGTTGCCGTCCACCGTGTAGTAATCGCCCAGTGAACGGTCGGCCGCGCGCAGCTCGTCCGCGCTGGCGACTTCACGTGTGTAGTACGTGTATCCATCGCCGGCACTGAGCTTGTGCACGGTCATCATGGACCCAGCTTACCCGGCTAGGCACCTCACTTGTCGATGATGCATGAGGTGTGACAGATATTGGCGTTTCTTGTTTTGCAGCGCGGTGGACACGACGGAGGAGGTAGCCGGGCAGCAGAACAAGAAACGGTAAGATCGGGCCATCAAGGTTTTGATGCGGTTCTGCACATGAGAATGGGCGGTGGGTAACACGCTTTTCCGTTATCCACGGTCCGTTCGATTGTGTAGAACCGTCGCCCCGTTTGTCCCCGGGTGGGCGGAGGAGAGACCGAGTCCATCTCGGAGCCGTCCACGTGGGGTCACGGCGGGGCAAGGCCAGCCCGAGCGTAAGCGAGGACCGTTGCGGCGAACGCCGCCGGTCGTGGACCCGAACCGGCGCTAGCCGTTAGGTCCACAACGAACCTGGAGGGGGATCCATCGATGGCAGCGCAACGAAAATCCGCACAGCAAATAGCAGCTCGTGAGAAGGCCAGGGCGAAGGCCCGGGAACTGACTGAACGTCATGAAAAGTTGATCGAACTGGCGGCAGAGTTCTTCGAGCAACAGGCTCAGGCTGAATCCATTCTAGAAGATGCCAGGAAGAAGGCCGCCGAACTTTTGGCGAAGGCGGAAGCAGATGCGCGGGACGCTATCCGAAGTGCCGCGGTGACGGTCCAGGCGATGCTGGATTCCGGAGAATCACGGTCCGCAGTCGCTGCGCGCTTGGGCGTGAGCTCCGCTGAGCTAAAGCGAATTACTTCGGAGGCCCCCACTGACGATAAGGGTGCGGACAACAAGTCTTTTAATCCGGTTCGTGACGACGACTCCGATCAGTCCGAACAGATGGAAGCTCCTGCGGCCTAGCCGCCAGCAGCGCACGAAAGCAGCGAAGCCCCCGGCCAGCAGGCCGGGGGTTTCTGCGTGTGTCTAGAAAAGGGTTGGGGCGTCCGGATCCGCGCCGGCCAGGATCGCGCGCACCCTCTCTTCCCGGCTCCATCCGTGCGCGCGCACCTCGTCACGCAGGGCCCGGGACTGCTGTGCGAAATGCCTGCGTGCTAAACCGCGCCAACGGAAGTTTGATCCGTTGGTATCCCGGTTTTTGGCAAGGCGATCGAGCATGTTCATACGGGCATCGCCGACCCGGAGATGTGTATCCCGGTCGGCGGTTGCGCGCACACAAATGGGTACGTCGCAGTCGTGCATCAATGCACCAAATCCGTCGAGGTCAACGCCATAGGCGAGATGGAAGGCAAAGCGGTGGGGGCGCACGGCTTGGGTTTTCCCGTCCTGGTTTAGCGTGAATCGACCGTAGCCGTCATCGGAGACCGCGCCTGTCCAAAGCCAGCAGTCTCCTGGGGCCGGACCCTTGGCGACTTTTGTCCAAAATCGCTCGGCCACGTCCACGACTTATTCGATTCTCTTTTGGAAAGAAACCATCAGTAGGGCTGAAGCGACATAGCGGGTTCCCTGGTCATCACGTCGACCGAACAGGGGGGTCCATCTATGCGGTGCCGAAGGTACAGGCGTCACCGTGTGGGATGCCGGCTCAACTGTCCAAAGCTGCTCGCCGGCCTGTTCAAAGATCGTCACCAGGTCATTCAGGCTCTTATCGAGCCGTTGGGCGAGCTGGCGGACAGAAGCATCTACCGAAGGCTGCGGGTCGCTGACCGCATACACGGTTTCGATTCGGCTCATTGCTTCCTTCTGCCTAGAAATTTCGGTCCCGGGATGCCGAAAAGGGTGCTCAAGAAAATGAGAACCAGCCAGCTGACTGCGCCGAGGCCCAGCATGGCAGCGGCATTGCCAGCAGACGAAGGATCAGCGTGCGAGACGGCATGGCCGATGGCCTGGGCAGCCAGGATCACGTAGATGCCGGCGCACACCCATCCTGCTGCTGCCAGGCTAAACCCGATAATCAGGCGTCTCACACACTCGCCCCGGCTCCCACTACTGCTCCTCCTCGACTTCAGCTGCGGGCAGTTGCCCGGCGGCGATATGTGCGGCAGTGTTCTCGTAGACGGCATCGATGTACGCGCTCAGGTCATCCTGGCGGATGCGCCAAATGCCCCTCGGGCCAAACTGTGCGCCCCTTAAATCACCACTTCTGAGCAGCGCGTAGACCATCGGTTTTCCAAGGTTCAGGATCCCCTGGACGTCGTCAATCGTCAGCATCTTCGGGAACGGCAGAGACGCACGGGCCCCCGCGTTGTCTACGTCTTCAGTCCACAGAGCCATAGCTACTTTCCTTCGTCCCGCTGCCGCATCTCAGCCATCGTCCGCTGCCCCCGCCGCAGCTCGCCTGCCGGCACCGGAGGCCAGGGCTTCCCGCCGTTGTACTTCCGCTGCCGACGCCGCACCTCGCGCATGGTCGCCTGGACAATGAGGTCCGAAACGCTCGCTTCCCCCTCGGCCGCACCGGTCTCCAGGAATGCGGCCCGCACCTGCCCGGCCTGTTCCTCGGTGTAGTACGGCGTGAACGCCGGCACCTTCTTCGGTTTCACCATCAGCTCACCTTGGCTTAGACGGCGCGCAGCGCCCGCGGCCAGGGGTGGAGACTGTCCAGTAAGCCCTTCCCCCTGGTTACCGTGCCGTCCTCGTGGACACGGATATCGGCGTGCTGGTGGCTGCCGCCGGCGTGTGCGATCGCCGCCAGGACAAGGTCCAGGTTCTCACGGTCCAGGCCCGGCACAACGTCACCCAGAACCACGGGCACATCTTCAGCCAAAGAAGCCGCCAGCATCAGGAAGCGGCGCTCCCCACCCGACAGCGGGCCAACCTCGTCAGGAATGGCCGCGAAGTCGATCCATGCGCTCACCTGGCTGGGGCCTTCGGGCTCGGTGCTCGTATGGATCCAAGGATTTCCCGGCGCAGCGAACTTCCCTCCGAAGGCCTTCAACAGCAGCTCCGTAGCTGCCTCTGTGGTGTACATGCCTCGCGCCCAGGCGCGGAGGTCATCTGCGTGCGTCATCGTCGTGTCCTTTGTTCGTGGTCTTGGGTTAGTAGCCGGCCCTGGCGGCCCGGTCGAGAGCGGCTTTCGCATCGCGGATGGCGCGGCGCGCGTCCCGCAGGGCGTCTGCCTGCTCGCCGTTCGGGCCAGCTCCGGGACGCCAGTCCGAACGGAGTTCATCTTCGACGTCGCCCAGAAGTGCGAACGCCCGGGAACGCATGTCTTCGAAGGTGGGCAGATTTTCGGCCATTGCGGATCCTGTCATCTAAGGGATGCGTCGGTGCCTGTCGGGGCCAGCGTATCGGCTGTCCCCGACAGTTGTACTGCTTTAAAACGGGGGTTCGGAGTCGGGTCCGCCTCCCCATCCGCCGGCGGCGTTACTGGTCGCCGGCACCGCCCAGGGATCATCCTGCGGCCCGGCCTGCTGCGGGGTGTTACCGTTGCCCTGGACGCCGTTCCCCTGGACGCTTTGGGTGCCGCGCTGGGTGCGGTTGACCTTCGCGTTGGCGTAGCGGAGTGAGGGTCCGATCTCGTCTACCTCAAGCTCTACTACGGTGCGCTTCTCGCCTTCCTTGGTTTCGTAGGAGCGGGACTTCAGCCGGCCAGTTACGATGACGCGCGTGCCCTTGGTCAGGGACTCGGCCACGTTCTCAGCAGCTTCCCGCCACACACTGGCGCGGAGGAAAAGAGTCTCCCCGTCCTTCCACTCGTTGGACTGGCGGTCGAACGTCCTGGGCGTGGAAGCGATGGTGAAGTTCGCGACCGCGGATCCCGACGGCGTAAAGCGGAGTTCGGGATCAGAAGTTAAGTTTCCGATGACGGTAATGGTGGTTTCGCCGGCCATGATGGTTCCTTTTCCTCGCGTGCTGGTGATGTTCTCGGTCTCTGCTGTGGGTTCGGCCTGACTCGGTTCGTCGCGGGTGAGGTCGTTGGGCTGGTACTGGTTCGCAGTGTGTTCATCCCATAGGCCTCCCTTCCCGAGTTGGCGGCGGCAGATGGTCTCAAAGAATCGGTCATCCCCTGCGTCGCCCGGGATGGCATAGCCCTCGTACAGGTATTCGCTGAGCGGTTCCACGATCGCGGGTTCCACACGGTAGGGGTCCACAACCTCAACGGGAATCCTGCCGCTGGGGTTGACCTGCTTGAACAGGTCCACCTCCAACGGGATCCGCGGGTGGAGGTTGAACCCCACGACCGGGCGCATTCTCTCCATGGTCCTCACGCTCGTTGGTTTCGTATTGGCGGGTACTGGGCACCCGGTCACCCCCTCGGGCTGGGGGTGACCGGGTGAGGGCTAAGAACCGGCTGGATCGGCCTCTGCCATAAGGTCCTCCATTTCAAGGACGTGGCTGCGGTGGCGGATGCGTGCGTCGTAGACCTCAGTGAGCATCGCCCGGTTGGGCATCTCGTAGGACGGCTCGTCGGGGGTGTCGCCAGGCAGGATGGTCCAGGCGTCGTAGAAGCGTTGTTCCGCGCCCCCGTTGGGTTCTTCCAGGAAAGCCATCGCGTAGGCGGCGCCGAGGAGTTCGGGATCCTGCCGGTGCTCGTCCTGGACGTCATGGCGGTCGAAGATCGCGGTGATGGTGTCGGTGCTGATGCTCATACGGTGGCCCCTTCCCGGGCGTGGTGTTTCATGGAGGCGGTGACAAGTTTGTCGCGGCGCAGGCCCGACCAGCGGTCCTGGTCATCGGCGTTGTTCACGACCACGGGCGCCTGGGAGTAGCCCAGCTCGGCGGTGATGTACTCCAGCGCTGCCGGCACTTCGGTGATGTCCACGACCGTGTAAGTGATGCCTCTGGAGTCGAAGTAGTCCTTCGTCTTCTCGCAGTTGTGGCAGTCGGGCTTGGTGTAGACCGTGTAGGCGGTTGGTGAAGCAGTCATTTTCAGCACCTGGTTTCGTATCAAAAAAGTTTCGTTCGTCTGGGTGACTTGCTACCTCAATTCTATCAATCATTCAACTGAAAGAATAGGGGTTTTACCGCTTATTTCAGGGGTTTTCCTTAACATATCTACCCGCATACTAGCTGTAATTCATTGCAAGGAAATTTCGGTCCATTTGTCGATTTCAGAAGCTGACTGCACCGATTGTCAGAAGTCCTCTGCACAGCTTCGGGAACCACGGGGCGGAAGGTTGGTGACGCCGCCGGCAACTGTGGTCATCCCCGCCGGTTCCTCCAGCGGCAGCCCCCTTGCGCCGTGGAAGACTCCGGTCAGGTTCGGTGACGTGCAGGTCGTGGGTGGAATGTGGGAGTGGATGGGTGTCGTCCCGGCTGAAAGAAGCTCGCCCCAGGCTGAGGGGTCCCGGATTCTCAAAGTCTTGGTCCATGGGGATGGTTCCCGGTTAACCCGGAAAGGAGCCGGCGTGTGCCGGCTCCTTTCGGGTTTCTCTGCAAGAAATCTATGGTCAGTCTAACTGATGTAGTGGCAGCGCGCGTGCTCAGCGTCGTTGCTGCAGCGCGGCTGTTGTCCTGGGATTCTGGGTGGTGCGCTGACGGCGGTCCGCCGCTGGTGAGTGGTTGCTGTGGTTAGCCCTGGGCGGCGGACCGCCCGACTTCTGGAAGGTTCTGTCCCCGCCTGTGGTGATTGGCTGGGGCCTTGCCGGGCGGTGGGTCCGCCCGGCAAGGGGTCTTTATACCGCTGGTTCGTCCTCGACCGGTTTGCCGCTGTCGATGATGATCTGCTCAGTTTCCGATGCGGTGTAGCCCCAGAGGACCAGTTGGTTCAGGTAGTCCCGGTGGGTCTGGGACGGTGAGCGCCACGAGTCTTTTTGGATGGTCTTTTCGTACCCTGCGCAGACCAGAGCGATCAGGCCGAATTCCGGGCGGGCGGTGGTTTTTGCGACGTGGTCCCGGAGGGGGTTCCATGCCCACTGGTTGGATTCCCCGACCTTGGCTCCGACCATTTCAGCGGCCACCTTTCCCTCGTAGCCGCTGGCGGTTTCGGGGTGGTGGGTGATCGCGTGGAGGATGAAGTACTGCCAGCCTTTGGGGGCCTGCTTCTTGGCCAGCAGGTTCTTGACCCATTCGCGGCGGACGGTGGTAGCTGACTGCATCAGCTTGTTGTTCTCGATCAGGGTTTTCCGTTCGGCCTTCTGCTCGTCGGTCATGGGCCCTTTCGGGGCCGAGGACGTGCCGTAGCCGCTGTAGTAGCGGAGCGTGAAGCCCAGGTCTTTCCAGCCGGTCACGACGGCGACGGCGGAGCGCTGGCCGCGATAGTCCGTCTCGATGTAGACGGCGTTGCCATCCTCGTCGGTGGCCGGTTCCCCGTCTGCCCTTTTCAGGGACGTAACGCGGAGCGTTTCGCTGTCCTCTCCGTACCCGCATTCGGGAACGACGATGGTTCCGGCTGCTTCCAGCTCTGCGGTGAGTGCTGCCAGTGCGGCGGCGCGGTCGCGCTTGTCGCGCAGCTGCTGGGTGACGTGCAGGAGCATGTCGGGTTCGTCCATGATGACCGACTCGAGTTCGGAGGTGGCTTCCTCGTCGTCCTCAAACTCAGCCAGAATCAGGGCTTCTTCGATGGTGTATCCCTTGCCCAGGGCGGCGGCTCCGGTCTCGGTGGACTTGGCTTTGAGGGCGGATTCGACGGTGGTCTTGGTCCGCCCGGTCTTCTTGGCGATCGCGGCCGCTGAAACGCCGATCAGGGACAGCTGGTGGTAGGCGTCGGCCTCGTCAGCTTCGGTCAGTTCGGCGCGCTGGATGTTCTCCACCACCTGCGTGACGATGCGTTCGGCTTCCTCGGGGGACTCGATGATCATCACGGGGATCAGGGGCCGTCCCGCTTCGACGGCGGCGCGGGTGCGGCGCTGGCCCATCAGGACGTGCACGGTTCCGTCGTCCTTGCGGTGGGCGATCACGGGTTCCATCACGCCGTGTTCCTTGATGCTGGCAATGAAATCGCCAGTCAAGGCAGCGTCCTTCCGGACGTTGACGTCAACGGTCAGGGTGGCCGGGTCAAGCATTTCAAGCGTGGGTGTTGCGTTCATGGTTTTTGTCCTTGCAGAGACGTGGAGGGTGGGGGCGGCCATGGTGACCGGCCAGCTTCCCTCTCCCCCGTTGTTTTTTGGTTGCTGGCAAGCTTGCTTGCTCGGCGGCCGACGGAGCCCTGTCTACCCGCAGGGCAAGGGGCGGGAAATTCCCGGAGGAAATAAGCGAGGAACGAGCGCCGGAGGGATATTTCCTGCACCGCAGGCCCCGACGAAGGAGGGGCTAGACGGGGTGGAGCGGACGCCTAAAATCCGAAGGACAGCAACCAGAAAACGTCGTAGACAAGACAGGGCCAGGGGGTCCGGAGCTCTGCGACGGCGCACCCTGGACCCAACAGCCGGCCGCGCCAGCGGACGCCCAACAACTGGTTGAAGCGCAGCGGAAACCAGGGCTTTCGGACGAAACTTTGTACTGCCCCCGTCACCGGCTGCTCCCCCCGGGCCGGTGACGGTAGGGCCTAAATCTCCGGCGTAAGCCTCTATGTGACATGCTTGAAAGCGTAAGCAGCAGGATGTTTACCCGGCTGAGGGTCCGTATTCCAATGGAATTCGGACCCTCAGCTTTCCCGCCGACCGCAGGCTGCCTCCGCTGCGACGGTGCTGCCAGTTGCAGCGGACGTCGGGAGGGGCGGCAACCGGCGGGACTTCTTTCATAGAGGGCGATATGGGACTACGAGGGTTTTTCCGAATCCGGAGGACGACAGCAGCAGATACAGCTGTTGCTGTCGCCGCTGGGGGAGATTCAACGGAGACGGAACCCTTGACGGCTGATCAGCTGGCGGATCTGCAGGCGGCATGGTCAGAACTGACCGAAGCAGCTAAGGCTTCCGGAGTGAAGAATATTCACGCTTGCACCCGTAATGGTGAGCCGTGGCAAGGGGACGCAGCGGCCGTCCGCGGCATAGCCTCCACGCTCCGCAACCTGCGTGACGAGGGAACGACTCCCAATCCCTAACGAAGACGCGTCAGACGGCATAGCCAATAGCCCCTAACGGGCGGTCCTCTCCTCTGCCCTGCCTTTGTTTCCTGGCCCCGTGGATCTTCAGACGAGCCGTCGGGGCTTCCGGCACCCATTGTCAGCCGTGGCGCGTACACTGATTAACTCGAACATATATTCGAATGAAGGTGTGTTGTGGGCGTCATTATCGGTCCCCGCGTGATAGACGCGGGCGTTTCGTTGTTGTCGGTCCTGGTCTCCCCCGTGCCGGTCGCGGCGGGGTTCCCGTCGCCGGCCCAGGACTACTTCGACGGCCGGATCGACCTGAACGCGCACTTGATTAAGGACGTCACCAGCACCTACGTGGTGCGGGTGTCTGGCGAGTCCATGACAGGCGCCGGGATCAGCGACGGGGACGAGCTGATCGTGAACCGCGCGCTGGAGCCGCACGACGGGGCCGTGGTCGTCGCTGTCCTGGACGGGGAGCTGACGATCAAGCGGCTGCGGATCACCCCCAGAGGCGTGATCCTCCGAGCGGAGAACCCGGCCTACCCCGACATCAATGTCCCGGCCCTGTCGGACCTGACCATCTGGGGTGTAGCCACCAGGTGTTTGCACCATGTCTAAACCGGCCCTGATGCGGCACATGCCGCAGATAGCTCACGTGGATGTGAACTGTTTCTACGCCTCCTCGGAACGCGCGTTCGACCCCTCCTTGGAGGGGCGACCGGTGATCGTGCTGTCCAACAACGACGGTTGCGCTGTCACCCGCTCCCCCGAAGCCAAGGCCTTGGGCATCGGCATGGGCGATCCCTGGTTCAAGCTCGCCCCGCGGGCGAAGGAATGGGGCCTGGTCGCACTGTCCAGCAACTACGAACTGTACGGGGACATCAGCGCCCGGGTCATGGAGCTGCTGGGCCGGTACTCTGCCTGGCTGGAGGTCTACAGCATCGACGAAGCCTTCCTCGGCGTCAAAGGCTCCCCTGCAGAGCTGCTGGCGATGGGCCGGTCGATGAAAGCGGCCGTCCGGCGGAACGTCGGAGTGCCGGTCTGCGTCGGGATCGCGCCCACGAAGACGTTGGCGAAGCTGGCCAACAAATGGGCGAAGAACAACAAGGCCTTCGACGGGGTGTGCCACTGGGACTCCGTCCCCGCACCGGAGCGGGAGGCACTGCTGGGCCGGCTGTCCGTCGAGGAAGTCTGGGGCATCGCCGGGCGCCTGACCCGGCGGTTGAACGGGATGGGTATCTTCACCATCGCCGACCTGGTTCGGGCCGATCCGGTGGCCATCCGGGACAAGTTCAACGTCGTGGTGATGCGTACCGTCCTGGAACTGCAGGGCACACCCTGCATCCCCATGGAAGAGGAACGGATCGGGCGGGACCAGCTGATCTTCTCCCGCTCCTTCGCCAAACCCATCACCACCGCGGCGGGCATCCGGCAGGTCATGAGCGTGTACGGGCAGCAGGCCTCAGCGCGGCTGGCCAAACACGGTCTGCAGGCCAAGGTCCTGACCGCATTCGCCGGCACCTCACACTTCAACCCCAAAGACACCTCATACCCGTCCGTGTGTGTGCCGTTACCGATGCCGACCGCCGACCCGGTGATCCTGACCAAAGCCGGGCACGCCCTCCTGCCCAGGATCGTTGAGGGCGTCAGGTACGCCAGGGCAGGGATCATGGTCACCGACCTGCGCCCCTCCGGCAACCAGGCACCCCTGTCCCCGTTCGAAAACCCCCACGAGGAACGGCACATCGGGACCCTGCTGGAGGACGTCACCCGCCGCTACGGACGCGGGTCCATCGGCCTGGGCCACGGCGGGATCCGGGGCGGACCGGACTGGACCATGAAACGGGACATGCTCTCCCCCAGATACACCACCCACTGGGATGAACTCCCCCTCGTCAAAGCCGCCTAACCACCCCACCCCAGCACCACCCAGGAAGACAACAAGCACATGACCATCACCCCAGAAGCTCCTACCCTCAACGCCCCGGTGGACGTTCGCTTCACCAAGGCCGGCACTCCCCTGGCCGTCCGCTATGACGGACGCATTTGGGCTGTCGCTGAAGAACCCGTGCGCTGGTTCACCAGGGACTCATGGTGGGAAACCCGCCGAAGCGTTCCCGTAGGCGTCGGGAACGTCGTCGATATCGAACACTGGCGTGTTCAGGTTCGCCTCGGCGGCTCGGACTCGCCGCTACGGACCTTCGAACTGCGCCGCGAACCCCTGACTGAACAGTGGCTGCTTGAGTACATCACTGACATCTGAGGCCCGAAGCACGCACGTGCGGGGAAACTGTGAGCCGGACAACATTGCGCGGCCAACGTGCCGCTCAATACCTAGAGTTTGTCGATCCAAGTCTCTTCTTCGCGGTCGTCCCAGGAAGACCCAGTTGTACTGGGCTTTCCTTGTGCTCGTTGCTCGATTGTGTTGAGCACGCGCCGAACTTCCACCGCGTGGAGCTCACGTAATGATGCAATGTCCCGAATGACAACGGAATTGATCAGTGCTTTCCGCTCCCCTTGCTCCGAGATACCTGCCCTGTCGAACGCTTCACGTATCTGCTGTACCTGTTCACTCCGAATTGGCAGATCCTGATGTAAAGCAGGTGCTGTATCAGTCGGGATATCAAAGAGTCCTGGGGCTTCGCTCACGAAGAGACATCTTATCTTCGGGGCTTGTGTCTACACGTCCATGTCGTTCGGCTGAACCGGCAGGATGTCGGCCAATTGCGGGGTGCCGTAAGTCAGGAGCATCAGGTTGGGGTCGTCGCTAACGTCCCAAGCCTCGCGGTTAAAGGTAACCCGGACAGTCTGCACCGCATTCCGGGGGCTCAAGTACGCTTGGGCGTCCGGCTGACCGGAGTGACAGTCAAATGATGTTGCAGAGTGCCTTCCAGGGATGGTCAAGCGGTAGATTCTGGACGTTGGCTCCTCCAGTGTCAGGAGCCGGCTGGTGAGTGCATTCCGCGTCAGCAGCAGTTCGATGTCCGACAGGCCCGTTTCACCGACCAGTTTGGGTGGAGCGTGAACACGCCCGGTGACATCGGGGGCGCTTCCGAAGTCGTCCTTTTTCAGGGGCTGGTCTCGAAGCTCGCCCGCTTGTTGGCGGATGTAGTCCACTTGCTGGGCCACGTCATCCAAAGTGAGTTGGACAGACATCGCGAGTTGCTCGATAGCTTTTTCTACGTTTGCTAGCACGGGCGCTGCTTCGCCAACGATGTTTGTGAAGTCGCCGTAGTCTTGTGCGATGCCCTTGTAAACCTGTTCCTCAACGGTATCGGCGTAGAAATAGTTAGTTATCTTGATGTCGCGGTAGGTGGCACCAATACGGTCGATCCGGCCGATGCGTTGCTCAACGCGCATGAGGTTCCAAGGCATGTCGTAATTGATGAGGCGTCCTGAAGTTTGGAGGTTCAGGCCCTCGCTCATGGAGTCCGTACCGATGAGCACAGTAAGTTCGCCATTGCGAAAGCGGTTCTTGATGTCGGACTTTGTGACGAGCGTCCAGCCCTTGGAGGAATGATCATAAATTTCTCCTCCACGACCGGAGTAGCACCCGATCCTATGGTTTCCGGCCAGAATCATTCGCTCTCGTACGTAGTCCATAGTGTCGGTGTACTGAGTGAATACAACGATGCTGTCGTAGGTCATAAGGGCCTGATTGACGTCTTGCACAAGCTGGCTCGCTTTAGTGTCCTCGCCTGTGATGGTGTCTAGCTCGTTCAGGAACTTCCTAAGTTCATTGATCTCATCCCGGAGCCTGTCAGCCGACACGTCAAACTCTTCTGGGTCGAAGAGTTCGATGTCTTGGCGGTCGTCCTCCGTAAACAGCTCCCCCAGATCTTTGCCGTTTTCGAGTACGTCAAGGCGACGCTGGAGCGACTTCCTTATGGCCTCGAACGAGGATGTTAGTCGGCGGCGGTAGACCGTCATGATGAATCCGAGCGCCTGCTTAGTTTCTTTCTTGTAGGCGTTGTAGTGACGGCGAATGTATTCCTCGATGCGCTCATAGAGCTTGCGCTCGTTAGGTGCCAGTGCGATGAATTCATCGTTTACCTGCCGGTAAGGAATGATGACTGACTCCGGGATGATTCCAGCTGCCTGATACTCCCGCAGGGTTTGACGAGTGTTGCGAAACACTCGGTCACGCATCGGGTTGTGCCTGCGCAGCCATTTGTCCATCCATTCGGATGTCTCATTGGGCATTTGGGACAACATGTCCGCGGAGGGTTCATTGTCCGAAAGATTCAGAACAGCAAGCGAGCCTACCCAACCAAGCACCGACTCCACCTCCGCCCTAAGCTCGTTATCGTAGTCAGCGAGCGGATCCGAGAAGTAGTCGCGCAGCATTTCACACATCAGGGCCCAGCCTCGCACTCTTGGGTTTATCCCTAGCCTGGTGAAGTACTCCAAGAAGAAAAACGCCTGTTGTCCCCATTTCCCTTTCAACCCCAGTAGAGAAATGAGGTCCCAGGCCTCGTGGGCATTCATCTGCATCGGGGTCGCCGTCGCTAAGTAGAGCGCGCGCCACATGTCCTGATCACGCATTTCTAGTAAGAGTGCGAGCAACGAGTTAGGCGTATCCGTTGGTTTGGATCCGCGACGTCTAGCGTGGTGCGCCTCGTCCACTAGAACTATGTCCCAGGGGCCGGCGTCCAGAATCTGCCTTCGGCGGTCGCGGCGACGTGCCAAGTGGCTGGAGGCGAGGACGATTGGGAACGCTGACCATGGATTTGCGGCAGCGTCCACCTCAACCGGCTGATCGAATCTGTCAAGAAATCCACCCCTATCAAACCTGGGCACGTCAAGGTTCATCTTTTCGTGCAGTTCCTCCTGCCATTGCTTCATGACAGACGCGGGAACCAGCAGAAGGGCCTTCTTTGCTCTACCTGAGGTGAACAGTTCGCGGATGACAAGACCGGCCTCTACGGTCTTGCCGAGGCCAACCTCATCAGCAAAAAGGTATCCGCGCGGGAAGGTTGAAACCACACGATTGATGAGTTCGGCCTGATGCGGCAGCGGTTGGACCCAGGCTGTACCTACACCTGTATAGGCCGACTTCCTGGGAGCCTGCGCGAAATCAACAAGCTCCTGCCATGCTGCTGTCGCATCAAAATCCACTTCTCGGGCCGGTCCGTCCCGCTCCTCCTGCTCGGCCCGTTCATCCTCTGGCGCCGGCGGCAGGGGGAGCGTCCGCGGCGCGTGCTCGATGAGATGCTGGCGTACAGCGGACGGAAGGTCAATGACCCGCCACCCAGGATCGGCTTCTCCCTCCCAGTGTTTTTCGAAGTCATGGACTTTCTTTTCCCCGATGAACTGCCATATCTCGCTCCGCCAGGAGGGATAGACGTCGAATGTCTCGTGGTTCTTTGTCCAGGCGGTAACGGATGCATTATTTGAACCATTGAAGGCCACCCGATTGCCATGGCGATCAACGAAGATGCCGTACTTCGTGTGGAAGTATCGACCCGACTCCTGGTGCGTCAGTAGCCGCCCGCGGGCGTCGTGAGGAATACCAACCCGGATCTCCAGTCGATCGTTGGCTACCATCCAAGCGAGTACTCCAAGATGCTCGTGCTCAACGATCTTTGCGCCCTCGATCTCCGGGTCAGCGAGTAACCTGGCAGCCACCACCTCATCAAGCGGTTGCCCCGCGAGTACCGCATCGACGTCTTGCTGCATGAGCTGCGCCCCCACAATGAGCCGCATTCGACCGCCATTTGCAAGGAACCGTGCCGTACCCTGGGCCGCCAGCTGAAGCTCAGCTGCGGACCAGTAACCCACGGCACGATCGTATGAAGTTGCCCGCGCCAGCATCGGAAGGTAGAAGTCATCGAAGGGGTGATCGTCTGGTGAGTACGACCCTTTGACTTCGACGTCAGTAAAGGAGTCTGCCGTTTGGTTGGAACGTGACGCGACATTGCTGGGCGTTTTTGTTTCCCCCGTCACTGCATCTTGCAGCATTCCTTCCGCCATGTCGTCTCCCACCTCACTACATCTCGAAGAGTGTGGCGGTTGGTTCAGTTGCAACTACCGCCAGTTCCTCGGCTTCCGGCAGCGAAACGTCAGGGAAATACAGGGTGCAAAGCGTGTCAAGAAGTTCTGCTTCGGGTACTACATAAGTGCCCTTGATTTTTGTGCGCGGGACGGCGTTAACGAGCCCCTGCAAGGTCGAAACAAAGGCACCATCGCCTGTATACCCGTGGCGGTCCAGGAAGCGCTTCACTGCCTGGGTCCCGTCGACAGCGGCAATATAGAGTGCAGTGTCTACGGCATCAATTACATATTCGAATGCTTCGGCGTCCGGCCGTACGCCTGGCAATGCACTGTCGGCGGTTCGTCGAAGTCGCTCATGGGGAGCTAGAAGCGTCACCATTCCCGCACTCTTCGAGATGATTTTCGCGCGTTCAAGACTGTCCACATCCAACCCACCGACCGCGAGTGCCAGGAGGCGCGCGGTATCGAACGGGAACTGGCGTGCGCCGAAGATATCCCATGCCATGAGGACAAAGTCCGTCAGATCATCGACCTTCGGAGCATTCCCAACAAGTCGTGAGCGACGCAGATCGACGACTTCCTCACGTGCGATATTGAGCGCGTCTTCCGGTCGCAGGAGTTGGTCACGTCCGTCGGCGTCGGGTGTTGAAGAGTAGACGGGCCAATGACGAGAAATGACTGACAATGTTGGCCCATATGTAGACAGCAATAGGTCAACCCCGTCAATACCGTCGTGCTGGAAACGCTGGGCAGCATCACGAGCGGCTTGGCGAATATCCTGCTCGATGTCATCAAGATAGGACTGGACGCCGTCGTCCCGATCGTCCCGTTTGCGGCACACGAGCATGATTGTCGATGCGGCAGAGTTCATGTTCGCTTGGTGCAAGGAGGTTTCAGCTTCAGTGTTCACCGGCCACGACGTTTCGATAGTGAACCCAGCCTGCAGGAGGCCCATACCAAGGGTGTCCCATGCCTCGGCACGCTTGTGCGTGAACATCACCGACAGGACGCCATCATCGCGGAGTACACGACGAGCTTCACTAAAGATGGCCGTCATCTTTGTTTCATAGTCCAGATCGGCAAGCTCTTTCTTCCGCCGACCAAGGGCTGCGAAACGAGCAAGGTTTGCGACAGCTTCGTTATCCTTGTCGCTGAGCTCATCACCGAAAAACTCCGGGACAAGTCGGCCGAGCGTCCGTTTCTCCCATACGTAAAAGAAGTCTGCCAGCTCGGCGTACATCACGTTGTCATAGTAGGGAGGATCCATGCAGATGTGTGCAATTGACTTCGCATCGAGAGCGAGGTCTGTGGCGCTTCCCTGCGTTACCGTTACCTTGCGCTCCAGTGGTTCTTGACCTTGGTAATCGACTGCTCCGGTCTCATCCAGGAGTCGGGCAATTCCGCCGTAGGCATCGAGCAATTGATCCAAACACCAGGAATAAAGCGCGGTGGCACCTTCAAACTCAGCAAAGGTCCATTTGAAGGCAAAGTCGTGACGCTCGAATACGCTGCGCATAACCTGTTTGCTTACATGCCACGATCCAAGGCGTGAATTGTAATTCAGCGCCTTGCCCTGCATAAGAGCCAACTCGAAGAGCACATCGTCGGCACGGTCACCTAGGGCCGCCCGAACTTCCGGGATTAGGTTTGCGAACTCTTCGCCGAATGTCCCGTGCACGAGAGCTTGCCTGGGCGAGAAAAAATCAACCCATCGATCCAATCCATAGTGCTTGGGGCGAAGGTCGTTGCCCTCCGGGAATTCTTCGGTCGGAAGGATGCCCTCCATAAACCATCGGTCCCTGAGACTCTCGAATTCGCGGTCCGCCTTCTCGACGGCATCAAGATCGTCCTGAGTCGGGGCACGGAATGTCCGTTCTCCGCCAGCGGTCTTGACGGACAACGCGTAGAGCATCTGCGTCATGCGGCCGCCTTGGGCTTCCGCTTTGATGTATTCTCCGTCGATGACAAGATTGTCGTACGGCGAGATTGCCTTCCCGCGGCCCGTAGTACCGACGGCGGCATCTTGCTTGTCAACGCTCGTTCCCAAAACCACTTCGAACTCAGGCTGAGAAAGCTGCACACCGTCGATCTCTGTAATTAGTCGAACGGCTGCTTCCTTGCCAGGGACCTTGCGTAGCCACTTGTCCGGCAGCAGTGGCACCGCACGCCCGGTCCGCGGGCAGGTGATTGCGTTCACCCAGATGTAGGCAATGACTCTTTCGCCGGCATTCAACGGGAAAAAGGACTTGAGCCTCTTTTCTGTGCGGGAAATGAGAATGTTGCCCCAGTGTTTGAGGTCATTCCCAAGCGCAGAACCGTGCCTCGCGGGCACTTGAACTCCGGCCTTTAGCACGCTCGCTGCCACACCATTCAGGTCATTGGCGAAGGCCGGCAGTCCCAACCTGCTTGCCGCCCAGGGGATAGAGCCACCCCCGGCGGTAGGGTCTGCAACCGTGGGGAGTTCTCCCCACGTTCGCCGTAGTACTGCGTGGAGCAAATCGATGTCCTGCCGGGGAATGGCATTACGAAAAGCCTGCTTATACCCGTAACCATTGCCCTGGAGCTTCACTCCTGCGGCGTTGGCCGCGTCGATAACCTTACGGCCGTGCACCGGGTCACCCCAGATTCCCACCAAGTGAAGGAGCCAGCGCCGATACGCGGCTTCATTTGACAGTTCGGGAGCGTCTGGAAATGCAGCGGCTAGATCGTCATCCCAAGTTGGCAGGAGGCCGGCGATCGCGACAGCAGCGGAGGCCACTAGTGGACGCCGGGCCCACCATATGTGGAGAAAGGAGAGCGGTGGGAGAGCTGATGCGGCTCCCCGCTCTCGGCGGGATTCTACGCCTAGTTCAGCAACGGGCAGCCAGTCTTCAATAAGCAGGCGAGCTTTTTGTACAGTCACGATGTTCTCTCAGTCGTCCGCTAGAAGGGTCCGCAGCGCACGGCGCGCCCGGTTGGCTTCGACGCCAATGCACTTCGAGTACCAGTAGTAGGTCTCCTCTGTGCTCATGGAGTTGATGCCCGCGACCAAGGCGCGGACGCGTGGATGCTTTGTGACGGGCTGGGTGGCCAGCAGGACAAGTGCTAGCCGCACACCGTCAGCTTCAGTGAGTTGGATGGGCTCTCTCCGAGTGAAAGCTAGCAAGCTTGGTGCGTGGCCGGAGTTCCGGACTGCGGCAAACAGCGCGTCGACGATCCTGCCGGTCTGTCCCGGGGTTGCCCTCGTGACGGTCGCGGCTAGCGTGTCACCGTAGGTCTCCTCAAGGCTGATTCCATAGGTGTCACCGCGCCCATGAATCACTTTGAGCCGGAACGCCCGAGCCCCAGTCACGGGGAGTAGAGAGCGCTGCACTGATCGTGATCGCTGGAGTAGTGTCATTTGCTTACCTCCGCCGCCATCGTTGTGTGCTGGATCAAGAGGTTTTTGATGACGGTGTGGATCTGGCGCATTTCGGCATGATCGCCCTCAACGGCGGGGCTGAAGTTAATTTCCAAGGTGAGATCTCCCGCTACCTTGGTCGAGCTTCCCAGAGCCTTCTTGATTTGGTTGTATGCCGCTTGGAAGTCCTGTCTCTGGGCAGCCCCAGAAAACGCAAGCCCTCCCCCCGACAGTCCCTTATATTCAGCTCGAATCATTGCCCTGACTGTGATGTTGTGCTTTTGGAGCATCCCAAGCGCAGCCACGGCCAGGTCTATGTCCTTAGTCCCAGTAGCTTCGTCAGCGGAAACCTTGATGGTGAGACGGCTGATTGTCTGAATCGTAAAATCGGAAACTTGGTCGACGATGCTCTGAAGGGCCGCCCCGCCTGGGCCGGAAGCGCTGAACGTCTTGCTAGTCAGGACCCGGGTGGGCACCTCAACGCCGAGACGATCTGCCTCCTCGCGGGCCAGGAGGATCAATCCGTCCAGCCCTCTGTCCTTGATGGCACTAGGTGAGAGAGCACGGACGCCTGCAGCAGGCTCGGTGTCGAGGACGGCGAACCACTTGTAGTCACTCGCTTGAACAGCGGTGGCGAGCAGTTCGAGGACTTCCGTTTTTGATGGCTCGCCGCCGCACTCAGCTTCGAGACGGCCTCGCACTTCTGCTCCAGTCAACCGTTCTGAGGTAAGGATCGCGCGGAGATCAGTCTGCGTAGGCTTTCGGACCAGTAGCCCCCGGCTCTGAGCCTCAGCCGTCGTCATGATCTCGGTGTCATTGGCGAAACCGATGGTCATGCCGGCCATGGTGTGAGCCGTGTAGGACTTGCCATTTCCACCGTCGTAGTAGACCCATCCTTCGTTCTTCACCCCGTTGATGATGGCTTCACGAATAAGCGCTGGGTTCCGGACGATTTGGATGCTGTGATCGGTCCAGAAAAAATCAACGATGGCGGAGGTCGTCGATGATGGAGTATTTGGCCAGGTCTTGGACTTGAGGTAGGCAGCAGTGAAGGGCTCGGACCGGATTTTGCCCTCATCTTCGAGGAGGGTTATCACGGCTGAAGTGGCGTTCTTTGGGTTTCCCTGCGCTTGGGTGGGCAACTCGCGGTGTCGGAGGTAGCTAGTGCTCCTATCTCCGTAGGGATAGTAGATGTGTTTGTAGCAACGGTTGACCGCAATTCGGGCATCAAGAGCCGCCTGCTTTTGGAAGACCTCTACCTTATTGCGGACCTCCGGGCTGAACTGGCTGAGCCGGGCAGTATCGGACCACAGGCTGTCCGCGGCGATGCGAGCACGGGCGCGATCTTTCAGTGCTTCTATCTGATCACTGTCAGCAAGCGCGAAAACGATTGAATTGCGGAATTTGCGAGGGGCGCGGACCGAGCCAGCCTTATCGATCATGTCGATGACGAGGCTGGGTGGAGCGTCAGCGTTTTTGGT
This sequence comes from Arthrobacter bambusae, assembly GCF_030812595.1. Taxonomy (GTDB): domain Bacteria; phylum Actinomycetota; class Actinomycetes; order Actinomycetales; family Micrococcaceae; genus Arthrobacter; species Arthrobacter bambusae_B. The sequence continues at coordinate 38,757 of NZ_JAUSSZ010000015.1, forward strand.
CTCTACGGTGACCACCCGATAGTCGAGGACGGCAACCCGAAGACTGGGCTGGTCCACGATGTCTACGGGGCCGTTTGGGAAGTGCACGGCAACAGCACCAGCGTCGTTGGCGAAGGCATTCACGATGAGACTGTCGACCATCGCAGCTACGGCTGTATTGGCGACGTTGCGTTTTTCAGTCTCGATAATGGCGTTTACGTTCGGCTCGATGTTGAATCGCCACCGGGCTCCATCGAAGGATAGGTGCCAAAACTTCTTTTCGGACTCCGTCAGGGCTTTCTCGAAAATTGTGGCATCTTCGCCAGGACGGAGGGTGCCCACGATCCAGTCGTTGCGGCTGGCACCTGCTGTGGAGACCATCTCAAGTGAGTGCGTGAAAACGGTTCGTGCCACCCGGGTGGCATAGCTGGGCCTGCCTGGGAACACTTCTTCATCGACCGCTGCGGCGTGCGAGTTGGGGCCTGCGAAGTCACCCACGGCGACTGAAGCAAATTCGCCTCTTCCAAGGCCATCGGTCAGGTGGTTGAGGACCGGTTCGTTTGCGTAATCGAGATCGCCAATGTTGATTACGGCGGCATCCAGGTCAGTCGCATAGATGTTCGCGACAACTTCTGCAAGTAGTTTCAATGCGCCACGTGCGCGCTGGAACTGAGTGATATTACCCAGACGCTTGTCGAGTACCCGCACCAGCTCGGGATGGAACGGGTACGTCTTGGTCAGCAGTTCACCGTACGTCGCGGGCCGTTCCGGGCCACCAGCCAGCGGCTCTGTCTTTCCCAGTGCTTCATAAAAGCTCTGGTATGCCTGGCCTGCTTCACGAGCGGCGGTCTCATCCACGGAGACAAAGAGTCGCTTTTTTAGTATCTCGCCGATTTCGTTGTCATCCGCGGGCTTAATAACGGCGGAGGGTTGAACCGACCTGGTAAGCACGTCGCCCGTTTCCGAAACGGCTGCCGTGGCAGCGGCGTCGGCTGCGGATCTATCTTCGTCGAGCAGTTCGGCGATTTCGGTGGTCTCCGCACCGAACGCATTGGTCGTGGCCGCAAGGGTAATGATGACTGAAACCCTATTGCTAGGGTCGGCTGCGACCTCGAACAGGTTGCCCAAAAACACCGGGATGGCGCGTGCCATGCGCCGTACATCTTCGCTGCCAGATGACGTGATGGCGCGGATGTACTTCGCAATTTCATCGATGATAACGATCGCAGGCTTACCGCCGAACGCGGCCTTTATCGTCCCGGTTCCGGGAGCTGTCCGGGCTGCATCGTTCGCTGCTAGCGCGGCATAGGCGTCCTCGCCAATTTGCGCTGCCAGTTCCCCCCAGAGAGTGTAAGTGCGGTGTCCGTTGGTCTCCACGCCGGCAGTTGGGTCTAGTGCGTCCCCGACGAGGGCGGCGACTTGAACCGGCTCATCAGGAAGAAGATTTGGGTCTAAGAAGTCAGAGATGTTAGCTGGGCGGGCACCCTTTGCAAGGTGATAGACAGCTGTGAGGCCATGGGTCTTTCCGCCACCGAAAGATGTTGTAGGGCGCAGGACACCGTTCTCGCCTGCCACTCCGCGTGTTCCGCTTACCCGGCCGAAAGTCTTGGTCAAGAGCGTCTTTAATCCGCTCGTTGGATAGGTATGAGCGAAGAACGACTCAGCGTCACCGTAGACCGGATAGTGCTCCGCATCACGAACCACCTTGTCCAACTGCGCCGCGAAGTGATTGTCGGCGAGCCCACCTTGAAGCACGTCGTCGCGCGGCACGCAGGCCTTCCGCAATGGAATTAGGCTTGATCCGTTGCTACTCATCGTGTCCCCTACTTGTCACTTACGTTCTCGCCAGCCGAGCCGGACGGCGCAGCGCCACCGCTGCGCACCCAGTCATCGACCTCGTGGGCCTGGAACTTCCAGAGCTTGCCCACTCTGTGAGCCGGCATGCTTTTTTCCGCAATCCAGGCGTAAACGGTGTCCTTCGAGACACCCAAATGCGCTGCAATGTCATCAGCCGACATCCAAGGTTCTGCCATCCCGGAACCTCCATTCGACTTGCCTCAGTGCGCGCCTCGCGCAGTCCAACCATACTGGTAGCGCGCGCTGAAGGCTGATTTGGCCCGGTTTCACCGGAAGTAGAGGGGAGGAGACGGAACACTCCGGCGCCGGTGACTCCTGATGACAGCAGCTGGAGTCATCTTTGAAACTTCTTCATAAACCGCTTGGCGCCCCGGTCCGCGATCACTCGTCGATCCCGGTCAACCCAAAAGACAGGAATTTCAAGCAGATCTAGCGAAGACTGGATTGCTTTTACGTATTCTCGATGGAGAGCAGTAGACGGTAGGGCAATCCCTCCTTCTGCGTTCTTTCGTTCAATCACGCTCATGGCCGTATACACCGCCCTTGCTACATGCATACGGACCTGTCCACCGTCGAAGGGAAGGCCATAGCGCGGTGTTCCTTCCTGCGAACTGCCCTCGCCCTTGGCTTCGACAATCAGGCGCTGACCAGCACAAGTAGCCACGATGTCCGGCCCGTGCCTTTTGCCAACTATGTAGCTTTCGATGTGCCAACCGTGATCGCGAAGATACCTTACTGTTGCGGCAACAACTTCGTTTTCCCAAAGTATCGGGCCCGTCTCATCGGCGTCCATCCACTCATCACCAAGTTCCGACTATGTATGGGTGGTGTCCGGTCTTAGCAAGAAGCTAAGCCGGACATTATCCGTTGGTTGAGTCTCTTGCTCTACTGTCGAAATCCTCCACTCGATGTGGAAAATTTCCGTGGTTATCCTTCAATTGGAAAGCCCATCGCCCCCCAACGGTGGGCTTTCTTAGTGCCATAGGCGCCCATGCGTGATTGAAGGCTTCAGTGAGACTCAGCCCCATCGATCGAATTGCTTGAGTACTTCAGAAAGCTGCCTGAGTTGTGCGTCAAACGCGTCTTCCTCCCCTTCATGAACTTTTACCCAGCCCCATGCCTCGCGGTCACCGAATTTGCGGAAGTCTTCCTCCCAAACGTTCGCTCCTGTCGAGTGGTTCCAAGCCCTCTCCCCCGCGTACGCGCCGCCGCAGGGTCTGGGTCTGGTCGGCCCTGGGAAGAGGAACTGCAGCGCCAGGGCCATCCTGTATTCCGCTCGGCGAGTGGCGGTTTCGAGTCCAGAGGGTTCGCCTATACAGTCTGCCAGCAGGTTCTCCAAGTCTGCTGAGACGAGTTGGCTTGCCGGGTACAGCCACCGCGTCCCCTCCCATCGAGGCATGGCCTTGGCCAATTCGTAGTCGATGACATAGTCGTCTTGCAATGCCAAAAGCGCCTGCAGGTCCCTGTCTACGGTTGGGTGCCTCCACGTTGGTTCTGTAGCTGCTCGGATGAAGACGTCCTCTCTGCCATGGCTTACGGCGATCATGGCTATCGCCCTCAAGAGGAGGAGAGCTGGATAGTGAGAGAGTTTCACCCATTTGTCGTTGTACGTGCCCGAGTTGAGGGTTCTGGCTTTGAGTAGTCGTTGAACGGCCCATACCCAGAGATCCGTATGGATGCGGTCCCTATCCAGCATCACAGCGGTGGCCACGAGTCGGACCAAAATGCGGCTAGCCTCGCGGAGTTGTAAGCAAGATTCTTGGTAAACCTGCGGAGCATCTTCACGTCTGCCCTCGGGGAAAAGACTGCCCCTGCTCTGAATCGTTTGCTGGACTCGATTGATCTCGTCATTCAAGAGGTCTCGGATCTCAATGAAAGACTCTCGATACGGAAGCAGCTTCTTCAACCGCACTATCGCCATTTCCTCCGTCAGCGGCGGCGAGGACAAGGCGTCCAGTGATTCGAGGCGGTGCACGAGGTCCGGGAAGAACTCGTCAGCTGTCATGCCAGGGACGACGCCCGCTCCGTGCTGGTGAGCTACGGATGCTGCAGTGGGCCCGAGGGCGGTCAAAGTCGACCAATAGAGGGGATACCTTCGTGATCGCCGGCCGCGTAGAGCATCGACAAGTGCATGATCCCAGTCGGCTACGTCGGAGCATACCTTCACTTGGTCCCCGTTCAGCCTTCCAACGAGTGTCCCACTTCCTTTGAAGCGGGATGCCCTTCGTGGGACGCTCTCCCCGGTCATCCGGTTCCTGACGGCCATTTCCGGCCGGCTGCGTAACTTTGGCGTCCCATAAGCTGTCCCAAAACCAGGGACGCGTTAGGCGGCTGCGGATGCGACTTCTGGGACGTCGTTCCTGCTAAGAGCCCGAGTCAATGACGAAACACTGACGCTAAGCCGGTCTGCCGTTTCCTTCAGAGTCTTTCCTTCGTTGCGCAGCTGCCGGGCCGTTTCCAATTTCCCTGGCGTCATCGACCGCGGGCGGCCGCCGAGCCGGCCTCGCGCTTTAGCTGCGGCCAGCCCAGCTTTCGTTCTTTCCGACAGCCGTGACCGTTCGTATTCCGCGAGGGAAGCGAACATGTCAAAGATGAGCTTGCCGTGGGCACTGGTCGTATCAAGCCAGGGTTCAGCCAGGGAGCGGAAGCCTATCCCCAGCTGACCCAGCACGGTGACGATGTCCGCAAGGTCAGAGGTACTACGTCCCAGCCTGGTCAGGTCCGCGACCAACAGCACATTGCCCGGCTGCAGATAATCCAAGCAGTCCTTCCACCGGGCCCTTGCCTGGGTAGCACCGGACGCGTACTCCTGAAAGACGCGCACCGCTCCGGCAGCTACCAAGGCGTCCACCTGCGAATCGAGTGATTGACCACGAGTGCTCACCCTCGCGTAGCCAACTATGTTCCTGGACACGTCAAAAACCCTCCCATTACCCTTTTGACCGATTTTCTTTTCGGCAACCAGTTTTGACTAAGAGTAGGAGTGTTTTTTCGACCTTTTTGGAGGCTTGCCGACGGTACGTCAGAAACGGTCGTTATTGACCCACCCCTCCGGGTCGTCGTTGGAGTCTAATAATTACGTCTTGACGTAATTATTTTTTGAGCCGATCCCTGACTGCTTCGTCTAAGAAGTCGATGATCGACAGTCCGTGCTCAGCCACATAGTCATCCATCTCGTCTCGAAGTTCGATTTCTATCTTTGAGGAGAACGGCTCCATCCGCCGCTTGCTCCGAGGGCGCCCCGGTCCCGGCCGCCTGTTTGAGGTTGACCGAGTAGCATCGCCTAGCGGTTCCCTAGGCTGAGCACGTAGAGGTTCCGTAGAAGGCGCTTGTTTGCTGTCGCTTCGCGAAGTTAAAACATCGACTACGTCCGCAGCGGGGGCCTTGCGGATTGCTGATTTTCTCTCTACTGGCATCAGTTGACTCCATCGATGTAGCGAGCATGCTCGACAAACTTTTCGGTCATGATTACAGCTCCCCTGCTGTTGAGCTTTGTAAGAGGCGCCCTGGAGCTAACAGAATCCTGCATTGCGGTCCTGAGCGGAAGGTGCGGACTCCTTACGTTTGGGCCATAGGCAGCCTCCAGTTCGCCAATTTGGAAGGCATGCTCGCCCGTGAGAGGCGAACTGGTCTTGTTGATGATAATTCCCAAGAACTCGAGTGCCGGGTTCAGGTGCGGTAGCGACTGCACCTTCTTTACTGTCTCCAGAAATTCGGTGACACCTTTAACGGAGAAGGCCGCAGGCTCCGTTATGGCTAGCACTCGATCAGCCCAGATAAGACCATTGAGCGTAAGACGACCCAGCGCCGGAGGCAGATCTATAAGAATGTGGTCGTATGCCGCCAATTCCTCCGCACCCCATGCGGCAGTTTTCAACCGCAACTCGGGAGTCATGATGCTTTCCGACTCCAGCCGCGCGAGCGATTCTGAACTAGGGATCAAATCAATACCAGGCCAAGAGGTCTCGGTGATGGCCTCACCCAGAGTGCCGGCCTCTCCCCCGTACAACACGTCGAAAATGTCGAACTCGCCAGTGCCTTCAAGTGCTTCGGTGACGTTGGCTTGAGGATCCAAGTCAATTATCAGCACCCTCTTTCCAATCAACTTCAGACCAGTGGCAAGACCGAGTGTCACAGAGGTTTTACCTACTCCGCCCTTTCGGTTCCCTATCGCAGTTACTTTCACAAGTCCCCTCAATCGCAATTAATAAATCTAGCCGTCTGTCAATCCGTCAATCCATCTATCTTTACGTCATGACGTATTTATTTAGATAGGCTCCGCTTCCGCGGCGCGTGGTGCACTGAGCCCGCGCAGCTTCCGTCTATCAATCTATCCGTCTATCTTTACGTCATGACGTATTTATCTCGGCGAGTCGCTCAATGGAGTGCTGAAGCGGCCCGCGCACGATGGGGGAGGGGGCATCCCTCCCCTCCCCTTTAGAGCGACCGGAAATCTATCTCCCCTCCACTTTGGAGCACTCCCGCCTTGAAGCAATACATCTATCCATCTATCTGTCCGTCATGACATATTTATTTCAGCGTTTACGACCCATGGAAAGCTGAAGTGCCCTGTAATACGCCTGGATCTGTGCGTATCGCTAGCGACAAGAAAACTGGGAGTAGACCACCCCAGTCTGACTGGCGCATAGACCAAAAGGCGTTAGCTGCATGCAATCATCTCCATCCCGGTCGGAGCGGCTATCGCTTGGGCGACCGATCGTCTCTACACTTGTCCGCCAGCGCGCCCAAAATAAATACGTCAAGATTGATTCTCTTGCTCCACCTGACGTTTAGCGGCCGGCTACGAGCGGGGGAAGTCTTAGCCGACTGTCCATAAAGGCCGAGTGCGCGGCCGATGGCCGCCAATATTGTGCCTGTTCGAGATCGTAGAGATACGTCTCAAGCCGCATGCCAAATTGCGGCATCATCCGGCGGTAGCCAATACTCGTCTCGTTCTGCGTCAAACACAACATTCTCTTCGACTTGAGGGGCCAGGAACCGGTCTAGGTAGGCGTGCCAAACAGCACGATCATGTCGGTTACGGCTGATCTGTTCGAGGTAGTCGTCCATGACGCCGAGTCGTGAGGCAATCATTCGGAGGTTGACTGTGGTGGTCCTCCACGTATGGCCCTGGCGCTGGATCATACCCAGAGTTTCCATCTCTGACAGCGCGGCCGAGCATGCATTCCTGCTGACACCAGTAGCCCGCACGAGGTCTGCGGTAGTGGGGGAGTGGCGGCTACGTTCGATTGCCTCATACACCAGTGCTGTGGCATCGCTTAGTGCCCGGAATACCGGCCGGACGGCGTGAATTCTACCCTTCCGCCATGTCAGTTCTCGGGCCAGTTGCTTGTACTGTTCCGGTAGTTGGATGAGGTACACGTCCGCGGCTTTGTAGCGGGCGTCCGCGATTTTTGTCAGGATCCCATCGGAGGCACTGACAAGGATCGGCAGGAGCCGCGCGATAGTGACGTGATGTTTTCCCATTGCGGCTGCCAGGGTACGACAACCGACGTCAAGGACGTCCGTTTCCTTGGCCCTCATGTAGCCCAATAGACCGCGAATCAGCAAGCGCAGGCTAATGCCTTGGCGGCCCTTAGCCTGCAGCCGGTGGTCAAGCACGGCGTAGAGGATATTTTCCAGATCGTTCACGAGCTGGTGAAGGCCGGCACTACTGAGTTTCCCCGCCCCCCCTGTGGTTAAAGTTTGGCTTGTGTTGTTAATATGGGCACTCTTTTCCCCGTGTTTCCTGGGGCGTGGTCTCTGCGGTGCTTGTGTGAAAGTAAACGCTTGGACTTTGGTCCACTCGTAGGGCAGGAGCCGCGCCCGGCGTTCCGGGGTTCCATAGAGGGCTGCCAGACCCGGGAACTGGCCGTGGAGCTCGTTCGCAACCTGGTTTAGGGACCAGCCGCAGGCGCTGAAGTGACCCAGCACGGCCATTCGAGCCTCGGACGGGCTCTTATACCGGGCCGTGTCATATAGCCCGGTACGGGCAACCCTGCGCAGAGGGGCCTCACTCCCCGAGGTCAAGGAGAGGTGCGGCAGTGTGCCAGTGCGCTGCGCGGCGACTGCCTTGACTGCCCGGGCATTGAGGGCTCGTTTCCGGGCCAGTTCCGGCGCCAAAGCAGCACGAAGCTTGAGCAGAGCGGCGACCGGGTTGCGGCGGCGCATGATGTCGTACGCCTTGGATAGAGGAGTGATCAGGGTTTGGTGACCACCAGACTTGTGCACCGACCCGGGAACACGGATACACCCATCCGTAGTGTTCTGGTGCGGACTAGGGTCAAGACTCATCGCCATCAACGCCAGTGCTTCCACCAGCTCCCTGGCTTCGGCCGCGTCCATCCGCTCCGCAAGGGGGATGTAGAGGTGTCGGCCGCCGCTTGGGGAGGAGTCTTCAACGAACGCCAGGCCGCAGGCCTGCAGGAGGTGCCGCAGCTTGGCCGCATCGGCGTCGACAACTTCTTTGAGCGCTTTAGAGGTGTCAAGGTCCAGACAGAGCGTTGCAACGTTGCCGTCCGAGCCATGAATCATGACTGCAGCGGGGGCTTTCGGCAGTGACCGGGTAATCTCTGGCGGGTTCGTTGGGCGTGGGTACTGGAACCTGGAACCGATCCAGCGACCGGTCCTGTAGGTAGATTGGCCGGCGATCAATGGAGCAAGCGCCCAAGCTTCAACCGGCGCCGGTTGTGGTGTATCTTTCGGTCGCGTCGTTGTTGACGCAGGTGGGTAGGGCTGTACCATAGACAGCAGTTACTCCTCTCCGGAGGGTACGAAAAATCCACCCACCAGGGTGGGTGTTGAAAAGTTCAGATCGTGTCCCGCCAAGAACGAGATCTGAACGGCTTACTTAACGAAGGCCCGCCATGTGCGGGCCTTCAGTTCTTAACTGGCCTTTGCGATAGGCAAGGCCTCCTGTAGAAGTTCGTCAAGATCCACGGTGTCCAGCCACTCAAGAAACACGTTGGTCACGTACGGACCAGGCTTCTGCCCGAACAGCGCAGCGAGCTGCCGGAGCTTGTTAGCCTTCTCTGGATCTTCAATCTGGAGGGCAACAGTCCATGGCTTCGAACTCACCTGAGACTGTGGCACCACTGGGCGCGTCGGCTTGGGCAGGTTAGGGACCATAGTGTGATTCTTGCGGTTAAAAAATAAATTAAGTGGGAGGCGCCGTCTCGGCGTGTCGCCGGGCTGCGTAATTAGCTCCGCTGTTGTGGTGGACAACCGGGTTCACATCCCCATGACGTGATAGCCGCCATCAACGTGCAGTATCTCGCCCGTGGTGGCCGGAAACCAGTCGGACAAGAGTGCTACGACTGCCTTTGCCACAGGTTCGAGGTTGGTCCTGTCCCACCCTAAGGGGGCGCGTCCCTCCCAGACTCCATCCGTGCTCTCGATGCCATCTATGGCTGCCACTGTGAAGTTGTCCAGGGGGCCGCACGCCACCAGGTTTGTTCGGATTTTTCGTTTGCCTAGGTGGTAGGCGAGGTAGCGGTTGGTTGCTTCGTATGTAGCTTTCGCAACTCCTGCCCAGCCGTAGATTGGCCACACCGGCGTTCCGTCGAGGGTGACGCCTACGATGCTGGCTTTGTCGTTGAGGACGGGGAGGCAGGCTTTGGCTACCGCCTGGAGCGACGCTCCAGAGATCTGAAGGCTTGTGGAGAGGTCGTCCCAGTCGGCCGTCATGAATCCTGGGCCGACTGCTTCCGGTTTGCTGGCGGAGATGCAGTGGATGACGCCGTCCAGGCTGTTTGTATGTTCAAGGATTCGGCTGCTTAGCGAGTCCAAATCGTCTTGTCTTGTGGCGTCTAGTTCGAGGACTGGACCGGGGGAGGGGAGGCGTTGAACTATCTTCTGTGTGATCTTGGATCGGCGGCCGAAGCCCGTGAAAATGAGGGAGGCTCCTTCTTGTTGGGCAAGTTCGGCCGCGGCGTACGCGATGCTCCGCTCGGTGAAAATTCCGGTGACGAGGATGGTTTTCCCATCGAGAATTCCCATTTACGCTCCTGTTCCTACCGGCACGAGGCTCAGCATGAGGTATCGGCTTAGATCTTCGTCAGCGCTTATTGGTGCGACAGCAACAGCGAACTCCTGCCATGCTTCAGCGGTGGTTCTGAGCCGAACATTAGTGGATGCCTCCGGCCCTATGTGTCCGGCAGCTGCCGCTGCCAGATGGCGCTCGAACATGAACTTGTCCTCGGGGTGGGCTAAAGCCGCCACATTGCCTTCAAAATCTGGTTGAAGTCCAAAGTGGGACCACTTGCTTGAAGTCCTGAAAGTAACTTCCTGTTGCAAGTCAATTGCGGCAAAGGCCCTGTCAGCAGCAAGCGCGAAAAGGGCTTCGGCTACAAGGCCGGCCGAGACGGGGGAAAGCCCAGGCGTGACAACTTTGGTAGGGGAATCCACCTCGCGGCTAAATCCCCGAAGCATGATCGCTTCGGGGTAATCGGGATCGTCATAGGCTCTGGCGGACATTGCGATCTGCTTTTTCCCGGGGTTTGCACTTCCGTAGCCGTAGACGATCTCGTAGGAGAGCAGGTGTCGGCTGCGGTTGTTGACTGAGATGCCGCTGTCGATGACCAGTTTGATGGTGTCTCTGTCTTTTGTGGAGATGAGCTTTGCCAGCCATTCGCCGGCTGGCCCACGCTTGCTCTCGACGGTGGCTGGATCGATTCCGTAGATCTCGAAGAGGTTGGAGTCCCATAGTGAGGAGTCATCGCCAACATTCTTGCCGGTCTGCTTGTGGACGCGCCATTGCCAAGTGCCCAGGAGGGGGGCTTCCGGGACAGGACGGCCCGGGTGTTCGAAGATCCCGTAGGCACCGACGATGCGATTGCCGTCGGGGGAGACGATCGGGTGAGCGATAACGGCATATTCAGAAGCACCGTACCGGACGATGCCATCAAAGGCCTCCCCGGATGTGAGTGCCGTCCTGAGCTTTTCGAGCAGTACGGTTCTGGTACGTTCGTCCAGCCAGTTCCTCGGGCTGATTCCAGGGTGATTCTCACCGCCCACGGCCAGCAGAGAAACTCCGTCTGGCGTTGTGTCCAGGACGATCCAGCGTCCCTTTGCATCGATGCCTTGTTTAGACACGGGCAGCCTTTCGTTCTTGACGGCATGGGACCGGGGTAGCTGGAGGGCTCAGTGGAACGCCGAAGAATGAACTCAGTTGGACACCAAGGTGTACCTGTCCGTCAACGGTCTTTACGATCCCGGCTGCCTCCAGCTTGGAAAGTTCGTGAGCAACGACGGAGGGGCAGAGTTCAAGCCCCTCGGCGATTTCCTCTGGTCGCTGCGGAACTTGAAGGAGGTTCAACGCGCGGAGAATCCGGAGGGAGGGGGTGGAAGCGGCGGCGCATACGGCAGTGAGTGCATTGGGGTGCATGACTTTAAGCCCTAACGAATTGAGGGTTGGAAGCCAGCACACCACTGTCCAGCAGCACACTTGAGGTATGTGAGATATAGGCCTAGAAGCTCTCCGGGCCACTTTGGACCCTACCTGTAGAGTGCAAAGGTGGGCAAGTTTATGGTTGAGTCTCCAGTCGCATTTGTTATCGGAGCAACTCGGGGGATTGGTAAGGCAACTGCCAGCCGTTTTTTGGAAGAGGGCTACGTTGTGGCTGGCACTCATCGGGGAAGCGGCGTTGGAGACGGTGTCCGCGGAATCGAGTGCGACGTCACGGAAGCTGCGGCAATAAAGGCAGCATTCAAAGAGGTAGTGGCCACCTTCGGGAGGCTCGACACTGTCGTCTATAACGCGGGCGTGGCTCGTCAAGATCTTCTCATCCGAATGAGGGACGAAGATCTGAGGCTAGTTATGGAGACGAACCTTTTCGGTGCCTTTACCACCGTCCAGGAATCCCTGAAGTACATGGGCCGTGCTCGAAGTGGATCCATTCTGCTTATTTCCTCTGAGTCGTCTCGGACAGGCATCCCTGGCTCTGCTCACTACACATCATCGAAGGCTGCTCTCGACGGCCTGGTGCGCTCCGCGATGTGGGAGGCCGGTCCGCGTGGAATCCGAATAAATGTTGTCGCCCCGGGACCTACGAAGACGGACATGTTGGCTCGAGTCGAAGAGGCTGACTTGGAACGGCTCATTGACAGTTCACCCTTGAAGCGGATAGCAGAACCTGAAGAAATTGCCGATGCCATTTTCAAGATCAGCACCCTGTCCTACCTGACTGGAGCGCTCATTCCCGTCACTGGAGGCGAAGGCCTCGGCTACTAGCCTTCCGAAGGTTCTTGTCCGGGCTGTAGCAGGTCGATACCAAGGAAGTCGTAGAGGGCTTTGGCCATTCGGTTGTACCGCTCCTTATTGACTTCCCATCTCGTTGAGCGTCCGACACGCTCGCCCCTCGGCGGGTCGCCAATGAGAATGCCTAGATCTTCAAGCTGATCAAGATTTCGTCCCACCAGGCTCGTGTCCAGCGACAGTTCCTTGATGAGCGTCGCCCGTAGTGTCGGCCCGTTCGCGTAGAGATAACCTACAATCGCCAAGCGGCTGGGCGTGCTGATGACCCTCTGGGCCAGCAGGAGATCCTCTGACCAGTTCTCCTCTGGAAGGGCGTATTTAGGCACGGTCCCCATTTTGCCCCCAAGCAGAGCGATTTTCATATTTGATTCGCTCTCATCAGCTCCCACAACCCACTTATAGAAGTTTTTAACAGCTTCTTCAGTGCATTTAATGCGTTCATCATGTTACCTTTCTATCAGCAATGAGGGCATTAAACGAGTTCTTTGGCCGCGCCACTTCAGCCGCAGGGCCGCAGGCATCCCTCCGGTAGAAGGCGCTTCGGTCTGCTTCCGATGGGGTTGCGGGCCGTTTCAGAGGACGCATGAACCGCAACGGATTCATGTCTAGGTGAACGAGGAAGGTGGGACCTCTGCGATGACAGAACTGAATTTTCCGGGCGCCCGGCGCTCGGACTTGTATGTAGAAACGGAAGAACGGCCCGAAGCAGCGGCTGCGGCCACGGCATTCGAAGAGCTGGCGGATCCGTTCATGGAGCCGGCTGAACCTGGGACCGCCGCCCCGGTCCGGGGGACGGAGAAAAGCGGAAAGACCGCGTCGGCGACAACAGCAACGACACCACCCGCCGTCGTAGACGCACACGCTGATGACGACCCCGAACCCATCGCACCTGCGAAGGAGGGTTTCGCGGGTTTCCTGAACCAATTCTTCGGCGGGGCGTTCAAACTCGCGCCATCAGCGAAGGAATTGGAGGCCCGTACTGTGGCTGCGGCTCAGGGCCGTTTTGAAGACCTGATCCGGCAGTCCACGTGGACCCGCGCTGTCGGTGTCCTCGTGGCAAATAAGAAGGGCACGGCCGGAAAGACACCGCTCTCGATCCTTCTCGGCGGAGTCCTGGCCGCGATCCGTGGCGGATCGGTGGCGATCCTTGAAACCTCCGATGACAAAGGCCAGTTGGCATACCGGGCTGAGGGGGATCCGCAGCTCGGGATGGGGGAACTGGTCGCCAATATCACCAATGTCCGCACCCAGTCCCAGCTTCGGGGATACACGGTGACGCAAACGAGTTTTGCCTCGGTCATCGGCTCCACCCCCAAGTGGCGTCCGCCACTGACCCGGGAGAACGTGCTCGACGTGGCCTCGATCGTGGATGAGCACTTCACCATCCGCGTCATGGACACCGGCAACCAGTACAGCTCAGGGCCGTTCGGGGCGGCAGTGGACGTAGCTGACGTCCTCATCATCCCCACGATGCTTGCGCAGGACGCGGTATCTGAGGCCCTGGAGCTGCTGGAGTTCCTGGAACACCAGGGCGCCGAAGCTGCGCGGCTGGCACGGACGGCAATTGTGGTGATGATGTCCGACGGGCGGCCCGAGTTCAAGCCGTCCAAGCTGAAGAAGCAGTTCATGGACAAGGGCATCGCGGAGGACCACATCTACTCGGTCCCGTATGACGCCCACGTGGCCGAGCGCGGGGCGCTGACCCTGGAAAAGCTCGCCCCGGCGACACGACAGGCCCTGACCGCGATTGCTGCTGGCGTGGTCGCCCAAACGAACCAGAACGTCTTTGAAAAGGATCAGAACCGATGAGCGTCATCCTCTCTACCGTTGCCGAACTGTCCACAAGCGTTGACCCTGCCACCATCCTTCAGGCCGGCCCTGTGCCGATGATCGACAATCCCTTTCCCGGCATCCCGGACTTCACGTCCTTGGGCGGAAAGTTCACCGAATGGTGGCAGCGGCTCTTCGCCGTGGGGTGGGGCATTGCCCTCATCATCGCCGGCGCTTATCTGATCGTTGGCTTGGTCGCCATGGCCAAAGCGGATTCGAACAACCCCCACGCACACGCCGAGGGTAAGAAGAAGGCCATGGGGGCCGGTATTGGCCTGTCGTGCTTGGCGGGATTCGCTGTCATCGTAGGGGCCATCCTCGCGGTGGCGGGCTGATGGTTCGCCGAAGCTCAACTGCCGATGCCCGGCGCGGATTCCCGCGCTGGGCATGGTTCGTTATCGGAAGCGCGGTGGTCATTGCCTTGGTGGCCGGGGTAAGCGCCTGGTACCAGGCCGGCCCTCGGGCGGCCGGTCCGACTGCCGCCGCGCCTGTCACCACGCACGCGGCCGCGCTGCCTAACGGTTGCCTCGCGGGCGCGTCCAACGAGGCGGCTGGGCTTTTGAAGGCCCAGAAGGAAGCCCCGCACAGCGAAGCCGGGGCGGTTGGTCTTGCCGCTGCCGTCCTGCGTTGGATCGCGCAGTACCCCCGGCCCACTGCCGGGGACGGAGCCACCGTTTCCACGGCCATCCTGGCTGAGGGAGCGACGGGGACCGTCGCCAGCTTGGCATCAAACCTGGCTGCAGCCAAGCCGCTGCCCGGGGTAACGTCCGGGTCCCTGAACTTTGCTGACGGCCGCTATGTGGTCGAGGAGGCAACCCCCGACATGGTGCGGGTTACCGTTGGCGGGGCCGAGGTCCGCAACGGCAAACCCACGGATCAGAAAATCGCTTCCACCATCACGCTTGTATGGGAAGACGGGGCCTGGAAAGTCCGCAGCGACGGCAACGACCGGGCCCTCGACGACCTCTTCGCCACTGGTTCCGCATTCGCCGGGGGGTGCTGATTCATGTTCATGCTGATCCCAATGGAAGACAAGCCGGGCCCCGGCGGGCTTGTAGGCGGCCTGATCGACGCCGCCGTTGGAGCTGTCAAAGCTACAAAGCCTACTGCGGATGCCATTAGCGGTGCGGTGAACTTCGCTGCTGATCCGCTGGGGGCGATCTTCACCGCAACTCGTGCGGGCGCCCAGGGGCTGGCGAAAGACCTGCTACCGGCCCTCGCTCACGCAACGGAACCGGATCTGACTGCCGACTGGTTTATCAAGGCATACGCGATCAGCTTCGCCTTATCGATTGTGGTCTGGGGCTTCCTGTTGCTCTTCCAATTCGTGGCCGTCGCCCGGGGCACCCTGGCCGGCCAGGAGTTTGCGGAGGTCCTGACGACGAAGACCGCGCTGTTCTTCGGGGGCGCCCTCTTCGGACCCCTCATCGGCGTCATGACGGTCAAGACACTAGGTTCGCTGTCGGACAGTCTCATCTCCTGGGGGATCATCTCGTCTTCCGACCGGATGCTCCAAACCATGGATTCGATGCTCAAAACCGACGCGGCCGCTGTGCCGGGTGGCGTCATCGTGGGAATCCTGCTGATGGTGTGCATGATCATCGGCTTGTTCGTCGTAGTGATCATGCTCGCCGTGATGCTGGTGACCTTGTACTTCTCCGGCGTCATGGCACCGCTGGGGATGGTCTGGTTCACCTCGTCCAAACATGGCTCCTTCGGCCGGAAGATCCCGCTTCTGTGGTTCGGCATCCTCGCTTGCCACCCGCTGCTGTTCTTCATGCTCGGGATCGCCTACAACATGATCGCCGCGTCCGCGTCCTGGATGAAGTGGAGCGATGGCCTGGGCACCCTGATGAACATCATCGCGTCCTTTATCGCGCTGATGATTGCAGGGCTGGCCCCGATGATCCTGATGAAGTTCGCGCCGGTCATCCCGTCGGGGGCCGGAGGTCAGAATGGCCCCTCCCTGACCCCTCCCCAGAAGGAGTACGGGCCCCAGAGCATGCGGGACGTGAAGGACTTGAACCGCGGCGGCTCCAGCGGCTCAACCGGGGTTGATTCGACACCGGGCGACCAGGGCTCATCGCAGGACCAAGCGGCTGCTCCGGAGGAGGGATCCCTTGTCCGCAAGCTCCGTGAGCTGAACAGCGGTTCGCACGCCGATGCAGGCTCCACGCCGGGCGGTGCAGCCGGAACTCCTGCAGGGGCCAGCACTGCTGCACCCAAGCCCGGCGCTGGGGTTAGCGCACCCGCGTCCGCCGGCACGGCCACGGGTGGATCTGGTGGCATGGCTGCCGCTGGTGCCGCTGAATCCGCAACCGGAGCCGGCGCGGCAATTGGCGTTCCCACACTGCTGGCCGCTGGTGCAGTGGCGGCAGCCGAGAAGGCCAAAGACCTGGGCGAAAGCGCAGCACGGCTCGGCGCTGCTGGTGGAGAGTACGCCGCCGGCGGCATGGACGACGAAACCGAACGGTACGGGGGATAACCGATGGCGACACGATTCATTGGAGGGGAATCCGGGCACCGGAGCTTCTTTGGCGGGATCAAGTCAAAGAGCCAGCTGGTCGGCCTGGCCGGGTGTGTATTCATCGGCTTCTTCGGCATGATGTTCACCGGCTGGCCGGGCCTCCTGGTCGGTGTGCTGTCCGGCTTGATCGTCTACCTCATGACGGCCGCAACGCACCGCGGCTCCTACTGGGACCGGCGCAAAAGACGACTGCGCTGGAAAGAACGCCAGAAGACCGGCACAGACCGGTTCATCCCATACAGCGCAGCGGCCTGGGAAGAAGCCAGCGCTCTGGCCAATATGGTCAAGAGTAAGGAAGAGAAGGCCAGGATCATGGGCGCCGTCCGGTCCCGCCCGGATGGAGCCGACGGTATGGGCTGGCTTGACTCCCGGACCGGGAAGCCCGGTATCGCCTGGCACGCCCCGGCGGGGGAGGAGCCTTACCTTTCGGTCGCCTTCGAAGTCTCCGGGCAGCTGCGCGGAGCAGAGTCACCGCGCAAGCAGGAGCAGGCCCAAGCAGGGTTCGGTTCCCTGCTGGCGGGCTTTGCCCCGTCCTCGAAACTCATCAGCGGAATCCAGTCCATCACCCGGGTACTTCCGCCCGATCTGGCTCTGAATGAAGCCTGGGTTGAGGATCATCTGGCCGCAGATGCCCACCCTAAAGCTGTCCGCTCCTACCAGGAGGTACTGGAGCGGACCGGCCGGGACACTTTCGTCCAGCGCCACCTGATCGTCGGCCGCTGGCCATTGACACCGGACTTCTACGCCACCGCTGCCCGGTACGGCGCGGGACGCGACGGGTGGCGCCTGTTGATGGCCGCCGAAATCTCCTCGCTGGCCCGTTCCCTGCGTGCCGCGAAGCTGGGACGGGTACGGCCCCTGACCGCACGCGCGGTAGTGGCCATGATGCTGCACCAGCAGAATCCGTCGCGGCCGCCGTTGATGGTTTCCGGCGTCAAGGCCGACCAAATGGGCCTCCCCTCACAGGATCAGTGGAACTCCACCTGGGTAAAGGGAACCGATCCGATCAGCGGCGAAGAGGTCCTGTGGGGGCACCGGACGGCAATGATCAGCGCCGAGAACATGGAAACCGGTGAGCGCACCCCGTACTGGCTGTTGTCTTTGCTCCACAACGCCGGCTCCGGAGCCCGGACGCTGAGCTTCCAACTGGAGACCGTCCCGGCAGACCAGGCACGCCTGTTGGCCTCCCGGGACGTCGTGCGCGACATGGCCGCAGTAATCGCAAAGCAGAAAAAGGGCCAGCTGGTCGATCCCACAACGGACGTGAACCTGACATCGGCCAGGGCGCGCGGAAACGACCTGCTGCCCGGCACCGGGCACCACGGCGTGAACTGGGTGGGCTTCATTACGATTTCCGCCCGGACGCAGGCAGACCTGACCGAGGCCGCACGCCGGCTGGAGGAAACAGCCGGAACCTCAGCGGGCATCCAAAAACTCGAATGGCTGGACACCTACCAATCAGCGGCCGCCGGCACGACGTGGCCCATCTACCGGGGCACCCGCCCAGCAGCCCCGACGCTTGGAGCCAGGATGATGAACCAGCTTGCAGGACGTGGCGAGAAGGAAGAGAAGGTGGCCTGATGGGCGCTGTCGAAGAACTCAGCAAGGAAGCCATTACGGAACCGCGCGAACAGGGATTTCCGCTCATTCCCGAAGCGGAGCAGGCAGTGAGCATCGACGAACCTTCGGCCAAGGGTTCATGGATCCGGCGCGTCCCTGTGCTTCGGATGTTCGCGGCACCGGAAATCGAACAGGCTCAGGTTGAGGAGTCGGGGGAGTGGCCTCCGTACGCGGAGCAGGGAACCCGGTTGAGGGTCAACGAGCGGAGGGCAAAGAACGGCTTTTACGCCCCGTCCTTTCAGGGCGCACCGACGACCACGCGGCAGGCCGAAATTCTGAACACAGCCTTGATCGCAGCACCTACCGGCGTCGAAGGCGTCGCTGCAGGCCGGGACGTCTTGTCGCAGACAGCCATCAGCAAAGACCCGTTCACGGACTACAACTCAACCCCACGCCGAATCACCTCTACCAACGTGCTCGTCGTCGGTGATGTGGGGGCCGGCAAGTCCGCCTACACCAAAACCGTGTACGTGATCCGGCCCCTGATCCTCCGGCACCGCCGGGCGGTCGTCTTCGACAAGAAGAACGAGAAGGGCGAGGGCGAATACTCACCGATCGTCCGGGAGTTCAACGGCGATCACATCAAGTTCGCCATGGATGGATCCGGCGTCATCTTCAACATCATGGACCCCGCTATTTCCGGGGTGAACGACGACGGCCTGAACAACCAGCTCGTCTACCTGAACACGATTCCGGCGCTGATTCGGGAAGGAAACGGCCCGGACGAATGGGAACGCAAAGCGCTGCGCCTGGCCTACCGCTCCATGATGAGGAACTTCGAAGGCGGCCGAACCCCAACAACGGCGGACCTGCACGACCTGCTGGGCGTCATCGACCGCAACGACTCCACTTTGGCTGACATGAGCCTGGCGACCTTGGAGCGGTTGCACGAGAGCGGCATCTCGATGCGGTTCTGCTTCAACGAGTTGCTGGAAACATATGGCTCGATTTTTGACGGTGAGACGTCCAGGAATGTGCGGCTGAACAAGAACCTGACCTCATTCGATATCTCCCAGCTGCCGGACACCGGCCCGGCCATACCCATGGTGATGGGGCTGGCGAACCTGTGGCTCCTGGGCACGGTCCGCCGGCCTGAGTACCGGGGTATCCGGACCAACGTGATCAACGAGGAGGCAGGCCACATCCTGGGAGGCCCGCTGGCCCTCCAGCAGCGGTCCAACATCAAGCTTTCCCGAGGCTTGGGCCTGTCGAATATCTACAACATCCACAAGGGAGCCACTGACGTTCCGGCGGGATCCCCGGGCATGGCAGTGATCGAGGAAGCGCAGACGGTGCATATCTTCCGCCAGGACAAGCCCGAGGCCGCCCAGTGGTGCGTCCGGACATTTGGCCTGAACCCGGAATCCGCGAACGACATCATGGTTCTCCGGAACGGCCACCACCTGCTCAAATCCGGCGCGGACGCACCCGAAGTGGAGATTGAGCACGTTCGTTCTGCCTGGGAAGTGGAAATGACCGACACCGATTCGGCGCTGCGCGAGACCGACTCCGCCTACGCGGAAGTGGCCTAAAGGGGGAAGACCATGAGTGAAAACGTCACCGTAGAGAAGCACAACCCGTCCGGTTCAACGGTCAAGAAGACCGAGCGTGAACTCATCGTCCTGGCCATCCTTTCCGGCGCCCTGTGGCATGTGGCCCTGGTTTGGACGACGGGCCTAGCGTTCTCGAACTGGCCTGCAACCTGGAAAGCACTGATTGGATCGCTGATCGGTTTGGTGGCACCGGAAAAGGCGACGTCACCGGTGGCAGTGAACGGTCACCCCTCCAACGAGTGGGGCTGGCCGCTCACCGTCTGGATCCTCCTCGTGGTTCTCCTGATCGCGGCCTACATCGGGGCGCTGTTCGGGCTCAAAGCGCTCCGTGCCCGGCGCCGCAAGACCAAGACCGGAGAGAAGGGCATGAGCACAGCCAAGAGCTTGAAGACGAGGATTGAGGGCGTCGACGGTTCCTCGCTGGCACCGGCTGTGTACGTCCTCGACGGCAAGGAAATCGCCATTCGCACGGAAGATACCGCCTGCACAGTTGCCCCGCCCAAGTGGGGAAAAACCACCTACATGGTCGCGGGCATGGTGGCCGACGCCGCCGGGGCAGTGATCACCACCAGCACCCGCCCGGACGTGCTGCGCCTGACGGCAGGTGTACGGAAAGACCTGGGCAAGGTCTACGTCGCCGACTTCGACGGACTCAGCCAGTACCCCGACAAGCTCCGGTGGAACATGGTGGCCGGCTGCGATGACCCGCAGATCGCCTCCGAACGGGCCTCGGCCATGGTTAACGCCATGCCCCGGACCGGTGCACCGTCCTCGGCAGACCGATACTTCGACTCCGGCTGCGTCATGATCCTCGAAGCACTGCTGCACGCCGCCGCCCTGAAAGAAGGCGGCTCGATGCGGGATGTGCTGCGCTGGTCCCAGAACTTCACCGAGCACGAACCGGCAAACATCCTCCGTGCGAAGTCCCCGACCGTGAAGACCTGGGCAGGAAACCTCGACGAGTGGTGCCGGCAAAACAACCCGGACACCATCGGCAACACCAAGACCACCTTGGGCAAGATCACCGGGCCGATGAAGAACGAGAACGTTCTGTCAATGCTGTGCCCCACGACGGATGATCCCGGCATCGACGTCAACACCTTCACCGAGGCGGCGAACACGCTGTACTGCCTGACCCGCGTGTCCATGAACGCCTCGACGGCCCCGATTGTCACCGCCCTGGTCGAATCGCTCGTCCAGGCGGCAATCCGTACATCGGGTGCCATGGCGTCCGGGAAGCTGGACGTGCCGCTGTCCGTCATCCTGGATGAAGCGGCAAACACCTGCGCCCTGCCGTCGCTGCCGTCATTGATGTCCGAAGGTGGCGGCAACGGCATCCACACATCCGTGTTCGTCCAGACCTACTCCCAGCTGGTGAACCGCTGGGGCGAGGAAGGTGCGGAAACGATCTTCGATTCCGCAGCAGCCAAGACAGTTTTCGGCGGCATCTCCGACGTGAAGTTCCTGACCAAGATTTCCGATCTGATCGGCAAGCACTGGGTGGAGCACACGTCGACCTCGTCATCGACCGGCAAGGACGGTGTGCCGTCCGTCAACATTTCCAAGTCCAAGCAGCTCGATCAGAAAATGCGCGTCGATGAAATCCGCAAGCTGCCCCAGGGCAAGGTCTTGCTGATGTACCGCGAGATTGAAGCCGTCGTCAACGTCGTGCCGTGGTGGGAACGGCCCGACAGCGCGAAGTTCAAGGACTCCCGCGTATGGTGCCTGAACAAAGAAGGCATCACGGCCGAGACGGCGGCGAAGGTGGCGGCGGCTGAGACCGCTGCAGAAGCGAACCTGGCGGCCGCATCGTGAGCGACGACCAGGCACATGACGCCCCGGGCATTGAGGTAATCCCGGATCTGCTGGACAGGCTGGACAACGTAGAGGAACTGGCCGCCCAGCTCTTCGAGGAACTGAGCAGCTACCCCGCTGGCGGGCCTTGGTTCTGGGAGGAACTTAAGCCCGAACAGCGTAAGGAGCTATGGGCCGAGCTGGACGCATTTGTCGTCTGGTTGCAGAACAGGATTCTGCGGCACTCATCCAACTCCGCGGGCTGGATCCCCGGATGCTGGTACCGCCACCCTGACGCCGTGGAAATGTTGACGGCGCTGATGGTGGCACACAAGGCCGCCTACCGGGCCAAATCCAAGAAGCCCTCATTCGAGCTCACGGAGTGGTTCAGCCGGGCGCTGTGGCCGACGATGGACACCTTCTCCCAGCGCAGCACTTTCAAGAACTGCCTGGAGAATCTTTCGCATTACGACGCCACCGGTTCCGGGTTGGAGCTCAAGGCTGAGACCACGGAGTTCGCAGCATTTGTTGCCGGGGAGACCGCCACAGCGGGCTCCGAAGGCGACGGGCCGGTTTCAGCCGATGCGTAAGACCGGCCTGTTCCTGCTGATCCCTGCGCTGCCGATACTGGTCGTGATCGGCCTGCTCGGCGTCGCCCTGATTTCCGTCGGCGGCAACGCATCGCCTGCCCAGGCAGCCGCATGCGTGAGCGTCAACGGGGCCAGCTTCAACGAGAAGGAAGTCCCGAACGGGTGGGGGCCGCTCGTTTCGAAGGCTGCCGGTGTTGCCGGGATTCCCGCGTCCGTCCTTGCCGCCCAGCTGGAAGCCGAGAGCAATTGGAATCCAGGAGCCACGTCTCCGGTAGGAGCGGGCGGCCTTGCCCAGTTCATGCCGGGAACCTGGGCCACCTACGGTGACGGAGGTAATGTGACTAACCCCGCCCATGCCATCGCTGCACAAGGGCGGTACATGGGCGCGTTGGTGAAGGAGCTGCTTCCGGTTGCCAAGAGCAGCGGCCAGGACGTCATCAGGCTGGCGCTGGCCGGCTACAACGCAGGCCCGGGGGCAGTGCAGTCCTTCAGGGGGATCCCGCCGTACGCCGAAACCCGGGCCTATGTGGACAAGATTATGGGCACAGCGCAAACGAAGTACGGTGAATCCTGCCCGGCCAGCGGCATCGAGATCGGTGCCCTGACGGGCAAGTGGTCCCACCCGCTGCCCGGGTCCACGTTCACCTCCGGATACGGGCCGCGGCCCACCCCGCCCGGGACGCAGGTCATTGGCGGGAACTTCCACTACGGCATCGACTTTTCAACGCCAGGAGCCGGCGGGACCGTCGTGGCCGTCATGGACATGAAGATCGTCATCGCCCACGAGCTGCAGTCCAGCAGCGGTACCTGGGTGGCCGGGGTGAGCCTGGACGGCAAACTCACCGCCACTTATTCCCACCTGGAGCAAGGATCCCTGCGGGTCAAGGAAGGCGACACCGTCTCCGCCGGGACCCCGCTTGGCACCGAAGGAGCGACCGGCAACGCGGCAGGACGGCATCTGCACTTTGAAATGTACGAAGGCGCCCCCGTTGATCCCCGCCTGGGCGCGGTCGATCCCAAGCTGGGCGAAGTGAAACCCATCGATCCAACACCCATCCTGAAAGGCAAGGGCGTTCTATGAGGCTCCCCAAAACACTGGCCGCCATCGTTCTGACGGCCGCACTGCCGCTGGCCGGCTGCGCACAGGCCGGCACTGAACAACCTGCTCCATCGCCTTCGTCCACAGCTACGTCGAAGCCTGCGGCCTTGTCCGTCACGGTCCAAAAGCTTCTCGAGGTGGACCGGGCGCATCCGGATAAGGTAGCTGCCACGTTTGCTGACATCATCACGCGGTGGGACGTGGCGAACGACAGGACCGAAACCGCGGCTGCGGTGCGCGCCCAGCCGCTGATGATCCCCGAGCTGGCGAAACGAACAGTGGAGCCGGAGCGCAATGCCTCCCAGGCTTTGTGGCTGGAGCTGGCCCCACTTGGAGCGTTTTCCGAACCGACGATCCGACCCGGCGTGCCCGTAGACGGGGACGAAGGAACAGACACCGAGAACGTGGCCTACCGCAACCTCACAGCCACATGGACCTGGCGGGACGCGGACGGCAAACACCTCAAAGATGACCAACGGAAGCGCAACATCTTCCTGGTCCTGACCAAGAGCAACGGTGTCTGGTCCGTGGCGGACTACGTCACTGAAGACCTGCCCGCCTAAACCCGAGTCTCGGAGGGCCGGCAACCATCCCACCTTCTTGCCGGTCCTTCGTCTCCTCAACCGACTAAAGGGAGGGATAGAGACCGCCGTCCCGGTTACCGCTGGTAGCCAGGACGGCGATCTCTTTGCTGCTGCGGGGCCGATGCCGCACGGCCCTCTGCCTCGGCCACCCGCTGGCCGCGCAGCTGCTTCAGCGCCGCCGTGACCTTCGCCGCACCGTCAGGTTTCATGATGGTTTGTGCGGCCTGCGCCAGTGCCGCCTCAGTGCGGGGTTGTGAGGATACGCCCGGCTGGCGGGACTGCTTCAGGTAAGCGTTCGCTGCCGCCACCAGCCGCCGGGGCTCGTTAGTGGCCACCGCCAAGGCTACCTCCTGGTCAACACTCTTCCCCGCAGCACCGGCAAGGCGCCGTATGCGCGCCAGTGCTTCACTTTCGGAGCCGTCGAACACTACACTGGAGGCAGAAGCAACAGCGGGCCCTCTGCCCCGGCCATGGCCGGATTCATGGGAGACAGCCTGCTGGACCCCCGGACTTTGCTGCGGCAGATGGGGGTTGCTTCGTTTAACGGACACGTCCGCCCCATCTACGTGCAGCACAGTCGAAATATCCTGCAACGGTTCGAACCATTGCTTGTCACCGACGGCTAGATTCCGCCGGAAGGCCCACACACTCAGATCAGCGGCCCACAGCAGGGGTTCCTTCGCCGGCGAGGTGTGGTGGACATGGACATGGCGATCAACCGTACCGGCGGACCGGAGTTGCTTGATCACCCGGGCGTCGTCGGCGTCCCCGCCCGGATGGGACCGCGCGTTGCGCGACTCGACAACGAGCAGCCGGACAGCGTTTATCCCGGACCCGCGGGTAAGCTCCTTGGTCAAGGCGCCCAGGCATTCATGCCGTGCCGTCTTCATCTCCGGATCGTCCCGGCGGATCTGTGTCTGCACGGTGACAATGTTGTACTCGGCCGCGCCGGCAATGTAGTCAATCATTTCCCTTATGACCCGCTTCCCGGCAGGGGTGCGGTACGCCTCGGTCGTGTGCCAGTAAGTACTGCCAGGAATGTCCATCAGGACGTCCCGGACAAGAGCACCCTGGTTGCGGCCGACGATGACGGCCGACATCGAATAGAAGGGCCGTTCATCCGAGTGCAGCGGTTCCCGGTAGGACTCATCGATGAACGCCACCGGCCCTGACGTGGTCCGGTACAGCTCGGCCAGCGATCTGTCCTTCAGGCCGAAGCCGTGCATTCCCCCCATTGACCCTGCCTTCTCTGTCGGAAGCCTAAAGCCTATAGGGGTGCCATGACCTCCCAGAAAACCCGCAAACCATCACATCAGGCTGCATCTCGGGCCACACACCCCGTTCTCTGAGTGGGGTGTCCGGAAGTCGCGGTGTTGCTGCATCGTGGAACCTGCTCGCCCTCTTTCCCTTCCTGGCGGAGCCGCCCTCCTTCGGGCTGCTGGCGGCCGCCGCCGTGCAGTAACGCGACGAAGGGCGCGGCCGCGGTTCGTGCCATCCTGAGGTTATGGCGCGAAACTGGTTATCGGTGACGGTGGAACTGCTCGGTGGTCGTGGTGAGGAGCTGTGGCCCTGGCCGGGGCGGGTCTTCGCGGTCGGACCGTCTCACACCTTCATGGATCTCGCTAACGCCATCAACGATGCCTTCGCCCGATGGGACCGCTCGCACCTGTCAATGTTCACCCTGGATGACGGCCGGTTAATCACCGACCAAGAGACGGGAACCGAGATGGCCGCATCCAGTGGTGGCCCGATCATCACAGCAATCGACATCGCAGTCACCAAGGTCGCCCGGACCTTGGAGCCGGGGTCTGAGTTTCAGTTCATGTTTGACCTCGGTGATGCCTGGACGCACCGATGTGTCGTCGCGGAGACCAAGGTCGACCCGCTGGAGGTACTGGGCCTTCGCCCTGATTCCCCGCTGCCCTACTGGGGCTGGGGCCGCATCCCAGACCAATACGGGCGCCGGTGGGCTACCGATGACGGGGAGAGCCAGGTCGCGGCGAAACCGAGCACCCCACATCCGATGCTGCTGCACGCCTGGCCCGCACAGGTCCAGGCACCGAGGCTCGACCTGCCCGAGCTGCGTCAAGCCATCGCAGCAGCAGACGCGGGTCGTTTCCTCACGGCCCTGACCGGACGCGACATCGGTGACACCCTGCAGCAAGTAGGTGCCGGAATACCGATGGCTCTGGAGCACAGACGCCAGGAAGCTGAGCCGGTGGCACTGGCGGTCATCAACCGATTGACCGGGCGCGGCTGCGCCGGGGATCAAGTGCTCGCTGAGGACCTGTTGGCATCTCTGCGCCGCGTGCCGCTGCCCGGCAGGGTCGTCCCAGTAGACCTCGACATGCTCAGCACCATCCTCGAGGGGGACCCCGATCTGTCTACCGGTGGCTACCTCGACGTGCACACCGGGCAGGTTTACGACGACAGTGCCACTGACCCAATAATCGTGGGGCACGACACAGCGATCTACGTGGAGGAAGAGCCGGACCGGTGGCTTCGACTGAACCGCACAGGTTCTGGGAACGGCTGGCAGGACATGGCGGCCTTCGCCGCGCGGCAGCACGATGAAACCCTCCGGCAGCGGCTAGAACGGGCGATCGAAGGCAAGGGCGCCTTCCACCGGTTCCGCGACCTCATCCATGCCGAAGACCTGACCGAACACTGGAACGCCTACTCTACCGACCGCCAGATGGGCCGTGCCCGCGACTTCCTCGCTGACAATGGCATCCGCGTGGGCTAAGAACCGGGCTGGGCCGGGTGGTTCCCCGGTGCACGGAATCTCCCAGGCCAGCTTGGCCACCCGGATCCGGAGGGTCTTTACTGTCACGTCAAGTCCAGTGTCGGGTACGGTGAATCCGACACACCCCTGGAACATTCAGATCACCCCTGATGGGGAGCGGGCAGGAAAACTCATGGCCGGTATCGAAATGCACCCCGACGACCACAACGAGATCGGCGACGCCCTTGAGTGGATGCGGCTGACCTATGCGCTGGACTACCCGGCCCGGCCCGACTCCTGGGAACGGCCCGAAGACTACCCGCAGTCCTGGAGCGTACGCGCCTACATCGAGGCGGACATCCTCGAACCCGACGACGACACCCTCGAGGTCGAGGCCGACGCCCACGGCCGGGTCACCGTTGCGGAAGCCCACGTCTACCTGATCCCCGACATCGGCGACGTCAACCTCTTCGACACCTTCGACGCGCACAGCGCCGAACTGTCCCAATTCGCCGAAGCGTTCATCGCTGCAGGCTCGGAGCCCAGCCAGCTCAGCATCGAGGGCGGACCAGTCCTCGACGGGGACCTGATGATTGTCTCGTGGGTGAGCGTCCAGCCGCGGTTCCGGGGGCACCGGGCCGGGCACCAAGTAATCAAGGCCGTACTCGACGCCATAGGCCGAAGTACCGTCGTAACCGTTCTGCGGGCGGCGCCCGGGCTCCAGGACGGCGTCGACGAAGGATCCGCCAAACACCGGATGGAATGCCGCGGCCTCGCCAAATACTGGGGTGAGCTAGGATTCCGTCCCCTGGACGGCAACATCATGGTCCTGACCTACGAGGACATGCTCGTCATGCTCGAGGACGATGACCCGGAAGACGTAGATATCGACGAGCTGCGTGATGTGCCGCTAATGCAGCTCTCCCAAGAGCAGCGCGACGCCGTGTTCAGGAACCTCCGAACCAAAATCGACGAATTGCCCTGACGCCAGGAGTCCAAGGCTCACAGGTGGGACTAGAAGCTGTCCATAGTTGGGGTCAATCCGGGTTATCCACGGCTGGAATTGGGAGCCCTTAGATAGCTCCCTTCGCAGCAGTAGCGGTGGATAACCCATCACGATTGTCCCCGACTGTGGGCAGCGGAACGGCCCTTACCCGTGCAAGCACCTCAGCGGGGCTGGCTGTCAGGTTTGAATCTAAGACAAAAGGGTGGGGGAGTGTAAGAACCGCCCAAGGGACCCTATTCTGACGCTGTTTTCCCCGCTGCCTGACGTCAGGTTGGGGTGTGGCTCACCCTGATTTGTCTGGTAGACGGTGGAGGCTCGCGCCCTGTCGCTAGTGTTCTTCTTTTACGACTTTGAGGTGAATCCATGTCTCGACGTGAATAACTTCAGGTATCGCCCGGACTTGGTCAACGGTGCGGAGTGCTGAGCTTGCGTCCGTTCCGTGAACGGTGGCGATGATGTCGTGCTGGCCGATGCTGGAGGCCAAGAAGGTAAAGCCCGGGATGGCCTCGAGTGATTTGACTAGTTCCGCAGCTGTCCCTTGGATGCGCAGTCCAAGCCCCATGCGGGTCACTCGTTCTTGGGAGGCGGGCCGCCAAGTGAGTCCGATTTTTACGATTCCGCTGTCCAAGAGACGCAGGACGCGGGTTCTTGCGGTTCCGGTTGATATTCCAAGGACAGAGGCCATGGTTGTGTAGCTAGCACGGCCGTCCTGGCGCAGAATCTCGATGAGAGCTAGATCAAGTCTGTCGAGGACGAGGTCCTTGATTTGAGCCGGATGCAGGATGTCAATGAGGAGATCGGTATAGATGCTGGTGCGCATGTAGGTCACTCCGGGAATGTTACGGATGTCCTCGATGCATGCCTGAAGTTCCTCATGGTTTTGGGCCCTGACTTCTGCTATCAGAGACATGATCCCGGCAGTGATGGAAACGAAGAGAACACGGTGATCCTGCGCGATTTTTTCGGCAAGCCCCTGAACCGGGGTCGCAGCGTCAATCGAAACGTGGGCCATGACAGGCAGCCCCACGACGGCGGGGTGTGCCAATCCGATCACTCTGACACCGGACTCAGTCAAGAGCGTGGTCATTCGACGAGAGGCCGAGATGCGGGTAAGGCCGACTTTGTCGGCAAGCTCTGTCACGGTGATGCGGCCGTTGGCGAGCAGTTCCTGCAGTATCTGCTCGTCGAGCTCATCCATATGTCATCCTTCCCGGATTCGTTACGAGAAATTTTCTGTGCCCTTAGGTCCTACAGATTTATAAAAGAAAGCCGTCGTTCTAGCCGATTGTAATCATTTTACGTAGTGAGCGTTTACATATCTGCTTTCACACACTTAGAGGCTGACATTCCGAAATTTATTGCGTCTTAGCATGTGAGGAGCGCCACACCCGTGGGCTGGTCGACGAGAAGGATTGTCATGAAGAAATTTGTCTTTGGTTCCGTAGCTGCTGCCGCAGTGGTGGCGCTGACCGCATGTTCAGGGGGAGCCGGCGCTTCCTCATCGGAAAGTGCCTCTGGCCCCAATGGTTTGCTGAAATCCGGTGAGCTCAGTGTATGTATGACGCCGCAGTACAAGCCCATGGAGTTCTATAAGGACGGCAACACGGGGACCCAGCCCATCGGTTTTGATGCCGACGCGGCGGTTGCACTAGCGGACTCGTGGGGTGTGAAGGCCCGCTTCTCTGACGTGGCTTTCGACGGGCTGATGCCGGCGCTTCAGGCTGGGCGCTGCGATGTGGTGTGGTCGGGCCTATATGTCAATGAAGCCCGCCAGCAGGTCGCCGACGCCGTGCCGTACCTGAAAACCGGATCGGTGATCATCGCCCCAAAGGACTCGAACATCAAGAGCGCTGAGGACTTGGCGGGAAAGACAGTAGCTGTACTTGCCGGAGGCGCGTATGAGTCCAATTTGAAGGAACTGTCAACGGCGCTGAAGAGCAAAGGCCTTCCTGATCTGATCCAGCAGTCATACCCGCAGAACACCCAGACCTCTGCGGCGGTGACGAACGGCAAGGCTGACGCCTTGATCGATACCGACGTCTCTGTTGGTGAGATCGTTGAGAAGACAGGCGGGAACTTGCAGCCGGTCCCTGGAATCTTCGAGGCCGACGCTGTATTCGGCGTTTACGTCAAGAAAGGTTCACCCCTGACCGCGGAGGTCCGTGACGGACTGAAGAAACTCGCCACCGAGGGAAAACTGGCCGAGATCGCCAAGAACTACGCGTTGGACGCCAGCCGGCTGACTGATTCGGCGAAGTAATGGATTTTGATCAGAGCATCTTCCTGCAGGCCCTGACTTCCAAAGAATTCCTATCGGGGGCGGTGCTTTCCCTTGAATTGGCTGCCGTTTCCCAAGTGGCCGCTACGCTGATAGGCCTCTTTGTTGCCCTGGCAGGCATATCGAAGAGCAAGACTCTTCGTAGCTTGGCCTGGGCTTATGTATGGTTCTTCCGTTCCGTGCCAACACTGCTGCTGCTCCTCATTGTCTGGAACGCAGCACCGCAGATAATTCCCGCGCTCCGGGACAACTGGTACTCACCCTTCCTTGCCGGGTTTGTTGGTCTCTCAGTCGTCGAAGGCGCTTTCATGGCAGAAATTCTCCGTTCAGCCCTGCTGAGCGTAGACAGCGGACAGAAACTCGCCGCCCGGGCCTTGGGGCTGACCCCCGCGCAAACCTTCCTTCGGGTCGAACTGCCACAAGCCATCAAGGTCGCCCTGCCTCCCACGGGCAACGAGTTCATCGGAATGATCAAATACACGTCGCTGGCCTCTGTGATCTCACTGCAAGAGCTGATGACAACAGCCCAGGTCCAGGTAGCGACCACCTTCCGATATGCCGAATTTTATACGGCCGCGCTCGTCTATTACCTGGTCATTGTCAGCGCCGTCATGGTGCTCCAGCACCAGGTCGAAAAGCGATACCGGTGGGTTTCCCTACCCGCCAAAACCCGGCCCCGCGTCGAGCGCGTCCCCGCAACCCTGAAGGGACTCTGATGTCCGAGACCACCACAACTCCTCGTCAAACCGTAAAGACCGTGCTCGAAGTGAGGAACCTCCACAAAACGTACGGGAATCAAGAAGTCCTAAAAGGTGTCGATTTCACCGTGGGCTCGGGTGAAGTCAAAGTAGTCCTTGGCCGGTCCGGATCAGGGAAATCAACGATGCTGCGTCTGATGGCCCTGCTGGAACCCCTCGACGCCGGAGAGGTTATTTTCAAGGGCAAAAGGATCGGCGTCGACGCCAACAACCGGCCCGTACGCGAACGTGCCCTGGCCCGCCAGCGTTCCGAGATCGGCATGGTCTTTCAGCGCTTCAACCTCTTCTCCCACCTCACCGTCATGCAAAACGTCACCTTGGCCCAACGCCTGACCAGGAAAGCCGGCGCTGCCGAGGCCAAAGCCCGGGCAGCTGAAATGCTCGACCGCGTCGGGCTCGGTTCCCACCTTCACCACTTTCCCAGCGAGCTTTCCGGCGGCCAGCAACAACGGGTCGCCATCGCCCGGGCACTGGTCCTGAACCCCTCCGTGATGCTCTTCGATGAACCGACCTCGGCGTTGGACCCCGAGCTGGTCAACGACGTGCTGGCCGTCATGGAACAACTTGCGGCAGATGGCATGACGATGGTCGTGGTCACCCACGAAATGAGTTTCGCTCGGCGAGTCGGGACGGACGTCGCCCTTTTCGACCAGGGCGTGCTCGTTGAACAGGCACCGCCGGAGGAGTTCTTTACCAACCCCCAGCAGGAACGCACCCGCAACTTCCTGAGGCACATACATTGAGCGCACCCGCCCCCCAACAAGCCGCACCCCGCACATCCCTGCAGTGGTATGCCATTGAACAAGTCCTCCCAGGACTGACAAAGATTACCGAACCCCATGTCCATCCGATGCTCCGATCGAACATCTGGTGGCTTCAGGGCCAGGACCGGGACGTGGTCATCGACGCGGGCCTCGGCATCGTCCCCTTGCACCGCGAGATTCCCCAAATGTTCGAACGGGATCCACTCCTGATCATCACCCATACCCACCTGGACCACGTCGGAGGAGCACATGAGTTTAAAGACATCGCAGTCCACGATGAGGAAGCCCACATCCTCATAACACCGGGACCCGTCTCGCTGGACACCCACACCTTGTACGGCATCCTCGGTATAGACGTTCTACCGAACGAAGAGCCCTCAATGCTCCGCCGCGTCCCGAACCCTGGATACGACCCAACCCAATACGGGCTGGTGCCGGCCACCCCAACACGACGACTCAAAGACGGAGATGAGATCACTACTTTGGGAACCCCCATGGAGGTCCTCGCAACCCCAGGACATTCCCCCGGAAGCATCTGTCTGTACGATCACCAGCGCCGATGGCTCTTCACCGGAGACACCATTTACCAGGGCCAACTCCTTGACACAATCCACGGAGCTGACCAAGCCGATTACCGGCGCACCATGAACCTTTTATCACGCCTCGAAGTAAGTGCGGTCTTCCCAGGACACGGACCCGGTCTGGGTCCCGGCTCGTTGAAAACCATCGCGGATAACTACCTCTCCCGCTCGTAGCAGTAAGGAAAACATGCTGCTGCTGACACTTCCCAATCCACACCCCCGGCCCCCTGCCGTTTGACCTATGAAGAGTGGACGGACCTGAAGCCCGGAAACAGGGTCAGAGTACAACGGCCGCGAGAAGTGCCCCGCGAAGGCGCGATAGACCTCTGCACACAACGCGTCCTATTTCTGGGGCTGGCTGGACGAGGGCAGAGGCCGCGTGCTACGTCACGGATGCCGCCGGGTCGCAGGATCCTTACTGGAAACCTACCGGCCGCCTGGTCAGGATCGACAGGGACACCGCTGAAGGGATCGTTCTTGCCGGAGACTTGCCGGCGCCGAACGCTATTGCCTTCACCGCCGCTTATGACGGGCTAGGGGTGAGCCACAATACCGGCAATCAGATTGACTACCTGAGCCTCAGCGCTGACGGCCGAAAGGTGCAGACAGCTCATCCTGCCGTACATGTAAGCGCAGGCGTCGGCCAAGTGGATTCCTTGGCCGTCGACGCAGCAGGGAACACGTACGTCGGGCTGCACAACCGGGCGACTGTCCTCGTCTATCGGCCCGATGGCGAACTGACTGCCACCATCGCCGCACCTGGGAAGGACGGCGTTTCATCAGCAACCAACATCGCCATCAGGCCAGGTACCACGGAAGGTTATATGACCGTCAGTGGCAAGGATGGAGGATTCATATACGGCTTCACGGCCCTCGCCGATGGAGTGCGGCAATCCAACGGTGGATAGAAGGCCCGATGGAGCGTAAGGGCACCAGGATCTCATCTTGTTCCGGCATCGGCTGCGGCAGGCAAGAGCAGCTTAGCCATGTCGTCGCACTCCGCGTCCGTTAAAGGCACGGGATGCGTTTGCGTCCACATAACGGCGCCAAAGAAAGCGAGCTGGGCTATGAGGTCACGCTGCTCCGGTTCGATCTCGGCCCGCTCGACTGCGCGAGTGAGCACGGCGTGGAAGGGGGCGAGGGCTCTGTGCAGCGCCGCTGACATCAAATCCTGCAGCTCGGCGGACGTGGATCTTGCCGCCTCCGTGAAGGCCTGACCCTCGGGCAGCTCTGCATTGTCGCGCACAGTTTGTAACAGCACGGACAAATCATGACAGCTCGAGCCGGTGTCAGGAACAACGTCATAGCGGGCCAGGAGTGGCTCCAGGACGGCAGCCAGCAAGGCCGCCCGCGTAGGCCAACGCCGGTATACCGTCGTGCGGTTTACGCCTGCAAGCTTGGCTACGGCCTCAATCGTGAGGCCGGCATAACCTCCCCGTGACAGTTCCGCGGTGGTAGCACTTAGAACGGCATCAACTACCTGCGAACTGCGCGCACCTTTCTGGACTCCCCGTGTTCTGCGCATTGAATCGGCCATGGAACAGCATTCTATTGACCTTTAGAAAAGGCAACAGTATGTTGCCTTTAGGCAATGGAGCCCCGTCGTCCGGGAGCCCGGCGCCCTCCATAACCAACGAGGAGCATGATGAGCACACAAAACGTTGATTTCGCCGAGACGATGGGCTTCGACCGACTGCCGACGCACATTGTCGAAAAGCGGGTCACCGACCTGATGGATCTCACAGGAAAAAAGGCAGTAGTCACCGGAGCAGGGGGAGGCGGTCTGGGCCAGGCCATCGCCAACCGGCTTGCCGGCCTGGGGGCCGACGTCGCTGTCATTGATTTGAATAAGGACGGCGCCGTCGCTAACGCAGAGACCATCGAACGCCGATGGGGCACGCGAGCCATCCCGTTCCAGGCAGACCTGTCCGATTGGGATCAGGTGCATTCTGTTGTCTCGGAAAGCACGCAGGCTCTCGGGGGCCTGGACATCATGATCAATAACCCCGTTCAGGTGGTCTCCGACAGGTTCGAAAACCACACCAAGGCGGACATCGACTACACAGTCCACGGGAGCTTGACGATGCTGATTTACGGCGCACATGCCGCGGTCGAGCACTTCCTGCCCCAGGGCCACGGCCGCATTATCAACATCGCGTCTGTTGGTGGACGGATACAGCACCGCGGACTTACCGTCTACAACGCGGCAAAGTCGGGTGTTATTGGCTTCACCCGCAATCTTGCCCATGAGTTCGCCTCACGGGGGATCAATGTCCTGGGGGTAGCTCCCGGGCTCATGATCAACCCCCTCCTGAGGGACATCCTGGCCAATGCCTCCGACGAGCAGGCTCTGGCCGCGAAAGGTTCGATGCTGGAAGCGGTTGACCGCTATATCCAGCTCGGTCGGGTATCCATCCCGGAAGAGGTTGCGAACATGGTCGCCTACCTCAGCACAGAGGCCGCTGACTATATGTGCGGCCAGACAATCGATGTAGCGGGCGGGCAGTGGATGGGGTGACGCCCCCAGGCCCACTCCATAGGGGGTGTGAGGTCAGCAGGAGGTCACCATCCTCCTGCTGACCTCACGGTTCAGGGAGCAGGGCAGCCTTCGATGCTGGGACGCCCGCCCACCCCTCGATGCACAGCTGGCAGGCGCCCGCTTCCTCTAGAAAGCACAACTCAATTCCCGGAACCTTCTCAATGATGCGCCTGTACTGAGCACCGTCCTGCATGAGCCACAGGATCTTTCCGTCGGCAGTTATCGCCTCGACCTGGCCACGGTCAACCTGCACACCGTTTCGATATATTGCGACGTGCCGTCCTGCGGCCGCCGTCCAATCGTCGACTGCGGACGGCACCGTCCGATCAGAAAAGCCTGCGGCGTGAATGCTCATATGAAGGCCTTTACGAAACCGGGGGGTAGGTGGCAGGAGAGTGCGGCGGGTGGAGCATGCGTGCCCTGAGCTGCACGTTTCAACACAGGGCCGATAGCGCCGGGGCGAGGTTAGCGTCTTCGCGCCTACGAGGGCCGCCTTCCGGGGCTGCCCGAAGGCGCAAGTCCTGTTCCAGCACGATCCCGCGCTGGACGTCACTGGAGAATTGGACGGTGAACGTCCTGTGGTCGTGGCGGGTCACCAGGATCCCGTCCCGGGCGTTCGAGTTTTGCCTGGACATGAGTTCGGCGACGGCGGAGTCCAACGCCTCCTCCAGCTGCCTGCGGCTGTCTATGGTCAGCCGCAGGCGGCCAATTCCATTGCTAGGTACTTCCATGTCAACTTTTCCTTTTAGCGGTTGGGCAAATGCAGGGGCACCGCGTTGATAGCAGGACGGCCACGGCGTCCTTGCGTGGGAACTTGTTATTCCAAGGGCAGGGGAGCTCGGGGCTACGGGCTTCAGAGTGTGGCGGCTTCCCGGCTTGGGCCAGCGGTGCGGAGGCCACGCTTGGCATTCGCCGTGCCTCAACAATCGGTCTCACATTTCGAGATCTTGCAGGCTGGTAAGGCCTCAGGGACTCAGGTAGAGTCTGTGAGACCTCTCTTTTCGGGATTTTTTCCCGGCGTGGTAAAAAAGATATGCGGGGATACCCGTAAGGTCAAGTCACTGCTCCAGGCCGGCCCTTCGCGAGCAGAAGTGGACTAAGGCGAGTGCGGTCGGACGCGAAAAGGAGTGGCTATGACAAGCGTGGAGAGCGTGAAGCCACGCCGGGGCCGGCCGCGGCGGGTTGATCGCGAACGAATCATCGAGGCCGCCAAGGTACTTGACCCAGCAACTTTGACAATGCAGGCCCTCGCTGAGGAGATTGGCGTGGACCGGAAGACTCTGCATTACCACGTAGACAACCGCGACTCGCTGCTGCGGATGGTTGCTGCCGATGCATTCCGTGAGGCAGTTGCGGCCCACGATTTCACTCCCGAGAAGGACTGGAGGAAGGCCATACGCGCATTTGCCCATATCACCAGGGATGCCGTCATGG
Source organism: Arthrobacter bambusae (assembly GCF_030812595.1). Taxonomy (GTDB): domain Bacteria; phylum Actinomycetota; class Actinomycetes; order Actinomycetales; family Micrococcaceae; genus Arthrobacter; species Arthrobacter bambusae_B. The sequence goes on from NZ_JAUSSZ010000015.1 coordinate 74,530, forward strand.
CTGCCGGTGCATGGGCAAGTTATGTCGGCTACGAAACCGAGGCCGATCTTGAGGCTATCCGACCGGCCGAGGCGGCTGCGGAGGCGCTCGTTGCCGCGGGTCTGGCCGAAGCTGAAGCCGGACGGTTGATCGCAATGCTGGCAGGCCTTGCCTTCACGTCCGCCACGGACCGCTCCATCCCAAAAACCGCTGGCCGACACCCTCAGGAACCCGTCCTTGAACACCTGCTTGAGAAGGCCCCGCAAGAGGAGTTCACACTTCTCCGCAAGCTGGTTGGAGGCCGGTCAACGGAACTCGGCACCGAAGAGCAGTTTGCCTTCAATCTCGACATTGTGACTCTTGGCGTGGAGCGCCTGCTCGAACGGCCGTGAGGCGGAGCTTCGTCACGATTTGCACCATTAGGGTCAACGGCGCACCACTTAGGCACCTCCCTCGGGTGACAGGCCGGGAGGGACTGCCACAGCTGCATGCCGGTTGACTGCTGGTTCCACGCGTGACTTTTGTCGACCTCCGCCTTCTCCTGACTGCGCCAGCGCTGCGGGGTTCTCCAAGGTCAAGTCCGTTTCCTGCCCGCGCTCCCTCCGGTCACCCCATCGTGCATCACTGGACATGTCGGCCCCTTCGCCGACCCAAGCACTGCTTCTGGCCGCCCGGCCCAACTGCCAGGCCAAGCTCCCGCCATGCGATGCCGCAAGCTGACTTTGGCGTGCGACTTGACTCACACTGCTGGGCCATCTAGGGTTTTTCCCACCCCGGGAAAAAACGGGCGCCGCAGTGGGAACACCAGCGGCCTGCTTCAACGGTGAAGGACAACCGTGGCGAGGACAGCCTGCAGACCCACGGGTCTGCACCGCAGACCAGCTTTGTTCCGGCGTCGTCAGGCACACCAGTAAAGCGTTGAGGGACTGACCCCCCTCTTGCCACGCCCGCGGTGTCGCGGGCTGGCGGAATAGGAGACCCAGTGAAAAACCAAGTACTGTCCACCCCTGATGTGGCGGTTCCCGTCGCAGACCAGGTCGAAGACCTCATCTCGCGCATGACCCTGGAGCAAAAGGTCGCCCAGCTCCAGTGCACCATCCCCATCACAGGCCACCTCGACACAGGCTTGGCCAAGTTCCCCAACGGTCTGGGCGCTTCGGGAAGCATCAGCACCGGGGTATCCATCGAGGCCGACGCCGACCACTACGACCAGGTCCAGGACGCCGTGATGGCCAAAACCGACCTGTCCGTGCCGCCGTTGCTCCATGGCGAGGCTGTCTCAGGCTGGACGGGACTTGGAGGGACAGTATTTCCCTCGGCGATCGGGCTGGGGGCCACGTGGCAACCGGACACGGTCGAAGGCATGACCGACATCGTCCGTGAGCAGATGCTCTCCGTTGGGGTGCGCCAGGCACTGTCCCCCATCATGGACGTCGCCCGGGATCCCCGCTGGGGCCGCGTAGGCGAGACCTACGGCGAGGACCCCACGTTGTGCGCTGCCATGAGCGTTGCCTTCGTGAAGGGCCTGCAGGGGCAGAACCTTGCCGACGGCGTGGCCGCCACCGGAAAGCACTTCCTCGGCTTCGGCCTCGGGGAAGGCGGTCTGAACATGACATCCAACCCGATTTCCCCGCGCGAGCTACGCGAGGTCTACGCCAAGCCGTTTCAGGCTGCCATCACCGAGGCCAACCTCGCTGGCATCATGAATTCCTACGGCACCATCGATGGTGAACTCATTATCGCCTCAAAGCACATCCTCGATGATCTGCTGCGCGAAGAAATGGGCTTCGAAGGCCTGGTCGTTTCCGACTACATGTCCATCAACCTCGCCGTCGACCTGAACGTCGGAGCAGACCCCACCGACGGTGGCATTAAGGCACTCAAAGCCGGGCTCGATGTTGAATTGCCCACGCCCTACGGCTTCACTGACGGCTTGGTCGAGGCAGTCAGGCGCGGAGAGCTCGAAGAGCGTTTCATCGACCGCGCGGTACGCCGCATGCTGACCCTTAAAGCTAAGCTCGGCCTCCTTGAAGACAACGCAGCACGCAAAGAAATGATCGCAGCCGCCTACGAGCCGGAATCCACCAAGGCACACAGCCTGAAGGCGGCGCGCGAATCGATCGTTCTGCTGAAAAATGAAGGGCTTCTTCCGCTAAGCAAGGCTACGAAGAAGATCGCCGTCATCGGCCCCCACGCCAACTCTTTGCGGCTGTTCTTCGGCTGCTACACCTACCCGGCTTCAATCGATCTGGCAATGAGCGGGACCATGTCGGAAATGGCGGGAATGCTCGACCTTCCTGAATTGACCGCCTCATATGAACAGCCCCCGCTGGCGCCGCTCTTTGAGGGCAGCGACGTCCGCTCGGAGCCCGCAGCGGTCGAGCAGGCGCTTCAAGGTGCGCTGGGGCACAAAACCCCGACCATCGTTGCCTCCATCCAAGACAAGTGCCCCGAAGCCGAAGTCGTGTACGAAAAGGGCTGCGACATTGCCGGCACCAACCGCACGGGTTTCGATGCTGCTGTTGCCGCCGCCAAGGACGCGGACGTTGTCATTCTGACCCTCGGCGGTAAGTACGGCTGGGGCAGTTCCTGCACCTCCGGGGAAGGCATCGACACGGCCAACGTCGGCCTTCCCGGGATCCAGGAAGAACTTGCCCAGCGCATCTTCGAGACCGGCACACCCGCTGTCATGGTGCACATGGACGCCAAGCCGCTCTCCAGCGTCTACGTCGCCGAACACTTCCCGGCCATCATCGAAAACTGGTTCCCGGGTGAAACCGGAGGCCAGGCACTGGCTGACGTACTTTTCGGCGACTACAACCCTGCGGGACGTCTGCCGATGACGGCGGTCAGGGACGCCGGCCAGATCCCCCTTTATGCAGCCCACCGCCGCAGCAACAGCTTCAGCAGCGCCGGGACCATGATCATGAACCGGTACGTGGACGGTTCCAAGGTCCCCCTGTTCCACTTCGGGGAGGGAAAGAGCTACACCACCTTTGAGTACTCCAACCTCAACCTGACCCCGACGGTTACAGCCGACGGCGCGGTGCAGCTGTCCTGCGATATCACCAACACCGGGCAGCAGGACGGCGAAGAGGTCGTCCAGGTGTACGTCCGTGACGAGCTGTCCAGCATGGTCCGTCCGGTGCAGGAACTGGCAGGCTTCAACCGGGTGTTCGTCAAAGCCGGGGAAACAAAAACCGTTCACTTTTCGATGCGGGCTGACCAGTTCGCCTTCCTTGACGTCGACATGCGCTGGGTTGTTGAAGCCGGCCAGATGACCGTCAACGTCGGGGCTTCCTCAGCTGATATCCGCTTGACGGGATCGTTCGACATCGAGAACTCCGCCGTCATTGATGGAAAAAACCGCGGCTTCTACGCCACAACCACCGTCTCCTGACTCCACACTGTGCGGGACACGCCGGGCAGGACGCCCGCGTGTCCCGCACTCGTCCGCCCGCCACCACAAGACCGGGGGCAGATAAGAAACCCAAGGACTAAACATGCCAACAACAGCAACCCAAACGGAAACATTCAATGAGGCCGTCGCACGCATCCGCAACGGCGGCCACCTGTCGGAAGAGGCTGACCAGCTTCTGGGACAACTGACGCAGGACGAGAAACTATGGCTCCTCGACGGCGACGCCGAGTTCTGGTCCGGCATGGCAGAGATGAGCGCGGGATATAACCGCAGGCCCATTGTCATGGGCGAAATCGCCCGGCTCGGAATCCCCGGGCTGCGGTTCAGCGATGGCCCCCGCGGCGTCGTGATGGGCGAGTCCACCGCTTTTCCCGTTTCCATGGCCCGCGGAGCGACCTGGGACCCGGAGCTGGAGGAGGAAATCGGCACCGCCATCGGCCGGGAAATGCGCGCACAGGGCGCCAACTTCTTCGGCGGGGTTTGCATCAACCTTCCCCGCCACCCAGCCTGGGGCCGGGCGCAGGAAACCTATGGTGAAGACCCTTACCTGTTGGGTGAATTCGGCGCCGCCCTCGTCCGGGGTATCCACCCGAACGCGATGGCCATTGCCAAGCACTATGCCCTGAACTCGATGGAGAACGCCCGCTTCAAGGTCGATGTCAAGGCCGATGACGCGACACTGCACGAGGTCTTCCTTCCGCACTTCCGCCGGGTCGTCGAAGAAGGCGTCGACGGCATCATGACCTCCTACAACTCCGTGAACGGCGAATGGGCCGGCCAAAACGAAACCCTCATGGAGGACATCCTCCGGCGCCAGTGGGGCTTCGAAGGCGTGACCCTGTCCGACTTCGTCTTCGGGCTCCGCGACGCCGCACTGTCGCTGCAGGCCGGCCTGGACGTCGAGGCGCCCATGCGTCAACAACGCGCCCACCGGCTGCCCGCAGACCTGGAATCCGGCCGCGTCACCTGGGACCAGGTGGACCGGGCAGCGCGACGCATCCTCCGTACCCAGCTCGCCCATTACGCGGCCAGGAACACCGAGGAACCTGGCCTCGACGTCATCCTCAGCGAGGAACACCGCGCCCTGGCCCGAAAAGTCGCCGCCACATCGATGGTGCTACTAAAGAACGAGCCCGTCGACGGAACACCCCTGCTGCCCCTGAAGGCAGACGAGATTGCGTCCGTGGCCCTGATCGGGCGGCTCACCAACCTGCCCAACACCGGGGACCAAGGATCCTCAAACGTCCGCTCGCCCGAGGTTGTGACTGCCCTGGACGGCATCAGAACTGCGCTCCCGGCAGCCAGCATCCTATCCGTTCTGGACGATGATGCCGACGCAGCCGCAGCAGCTGCAGCCCAAGCTGATATCGCCGTCGTTGTCGTCGGCTACACGGCTCAGGACGAAGGCGAGTTCATCGGTTCGGAAGGCATGTCTGACCCCGCCATCCTCGCCGTGTTCCCCCCCCTGCCCGAGGGTGTAGATCCGTCAGACCTGTCAGGAGCAGCCGGGGCCATGGGCACCGCCGAGGGCGGCGACCGCGCAAGCCTTCGGCTTCGCCCCATCGACGAGGCCATCATCAAGGCGACGGCACAGGCTAATCCGCGCACCATCGTCGTCGTCGTCACTGCCGGCGCTGTCATCACCGAGGCCTGGCGCTCACAGGTACCCACCCTGCTGATCGGCTGGTACAGCGGCGTGGAGGGAGGACACGCCCTTGCCGACGTACTGACCGGCACAGTGGATGCCAGCGGCCGCCTGCCTTACTCGATCCCCACCACAGAGGAGCACCTGCCGTACTTCGACCGTGATGCCAGCAGCATCACGTATGACCGCTGGTTCGGCCAGCGGCTGCTGGACCGCGACGGGCACCCCGCCGCTTTCCCCCTCGGCTACGGACTCTCCTACACAAGCTTCGAGACCACTGAACTGTCCGTGACTGGTGTATCCGGGGAGTCTTTGGCAGCCTCCGTCCGCGTTACCAACACCGGCAGCCGCGCCGGCCGTCATGTCGTCCAGCTCTACGCCACGACCAAGGCGGAAGATTTCCCCACAAGGGTTCTGATCGGTTTCACGCCCGTCCACCTGGAACCAGGCCAAACCGCCACCGTCACGCTGGAAGGTTCCCTGCGCCCCCTGCAGCGCTGGGCAGACGGGGGTTTCTCCTGGGCCGCTGCCGAAGCGACCCTGGAAGCCGGCGCCTTCTCCGGCGACCCGAACGCTTCGACTGCTGCACTTCACCTGCCCTGACCAACCCGTCAACGACCGACGGAACAACGACACGCAAGGAAAACAACGATGCAGAAAACATCCTTTAATCACGGCTGGGGTGTCCGCCGCCAAACCAGCCCTTTCCTCGAGATCATGGGCCAGGCACAGGCGCCGGTTCCTGTCACGCTGCCCCACGACTGGCTGATTTCCCAGCCCCGCTCCGCCGACAACCAGCCGGGGGGCCTCACCGGATACTACGGCGAAGACGTCATCGAATACGTCAAGACCTTCCACGCGCCGGAGGGCTACCGGGAAGGGCGGGTCGAGATCCAGTTCGACGGCGTCTACCGTGGGGCGATGATTTTCGTCAACGACGCCTTCGTCGGCCAGCGTCCGTACGGATACATCCCCTTCTCGGTCCGGATCGACCCCTACCTGCACGACGGCGACAACGAAATCCGGGTGGAGTGCCGCAACCACTTCGACGCCCGCTGGTACTCCGGCCTGGGAATTTACCGGGACACCCACCTGCTTGTCGGCCCGCCCCTCCACGTGGCACGGAACGGCGTCAAAATCCGCACCATCAGCGCCGACGCAGAAACAGCGGTCGTCGGGGTCATCACCGAGCTCCAAAACGACTCCAAAGAACTGCACACCGTCAAGGTCGTCACCGAACTCGTGGACAAGACCGGCACGATCGTTGCGGCCGAATCGGCTTCCCTTGCGGTACGCCCGCTGGAGTCCGCGCGGCTGCGCCAGCAGTTCACCGTAGATGCCCCTCAGCGCTGGAGCGTCGACTCCCCGTCGCTGTACACCTGCCGGACCCGTTTGGAACCCAGCAACAGCGCTGGCGAAACCGTTGAAACCAGCTTCGGTATCAGAACGCTGGAGTGGGACGTGCGGCACGGCATGCGAATCAACGGTGAAACAGTGAAATTGCGCGGCGGCTGCATCCACCACGACAATGGCTTGATTGGCGCTGCCACCATCGCCCGCGCGGAAGAACGCCGCGTTGAACTCCTCAAAGAGGCGGGCTACAACGCCATCCGCTCCGCCCACAACCCCATCAGCGCTGCGATGCTCGATGCCTGCGACAGGCTTGGCATGCTGGTCCTCGACGAGTTCACCGACGGCTGGACCTCCTCCGGACTCGGTTTCGGCTACGGCGTAGACATGAATGAATGGTGGCGCCGCGACCTCACAGAAATGCTGGAGCGGGACTACAACCACCCAAGCGTCATCATGTATTCCATCGGCAACGAGGTCTCCGATACCGGCAACACCTGGGGCGCCATCCACGGTCGGGACATGGTCGACTTCATCAAGACCCTCGATGACACCCGCCCCGTCACCAACGCCATCAACCCCATGATGACCGTCCTCCACGACCTCAAAGCCCAGGTTGGCCAGCAGGCCGACGATGCCGGCGGAGTCAACTCCTTCATGCGCGACTTCGGAGAACTGACAAAAGACCTGGTCGCATCCGACCTCGCCACAGAGCGGCTTGAAGAAGCGATGTCCCAGGTGGACATCCCCGGCTACAACTACGCCTACGGCAGGTACGAGCTGGACATGAAACAGCACCCTCAGCGGCTGCTGGTCGGCACGGAAGGCCTGCCCAACAAACTCGATGAAGTATGGGACTACGTCAAACGCCACCCGCAGGTCATCGGAGAGTTCAGCTGGACTGCCTGGGAATACATCGGCGAAGCCGGCCTCGGGGCGGACAAGCCCGCCGAAGAAGCCTTCTTCGGGAACTACCCCTGGCGCCTGTCCATGACCGCCGACCACGGCGTCACCGGCCAGCGCCGTACGCTCTCCTACTGGCGTGAAGTGGTCTGGGGGTTGCGGACCACCCCGTACATCGCAGTCCACCGCCCCGACATCACCGACAAGGAAAGCCTCAAAGCCTCCCTCTACACCTGGAGTGACAGCGTCAGCAGCTGGACCTGGGGAGGCTACGAAGGCACCCCGATGACCATCGAGGTGTACTCCGACGCCGAGGAAATCGAACTGCTCCTCAACGGTCAGACCGTTGGCCGCGCCCCGGCCGGGGAGACAAACCGGTTCATGGCAGTTTTCGAGGTGGACTACCAGCCCGGTGAGCTCGTCGCTGTCGCCTACCGCAACGGTCAGGAGACAGCCCGCGAAGTTCTGCGGTCCGCTGCGGCCACTACCGGGCTGACAGCAACCCCGGACCGGACCGAAATCCGCGCCGACGACAACGACCTCGCTTTCGTGACCATCAGTATTGCCGACAATGCCGGCATCATTGATGTTCTGAACAATACGGCAGTGACAGTGACAGTCAGCGGCAACGGCGTCCTCCAGGGTCTTGGCAGTGCCGATCCAAAATCAGAAGACGACTACGCGTCATCGGTCTGCACAACCTTCCTCGGTCAGGCGCTTGCCGTCATCCGCCCGACCGGTCCCGGAGAGATCAAGGTCAGCATCGAGTCTGAAAAATTCGCGACGGTGGAAACAGTCATCAAGGCCATCTAAGCTGCAGCGGGCGGCATTGCCTGGGCCAGGGAAACAGGACCAGGCAGCGCCGCTAGCGTTGACGCACGGGAAGATCCGGGACCTTATGCCCTGGACTCCGCCACCCGCCTGCCAGGACCAGGGGTTCTGACCCAAAGCCTCAAACAAAAGGGCCTGGGATCCGGTACAGCCGGATCCCAGGCCCCTTGCACAATCAATATCTTCCTATTGGCTGCAGGGTTCTCCTCAGGCGCCGGCGGCTACAAGCTGGTCGTGCGTTTGGGGGTGGTGGCTCAAAAGCCCGCCATCGACAGAAATGATCTGGCCGGTGATGTAGGCAGCGGCGGGGGAGGCAAGGAATGTGACAACCTCGGCCAAGTGCTCCGGTGTGCCCAGATACGGGGTCAGGGTATGCCGGCCCAGAATCTCGAGTGCGTTGTCGGTAATTCCACCCTTGGCTGATGCGCTCAGTGTAAAGCCCGGGCACACGGCATTGCATCGGATTCCCTGCCGGCCGTACTGGGTTGCGGTGTAAATGGTGAGTGCATTGATTGCCGCTTTGCAGGCGCCGTAGGCCACCCGGGTGATGTCACCGCCAAGGGCGGACACGGAGGAAGTGTTGACAATCGCCCCTCCTCCGTTCTGCAGCATGAGCTTCACGGCGTGCTGGGAGGCAAGGGCATAACCCCGGACATTGATGTCGAACATTGCATCCCACACGTCGATCTCCAGATCGATAAGGGTGGTGTCTTTCGATAGAACGGCGGCGGCATTGTTGTGCAGGATATCGACCGTACCGTAGGCAGAAACCGCACGCTCAAACAAAGCCTTGATACTGCCCGGATCACTAAGGTCCAGACGCTGTGCGATCGCTTCGCCTCCTGCGGCGCCAATCTCTTCCGCCAACGCCTGCGCAGCATCTTCTTCGAGGTCCGCGACAACCACCTTTGCCCCCCTCCCGGCCATCATGCGCGCGGTGGCTCCACCAATGCCTACCCCAAGCTGCCGCAACGTCGCACCCGTAACGACGGCGACCTTGCCAGCAAGGTCCAAACCGGTGGTTGCTGCTGTATTCATCCAAAGCTCCTTTTAAAGTAGTTATGGACCCGGCCGACCCTTTCAGCGGACCCGCCACCGCCCGTTCGAGCCGTTATCAACCGATCAGTGTCTTGACCCGGTCAGCGACCATGTCAATGGTCCGGGTTGGGGAAAGACGTCCGAGGCGGTCAACACCGCGGGCGTCGGCACCTATGAGCACACGGAACGATTCGGACGCCACTGCGTCGACGATCTGCCGTCCGGCATCCTGGGGTGACGTAGTTTTCGGTGGTTTCCCATTCGGCAGCGTCAGTTTTGAGGTGTCGAGGGTGACTCCTGAGTTCCCCAGAATGTCCGTTCCGACACCGCCGGGAAAGACAACGGTGACGTTGATGTTGGTATCTCGCAGTTCCGCGTAGAGCGTCTCGGTGAACAACTTCACGGCAGCCTTACTTGCCCCATAGGCGCCTTGGCCCGGGGAGGGAACAAGTCCTCCCATGCTGGAGACGTCAACAAGACTCGCAGCCGGGCGTTCGAGCAACGCGGGGAGGAACGCCTTGACCATGTACACGGTGCCCCAGAAGTTGACGGACATGACCCGCTCAATCTCCTCGATCGAGAGTTCCAGGAGGGGAACAAACCGGTGGATGATCCCGGCGACGTTGATCAGGCCATCTATCTGGTTGTGCTCCTTGAGAATGTCTTCCGGGAGTGTCTGCACAGCTGCTCGGTCCGTGATGTTCAGGGTGTGCATCGACAGTGCGCCGGCGGGTGCGCCGGCACGCGAGGCAGTTTCCGTCAAAGCGGACTGATTGAGATCCACAGCCGCGACGCGCGCTCCTCGCCGCAGCAGCTCGAGAACGACTTCGCGCCCGATGCCGTTGCCGCCACCGGTAACCGCGAAAACCTTGTTCTTTAGTTCCATTGATCAAATCCCCTTTGAAGATTCCCGGGCATGTCACTTCGACCGGGTGGTCGCTTCTGAGTCGCGTAGCGCCCGGTTTCGAGATCGCTGCCAGGACGATTGTGCTGAGCCTTCCGCAGCCTAGCCGCTGCCGGTTTGGCTTGAAGTTGCCGAGATCGCGCTTACCTTTTTTGAAGCAGTGGGTGCAGCGCCAGGACGGAACGCGGATATTTCCCGGGCTGGGGAAAATTTAGCCGTGCTGACCGTGCAAGTCAACCCCCGACGCGGTGAACCGACGGGGCGCCGCGGAGCCCACGCCGCCGGGGCTGCTGGGCCTTGACGAAATCAGGGGGCGGGTCTACTGTTTTTCCCGCATGGGAAAAACTTGCCGGGCGATTCCTAAGAGAGTAATTACCAACTGGGCATGAGTAACTCAGAGCGACTGGGATGCGCCTGGAGCCAATGCGCCCTTTGATGGCTCCGCCTCCGTGACCGGGACCGGTGTGGGGAACTGGTTCCCAAGGCGGCGTGACATAGCCGCCGGGGTCGGTCGGACACTCTGCGGGTGAACCTCCATCAACGAAGGTCACTCATGTAGGGACCACACGGACGAGGCCGACCCGTGTTGCGGATTGTCCGGCATTACTGAAGCGCTAACACCTGCCTCTACTCAAACCCCCAAAGGAGCGGACATGACGACAGAGTCGCGGAATGCATCGCAGGACCCGATCCGCGTCGGTGTGCTGGGAGCGGCCACCATCGTGAAGGAGGCACTCCTCCGCCCAAGTTCACGGGTCGACGGGATCCAGGTAACTGCCATAGCGGCGCGGGTCCCGGAACGGGCGGCCCGTTACGCGGCCAAACACCACATTGCCAGGGTGCATTCTTCATATGCGCAACTGTTGGATGATCCGGACATCGATGCCGTATATATCCCTCTTCCCTCTGCTCTGCACGCTCAATGGATCGTAGAAGCCCTAAATGCGGGAAAACATGTGCTCTGCGAGAAGCCGTTTACAAGCAACGCAACGGCTGCGGAGGAAGTGGCATCAGTTGCTGCCACGTCTTCCTTCGTCCTGATGGAGGCTTACCACTCGCACTACCACCCGCTGCGGAAAAGACTGCACGAGATTCTTGAATCAGGCGAGTTGGGGGAAATTTGGGGTGCAAATGCCTACGCCTGTGCCCCCATTCCGCCTGGGAGCGACATACGGTGGAACTTCGCTTTAGGCGGTGGCGGTCTGCTCGACCTCGGCTACTACCCGTTGAGGCTGCTTCGCGACTTGTTCGGCGAGGCCGGCGAGGTACAGGCCACTGCAAGGACGCGGGGAGCCATCGACGCCCGGCTGGAAGCGCAGCTGACCCATGTCGGGGGAGTCACGTCAACGTTGATGTCCTCGCTCTGGTCCAAGACCCTGCTGGCCTCGCGACTCGAAGTTCAAGGCTCCAAGGGCCGTATGCGTGTCGGCACCCCCACCCACCCGCAATTGGGCGGAAAAATCCGTATAGAAGGTATTTCCGGCTCGCGTACGGAACGTCCGGACCGGCGTTCCACATACGACTACCAGTTGGAAGCCTTTAGAGATGCAATACGGGGCGGGGCGGTCCAGACAGGCGCCCGCGAAGCTGTTGCCCAGCTGCGGGCAATCGACGCCCTTTACGAGGCAGCAGGACTTCCAGTAAGACCGTCCAGCCCTGTCAGAGCACTCAAGTAGCCTCCATGGCTGCCCGAAGCACCTTTAGCCCACAGCAGGAGGCCACCGTGGACACGCCAGCTGACCGCGCAAAGCCTTACGGCAAGGGACAGTTTGCAGGCAAGACCATCATCGTCACTGGCGCTGCAGCGGGGACCGGTCAGGCAACGGCACTGCATATAGCCAGCCAGGGGGGACGCGTCATAGCCGTGGATATCAACGAGGAACGCCTCGACTACCTGGTGGCACAGAATCCCGGCCTGGACCTGGTGCCCGTCCCGGGCGATGTTGCCAGCACTGAAACCGTCACTGCGGCCGTTGCTAGTGCCGGGCAGGTGGACGGGCTGGCGAACATCGCCGGCGCTGTCGATAACTTCGCCCCCATTCACGCCATCGACGATGAGCTGTGGGAACGCGTCTTTCATGTGAACGTAACAGCTCCGATGCATCTCACTCGTGCAGTTCTGCCGATGATGCTCGCTCGTGGCCGGGGCTCCGTCGTAAACCTCGCTTCCGAGGCAGGATCGATCGAATCCGCGGCTGGGGCTGCCTACACCGCCTCGAAATACGCTGTGCTCGGGTTGACTAAGAACTCGGCCTTGGCTTTTGGCGCCCGGGGCTTGAGATTCAACGCAGTAGTGCCCAGCCCTTCCCTTCCAAGGGATTCAAAGTGGCGGTCACCTGGCCTTCTGGAAGGACGTGGCGCATCAAAGACGGCGACTCCGTCGCTGGCTCCAACCGCCGTGCAGGTTGCCGAGTGCATCAGCTTCCTGCTCAGCGACGAAAGCTGTGAGGTGAATGGAGCCCTCGTCCACACCGATGGCGCCTGGAGAACGATTTAAAGGAGGCGCTGGTGCGCGGAAACCACCGGCCCCGGACGGGGTAGGCCCGGGGCCGCTGGAATGCCTGGTCGGCACCTAAACGTGGCGTACCGCGCAGCAGGTGGCTGAGGAGCATTACTCGCTCAGTCATAGGGCAAAAATACTGCAGCTGAGCCGATGTTCCTCCCCAGCCAAGAGGCGGATGAGGTCCTTTCCGCTGTTGAAGGCATCCGGGGGGCAGCTCATTGGTTCCACAGCGAGACCCAACCTGGTGGGCAGGGGTGGCGTGCGGTCGGCCGTGTGCAATTGAAGCCAAGGGCAGCTGCGGTCCCAGGACATTCCTACCCCAACACCGGTAGGGTCCCAGAGCGTCAGCCCGGCTCGGCCGGAATCGTCGAAGGCAAGTCCTGTAAACGCGTGGTCCATGGCCGTCGAACCGATGGGCCGGGGATCCCTATAATCAAAGGCATGGCCGTGCACGTCGCGCTCCCCGGTCGGAAGTAACCGGTCTGCGCTAACGGCGAGGAACCGCTCGGCACCGAACTGAAGGATCCACTGGTCCAAGGGAGACGGGCCGGCCACCAGGTATGGGTGGGGACATGCGCCGTAGGGAGCTGCCGATGTACCCGTGTTCCTGGCGGCCAGGGTGATGCTCAGGCCCTCCGGTGTCAGCCGGTACTCGGCAGTCAACTGCAGGCTGAACGGATATCCCTTAGAGGCTGAAACAGTCGTCTGGAGGATAACCGTCGTGTCCTCGTGGAGCACCGGTTCCCAACCCTTGTCGAACACCAGGCCATGCAGTGCGTTGCCGCGGGCCTGCTCGTTGCGCGGCAGCTCCAGGGCGTTGCCCTCGAAGGTGTAACGCCCGTCCGCGATGCGGTTTGGCCAGGGCGCTGCGATGATGCCCCTATAGTCCGGAGTGGGATGTCCCGTGCGCGACGGAAGGACCAAATCCCTCTCACCGAACTGCAAGTTCAGCAGGGTAGCTCCTGTTGCACTGACGGTGGCAGTGTAGCTACCGGACCTGATCGCGTACTCGCTCACCGGTGCGTCCAACGCATCCATCAGGCGTAAAGGCCTGCATAGCTGCGGTACCTGGAGAGCACCAGCGCAGTGTCTGCCGCCGCGGGACGTTCCACGGCGTTCAGTGGCCAGTCAGGAAAGCTCCCCGTCAGGGCGGCGGCTGCCTGGCGGGCGGCCCCGTCCGCGACGTATTCGCCGGGTTGGGGGACGGTGATGTCGATGCCCAGGAGTTGAACTGCCACGTCCTGAACAGCCGGTGACTGGGCGCCACCGCCTACGAGGATTATTCTTCGAGCCTTGACGCCCTGGGCCTGCAGGGCGGCCAATCCGTCCGCCAGTGAGCACACGACTCCTTCGACGGCGGCACGGGCCAGGTTCTCGGGGGTGTAATTGGCTCGGGTGATGCCATGCAAGGCGCCTGTTGCGTCCGGCAGGTTTGGGGTGCGTTCGCCGTCGAAATAGGGTACTAGGGTCAAACCGCCTGAACCGGAGGCCGCAGAAAGCGCCAGGGTATTAAATTCCTGCAGGGTAACCCCCAAAAGCGCCGCGGTGGCGTCGAAAACCCGGGTGGCATTCAAAGTGCAAACGAGGGGGAGGTAATGGCCGGTTGCGTCGGCAAATCCGGCCACCAGGCCGGAGGGGTCGGCGGATGGTGCTTCGGAGACCGCGAAGACCGTGCCGGAGGTCCCCAGTGACATGACGACGTCCCCCAGCCGGGCGCCGGCTCCCATGGCGGCGGCGGCGTTGTCTCCAGCTCCTGCAGCCAGGAGGACCCCGTCCGGGGTCTTTCCCGCCGCTTCAAGGGGACCAAGGACTCGCGGCAAGACGGGCAGGTGGCCGACCGAACCCGAGATGACTGCAGGAAGATACTGACCGGCAGCAGTCGAATAGTAGCCGGTGCCTGACGCGTCGGAACGGTCTGTCACGAGGGCCTGAAGACCTTCGGCACCGGAACCCGGACCGTAACCAGCCAGCCTCCACGTCAGCCAGTCGTGCGGCAAACACACAGCGGCAACTTTCGCAGCATTCTCCGGTTCGTTCTGGGTCAGCCAGTGCAGTTTGGTGAGTGTGAGGGATGCGACGGGGACCGTCCCGGTGGCACCGGCCCAGTATCCCGCTCCGGCAATCGGGTCACCTCCACCGGCGGCCTTAATCAGTTCCGATGCGGCTCCAGCGCTGCGGGTGTCATTCCACAGCAGCGCGGGCCGGACCACGGCACCGTCGGCGTCGAGGCAGACCATGCCGTGCTGTTGCCCGGCGACGGATACGGCGGCGACGTCGTCGAGGCCGCCCGCCTGCGCGATGGCCTCCTGGAGGGCAGTCCACCAGTGGTCCGGGTGGACCTCGGTGCCTTCGGGGTGGGTGGCGCGGCCCTGGCGGACGAGTTCTCCGGTGTCCGCGTCGCGGATGACTACTTTGCAGGACTGGGTGGAGCTGTCGACTCCGGCTACGAGCGGCATGGCTGTTCTTTTCTTTGTGCAGGAATGGAAACGCTGCGGGGCCTGGATTATCTCCAAGGCCCCGCAGCGGGTACTAAGTGGCTAGTGGGCGCCCAGGAGATGCTCGATGGCCAGCTGGTTGAGCCGGACGAACGCGAAGGAACGCTCGGCGGCCTTGTCGGCGTCGAAGTCCTCAAACGCGGCGGCGTCTGCGAGCAGGTCCGCGGTGCTTTCACCAGCGGCGAGGGTGGACTCGCCGAGTTCGAAGACACCGGATGCCTTGAGTGCTTCCTGGACCTCGGGGTCCGCGCGGAAGGCCAGTGCGCGTTCCTTGAGCAGGAGGTACATCGCCATGTTGGCCTTGGCCGATTCCCACACGCCGTCGTAGCCGTCGGTGCGGGAGGGCTTGTAGTCGAAGTGGCGCGGGCCGTCGTACTTGGGGCCGCCGTTCGGGAAGCCGTTCTCCAGCAGGTCGACCGTGAAGAATGCGCTGGTGAGGTCGCCATGGCCGAAGACCAGGTCCTGGTCGTACTTGATGCCGCGCTGGCCGTTGAGGTCGATGTGGAAGAGCTTGCCCGCCCAAAGGGCCTGGGCGATGCCGTGGGTGAAGTTCAGCCCTGCCATCTGCTCGTGCCCGGTTTCCGGGTTCAGGCCAACGATGTCGCCGTGTTCCAGCTGGGCGATGAAGGCCAGGCCATGGCCCACGGTGGGCAGGAAGATGTCGCCGCGGGGCTCGTTCGGCTTGGGCTCGAGGGCAATACGCAGGTTGTAGCCCTTGTCCTTGATGTATCCGGCTGCCGTGTCCACGCCTTCCTTCATCCGGTCCAGGGCAGCGGCGAGGTCCTTCGACCCGTCGTACTCGCTGCCTTCCCGGCCGCCCCACATGACGAATGTTTCGGCGCCGAGCTCGGCGGCAAGGTCGATGTTCCGCAGGACCTTGGACAGCGCGAAACGGCGGATGGAGCGGTCGTTGGACGTGAAGCCGCCGTCCTTGAAGACAGGGTGGCTGAACAGGTTGGTGGTAACCATGGGAACCTTCAGCCCGGTCTCGGCGAGGGCTGCACGGAAGTTTTTCAGGATCAGCTCCCGCTCGGAGGCGGAGGCGTCGAACGGGACCAGGTCGTTGTCGTGGAAGGTGATGCCGTACGCGCCCAGTTCGCTGAGCTTATGCACGGCTTCGACAGGGTCAAGGGCCTTCCGGGTTGCGACGCCGAACGGGTCGGCGCCGGTCCAGCCGACCGTCCAGAGGCCAAAGGTGAACTTGTCGGCGGGGGTGGGGGAGAGAGTCATGATGCGTCCTTGCAGTAAAGGGGCTGCTTCGGCAGCCAAATAGTTTATGCTCTGAACTATAAGGATGACCCGGGTGCGGGTCAACATCAGTCCGGGCAAAGCCCCCCGTGACGTGAAGGAGTAGATGTGGTGATGACGGCCGTGCCTCCCTACATCCAAGGTGTCCCCGGGGCTGGACATATGGAGGCTGTACGGAGGGGGAACTTGGCGCTGGTGCTGGGCAGAATCGCTGAGACCTCACCTGCCGGTCGTCGCAGCCGGGCTCAGATTTCCGCACTGACCGGGCTGACAAAGGCGTCCGTATCAAGCCTTGTGCTCGAGCTCATCTCGAGCGGCCTGGTCACTGAGGTGGGGCTGAACCAACAGTCGAGGGGCCGACCGGGAGTGGAGCTGGAGTTGAACCCCAACAAAGCGGTCCTCGGCGCGGAAATCAACGTCGACTACCTCGCAGTTGGTGTGGTCAGCCTGGCCGGGACCCTGCTCATGCACGAGGTTTGGGAGCGCGACAACCGCTCCGATGGGGTGGAACGAGTGATGGCCGCCCTGAGTCAGCAGTGTGCTGTGACAGCCGTGGCGGCGGAGAAGAAGGGCATCGATGTTCTTGGGGGTGGCCTTGCGGTGCCGGGACTGATCGATGCTGCCGGCCAGGTTGTGGTGAGCGCCCCTAACTTGGGCTGGAAAAATGCCAGGCCGGATCTACGCGTACTGCTTCCGGGCTCTCCGCTAGGTGTAGTCCTTTGCAACGAGGCCAACGCCGCAGCCTTGGCCGAAATGGACCATCAATCCGACACCGATTTCATGTTTATTTCAGGTGAGGTGGGTATCGGCGGCGGGCTCGTTGTCGGCCGTGAAATTTTCACTGGCGCTGATGGTCATGCGGGGGAGGTGGGCCACGTCGTGGTTGATCCTTACGGTTCTGACTGCTTGTGCGGTGGGAGGGGCTGCCTGGAAACGGTGGCCGGCCAGGACGCGATCGCCGACGCCGCCGGGCTCACGGGACATCCAGCCCGAAGCAGCCGCTCACTAACGTTGTCCGTGCTGCTGGGGTTGTTGAAGGAAGGCGACGCACGGGCCCTGTCGGCGGTTGAGCGCGCAGGTTTCTGTCTTGGCTTGGCCCTGGCGTCCTCGGCGCGGATCGTACCTTTTACGTTGGTGGTCCTTGGCGGGCACCTTGCCGTTCTTGATCCGTGGCTGAGAATTTCGCTTATGGATAGCCTCCAGAGGTATTCCGCGGGAAAATTCCCTTCCGGAAACGTGCTGGTATCGGCTTTGGGGAGCACAGGGGCTTTGTTGGGTGCGGCGGGCCTCGCGCTTAGGTCAGTGCTGGAGGCACCGCATACACTGCGGCGGTGATCCCCAGGCCTTCTTTCGTGTAAATGATCAAGACGGTGACGCCTGATTTTCGTGGCGCCACCGTCTTTGGAGTGATTCGGTCAGGAGCTGGCGCCGGGGTGCGTTAGCTGTTCCACCAGGGCTTTCGCTACTGCTGCATGGCCGGCTTCGTTCGGGTGCATCATGACAAAACCGCGGGAAAAGTCATACCCAGTGACCCACGGATCAGCTGAGCAGGCATCGTGGCCCTGGCTGTCCTTGGACGCGGTGACGAGTTCGGCTCCCGTTTGCTGGGCGGCGTGCTTGGTGGCAAGGCTCATCCCGCGGGCAACGTCAAGAAGAAACTTCTGACGCTGCTGCGGGATGGGAACCGCTGCACAGGGCTTGCCATTGTCCGGGAGGACTGACAGGTAATCAACCAGGACCACCCGCGCGTGTGGAGCCTTCTCCTGGACAGCGTTGACGGTTGCCGCTAAGGCATCCTGGATGCCGGCGAGGCGGGCCTGCACGACCGAGTCCGGCACGGGCGTGCACAACCCGTACAGCTTCAGCTGGTTGCTGATCACGCTCAGCGGGTTTGCGGCAAGGTCTCCTTGACAGGCTTCGGCCATGAGGTTGCCGACATAGTTGACGTCATTGCCGCCAATGGTGATGGTTACCAGATCTGTGTCCGCGGTGACGGCTTTGATCTGCAGCTCGCCGGTCTGGCTGGAGCCATCCCAGCTCCAGATCTGCTGGGGCGTCGTCGCGATGTTGGGGATCGAGGCGCCGCCGCATGTCGCGTTCGTCAGGTTCAAGTGAAGCTGACTGGCGACAAGGTATGGATAGGCAATGGTGGTCCGCCCGCATCGGCCACCGGGGTCCGCTGGATCCGCGGGTCCGAGACCACCTCCGGCGGCGTAGGAGCTGCCAAGGGCAACGTAGTGGGCACCCGGTTCGGGTGCAGGAAGAGGCGCGGCGCTGGCGGGCAGAGCTGTGCAAAAGGCTGTAAGGGCGGTGACGGCGCAAGCTGCCGCCACCTTGCGGACAGCACCGAGGCATGCGGGCATAGATCAATCTCCTTGGGGGTTTTGCCGGGCTCCAGTCGCTACTTCGCGATCCAGATTATTCCCGGGTGGGGAAAATTTAGCTTTCGCTTGCGGCTTCGTCAAGAGCCGGTCGCTCCGGTGGCCATGGGAGTCGAACCCAACGGCCGCTGGCGCGGGCAGAACTTCGTTTGAGGAAGCATTTGAACATTTATTGGTCGGGCTATTGCCATTTTTCCCGGTGCGGGAATATTGTTTTGCGAATGCTTCCGCGGGTGGATGCCCGCGGCGATCAACGAAGGAGTTGTACATGGGATCTGTTGATGCAGCCCAGGGAGCGGCCGGTGCTCCGCCGGTGGAGCCCCGGCCGGCGAAGGATGATTTGTCCCCCGTCTATGAACCGAAAACGCGGCCCTACCGCCGCTATGTCAGCACGTACGCGCTGGCAAGCGTGGCCTTTTCCCTGCTGTGGGGTGCGGTGCTCACGGTCCTGCTCCCGCTGCAGGTTCAAAATCTGGAGTTTGCCCGGATCTTCGGGCCCGACAGTGGTGTTGACCTGACCGCACTGAATAATTTGAGCGGCCAGGTTGCTTCCGGCGCCGTGACGCCGACCTCAGAGCAGCAGCAGCAGCTCGATCTTTTGGCGCAGTTCAACTCTTCACGTGCTGCCGGCCTGTCGTTGGTGACGTCGGTAGGCGTGGTCGTGGGCATGGTCTTGTCCCCGATCATCGGGACGCTTTCAGATCTGACCCGGACAAAGTGGGGCCGGCGCGCCCCTTATATCGCTGCCGGCGCTGTCGTCGGAGCAGCCGGCATCACGCTGATGCCGCTGGCGCCGAACCTGTTTTTCCTGGTTCTTGCCTGGTCTGTCATCCAGGTCGCCGGAAATGCCCAGGGCCCCCTCGTGGCCACGGTAGCGGACCGGGTGCCCAAAGAGCGCCTGGGGTCGGTATCGGCGGTCACCGGAGTTGTGGTGTACTTCGCGGCCATCCTCGGCGCAGTGGTGGCCGGAGCGCTTTTTGCTGCCATCGGCCTTGCCAGCTACTACCCGTTCGCCGTGACGCTTCTGCTGCTCACCGTACCGTTGCTTTTCCTTGCCCGGGACCGGTCATCCAAGCACCTGCCCCACGGAAAAATCCGGATTGGCACCATCTTTGCTTCGTTCATCGTCGCCCTGCGCGACCGGGACTACCGGTGGGCCTGGATCTCGAAGGTCTTGCTCTGGACCGGGTTCGGCATCGGCACCACCTACAGCATCTACATGCTCCAGAGCTACATCACCCCGGCACTCAGCGCGGCAGAAGCAGCCCAGATGAGTCCCCTCCTGCAGGTCGTCGCACTACCTGCCACAATGCTCGGAATGGCCGTTTCGGGAAAGCTTTCCGACAAACTGCACCGTCGGAAGCCTTTCGTGATCGCAGCTGCCGTGATCATCGCACTGGGCTTCATCGTTCCCTGGGTTTGGCCGTCTCTTCCTGCCATGTTCATCCAGGCAGCCATGGGCGGACTCGGCCTTGGCGTCTTCCTCGTCGTTGACCAGGCCCTGTTCATCGACCTGCTCCCCGACCCCGAAGCAGCAGGCCGCGACCTCGGAATGTCCTCAGTCGGACAAAACCTCGGCAACGCCATCGCCCCCGTCACCGCCGGCACCGCAGTCGCCCTCGTCGGCGGCTCCTACGGCATCGTCTGGCCAATCGCCTTCATCATCGTCATCATCTCAGGCCTCCTGGTCCTGCCAATCCGCCGCGCCCGCTAAACACCACCCACCGCTCCGGCCGTCACCCCCAACCCTGACGGCCGGAGCACAAGCACGATCTCGCATCTCACCTAGTGCCAGGTCGTGCCTCGGCGTGGCTATCGCGCCAGCGTCTCTGGCTAGTTCCCGCTCGAGCCCGGCAGCACACCGTCTCGCGGAACCATCACCGTTACATCCACTTTTTCCTAAACAAAGGAGTTTTGTGAACGCTACATTCCTACAATCCAGGCCGCGACGAGGGCAGAGAGTCGCCATCGCTGTGCTCTCGTTCCTGCTCACGGCGGTGATTCTCATCTATTTCGCCCTTATGGCGGGTCTCGGTGACGGTACTAAGCAACTTGCATCAGGAACGCAGAAGTTGAGCGGAGGGGCAAAGGAATTTGATAACGGCCTCGCTCAATATGCGGACGGCGTGAAGAAATTCAGTGACGGTCAGGGGCAGGCCGCGGACGGATCCGCTAAGTTGGCCCAAGGCATACACCAAACCGCGGATGGCACCGCGCAGTACGTCGGCGGCGTACATCAAACCGCGGACGGCACCGCCCAGTACGTCGACGGCGTACACCAAACCGCCGACGGCACCGCCCAGTACGTCGACGGCGTACACCAAGCCGCGCACGGCGTTGGGCAATATGTGGACGGGGTGGCGCAAGTGGCAACCGGGGCAAATGCCCTTGCTGACGGTGTGGGAAAGACAGCAGACGGAGCAAAGGCCCTCAGCGCCGGAACCACGCAGCTCAGCACCGGCATGAATCAACTGGCCTCCGGGGGACAGGCAACGGCCAGCGGCGTCGAGGCGGTTGCTGGCGGTATCGACCACGTAGCGACGGGAGCAGCAGAGTTGGCTCAGGGCGCATCCGGCCTTTCGAAAGGGGCAGCCGGCATACGCGACGGGATTAGCGGGGTCGGCACAGGCCTGCGCAGCACTGGCAAGGATTTTGCAACGCTATCCGCAAACGTCGGCGCCACCGCCAAGGAGCAGACAGGAGCAGCGGCGATGCTGACCACCGCCCAGTCGTCCGCCGCCGGCGCAACGAATACCCTCGACAACCTGAAGGTTCTCGTAGCACACCTCGCAGCAGGAGACAGCCTGACTTCGGCGCAAGTCGAACAGCTCAGGACCCTCACCACGACAGCAAGCGCCGACGTCAGCGCCGTCAGCGACGGCCTTTCAACAGCGGTGTCTTCCGTCGACTCAGCCAGGTCGCACCTCTCTGACGTGGACAACGGTGCAGGAAGCATCCAGTCAACCGTCAACGCTCTGGCCGAGGGCATCGAGACACAATTGGCGCCGGGAGCCGGAGCCATCGCGGATGGCACTTCTGGCATTGCCGCAGGAGCCGCCGGGCTTGCTGATGGAACGAAACAACTGGCCACCGGGGCCAACGGTCTCGCGACCGGATCACGTGAGCTTGCCAATGGCATGTCGCAGATGGCACAAGGCACGTCCGGCCTCAGTGACGGGACAGCTCAGCTGGCCAACGGACTGGACCAGCTTCATTCGGGTACCTCCCAACTTGCCGGGGGTCTTGGCCAGCTCAGCGAAGGCGGCGCGCAGCTGGGAACCGGGGTCAACCAGCTGGCCGCCGGCGGTGACCAGCTCTCGTCCGGCGTAAACCAGCTTGCCACCGGCGGTGACCAGCTCTCGTCCGGCGTAAACCAGCTTGCCACCGGCGGTGACCAGCTCTCATCCGGCGTAAACCAGCTCGCCACCGGCGGCGACCAGCTCGCCGGGGGAGACCGTCAGTTAGCTGACGGCAGCCAGGCCCTGGCCGTCGGTGCGAACCAGCTCAGCACGGGAATGACGCAGCTGAGCGACGGAAGCGCACAGCTGTCGGACGGAACCCTCCAACTCGCGAGCGGAATCAGCAGCCTAGGGCCCGATACGCTCGGACTGCCGGTTGCCGCGGTCTTCGCAGTGCTCATGGTGGTGCTGACAACGACCGCCCTTATCCGGCGCGCTGCCCGCCGCCGGCACGTCCTTCCCTAAGGCCGTCGGGTCCGCGCGACATCTGCGCGGACCCGACGTACTCCCCGAGCAACCGGCCACGCCGCTGACGCTCCTAAAGGAACACCTTGCCTTATATAAGCTATTTTCTTCCCCCATCTTTCGCTGATGCTTGCCCGGTCAACGAAATCACCAGTCGATCGCATTGGACCGTTACATCCGTGTCGGAAACAGCCATTGAAGACCGACGAAGCCGGGGGAAGAGATTGAACGAAGCAGTTAACCAGCTGATTCCGACAGCATTGGAACGCATGCAAGGCCTACTCATCACCCAAAGGGGCGACGGCAGGTACACGGTCGAGATTAATCCGGCCGTACCCTGCGGGACCATTCAGTTGTCGCACTGGTGAGGACCAGCCAAAAGTGACCGCCCGCCTGCGCCCGCAGTCAGCCCAATTTAGATCCAGGCTGTAGTACTTTGCGATGTACATGCAGGTCGTCAACGTGGACGCGGCCCCGATCACAACACAAAAATCCGACAAACCCTGCTCACCATCGTGCGGGCGACCCGGCCTGTACGCAAACGGAAGAGGGTAAACCTCCTCGTCGTCCGACCGGCCCCCCACCTGGGATGCCTGTCGGACTTGAATGTGACGTCTCCGTTGATGTTGTGCAGCCCACCGACGTCTCTACATTCGGCTCTAAAGGCGCGCTCTTATGAGCCTGAAATGCGATCAGCGACTCCTGACCACCCCCCGGGGGGAGGGGGAGCGCGCCGCAGATGATGGCGCTGTCCTGGCTTTGAACCGGCCCGACCTTCACCCTGCCAGGTCGAGACAGGCGCCGCTGATCCGGAAATCCGTCAACCGGAAAACGCACGACGCGGAAGGGAGCACCACCAGGACGGCACTCGAAACATCGGGGCGACTGCTGCCACGCGCCAGGCCAATGCAGGCGCAGTGTGGGGGTATCAACGCCCCGGAACATCTCTTTTCCAGCATCGACTATTGCTTTTTTCCCGGTGCGGGAATATTGTTTTGCGAATGCTTCCGCGGGTGGATGCCCGCGGCGATCAACGAAGGAGTTGTACATGGGATCTGTTGATGC
>NZ_JAUSSZ010000016.1 GCF_030812595.1 Arthrobacter bambusae
ACCAAGTCCAACCTGATCCTGGGCATGGGCGAAACCCGCGAAGAGATCTCCGAAGCCCTCGCCGATCTGCACGCCGCCGGCTGCGACCTGATCACGATCACCCAGTACCTGCGCCCCTCCGAACGGCACCTGCCCGTGGACCGCTGGGTCAAGCCCCAGGAATTCGTGGACCTCGCCACCGAAGCCGAGGAAATCGGCTTCCTCGGCGTCATGTCCGGCCCCCTGGTCCGCTCCTCCTACCGCGCCGGTCGCCTCTGGGCCACCGCGATGCGCAAGAAAGGCCGCGAAATCCCCGCGCACCTAGAGCACATTGCCCACATCGCCGAGGGCATCCAGGACTCCGGCACCACCCGCCAGGAAGCCCGCACCCTCCTCGCACACCACGCAACGGCCTGACCCGCAAGGAGCCAGCATGTTCCCCACCCGGATTGAAATCATTCCCTCAGAGGGAATCGTCGAGGAAGTCCAGGCCGCAGTGCCGCTTTCCACACCGCTTACCGTCACGTGCCTGCCCCATCATGGCATCGCACGGACCATGGAGGTCTCGATAAAGCTCAGCCTCCTCGGCTACAACGTGGTTCCGCACCTCTCCGCACACGGACTGGAGCATCGGGCACAGCTTGCCGGCATCCTCCGGGACTGCGAGGTCGCCGGGATCCGGGAGGTATTCGCCATCGGTGGGGACGGGCCTCTTGGTGCCGGCCCCTACCAATCGAGCCTTCCCCTCTTGGCGGACATCGCCGAGTACACCGGCGGTCGCATCACCGCGGGCATCGCCGGGTACCCCGAGGGGCATCCTTCCGTGAGCGGGCTGGACTTGCTGGATGCCCTGTTGGCCAAACAGCACTTGGCCACGCATGTTGTCACGCAGATGTGCTTCTCCGCCCCGAAGATCCTCGATTATGCGGCACTATTGCGCCGTGAAGGCGTCGAGCTTCCGGTGTGGGCAGGGGTGGCCGGGGCAGTTCCCCTGACAAAACTGCTGGCCCTGGCAACCCAAATCGGCGTCGGGACATCCCTGAAGTTCCTCAGCAATAAAGGAACCCTCGCCCTCAAGCTTCTGGGCGGGGACAAGTACTCGCCGCAAAGCCTGGTTTCCGAGCTCACGGCGCACCCGGAAGGCGTCTCGGGAATCCATCTTTACAGTTTCAACCGACTCGACATGCCCGTCTGGGAGCGAAGCGAGCTGCCCGGTGCAGCGGGCAGCGAAGCAGCAGCCGCCCGGCCGCCGCTGACCGCCTAGGTCCCGGGGACCCCTAGCTCCCCGGGACCGAAATCACCGCGACCGTCTTCTGGGCGTCATCGCGCAGTTCCACGCCCGAAATCCCGGCGAGCTGGACCGGCGTCGCCCCGGTGACCTTGATGTGGCCGCCCGGGGTTGCGGTCCAACCGCAGGCCATTTCCTCCGTGCCGTCGCGGCCCTTGACCCACAGGTACATCGTGCCTTGCGGCGGCATGCTGCGGCCTTCGAGCTGCAGTTCGGTCCCCCACGCCTTCCTGACGAGCCCAACCGTAAGCTGCAGGCCGTTGTCCGTCTGGACCGAGTAGCTGGCGTCAGGCTTGGGTGGCTGGTTCAACACGGGTCCCGCCAGTATGCCCAACCCCAGGCAAGCGGCGGCCACGGCACCCACCAGAGCCGTCCACCGGCGTCGGACTTTCCGCCGCCGTGCCGCCACCTTCAAGAGAATCGGCTGCGGCAGCGTTTCTGGGAAAACCCCCATAGGCGAGCGGGCGTCCGAAGGGGAGGGCGGACCAGTCGCGAAGGGCTCGACGGCGGGGCGCCCGGCGGCGAGCGCGACGGCGTCGGGCACGGGGACTGCGTCGAGGAGGGCCGGGAGGCTCTCCAGCTCGCCCAACTCGAGCCGGCAATCCGCGCAAGTTGCGAGGTGCTCCTCGAAACTCCTGGCCTCAGCAGGCTCCAGGCCGCCGAGCAAGTAGGCGCCCAGCAATTGGTGAAGTCCGGTTTCGTTCACCGCTGCACCCCCATTTCGTCGAGAATCGTTCGAAGCGCCCTGACAGCGTAGAAGGCCCGGGATTTCACCGTGCCGCTGGGGATATTGAGCCTCAGCGCGGCCTCGTTCACCGTGAAACGTTCGTAATGCAGGGCAACGAGGACCTCCCGGTGTTCGGTGCTGAGCCGCAGGAGCGCCTCCTCCATCAGGACCCGGTTGAGGAGCTCGTCGACTCGCTCCGTGGCTTCCTCCGGGTCCGCCATGTCGCGTTCGGAGGCTTCTGCCGGGCGCCGCTGGGCCTTGCGGTAGTTGTCGATGATGACGTTGCGGGCAGTGCGGAACAAATAGCTGCGCAGGCTGCCGGTGATCTGCGGGGCGTGCTGCCACACGCGAAGGATGGTTTCCTGCACCACGTCCTCAGCCAAGTGCGCGTCCGGCGTGCAGCTGAGCACGAAGCGGCGCAGGGCTGTGCCATGGTCGCGGTAGATCGCGGCCACCACGTCCTCGTCGAGCGGCATCGGCGCCTCCTTGGTGCTCGGCTTCCCCTTCTCCTGCGATACGACGCGTCCGCCACGGAAAAGGTTCAAGCCCCGTGAACCATTCTTCACCCGGCGGCGTCGTACGGGTTAGCTTCCGGCCCTTCCGCGGCCGGGCCAACCAGAGGAGCAAACCATGAAGAAACCACTCAGCACCGGTCTCGGCGTCCTTGCTCTGGCATTCGCCCTCGCCGCATGCGGAGGTAGCCCCGGCACGTCCCCTTCCTCAAGCGCTGCGGCGTCCAGCCCATCGGCGTCGACTTCGGCGTCGTCGAGCGCTCCTAGCTCCCCGGCGTCGAGCGCTCCAGCGGCCGCGGCGGAACTGAAGACGGCGACGTCGAGTGCCGGCGAGAGGGTGGTGGCCGCCAACGGCAAGAGCGTCTACTTCTTCACCAAGGACGTCAAAGGTTCCGGAAAGAGCGCCTGCACCGGCGGTTGCGCTGCTTCCTGGCCGGCCGTGACGACGACGTCGGCCACACCCGCAGTTGACGGCGTGAGTGGAACCATCGGAACCATCCCCACGGCGGACGGCAAGATGCAGATCACCATCAACGGCATGCCTATCTACTTCTACTCCAAGGACGAAGACTCCAGTGACACCTATGGCCAAGGCGTCGGCGGTGTGTGGTTCCTGGTCAGCCCCTCCGGCTCCGTGATGACCCCGGGCAGCAGCACCCCAAGCGGCAGCAGCATGGGCTACTGAAACGCTCGCTCACTTATGCGGCCCAAACGGCAAACGCCCGCTCAGATCTCTCCGGACCGGCCGGAAGATCTGAGCGGGCGTTTACCTAAAAGGCCCTAAAAGTGGACGGGCGTCCGCGTTTGCACCCTTATAGGTGAGCGAGCGTTTAGGCGTCTTCGAACTCGTCAGCGTCCTCGAACTCGACGGCGGCGATGATTTCCTTCGTCTCCGGGTGGATCATGAAGGCTTCGTCGTCCTCTTCGATCATGATGTAGTTGCCGTGGTCGGTGGTGAAGTGCCAGGCGAGGATCGTCTCGCCGTCGTGCTCATAGTTGGGATCGCCCATGGTGATCTTCTCCAGGTTGAAGCCGGCGACGTCGCACAGTTCGCGAATGATGAGCTCGAATTCAGGGGCGTTCTCAAGTTCCGCTTCGGCGGCCTCGGCCTGACGCTCTTCGAGGTTCGGAATGAGGGCCACGCGCTCGGCGATGTGGGCTTTGAGCTCCTCGTCGTCCAAGTAGAGCACGCCGTCCTGGCTGCGGAGCCACGCGGCGTTGAGTTCGATGATGTCTTCGGTCTCCAGGAGGGAATCGAATTCGCGGTCCAGGGCTTCGAGTTCAGCGACGGCTTCCGGGGCCTCTCCGGACTCGTCAAGGTCGCCATCCAAGTAAGCCTCGGCGTCGTCCTCGGACAGCGCGTCGAACGCTGCAGCGGTGCGGTTGAACAGCTCAAGGTGGCCCTTGGCGCCCATTCCTTCGAGGCCTTCCCGGACAAACGCATCCACTTCTTCGCGTTCCGGAACGGTGAACACGTACTGGGCGAAACCCCCCGCGAGTGCCTGTGTGAGGTAGTAGTCCACAAAGTAGCTGCGCAGCGCGTTGGGAGCGATTTCCTCATGGTTGAGGAGCGCCTCGTACATCTCGTTGACCACGGTGACGTTCGCGTCCACAACGTCTGCGTTGCTGGCCTCGATGCTGTCCTTCGTCAGAACTGTTACGTACCTAAAGGTGGTCTCATTGGTAGTCATGGGATTTCCTCACTGCTAAGAAGCTTGTGCTGCTCCGGACCCTTTCAACGTACGCGGGGGCGGTTGTCGGGCAAGCTAGGCCGAGGTGAACGTCCGGCAAAGTTTCAGGGCCGGTCGCCGCTGGCTAGGATTCATAGATAGCCTCCTGCCGAAAGTAGCCCGAACGAATGCCTTCCCGCTCAGACGACTCCTGGGAACTGGCGATTCAGACACCCGCCATTAACGACCGCTCCCTCGCGGCTGGCCTGGCCTATGCCATGGGAAGCCGGGTCAGCGGCATCACTTTCGATTCCGCCACGGGCCTGATGATGGGCAAGGTCATGGGCAGCGGCCCCTCGCCGTATTCGACGTCGGCCAAGCTGGTCCGCAAACCCGGTGGCTGGAGCTGCACCGTGGGCGTGTGCAGTTGCCCCGTCCGCAAGGACTGCAAACACGTGGCCGCCCTTCTCTTCGCCGCCGAAGACCATCCCGCCGTGCGTGCACAGCTGCTGAGCGCGCCGGTTCTCGGGCAGACCGCCCGGCCTGGGGCAAGCGTGCAGAGACCGGCCTGGGAGCAGGCCCTCAACAAGCTCATCGCCACTCCGGGGACCGCTCCGCAAGGCCAAGGCCTCCCCTTGGCACTGGCGTTCGAGGTGGAAGAGCCGGCGCCGCACTTCTCCTACACAGGCCGGCGGGATCCGGTCCGCAGCGTTCGCCAGCTTAAGGCCCGCCCGGTGATGATGGGGGCCAAGGGCAAGTGGATCCGGGGCGACGTTTCCTGGACCAACCTGAACTACCTGGGCTACAAGCGCGAGTTCAACGAAGCGCATATCGGCTGGATGCAGGACTTCCTGGCGGCGCATTCCACCTCAGACTACCGGCAGCTCACGTCCAGCATGTGGCTGCTGCTCAACGAATTCGCCGGCAAGAACCTGTGGAGCCTCCTGGCCGAGGCCGGGAAGATCGGGGTTTCGCTTATCCACTCCGGCGGGGCCGAACCGGTCCGCATCGCTCGGGAGCCCGCCGTCGTCGGTCTTGACCTCAGCCGGCCCGACGACGGCCTGCAGCTCGCGCCGTCGGTGGCCTTGGGTGCGGACGCCCTTGATCCGGCGACCTTGGGATTAATTGGGCGCCCCGCGCACGGCTTGTTCTTCACGGGTCCAGGCGAGGGGCGCTTGCCCGGCGTATCGGCACCCGAGAACCTCATCACGCTGGCTCCGCTGGAGGGCGGTGAATCGCAGGAACTCCTCGATTTTGTCATGGGCGCATCCCGGCTCCAGATCCCGGCGAAGGACGAGGAACGATTCCTCACGGCGTTCTATCCGAAACTCAGGCAGTCCGCCAGGGTCACGGCCGCGGACCATTCCGTGGAGTTGCCCGTCCTCGCCGTGCCCACGCTGTCCTTGCTGGCGAACTACGGCTCAGACCACAGGGTGCGCCTGCACTGGGAGTGGCACTACAAGGCCGGCAAGCTCGTAACAGCCCAGCCCCTTTGGCGCCACCCGGATGACCACGGCTACCGCGACGACGTCGAGGAAGCCCGGATCCTGGAGTCGGTGGGCCGGCCGTGGGATGTGGTTGCCGCACTCGGCGAGTCGTCGAGCGGAGGATGGGGGGCTCCACGCCTGGCGGCCTCGGTAGCCCTTGACGGGCTCGACACCCTCGCCTTCACCGAGGAAGTATTGCCCCGGCTGCGCGAGTTGCCCGACGTCGTCGTGGAGACCTCCGGCGAGATCGCCGACTACCGCGAAGCCACCGAGGCTCCCGTCGTGTCCATCTCGACCAAAGCCACCGACAGCCGCGACTGGTTCGATCTGGGCATCGTCATCACGCTCGAGGGCGAACCTGTGTCCTTCGCCGCAGTGTTTTCCGCACTCGCCGCCGGCCAAAGCAGGATGTTGCTGCCCAGCGGCGCCTATTTCTCATTGGACCTGCCCGAGTTGCACCAACTCCGCGCGCTGATCGACGAGGCCAGGTCCTTGCAGGACAACCCGGACCGGCATGGCACCTTGCAAATCAGCCGCTTCCAGGCCGGGCTTTGGGATGAGCTGGCGCAGTTGGGGATTGTGGACGAGCAGGCGGCCGCATGGCGCGAGGCCGTGGGCGGCTTGCTCGACGACGACATGACCGGGCTGCCGCTGCCGAGTTCGCTCGATGCCGAGCTCCGTCCGTACCAGCTGGAGGGCTTCAACTGGCTGAGTTTCCTCTACCGCCACAGCCTGGGCGGTGTCCTTGCCGACGACATGGGCCTCGGCAAGACAGTGCAGGCGATTGCCTTGATGTGCGCGGCGAAGGAGCAAGCTGAATCCAACACCGCCGGAGCCGCCCCTCACGCCCCATTCCTAGTGGTAGCCCCCACCAGCGTCGTGGGCAACTGGGCGGCAGAGGTACAGCGCTTCGCGCCCGGGCTGCGCGTAAAGACCATCGGTGAGACGTTCGCCAAGAGTGGTGCGGAACCGCAGGAAGCCATGTCCGGGACCGACGTCGTAATCACCTCCTATGCTCTGTTCCGGATCGACTACGAAGCCTACGCAGCCAAGGAATGGGCCGGGCTCATGCTCGACGAAGCCCAGTTCGTCAAGAACCACCAGTCCAAGGCGTACCAGTGCGCCCGGAAACTCCCGGCATCCTTCAAGCTGGCCATCACCGGCACGCCGCTTGAGAACAACCTCATGGAATTCTGGGCGCTGACCTCGATCGTGGCGCCCGGGCTGTTCTCGAGCCCGCGCCGCTTCGCGGAGTACTACCAAAAGCCGGTCGAAAAGAACGGCGACAAGGCCCAGCTTGCCAAGCTCCGCCGTCGGGTCCGTCCCCTGATGATGCGCCGCACCAAGGAGCAAGTCATCAAGGACCTGCCGCCCAAGCAGGAGCAGGTGCTGGAGGTGGTGCTGAACCCGCGGCACCAGAAGGTGTACCAGACGCATCTGCAGCGCGAGCGGCAGAAAATCCTGGGACTCATCGACGACGTCAACAAGAACCGCTTCACTATTTTCCAGTCGCTCACCCTGCTGCGGCAGCTGAGCCTGGACGTCTCCCTCGTGGACGAGTCACTGTCCGCAGTGCGCTCGTCCAAGCTGGACGTGTTGTTCGAACAGCTCGAGGACATCGTTGCCGAGGGCCACAGGGCGCTCATCTTCAGCCAATTCACGGGCTTCCTGGGCAAGGTCCGGGAGCGGCTTGAGGAAGAGGGTACGGAGTACTGCTACCTCGACGGCGGCACGCGGAACCGGGCCGACGTCGTGAGTGAATTCAAGAACGGCGCAGCACCGGTGTTCCTCATTTCCTTGAAGGCAGGCGGCTTCGGCCTGAACCTGACCGAGGCCGACTATGTGTTCCTGCTGGATCCATGGTGGAATCCGGCCTCCGAAGCGCAGGCCGTGGACCGCACCCACAGGATCGGGCAGGCGAGGAACGTCATGGTGTACCGCTTGGTGGCGAAGGACACCATCGAGGAAAAGGTCATGGCCCTCAAGACCAGGAAGTCGCAGCTGTTCGCGGACGTCATGGAAGGCGATGCACTGACTGGCGGTGCCCTGACGGCGGAGGACCTGGCGGGGCTGTTCGCGGAATAGGGCCGGCCTGGTTCCGATGGAAGACCTCCGGCGCGAACTAGGCTGGACCGCATGGCGATCATCCATCGAGCAACCCTGAGTCCCAGCAAACTTGAGCTCATCGAAAAGTACCTGCCCGTCCAGCCGTGGTTCACCAAGGACGGCTCCCCACAGCCCGAACTCCTTGGCGCCTACCGCTTCGATGACCCGGACGGCGAAGTCGGCCTCGAAACCCACCTGGTCTCCCACGACGGCAAGGTCTACCAGGTTCCCCTGAGCTACAGGGGTTCGGAATTGCCCGGGGCAAAGGACTCGCTTCTTGGCACCATGGAACACTCCGTTTTGGGCACGAGGTGGGTCTACGACGCCTGCGCAGATCCCGTCTACGTCGTTGCCTTGGCCACCGCCATCCTCACCGGACAGCAGGAAGCCGAACAGTTCGTGGACGTGGACGGCGCGCTGGAGCCACGCAAGAGTTCGGTCAACGTCAAAGGCGGCGGGAAGCCCGGAAGCGAGGTCCCGTCGGTGACCCCCGCAGCCCCGGTCACGAACGACGGCGTCACCAGCATCGAAGCCGGCCAGCTCACCCTGCGGATAAACCGGGTTCTGGATTTGGGAACACAAGGTCCGGAAGATGCGGCTGCCCTGCGTGGCACCGGGACTCTCAAAGGCACGTGGGCCGGCCAAGAAGCGCCGGTGCTGCTGGCGTCCCTCTCGCAGCGCTAAGGGGGCTACTCCCCCGACCGGGGCCGCCACACCACGAGTGCCTGGGACCGCGCCCGGGGGCGCTGCCCGCGGGCCAGGCTGACGACGTCGCCCGCTGCTCCCGCCGCAAAGACACGGGCCTCCACCGGGCTCCGCCGGCGTTGCAGTTCCTCACTCAATTCGGCCACGCGGAACTGCAGCGCGGCCACTTGGTTTTCGAGTTCGAGGATGCGCTTGATGCCTTCGAGGGACACCCCCTCGTGCGAGAGCCGCTGGACCTCGCGCAAGCGGTCGATGTCGCGTTGGGAGTAACGCCGGGACTTGCCCGGGGCGCGGCTCGGCGACACGATGCCGAGGCGATCGTACTGGCGCAAGGTCTGCGGGTGCATGTCCGCCAGTTCAGCCGCAACGGAGATGACGAAGATCGGCTGGTTGATGTCGATGCCCATGCCTACGTCCCCTCCCATGTGTATTGCTGCCGCTACAAGCGGGCCTTGGCGGCCAGGTCGCGGCGGGGATCGGCGTCGGAAGTAGCCGCGGCGAATGCCTTGACGGCCTCCTCGGCCTCCTTGTTAAGGTTCTGCGGGACGGCGACGTCGATTGTCACCAGCAGGTCCCCGGAGCCCTTCGATGTCTTGACGCCTTTGTCTTTGACCCGGAGCGTGCGCCCGGAGGGTGTGCCGGCAGGGACGCGGACGGTGACGGTGTCGCCGTCGAGCGTTGGCACGTGGATGTTGGCACCCAGCGCGGCTTCAGCGAAAGTCACCGGCACGTGGATGCGGATGTTGTCGCCGTCGCGGTGGAAGAACTCGTGGGGCTTGACGTTCACCGTGATGATGAGGTCCCCGTTGCCGGCTGCGCCGGGATTGCCCTTGCCGCGCTGACGGACCTTCTGTCCGTCCCTGATCCCCGCGGGAATTTTGACGTCGATGACGTTGCCGTTGCTTTCGCGCAAGCTCACCGTGGTGCCGTGGATGGATCCGGCGAAGGAAATCGAGGTGGACGCGGTGCGGTCGCTGCCCTTTTGCGGGGTGCGCTGGAAGCCGGTCTGCCCACCGCCGAAGCCACCGCCGAAGAGGTCAGCGAACTCAGGCGGGATGCCGCCGGCGCCGGCAGGCTGGCGTCCGCCGCCGAAAAGGCCGCCGAAGAGGTCCTCGAAGCCGCCATTGGCCGGGCCGCCGCGAGCTGCGCCCGGGGCGAAGCGTGCCCCGCCCATGGCGCGAATGGCATCGTACTGCTGACGCTCTTCGGGATCCGACAGCACCGAATACGCTTCCGAGATGTCCTTGAACTTCTTCTCGGCAGCAGCATCCCCGGAGTTGGTATCCGGATGGTACTTCCGCGCAAGCTTGCGGTAAGCCTTCTTGATGTCAGCGTCAGAGGCGTCCTTGGCGACACCAAGGATGGCGTAAAAATCCTTCTCAACCCAGTCCTGGCTGGCCACTCGGCTTCTCTCTTTCGTTTCTGGTTAGTTGGCGCTCAGCTGGATAGGGGGCCGTGCCCGCTCCGCGGTGCCCGCCACGCCGCGGCCCCCTATCCAGCTGCGCTGCGCTTATCCCACCTTAGGTGAGACAACCGCATGAGCGGAGCGAGGCAAGGGGCCCGGGAGTGGCATCGGGCCTGCCGGAGCCGGGCGGCCAAGGATCGCAGATCCTTGGCCACCCGGCGGAGGGGCGGGGCCCCTTGTCTCGTTTCGCGATGGTGACGCGCATGTGCCGTGAGCTACGGCGAGCAGTTACGCCGGTACAGCCACAATCACCTGTGCCGCACGCAGCACGCGCTCGCCCGACTTGTAGCCGGAGCGCAGCACTTGGCTGACTGTGTCTACTTCGATGTCCTCGCCCGGTTGCTGAATGAGGGCTTCGTGGATCGTGGGGTCGAATTCGACTCCGGTTTCCGCGATGCGCTCCAAGCCGTACGTCTTCAGCGCGTTCTCCAGCTTGGCGGCGATCGCGGCGAACGGGCCGTCCACGAGGTCGCCGTGCTGGCGGGCGGCGTCGACGTCGTCCAGCACCGGCAGCAGGGAGTTCAGGACGCCGATGACGGCCATTTCCCCTGCGACGGCGCGGTCGCGTTCGACGCGCTTGCGGTAGTTGACGTACTCAGCCTGCAGTCGCAGGAGGTCGTTGCGGAGTTCCGCGGCCTCTGCTTCTGCAGCGGCGCCGGGGGCCACCGACTCTTCAGCCGGAACCTCCATGCCGTTAAGGATCTCCTCAGCCTGGGACAGGGCGTCGCCCTCGGCGGCAGCGGCGTTGGAATCAGCTGCCGGTCCTTGGGTGTGGCGGGCGGCCCCGGTTTCCGGGTCAACCTTGCGGTTGTCGCGAATAATTGGCTTCTGCTGACCGGCTCCTTCACGCTCGTCGTGTTTGCCCTCGTTGGAAGGTGAGTGCTCTGCGTCGTTGCCGTGGTGAGGCATGCTTACTTCTTTTCGTCTTCGTCGATGATCTCGGCGTCGACGATGTCCTCATCGCCGGAGGCCGAACCCGGGTTGGCACCCTCGGCGCCAGCGGCGCTGCTTGCGCCGTCCGGGGAACCGGCGTGCGAGTAGATCGCTTCGCCGAGCTTGGACTGCGAGTGCTGCAGCTTCTCGAAAGCGGTCTTTACCTCTGCGTCATCGGTGCCTTCGAGGGCTTTCTTGAGGGCGTCGACGTCGGCCTTGACCTCGGTCTTGACGTCTTCAGGCAGCTTGTCGTCGTTGTCGGCGATGAGCTTGTCCACGGAGTAGGCGAGCTGCTCGGCACTGTTGCGGGTGTCGGTAGCTTCGCGGCGGGCCTTGTCCTCGGCCGCGTGCTCCTCGGCTTCACGGACCATGCGGTCGATGTCTTCCTTGGACAGCGCGGTGCCGCCGGTGATGGTCATCGACTGCTCCTTGCCGGTGCCCTTGTCCTTGGCGGAGACGTGGACGATGCCGTTGGCGTCGATGTCGAAGGTGACCTCGACCTGGGGGACGCCACGCGGTGCCGGAGCGATGCCGGTCAGTTCGAACGTGCCCAGCGGCTTGTTGTCGCGGGTGAATTCACGCTCGCCCTGGAAGACCTGGATGGCCACGGACGGCTGGTTGTCGTCAGCGGTGGTGAAGGTCTCGGAACGCTTGGTGGGGATGGCCGTGTTGCGCTCGATCAGGTGCGTCATGACGCCACCCTTGGTTTCGATGCCGAGGGACAGCGGGGTGACGTCGATCAGCAGGACGTCCTTGCGCTCGCCCTTCAGCACGCCGGCCTGGAGGGCTGCGCCAACAGCAACAACTTCGTCCGGGTTGACGCCCTTGTTGGGCTCCTTGCCGCCGGCGAGTTCCTTGACGAGATCGTAGACGGCGGGCATACGGGTGGAACCGCCCACCAGCACGATGTGGTCGATTTCGGAGAGCTTGATGCCGGTCTCGGCGATGACGTCGTGGAACGGCTTCTTGGTGCGCTCAAGCAGGTCCTTGGTGAGGTCCTGGAACTTGGCGCGGGTCAGCTGCTCGTCCAGGTGGACCGGGCCGTCGGGGGTGACGGAGAGGTACTGGAGGGAGACGTTGGTGCTGGTGGAAGAAGACAGTTCCTTCTTGGCCTGCTCCGCAGCCTCACGAAGACGCTGCAGGGCGATCTTGTCCTTGGAAAGGTCGATGCCCTTGATCTTGAGCTGGTTCAGCAGGTAGTCAACGATGCGCTGGTCCCAGTCGTCGCCGCCGAGGCGGTTGTCACCGGCCGTGGCGCGGACCTGGATGGTGGAGAAGCCGTCTTCGTCCTTGCCGACTTCCAGCAGGGAGACGTCAAACGTTCCGCCGCCGAGGTCGAAGACCAGGATGAGTTCATCTTCCTTACCCTTGTCCAGGCCGTAGGCAAGCGCAGCCGCGGTGGGCTCGTTGACAATGCGGAGAACGTTCATGCCGGCGATTTCACCGGCTTCTTTGGTGGCCTGGCGCTCGGCGTCGTTGAAGTAGGCCGGGACGGTGATGACAGCGTCGGTGACCTTTTCGCCGAGGTAGCTCTCGGCGTCGTTCTTCAGCTTCATGAGGATGCGCGCGGAGATTTCCTGCGGCGTGTACTTCTTGTCGTCAATGGCGACGGACCAGTCGGTGCCCATGTGGCGCTTCACGGAAGCGATGGTGCGGTCGATGTTGTTGACGGCCTGGCGCTTGGCGATTTCGCCAACCAGGACTTCACCGGACTTGGAGAATGCAACGACCGACGGCGTGGTGCGGCCACCCTCGGCGTTGGCAATGACGGTGGGCTCGCCACCTTCGAGAACAGAGACGACGGAGTTAGTGGTTCCGAGGTCGATACCTACAGCGCGTGACATATGTTGCTTCCTTTCAATGGCCGACGGTCGAGATTTCACCCGGGCCTAACCTATGGAGGGTTTGGAACCGGGGAGCACTCAACCTTCGGCTAGTTGAGCGTTCTGCACTCAACTGTACTCAGGCCCCGTTCAATGTCAATCCAAACTTGAGTCAAGTACGCTCAACTATTGTTCGTGCGGACCAAGGAACCCCGGAAAATCAGGGCCTGTGATCGATTTCGCCGTGGGAGAACGCCGAAACGCCCGGGCCAAGCTGGCCCAGATAGTAGTTCTTCGGCCAATGCCTGACTTTCTCCGGCAGGCGCGGATAAGCCACCGCGAGGAGCCGCATCGTGCCCTCGAAGCTGCGCCGGCGCCGGGAACTCCACGGAAGTCCGAAACCCTCACGAAGCCCCTCCGGCAGCAACCCCGCCGTAATCAACCGGACCAACGGCATGCTCAAGCGCATCAAGAACGGCCCGCTCGCGGGGTAGAGGAGTTCGCGGGCCACCTTCAGTGCAACTGCGTCTGGGGCGAGGTTCTGCAAGGATGCGTCCCAATACCGCGCGAAAGCCTGGCGGTCCGCCGGCCACAGCTCGGCCGGAAGCTGCAAGGCCGTCCCAATGCCCGCATACTCCCGGTAGATACGATCGGCAGTGTCGTCATCGAGGGCTCCATGGACCTTTTCGTAGACGGTGACGGCGGTGTCATAGAGGGTCGCCACCACCCAGAGCTGGGAGTGCGGGTCAAAGGCGTTGTAGCCCTGCGACTTTTCGTCGGCTGTCCGGCGAACAGGGGCATGCCCGCGATTCACGGCCCGGCGGACCGCGGCCAATTGCCCCTCCGAGCCATAGACGACCGTGTAGACGTACGTCATGGTGGCACGCAGCCGATCCAGCGGCCGCTCGGCGAAATTGCTGTGTTCGGCTACGCCGTGACCGACCGCGGGATTGGCGATCTGCATCAGGATGGCGCGGCCCGCTCCCGCGAGCAAAACGCCCTCCGCGCCGATGTCAGCGAGTCCACGGGCCATGCAGTTACTTTACCTTTCCGGGACCTCCTTGATGCAGGGCCTTGATGCACGGCGGATGGGGGCTACAACCCCACGATCCCGCACAGCACCTCGAGTTGGTGCTCAAACAGCTCGTCGCGCGCGGCGAAGGTATCAGGTCCGTACTGGCCGAACACCTCGAAGCTGACCGCCCCGAAAACCGACGTCCACGCAAGCACACCCTTGGCCAATTCAGGTTCGGGAACGGCCACGCCCAGCTCGCCCCGGATGGCCGCCAGGTCTGCGGCAAGGGCAGGAGGAACGACGACGGCGGGCGCCGCTTCGGCGGTCAAGGCACCTGCGCGGTAGGCGGCGTCGAAGATCCCCACCATCCGGTAGATCACCCGCGTTCCAGGTTCCGTAGTGCGTTCGGAGGGCGCTTGGTATCCGGGCACCGGACTGCCGAACAGGAGCGCGTACCGCGCCGGCTCGCGCAGGGCCCACTGGCGAACGGCCCGCCCGAGTGCCAGGAACCTGCCACGATAGTCGTCCTCGGGGAGGGCGTCGACGGCGGCGTCAACTTCGTCGCCCAACTCACCGTAAGCGTCAATCAGCAGGAGGGTCAGCAGTTCGTCGCGGCTCTCCACATAGCGGTACACGGCGGAGGACACCACACCAAGATCGCGTGCCACCGCCCTCAGGGACAAGCCTGCGGCGCCATGCAGGGCAAGGTGCTCGCGACCCAGCCGGATAATGTCCGCCACGGTCCGTGCCCGGGCCCGCTCGCGGGGCGTCGATTTTTTGGCTGCTGCGGAGGAAGGGTGGTCCATGACTCCAGCATGCCACACAAGAGAGCGCCAATAACAAATGTGAGCACCGCTCTTGACACCTACAAAGCAAAGGTCCATCCTGAATTCAGAGAGCACTGCTCTCGAGTCTCAATCCCGGTCAGAAAGCGAGAACACCATGTACGTCGTCACAGGAGCCGGTCCCGTCGGATGGACCATTGCCGAGCAACTCGCGGACCGCGGAGAACGGGTGCGTGTGCTGACGCGCTCGGGCAGCGGCCCGGACCATCCGATGGTCGAAAAGCTCCGAGTGGATGTCTCGGACGCGGCCAAGCTGGCGCAAGCCTTCGACGGGGCCACCGCCGTTTTTCACTGCATCCACGGTTCTGCCTACCGGGCCAAAGCCTGGGCGGCCGAGCTTCCCGGAGCGGAGCGCGTGGTGATGGACGCCGCTGCTGCGGCGGGCGCCGTCGTCGTCTTCCCTGAGAGCCTTTACTCCTACAGCCAGCCGGACAAGACCATCACCGAAAGCAGCCCGCGCGAAGCAGACGGCGGTAAACGCGGGATCCGTACCGTGCTGTTGAAGGCCCGGCAATCCCACCCGGCGAACACCGTCAGCGTGGTGGCGGGCGATTTCTTCGGGCCACGGGCCCGCATGGCGCACGCCGGCGAGCGCATGGTCCCCTTGGTCCTCAAGGGCAAGCCGGTCCAGGTCCTCGGAAGCGCCGATGAGCCCCACTCTTTCACCTACGTCCCGGATCTGGCCGCAGCCATGATCGATGCTGCCCAAAAGCCCGAACTCCGGAACTCGGTTCTGCACGCGCCAACCGGTCCGGCCATGACGATGCGGGAAATCGCGGGGAACTTCGCTCGCTCGGCCGGCGTCCCCGAACCAAAACTGAGCGTAGTTCCAGGCTGGCTGCTCCGGACCCTTGGCCTGTTTTCACCCGACATGCGGGAGCTGGCCGAAATGCTGTACCAGTTCGAGCGGCCGTTCGTCATGGACTCCACTGCGAGCCAGGCCAAGCTTGGGCTCGCACCGACGCCGCTAGCGGACGCCATGGCGGCGACCGTGGCCTGGTGGCGGGATCAGGAAGCGGTGGCTGCCCGTTAAGCCAGCGTGCTGCGACGCCGGATCCCGGGCCAAACGCCCCGGCCACCAAATCCGACGGCCAAAGTCGTACGACAACGCAGGCACCAAGAGCGAGCGCACGATGGTGGTGTCGAGCAACACCCCGAACGCCACAATAAAGGAGATCTGCGCAAGGAAGAGGATCGGAATGACCCCGAGTGCGGCAAACGTTGCAGCAAGAACGACGCCGGCCGAAGTAATCACCGCACCGGTGGCACCGAGCCCCTTCAAGATACCGGCACGGGTTCCCTCGAGCGTCGATTCTTCCCGGACACGGGTCATGAGGAAGATGTTGTAGTCAACGCCGAGGGCAACCAGGAATACAAAACCGTAAAGCGGTACCGAGGCATCCGCGCCCGGGAACCCAAATAGATGGTTGAATACCCAGGCCGAGACACCAAGGGCTGCCGCATAGGAGAGCACCACGGTTCCGATCAGCAGTAGCGGTGCCAGGACTGCCCGCAGGAGTGCCATGAGCACCAACAGGATGACGGCCAAAACGATCGGAATGATTCGCCGCAAATCAGACTGCGCGCTCGCGTTGGTGTCGACAGCGGTGGCGGTGGTTCCTCCAAGCAACGTCCCGGGCGCTTTATCGTGCAGCTTCTGCCGGAGCGTGGCGATGGTCTGCTCGGCCTTCGCCGAATCCGCCTCCATGGACAGGGTGGCGTTGATCAGCACGCGACCGTCCCGTACCAAGGGTGCAGTGTCCGCCGCGCCTTCCGCCAGCGGTCGAAAGCCGGAACCAGGCTGAGCGGCAACCACGGATGCATCCGAGATGCCCTCCTGGGCCTTGACTTCGGCAAGTACCGCGGCTGCTACTTTTTCGTCAGCAACCACGACCACCGGGCTTCCGGCCCCGGCAGGATAGTGCCGGCCGAGTGCCGCCTGGCCGTCCACCGCCTCTGATTTGCTCAGAATGAGCGCCGACTGCGGAACTCCGCTGGCCTGGAGCTGCAGCAGGCCCGAGGCGCAGACCACCAAGACGGCAGTTGCGCCCAGCCACACGGCCCGGGGGCGCGTGGCTATGGTGTTGGCCAGAAGCCTCCAGATCCGGGGAATGTCGGAGTTGGCCGGGGCCTTCCTCGGGGTACGCGGCCAAAAGGCGGTCCTGCCGAGCAGACCAAGGGCCGCGGGAAGCAGAGTGAGGCTGGCCAACATTGAAAAGCCGATCCCGATCGCGCCGATGGGCCCCAGCCCGCGGTTTGAATTCAGTTCCGAGAAAAGCAGGCAAAGCAACGCCAAGGCGACCGTCGTCCCGGATGCCAGGATGGCCCCGAAGCTGCCCTTGTACGCGCGTCCCAAAGCCGACCACTTGCTCGAGGCGTCGCCCAAGGCCTCACGGTAACGGGCCACAAAGAGAAGTGCATAGTCGGTGGCTGAGCCAACCACCAGGATGGACAGGATCCCTTGGCTTTGTCCCGTCAATTGGACTGCGCCCGACTTAGCCAAGGCAAAGACCAGCAGAATCGAACCGCAAAGCGCGAAGACGGCGGTAAGCAGCACCACAAAGGGCAGCACCACGGATCGGTAGACCGCTAGCAAGATGACCAAGACCGCACCGAGGGCGGCGAAGAGCAATATTCCGTCGATACCGCCAAAGGCGCTCACCAAATCGGCGATGAAGCCCGCCGGTCCTGTCACGTAACCGGTTGTTCCAGCGGGAAGCCCGGCGCCGGTTATGTAGCCCGCCGCCTTCGCGCGAAGCGTTTGGATGCTCGCTTTGACCCCGTTTCCATCCTCCACGGGGACGATGAATTGCACCGCTTTCCCGTCCGCGGACGGAATCGGCCCGACCGTCGACGTCGAGTGGCTGACCCCCGCGACGGCAGACAGCTGCGTACCGAGGGAGGCCGCTCCGGCTAGTTGAGCGGGTGAAAGCTTCGCAGGAGACTCGATCAGCACCACCGCGGGCACACTGCCGCTGGAAGTGAACTTGTTTTGCCATGCACGGACCTCGGTGGATTCGGCGCTCGCAGGCAGGAAGGCTGCCTGGTCGTTACTGGACACCTCACTGAGCTTCCCGAAGGTAGGGCCGCCGAAGCCGCCGATCGCCATCCAAGCCACCAGGGCGAGCAGCGCCCCTGCCACCCACAACCTCGAAACCCTTAGTCGGCCGGTTCCACGCCGTTTGTCCATGACGCCCGCCCCCTTCCAATTACTTCCACGATGAAATATATCTATCATGGAGATAATTGGTCAATGGCACTCCGGTGGGATAATTTGAGGCTGAAGGAGGCCTCATGGATGACAAGCAGCACGCTCAGTCCGCAGCTGTACTCCTCGGGCTACTCCAGCAGTTCACGGTGGAAACGGAGCGTTACGTGGAGGCCGTCAGCACCCGCCATCACCTCCATCGAACGGACCTGAATGCCTTGGCTGCCATGGTGGCCGCCGCGCGGGAGGGCAAGACCATGACTCCCGGGGCGCTCAGGGCGGCACTCAACCTGAGTTCGCCCGCAACAACTGCGCTGGTGGACCGCCTAGACCGGGCGGGCCATCTGGCACGCCGCCGCAGCGAAAAGGACCGCCGGCAGGTTCATCTGGAGATGACCGATTCCGCCCGCGCTACCGGCAGTGAATTGTTTTCTCCCCTGGCGGGCGCCATCGCCCCGGTCATTGACGCGCTTTCGCCGGAAGAACTCCACGTCGTCATGGCTTTCATGCAAGGAGTCATCGAGGCCACCAAGACGGCCCGGAACGGTGTCACGCCAAGCAGCCAACCATCGAGTGGAGTTACACCCGAACCCCGGTGACTCGTGGACCAGTGCGGGAGTAACGTAGAGCACAACGGCTAGCTGGACCGCACTGTGGACTGGAGTGTCACCGTGGGTTTTGTGCGATCATCCATGACCGAGCTCCTCGGGATACTCTCCGACGCCGTTTCGCCCGAGCGCGTCCGTTTCGACGACGGATCCGCACCACCCACAGGCCATTCCACCGATGCTCCTGTCACGGTCCACGCCGTCGCCATGAACAGGGTGGGCCGTTCCCGGCGGGAGGGGCCGCTGCTGGACCTTGAGCTCAAGGTGGCGGTGGAATGCCATGGTCCGATGCAACTGGACAACATGGAGAAGCTCCTGGTTGCCATCGAGCAAAACACCCAATACTCCGTGGTCTCCAGCGGCGAATTCCAGCCGGACGAATACGACGCCGGAATCCGCCAAGGCCTCGGCTTCCTGGTCCGCGTACCCATCGGCATAAGCCTCGATGAGCCATCCGACCCGCCGTCCGCTGAACCTCTCCTTGACGCCGCCACGGTGGCCCGCCTCATCCACGGCCGGTTGGTCGACGTCCACAACAAGGGCATCCCCGAGGCATACATCCGCCCACATTCGTCCGCAACCGCCGTCGTGAGCGATCCCACCGGCCATTTCGAGGTCCTGGCCTCGGCGGAGGATCTCCAGCATTTTGTCGTGGCTGTGCGAGGCACCGAACGCGAAGTCTCTGCCAACACGAGCAGCCTGCCGGTCATCATCCGCTGGGAGTGAGGGCGCCGGACATGAAATGATCAACCATGCGTCCGATGCAGCACTCCAGCAAACTACAAAACGTCCGTTACGAACTCCGCGGGCCCATCCTCCAAGCGGCCAAGACCATGGAGGCCGAAGGGCACCGCATCCTCAAGATGAACCTCGGGGACACCGCGCCGTTCGGACTCGAAGCTCCGGAGTCGGTCGTGGTGGACATGATCCACCACCTCCGCGGCGCACAAGGGTACAGCGACTCCAAAGGCATCTTCACTGCCCGGACCGCGATTTCGCAGTACTACCAGACCAAGAACCTGATGAATATCGGCGTCGAGGATATCTTCATCGGCAACGGCGTCAGCGAACTGATCTCCATGACGCTGCAGGCCTTCCTGGAAAACGGCGACGAGGTCCTCATCCCCGCGCCGGACTATCCACTGTGGACGGCCACAGTGACCCTCACGGGCGGCAACCCGGTGCACTACTTGTGCGATGAGGAGCGGAATTGGTGGCCGGACATGTCCGACGTCGAAGCCAAGATCACCAAGCGCACCAAGGCGATCGTCATCATCAACCCGAACAACCCCACGGGAGCGGTCTACCCCCGCCACATCCTGGAGCAGTTCGCGCAGCTGGCCCGCAAGCATGATCTTGTCCTCTTCTCGGACGAGATCTACGAGAAGATCCGCTACGAAGACGCCGAGCACATCCACACTGCCTCTATCGCGGACGACATCTGCGTCCTGACCTTCAGCGGCCTTTCCAAGGCTTACCGCATGCCGGGCTACCGCGCAGGTTGGGTCGCCATCACGGGACCGCACGCGGCAACTGCCGAGTACCGCGAAGCCCTGGAGCTCCTGGCCTCCCTCCGTTTGTGCTCCAACGTTCCCGCGCAGCACGCCATCCAGACCTGCCTGGGCGGCTACCAAAGCATCGAAGAACTCATCAGGCCAGGCGGCCGGCTCCGCGAACAACGGGACCTGGCATTGAAGCTCCTGACTGCGATCCCCGGAGTGAGTTGCGTTCCCGCGGCCGGGGCAATGTAC
Source organism: Arthrobacter bambusae (assembly GCF_030812595.1). Classification (GTDB taxonomy): domain Bacteria; phylum Actinomycetota; class Actinomycetes; order Actinomycetales; family Micrococcaceae; genus Arthrobacter; species Arthrobacter bambusae_B. The sequence goes on from NZ_JAUSSZ010000016.1 coordinate 20,123, forward strand.
TTGTTTCCGCGGCTGGACCCTGAGGTCTACCCGATTGAGAGTGACGAGAAATTCGTCCTCGACCTCCTGCAGGACCAGAAAATCCTGGTCTCCCACGGTTCGGCCTTCAACTGGCCAACCCCGGACCATTTCCGTTTCGTCATCCTGCCCTCCGTCCGCGAGATCGAAGAGGCCGTGCGAAGGATCGCCACGTTCCTGTCCGCGTACCGAAACCGGCCCCAGGAGTAAAGTTCCGCCCTCTTTCCAGCTCATCGGGGTAGCGTTTGCCTATGAACGAGCAGAAGCCCGAAGACGTCTACACCCACGGACACCACGAGTCCGTTGTACGCGCCCATGCCTCCCGCACAGCCGAGAACTCTGCCGCCTTTGTCATCCCGCATCTCACCGCCGGGACATCAGTGCTCGACGTCGGATGCGGACCTGGAAGCATCACCTGCGACTTCGCTGAGCTGGTGGCTCCCGGGAAAGTCGTCGGGCTCGACCGTTCGGTGGAGATCGTGGCCCAGGCTGCCTCGCTGGCCGCCGAACGCGGTGTGGAAAACGTGGAATTCGTGACCGGCAACATCTACGATCTGGACTTCGAGGACGAGACCTTCGACGTCGTCCACGCCCACCAGGTCCTGCAGCACCTGACCGACCCCGTGGCGGCGTTGCGCGAAATGCGGCGCGTGGCCAAACCCGGCGCCATCGTGGCAGTGCGCGACGCCGACTTCCACGGCATGAGCTGGTACCCGGAGGTCCGCGAGCTCGACGACTGGATGGAGCTCTACCAGAAGATCGCCCGACGAAACGGAGCAGAACCCGACGCCGGGCGGCGGCTCGTGTCCTGGGCCCAGCAGGCGGGGTTCACCGATGTTGCGCCCTCGAGCAGCAACTGGCTATACGCCACCGCGCAGCAGCGCCGTTGGCAGTCGCGGGTGTGGAGCGAGCGCGTCCTGCACTCCGCCTTTGCCGAGCAGGCGCTGGAATACGGCCTGGCCAACGAGGCGGACCTGGCCAGGATCGCCGCCGGTTGGCACCGTTGGGGCTCCACGGACGACGGCTTCTTCCTGATCCCGAATGGGGAAGTCATCGCACGGGCTTAACTTTCTGTATTTCGATGTCGAAAACCGTTCCGTAGTTCCGACCTATGCACGAAAGCGCCCACACGGAGCGCCCTGATAAAGGAGTTCGAGATGAAATACATGATCATGATGTTTGGCTCTGCCGAGGGCATGATGGAGACCGCGGATCCGGAATGGATCAGGGAAATGATCGGATTCATGATCCAGATCGATAAGGACCTCAGCGATTCAGGCGAGATGGTTTTCAACGCAGGCCTTGCCGACCCGGGCACTGCCAAGCTCGTCAAGCAGACGGACAACGGCGTCATCACCACGGATGGACCTTTCGCCGAGGCCAAGGAATCCCTCATCGGCTACTGGGTAGTGGACGTCGCCAGCGAGGAACGGGCGGTGGAAATCTGCTCCGGCATCGTCAAGTACGCACCGGTCGTGGAGCTTCGCCGCGTCCAGGACGAGCCGCCTGAGGTCTAGCACTTGGCCGTCTCCCCCGGGGAATTCGCATTCGAGGACCTGCTGCGCACGCTTGCGCCGCAGGTCCTTGGCATGCTCGTCCGCAGGCACGGCCACTTCGCCGAGTGCGAGGATGCCGTCCAGGAAGCGCTGCTCGAGGCCGCGTTGCAATGGCCGGCCTCCGGGGTCCCGGACAATCCGAAGGCATGGCTGCTGACGGTCGCCAACCGACGCTTGGTGGACCACTGGCGTAGCGAAAGCGCGCGCCACGCGCGCGAAAAACGCGCGGCCGCCTTGGAACCGCCGCTTCCGGAAGATCCCGACGCCGGTGCTGCCGCCGACGATACCCTCGCCCTACTTTTCCTGTGCTGCCACCCCGCTCTCTCGGCACCCTCGCAGCTGGCATTGACATTGCGGGCAGTGGGAGGGCTCACGACAGCGGAAATCGCCAGCGCATTCTTTGTCCCGGAAGCCACCATGGGCCAGAGGATCAGCCGGGCCAAGCAGCGCATCAGGAAAGCCGGAGCCCATTTCGAGCTCCCTGAGGCCGAGGAGCGCAAGGCGCGGCTCGGCGTCGTACTCCACGTCCTGTACCTGACCTTCAACGAGGGCTACGCGGCGAGTTCCGGGCCATCCATGCAGCGCGAAGACCTCACCGCGGAGGCTATCCGCCTCGCGCGGCTCCTGCGGGGGCTGCTCCCGGGCGAGCCCGAGGTGGGCGGACTGCTCGCGCTTATGCTCCTCACCGATGCACGACGCCGGGCAAGGTCCCTGCCGGACGGTATGCTCGTGCCGCTCGCTGAGCAGGATCGGCGGCAGTGGGACTCGACGCAGATCGCCGAAGGCCTTGCAATACTATCCACGGTGCTCGGCGTTGGGCGTCCGGGACCCTACCAGCTGCAGGCGGCCATCGCTGCGGTCCATGCCGAGGCACCCTCGGCGGACCAGACCGATTGGCCGCAGATCCTGGCGCTGTACACGGTCCTCGAAGCTATGGCTCCGAGCCCGGTTGTGGCGCTCAACCGCGCAGTTGCCGTGGCAATGGTTGAAGGGCCGCAGGCGGCCCTTCAACTGCTGGACGGGCTTGAGGAGGGACTGAAAGGCTGGCACAGGCTCGACGCCGTTCGCGGGCACTTGCTCGAAATGTCTGGGGAGCTTGTTGGCGCCCGGGAGTGCTTGCTCGCCGCGGCACGAAAGACAGGGAGCGTGCAGGAGCAGCAGTATCTCTTGGTCAAGGCAGCGAAACTCGGACAGTTGTCCACATAGGCAAAGGCATCTCTGTCCGGGGCCGCCGCGTCCTGGCGCCACGTGCTGCGGGCATAAGCTGGATTGGTGCAAATTTCGCTTTGGCTGGCCCTGGTAGGCGCCGGCACCCTGATCAGTTTCACTCCCGGCGCGGGCGCCATCTCCACCATGAGCAACTCGCTCAACTCCGGATTCCGCCGCTCCATCTGGGGAGTCCTGGGCCAACAGGCGGCACTGATCATCCACATTCTGATTGTTGCGCTTGGCGTAGGTGTCCTGGTCTCAAGCTCGCCCGTGGTCTTCAACGTGATCCGCTACACGGGGGCGGCATATCTCGTGTACATGGGCATCCGGCAGTTCCTGCACCGGCCGGACCTGGACAAGGAAAAAGTGGAAGCCCGGCGGAATGAGCCGGCCTGGTCCATGTTCCAGCGCGGGGTTTGGGTGAACCTGCTGAACCCCAAAGCGATCGTCTTCTTCTTGGCCTTCATGCCGCAGTTCATCCGCCCGGAACAGCCGCTGATTCCGCAGTATCTGATCCTCAGCGCCACGATCGTATTCATCGACATTTGCGTCATGTGGTTCTTCTTCGCCCTGGCAGCCCGTTCATTCCAACGGTTCACGCACAACGAACACGGGCAAAAAGTCCTCAACCGTACTTTCGGCGTGCTGTTCATGTCCGTGGGCGTGCTGCTCGCCGCCATCCACTAGTCGGACGCGGGGTCACTTACGGCCCATGCCGGGCCGGTTAATGGGCGCTAAGTGACCCCGCGTTGTCAGCAATCGATGCGGTAGAGCCGCGCACCACCAGCGAGCTCTCCAGCGTCAGCTGCGGCTGTTCCAGCTCACGGCCTTCCATCAGCCCCCGGAGCTGTTCGCCGGCTTTGAGTCCCAACGGAGTGGCCGGCAAATGCACACTGGTCAGGCTCGGGTTGCTCGTGGCTGAATAGGGCAGGTCGTCGAAGCCGGCAACCGCGAGTTCCTCCGGAATCCGGACCCCGGCCACCCGGGCTTCCTGCAATACACCATAGGCGTGGGTGTCAGTACCGCAGACGACGGCGGTGACCCCGGCGCGCTGCCAGTCCGGCCATGCGGCAGCGAAGGCAGCCGCGGCAGCGCCGACGTCGATGGTGGTGCTGATGATGTGCTTGTCCGCTACCGAAATCCCGCAGGAAACCGCCTCCTCCAAAAATGCCGTCCGGCGCACCTCGAAGGTGGCCGTGCCGGTCACGCTGTCCACGTAGGCAACTCGATTGTGCCCGGAGGCCGCAAGATGCGCGGCCAATTCACGGGCACCGTGGGCAACATCGAGGTTCACGGACGGAGCGTAACCTTCCAGGCCGGGGGCATCGAGAAGGACCAGCGGCCCGGCAACTGACAGATCCTCCAGAAAGCTTGCGTTGGGCGCATCCACCAGCAGGCCTGCAGGGCGAAGGGCCAGAAGCTTCCGGACGTCCTCCGCGCGGGGGAACTCGCCGGCGTCGGTCACGGAGAGCAGCAGCTGGTACTCGGAGCCGAGCGATTCCCGTACTCCGGCGATGACCTTGGCGAAGAAGGGGTTGGAAATGTCCGGCGCCACAAGGATCACAATCGAGCTCACGCCCTTGGCCAAGGAGCTGCCGATTCCGTCCACCACATAGCCAAGTTCGGCGATGGCATGGCGGACGCGCGAGATGTTCTCCTCGGAGACCCTGCCCTGCGTCTTCCCGTTGGCGACCAACGATACAGTCGCCGTCGAAACCCCTGCCATGGCGGCCACCATCGCTGCCGTGACGCGATGGGCGCGGCCCTGCGCCTGCTGCACTCGTCCCCCCGTTTCCATACAACGATCGTAACGGGGATCCGGCCAATTCCCACGCAACAAGGCATCAAGCGCTTGACGCAAAGATGCGTTAAGCGCTTGACGTAAAGCCCGAGCCAATGCCAGAATTCCCCTGAATGCTTTAACGCCCTGCCTCGGCAGGCCCCAATGACGTGGAGATGAACATGGACCCCAACCCCATGACCCGAGAACCCAAGAAGATCATCCTGGATTGTGATCCCGGGCATGACGACGCGGTGGCCCTGCTGCTGGCCTACGGCAACCCTGACATCGAACTTCTCGCCGTCACCACGGTGGTCGGAAACCAGACCCTCGAAAAGGTCACCCGCAACGCCCTTTCGGTGGGAACCATCGCAGGCATCACGGGTGTTCCCTTTGCCGCAGGCTGCGACCGTCCGCTGGTCCGCGCAATCGAGACCGCACCGGATATCCACGGCGACACCGGCATGGACGGCCCCGAACAGCCCCAGTCCACCATCGAGCTGGACCCGCGCCACGCCGTCGACCTCATCATCGAAACGATCATGGCCCACGAACCCGGCACCGTGACCCTGGTCCCCACGGCGGGACTCACCAACATCGCCATGGCCGCCCGCAAAGAACCGCGGATCGTTGAACGGGTCAAGGAAGTTGTCCTCATGGGCGGCGGCTACCACGTAGGCAACTGGAGTGCCGTGGCCGAGTTCAACATCATCATCGATCCCGAGGCCGCCCACATCGTCTTCAACGAAAACTGGCCAGTGGTAATGGTCGGCCTGGACCTTACGCACCAGGCCCTGGCCACCCACGAGGTCGTCGAAAAGATCGCCGCCATCGGCAGCAAGCCAGCCAAATTCGTCATGGAACTCATGGAGTTCTTCACCAAGACCTACCGGGACGCCCAAGGCTTTGACTATCCTCCGGTGCACGACCCCTGCGCCGTGGCCTACGTCATCGACCCCACCGTCATGACTACCCGCAAGGTCCCGGTCGACATCGAACTGCAGGGCAAGCTCACTCTTGGTATGACCGTGGCCGATTTCCGCGCTCCCGCACCGGCCGACTGCAACACATCCGTCGCCGTCGACCTCGACCACGGGAAATTCTGGAACCTCGTCACCGACGCGATCATCCGCATCGGCGAGCCCGACGCAGGAGAGCCCACCGGCGCTCCCGCCACCGCTGCAGCCATCGCAGGAGAGGCCAAGTAAATGACTACCCTCATCAACGAAACCAAGACAACCCGCGGTAATATCGCCGCCCTCATGGTCGCCCTGCTGGCCGCCTGCGTAGCCTTCCAGCTCAACGCCTCCATGCTGAGCCCGGCCCTCGTGACCATGGGTAACGAGCTCCACACCGGCCAGGCAGTCATCGGCCTCTCCCAGACCTGGTTCTTTACCGCCGCGGCCTTGTTCTCACTGTTCCTGCCGCGCTTGAGCGACATCGTGGGCCGCAAGAAGATCCTGCTCGGCATGATGCTGCTCATGGCCCTCGGCTCGGTCATCGCAGCCATGGCGCCCGACGTCACGTGGCTCTTCGTGGGCCGCGTCGTCCAGGGCGTCAGCGGCCCTACCGTCCCGCTGTGCCTCATCATGCTGCGCTCCGCGGTCAACAACCCGCGCAAGTACGGAGCCCTGATGGGCCTCATCACGGCCGTCAACGGCGGCGTTGCCGGCGTCGACTCCTTCGTGGGCGGCTATTTTGCCGAGCACTTCGGATTCCGCAGCATCTTCTGGCTCATGGTTGGCCTCGCAGTCGTGGCCACGGCCTTGATCGCCTTCCTCGCCGGGGAGAGCAAGCCCGCCGCCGGCACCCGAATGGACTGGCTCGGTGTGGTCTTCATTGTCATCGCCGTGGGAGCACTCCTGACAGCCTTGAACGAAGGATCCAAGCTGGTCGGCGCGTTCTCTTCCGGAACGCTGATGTTGGCCATCGGGCTCACGGTAGTGGCCGTCGTGGCGTTCGCGGCCTTTTGGAGGACCGAAAAGCGCTCCAAGCAGCCCATGGTGGAGACTGTCCACCTTCGCCAGCGTTCCACGTGGGCGCCACTGCTGACCACCACCCTCGCCATGACCGGCATCTTCGCAGTCATCAACGGCATCGTCCCGGCATATGTCCAGGCCGCCGCGCCGGGATTCGGGGTTGGCCCCACTGAGATGTCGCTCATGATCCTCACACCGTACGCCCTCCTTGGCTGGGTGTTCGGGCCCATCAGCGGCAGGCTCGCGCCCGTGCTCGGCTACACCAAAGTCCTGCGCATCGGCATGCTGGGCAGCATTGCGTCACTGGCTGTCATCGCGTTCCTCGGACTCAACAGCCTGCCCCTCATGATCGCGGGAACGGCCTTGCTCGGGATTATGTACGCCGGTACGGTCAACATCATGCTCAACGGACTGGGAGTTGTCCTCTCCCCCGCCGGCAACCCCGGCTTCCTGCCCGGCATGAACGCCGGCGCTTTTAACCTCGGCGCCGGCCTGAGCTTCCTGGTGTTGCCGGCAGTCCTCGTGGCGACCTCGGCGCTCGGCGACGCCAAAGCCTCCTACTTGACGGTGGTCGTCGTCGGTTTGGCCATCACGGTTGCCGCCTTCGCGGCGTCGCTGCTCATCCCCAAGCCCCTCGAAGCCGAGGTTGAAAAGTGAACGGCAGGATCGTCGTCGTCGGGTCCTTGAACGCGGACCTCACCATTTATTGCGAGCGGCTCCCGCTCCCGGGCGAAACCGTCCACGGCAACGGTTTCGCCGTCAATCCCGGCGGAAAGAGCGCCAACCAGGCCGTCGCTGCGAGCAAACTGGGGGGCATGGTGAGGCTGGTCGGCGCGGTTGGAAACGACTCCAACGGCGACATGCTCCTTGCCTCCACGGAAGGGGCCGGCGTGGACGTTTCCCGCGTCCGGCGTTCCGCGGATGCTGCCACCGGCGTCGCGGTGATCGCGGTGGACGCCCATGGTGAGAACAACATCATCATCTCGGCCGGAGCAAACGGTACACTCGCCCCGGCGGACGTTTCGGCGGATGCATTCGACGACGCCGCGGTGCTGTGCCTCTGCCTGGAGGTCGGCCTCGAAACTGTGGAAGCTGCCGCCAAAACAGCGCACGACGCCGGTGCAACTGTTCTGTTGAACCTCTCGCCCTACGCCGAGATTCCGCAAAGCCTGGCCGCCTTGACCGATGTCCTGCTGGTGAACGCCCATGAAGCATCCATGTTCCTGGACAACGCCGACATGCCCCATCCGGGCGCGCACGCAAGCGCGTGGGAGCCGGTCAGGAGCCAGTTCGCTGAGCGAGGGCTGGAGCGGGTCCTCGTTACCCTCGGCTCGCATGGCTCGGCGGTGTTGGATTCCCTCGCCGCGCCGGGGGAACAGATCTCCCGGATCGCCCCTACCAAGGTCAATGCCGTGGATACCACCGGTGCCGGGGACGCCTTCACGGGCGCCGTCGCTGCCCGCCTCGCCGCGGGCGAAACCCTGGCCGAAGCCGCGGCGTTCGCTTCGGTTGCCGCCGCGCTCGCTACCACCAAGAAGGGCACCCAGGCCGCCTATCCCGGCGCGGAGGAGGTCCTGGAGCACTTGCGGATTTCCTAGGCACGGCGGTGCCGCCTCAACTTCCTACCAGTTTTCCGTTGCGGAACCCCGGAGTCCCGCGAGACGGCGGCGTCGACGGCAGTCAAAAGTGGTAGGAAGTTGAGGCCCCGTCTTTTTGACTAGCCAAGACGGGGTGGCATCCCCCATGCTTGCTCCATGTACTCAGCGTCGAGCCCATACCGCATCATCACCGTCTGTACGGGAAACATCTGCCGCTCCCCCATGGCGGAACTGATGTTGGCGGAGGCGCTCGACGCCGGAGGGCTGGGCGGGGCGGTTGCAGTGGACTCCGCGGGAACCACGTCATACGAGGCCGGACACCCCATCGATCCACGTGCTGCCCGTGTCCTTTCGGCCCACCGCATCCACTCTGAGAGTCACATTGCCAGGTGCTGGCGTCCGGAGTGGTTCCGGGAGCGGGACTTGATCCTGGCCCTGGACGTGGACCACTACGGCTGGCTGCACGAGACCGCCCCGAATTCGGAAACACTCGCCAAGATCCGGATGCTGCGCAGTTTCGATCCCTCCGTGACAGGCCGGAGCACCTTGGATCTGGGCATCGAAGACCCTTGGTACGGCGGCCACCACGACTTCGACGTCACGTGGAACCTCATCAAGGCCGCCGTGCCCGGCATTGTGGCCCACGCCCGGGCCGCCGTCGCCACGCAGGACTACGACCCGCAGCAGGTACGCTCTATTTCATGACCCCAGCACCCGTGATCATCGCTATCGATGGCCGGTCCGGCGCGGGAAAGACCACCCTCGCCGTCGAACTTGCCGCCCGCCTCCGCATGCATCACAAGGTGTCGCTGTTCCATCTTGAGGACATTTATCCGGGCTGGAATGGCCTTGCCGCGGGCATCGAGCGGTACGTCACCACCGTCCTGGCACCTCTGCGGCACGGCGACGCCGCCGAGTGGGTCCGCTGGGATTGGGAGAGACACTACGACGGCCGCAGGGAGGTGACGCTGCCCGCCGAAATCGTCATTGTCGAGGGCGTCGGGGCCGCCGCAAGCGCCGCCCGGCCCATGCTGGATGCCGTGGTTTGGGTGGACGCTCCCGACGACGACCGCCGGCACCGCGCGATGGCCCGGGACGGCAGCAGCTACGAACCGTTCTGGGACAGCTGGGCGGCCCAGGAGGACGAATGGCTGGAGAGCGACGGCGTCCTCGACCACACCGACGTGCGAGTAGTGAACCGGGCAGACGGCACCGCCCCGGGTGATGTCCTGCAGGCGCTGAACTACCTCCCTTCGCTCTCCCCGGTGCTTGCTCCCGAGCTCTCGGCGCGCCGCGGCTTGCAGCTCAAGGCCGAACGGATTGAGGCTACGCCGGACGCAGCGGCCCTGTTCCATGCGCTTTACGCCGGTTCTGCCAACGCCATCTGGCTCGATTCCTCCAATGCGTCCTCCAACACGGGCACAGCCCGCGACGCCGCAGCCGAGCGCAGCCGTTTCAGCATCCTCGCGGATGACGGCGGTTCCTTCGGCCAGGCCGTAATACACAGTTCCGGAACAACCCGGCTAAGCGCCGGATGCGCCACCGTGGAGACGAGCGGCCCGTTCTTCCGTTGGCTGGACACAGTGTGGGGCCGCAAGGCCTTGAAGGCGCCGGAAGGCTACGACTGCGAATTCACGCTCGGCTGGTTGGGCTACCTCGGCTACGAGCTGAAGCGGGAAACCGGGGGCGGCGACGTCCACGCCGCCACACCGGATGCAGCGTTGCTCTTCGCCGGCCGGGGCGTGGTGATCGACCACCGCGACGCCGCGGTGTGGCTGCTCGCCATCGATGCCCCCGACGCCGGCGATTGGCTTGGCCTGGCGCGCGAGGCCGTGTTGTCCGTGGCCGAAACCTCGAAGGCCCGGCCCTCAGCAACCGGCACACCGAGGCACTCGGCCGGGGATTCCGCCGTCGGGAGTCCCTCGGTGGGGCTCGAGTTCACCAGCCGCGACACCGAGGAAGAATACAAAAGCAAAATCACCGACGCCCAGCACCAGATAGCCGAGGGCAACACGTACGAGGTCTGCCTGACCACCACCGTGAGCGCTCCGGACCCTGGACTGGACCCGTGGGAGGGCTACCTCGCGCTGCGCAAGCGCAATCCGGCGCCGTTCGCGAGCTACTTGCGGTTCGGCGAGCTGACGGTGGCGAGCACCTCGCCTGAGCGCTTCCTCCGGATAACCTCCGACGGCGGGATGCGGGCCGAGCCGATCAAGGGCACGAGGGGCCGGGCCAACGATCCCGTCATCGACGAGGCTCTGCGGCGTGGCCTTGAATCCTCGATCAAGGACCGTGCCGAGAACATCATGATCGTGGACCTGCTCCGCAACGACCTGAGCCATTTCGCCGTGCCCGGATCCGTGACGGTCAGCCGGTTGTGCGCAGTGGAAAGCTACGCCACAGTGCACCAGATGGTGAGCACCGTTGATGCCCGGCTGCGTGCCGGAGCACCCCGGGCCGAAGCCGTTGCAGCCGCGTTCCCCGCCGGATCCATGACCGGCGCTCCGAAGATCAGTACCATGGACATCCTTGACGGATTGGAATCCGGACCTCGAGGGGTTTACTCGGGCGCGATCGGCTACTTCTCGCTCAACGCGGCGACGGACCTCGCCGTCGTGATCCGAACCCTGGTGATGAGTCCCGACGGCGACGGCGGACGCACGCTCAGTCTCGGGGTCGGGGGCGCCATTACGGCGGATTCGACACCCCAGGACGAATACGCCGAAATCCGGACCAAGGCCTTCGGGGTCCTCTCCGCCCTCGGCGCGGAATTCCCGGCGGGCTGAGGATCAGCCGTGTTCCTCGGTGCGTGCGCGGAGCGTGCGCACGTCGTTCCGGGTGATCGTGTAGTAGATCAGGCTGGCCAGGATTGCCCCCACAAACCATGAATACGGGCCTAGGCCCGAGCCTCCCGGCAGGAAGGCCTGCAGCCCGGGGACCAGGGCCAAAACACCCGCGACGACGGCAGCCGGAACCAACGCGGCGACGGCCTTGGGGTTCCAGCCCTTGGTGTAGAAATAGAGGCCGTTCTCGTCCTCGTGATACAGGTCCGAGACCTTGCAACGCTGGTTCCTGATGCGGAAGAAGTCGGTGAAGATGACCCCGAACAATGGACCAAGCAGCGCGCCGAGGCCACCCAGGAAGTAGACGATCACCACCGGGCTGCTGAAAAGGTTCCACGGCAGGATCACGATCGCGAGAACCGCGCTGATAAGGCCGCCGCGGCGGAAATCGATCCGGTGCGGGGCCACGTTCGCGAGGTCGTAGGAAGCCGAAACGAAGTTCGCCACGACGTTGATTCCGATCGTGGCCACCACAAACGTCACCGCGGCGATGATGGTGATCCACGGATTCTTGATCGCCTGGACAATCGCCACCGGATCGGTGATCACCTTGAACATGTCTTGGCCGCGGTACTGGTCTGCGGTGAAGTAGGACGCTGCGCCGGCCGTGACCACCACAGTGACCAAGGCGAAGGCGATGAAGTTCACGGGCAGGCCCCAGAAGTTGCCGCGCAGGATGGTCTTGCGGTCCGGTGCGAACCGGGAGAAATCGCAGAAGTTCAGGAGAAGTGCGGCGAAGTAGGTGACTGTGAGGGCGATGGCCGAGAAGAACTGTGTCAAGGCCGCGGGGCCGTCCAACGGAGCGACGCCGGGAATCGAGAGGCTGAACTTGCTGCCGGCTTGCGTCAGGATATAGACCGCGAGCGCGAACATGGCCACCCAAATGGCAGGACCGGCCCAGTCCTGGAACTTCCGTACCGTCTCCATGCCCCGCCGGATGACCAGCAGCTGGACAGCCCAGAGGACCAGGAATGCCGCCCAGCCGAGCGGCGTCAGGCCAAGGATGCGTGGCACATCCGGGGCGTCGAGAGAGCTCAACTGGGGCCAGACCGAGAACAGCAGCACCAAGACGGCTTCCGAGGCGAGCCACGTCTGGATGCCGTACCAGGCGATGGCGATCAGTGCCCGGATCAGGGCCGCGAGGTTGGCGCCGAAGAGGCCGAAGGACATCCGCGCCAGGACCGGATAGGGTACGCCGGTTTTCTGCCCGGCCGTTCCGGCGAAATTCATGAGGAAATAGACCAGGGTAATGCCGAGGACCAAGGCCAGGAAGACTTGCCAGCCCACCAGTCCGGTGATGAAAAGCCCGGCCGCGAAGGTGTAACCTGCAATGCTGTGGACGTCGCACATCCACAGTGCGAAGAGGCTGCGGACCCGCCAGTTGCGTTGCCGGGCCGGTGCAAGGTCCGCGTTCCACAGGCGGTCGCTGACCAATCGGCCCTCCGCCAGGATCCGGACTTTCTCGGGGTATTCGTCGCCGGGCTCGGGCGGCGCCTGCGCGGCCGGGGACTCGTTCTTCCGCGCCATGATGCCTCCGAACAACGCTTCCAAACATGCTTGGAACTCCAGAATCGCCCCATTGCGACGGGAAGGAAAGACCCCCGACGGGCGCCGGCGCATCGTCGCGTTAGCATTGGTTCAACCAGGTCCTACTAGGAGGGTGCATGCCGCACGTCGTTGACTTCGAGAATGTTTCTACTGTCGGATTGGAATCGTCTCCCGTTGCCGAGGCGCTTGCCGGACTGCGCGCCAACGAGGGCCGCTACTACCGGAACAAGTACGGCCACGTCTTCACAGTGAGCCCTGCTGGCGAGGTCCCGGAGGTGGTCGAGCGGGTGAGCCGCATCCTGAAGGAAGAGCGCGACATCGTCATCAGCTCCCGCCCGCTGGAAGCAACCGCCTTCGACGTCGACGGTTTGCGGATGGCCTACGTTTTCTACGAGTCGGGGCTCTCGATCAACGTCATGTACAGCATCGAGGCCGGCGGAAAGCGGGCGGTCGGCTTCAAGCTCGCTGACGGCATGGAGATTCCGGAAGAACTGGCATCGCGCTTCAAATTCGCCCGCCAGAAATCGAAGCTGGCAGGCGTTATCCGCGGCTCCTACTTCGTGATCAAGGGCGAGTACTAGCGTCCAAGTAGTCGGCACTCTATTTAGGAAGCCTACTGAATATGTACAGTGGCATGCATCCTATTCATTACCGCTTGGGATCGGTACGGGGAAAGACCGGGCCGGGCGGTTAGGGCAGGGCTGTGCCGGTTACCCCCGGAAGTCCGTGCCCCCACAAAAATTGGGGTTACAAATGAAAAAAATGCTCACGCCACTCGGTATCCTCTTCGTTGCCGTATTGGCGTTGACCGGCTGCGGTGGTTCCACGAATGCGGGAAGCACCGCTGCATCCACCTCGACGCCGACGCCTACACCGACGCCCACTCCGAAGACCTACACGAATGAGGAACTCGCTTCGATCATTGCGCAGTTGAAGGATGACCAGGGCAAACCGTTGACCGTCGTCCCTGCCGCGCAGCTCGACCAAGGCGTGATCGCGGCGAAACAGATGCTCAAGTCCGCCGTCATCACACCCCCGGCGTGCGCAGCCTTGGCGAACAGTAATGCGCAGGTGCCGGACGGGGCGACGTATGCGGCGGGGCAGAGTCTTTCTGCGGCCGACAAGTCCCTGACCGTAATCACCGCCCTGGCGGTGAAGGACCCCACCGTACTGGCGGGCCAGACGAAGAAGTCCGCTGACGCGCTGGCTCAGTGTTCGACCTTCACGATCGAGGCCGGAGGGCAGAAGATCACGACCCAGACCCAGCCGTTGCCCGAAAAGACCAGCGGGGAGCAGTCGATGGGGGCATTGACCACCCAGGTCCTGGCGTCCGGCCAGAAGTCGACCACACTGACGGTTACAGGGGTGAAGGGCAACCTCGGAGCCACAGCGGTCAAGACGGGCGCCTCGGTCACCGCTGACTCTGCGGCGGAACTGGTCAAACTGGTCAACGCCGTCCTCGGCTGACGGCCGGCGGAGGACTGAGGTCGCGAGAACCTTGCACCACGGGCCGTCCGCGGCTCAAGCGCCCAGGTTCAACATTTCGACGTAGCGGTCGATCATCATGTGTTGGCCCTTGATTTGGGAGATCCGCTCCGGGCTGGCGATCTCGCCGTCGGGCAGTTGTCCTGAACCGCCCGACGGCCCCAACGGAAGGATAATGACTGGCTTCGACGGCGTGTATGCGGCTAGGTCCGCGGAGCCTTCGATCTGGGCTTGGATGTTCTTGGCAACCACCGCGGCCTCGCGTCCCGCAACGCCGGCTTTGTTCGCGTCGATCGCCGAGATGTCGCCTAAAGCGTAGACGCTCTCGAAACCTGCGACGCGGAGTTCGGGGGTCACGTCCAGGTAGCCCTCCGCTGTCCGTGCGGCAAGGAGGTCTCCCGTCACATAGTCCGTCTGCGGGGCTATTCCATAGCAGCGGAACCAGATATCCGCCTCGATGGCGGCACCGTCCGTGGTGCTGACGGTGAACGTGGCAAATTCACCCGCAGGAACCGGAGGCATCTGCACCAACGGGCTCCCCAGAATTCGCCGTACGCCAAGGTCATCCAGCTGCCGGTTGACCTCAATACGCAGCCGGGGATCATATGGCCCGGGAAGGATATCCGGCGCCATATCCACCATCACAATGTCCTTGTCCGGCCACGCCGCCGCGATCTCGCCCGCAAATTCAAGCCCGACCGCCCCGGCGCCCAGGAGCATCACCCTGCCGGCGCGCTTGAGGTCGTCGTGGGCGGCCTCGTAGCGGGCGATTGCGTAAGTGGTGATCGCTCGGTCACTTTTGGCCGGGAAGGGATAGCTGGAACCGCTTGCGAGGACAATGTAGTCCGGCGTCAGCCTGGCACCTGACGCCAACTCGACTGTGTGCCCGTCTACTCGGACAGCACGGTCCCGCAGTACCGTGCCGCGCGCCAGCAGGCGGTCATAGGGGAGGAACATCCGCGGCAGGAAGTCGGGTTGGACTACAGCTCGGAGGGCCGCGATGTTGTGGACAAAAGCGTCCTTGGGCTCCACCAAGGTAACCATCGCGTATTGGTCCAGCGCCTTGGCTACGGAGATCCCGCCGTAGCCTCCGCCGATAACCACCACGGTGGGGTGCGGAGTGTGGTCGTTCATGGCAACTCCTTTGGAAAGAGGCTCGTACTGCTCGGACCGTGCCGTCCAGATCGTTTATGAAGCACAACGATTTAACATAAGCAATAATTTCCCGAGTGATAGGATTTTCCTGATGAGTCCTTCAACGCCAGGCACACAGTTGGGGTTTCTCTTGGCGCGCCACGGGCGCATCATGAATTCGCACCTCCGCCAGGCGCTGGACTCCTCCGGGCTCAGCCCAAGGCATGCTGTGCTGCTTTGCCGGCTTGACGAGTCAGGACCGGCCAGTCAGCAAGACCTCATCGATTTCCTGTCGATAGACGCCAGCGCCCTCGTGGCGGTCCTGAACGACCTTGAACGCGACGGCCTGGCGGAACGCCGCCGCGATCCCGCCGACCGCCGTCGTCATATCGTTGAAATCACCGCTGAGGGCAAACGCGCGGTGGCCTCGATTGACGTCGCCGTGGCCGACGTCGAGCGCGAAGCCTTCACCGGCTTCTCCGCCGAGGAGCTCCAGCAACTCCATGGGCTGCTGTCACGGATCCACGGCGATACCGCGGATGAGGCCTGCGCCGAGGACTGAGCCCTACTGGAGCGTGGCGGTCAATCGCGCCACGTTGTCCACGTATTTGGCAAGCATCGGCCGGTGCAGCCAGTCCTGCAGGGTCAGCTCCCGGCACATTTCCCGGTAACTCGACTCGACGGAGCGCATGCTGTCCACCGCTTCGGCCCCCAGAAGCATCACGGACACCTCCATGTTGAGCGAGAAGGAGCGCATGTCCATATTGCTGGAACCGAGGACGGCTACTTCCTCGTCAATGGTGAAGTGCTTGGCGTGCAGCACGTACGGCGCACGGTACAGGTAGATCCGCACCCCGGCCTCCAGCAGCGCCTCGTAGTAGGAGCGCTGCGCATGGTGGACCAGGAACTGGTCGCCCTTCTCCGACACGAAAAGTTCCACGTCGACGCCACGCTGGGCCGCCGTCGTGATGGCGTACAGCAGCGAATCGTCGGGCACGAAATACGGGCTACAGATGGAGATACGGTGCTGGGCCGAATAAATCAACGTGTTGAAAAGGCGCAGGTTGTTTTCCGTGACAAACCCCGGACCGCTGGGAACCACCTGGGCCGTCATCCCCTGTTGTGCCGTATGCACTGGCGCCGCCTGGACCGCGACCTGCAACTGATACTCGAGGGACTCGTCCGTTTCGCTGAGCCAGTCGGTGGCGAAGACAACGTTGAGCGTGGCAACGATCGGGCCCTCCATCCGCGCCATGAGCTCCACCCATTTACGCCCTGCGCGCCGATGCTTGGGGTTGTTGTAGGAGGGCTCGATCAGGTTCTGGGAACCCGTGAAGGCAATTTCGCCGTCGATCACCAGGATTTTCCGGTGGTTCCGCAAGTCAGGGCGGCGCCACTGGCCGTGGATGGGCAACAACGGCAACATGCGGCGCCACTGGATCTGGCCACGCCTGAGCCTGCGGACCAGTCTTCGGTAGCCGGGGATCCGCAACGTGCCGATGTGGTCGAACAGAAGACGGACGTTGACGCCGCGCGCTGCCGCGTTTTCCAACTCGGTGAGGAGCTCGTCTGTGACCGAGTCGCTGCTCATGATGTAGAACTCCGCGTTGACGAACTTCTTGGCTCCCCGGACCGCTTCCGCCATGGCCTTGATCGACTCTTCGTAGCCGGGCATCAGCTCCACCGAATTACCGTCGACCATCGGAAGTGAGCCGAGGCGTCGGTTCAGTTCGCCCGCCGACGTCACCCATTCGGGTCCCGAGTAGTTGCTGACGGCGTCGGCGAGCGCCGAGGTGCCCGCCCTCACCCGGTCATTGACTTGCTCCTGCTGTTCACGACGACGGCGGGACAAGCGGAAATTGCCGAACAAGAGGAACAGGACGAAACCAATGGACGGAACGAGGAAGACAACCAGAAGCCAAGCCATGGCGGTGGTGGGACGGCGGTTTCCCGGGATGACGCCCAGCAGGACGATGCGCAGGATGATCTCAACAACGGCCCACGCGCCGAGGAGCCAGGTCCACTCTGCCCCGAACTGAAAAGGAAACAGCACTCCACACCCCACGGTCAAATAACCAGTCAAAGAACCAACAGTGAGGCCAGCCTATCTGGCGCACCGCTCCCGGCTGTCCGCCCTGTGGGCCAGCACTAAGCTGGAAGCATGACTTTACCTGCCTCCACGGTCCTCGTTTTCCTGGATCCAGCGTTTGAAAACGGCCGCGTCGCCGATTCCAGCCAGCCGCAGCTCATGGCTACCGACCTCGGTGCCACCCGGGGTGACGGCGTCTTCGAGTCCTTGCTCGCCGTCGAGGGGCGTGCGCGGAAGGTGCAAGCGCACCTGAACCGGCTTGAGAGCTCAGCCCGCGCATTGGACCTCACCATTCCCGGACAGGACGTCTGGCGCCGTGCGATCGATACGGCGATCACCGAATTCCGCGATTCTTTCCCGGCGCCGAGTCCAGCCGAGGACGAAGTAGTCGTCAAGCTCCTGGTGACGCGCGGCGTTGAAGGCGCGTCGACTCCTACGTGCTGGATCCAGGCTTCGCCGTCACCCGCGGGCAGCCGCCGGCAGCGCGAGACGGGCATCGACGTCGTACTCCTTGACCGCGGCTTTGACACGGAGGCGGGCGACCGCGCCCCCTGGCTGCTGCTCGGCGCCAAGACGCTCTCCTACGCCGTGAACATGGCCGCACTGCGCTACGCGCACAAGCAAGGTGCGGACGACGCCATCTTCACCTCAACAGACGGCCGTGTTCTGGAGGGCCCGACGTCCACGGTGTTGCTGGCCCACGTTGAGACGGTCGACGACGGTGCCGGCTCGGTGCGCACGGTCAAGCGCCTCGTCACTCCGCAACTGGACAGCGGGATCCTCCCGGGCACTTCGCAGGATGCGCTTTTCACGAGGGCCAAGGCTGCGGGCTGGGAACTCGGCTACGGTCCGCTGGTCCCGGAAGACCTGTTCGACGCCGACGCTGTGTGGCTGATCTCAAGCATCCGCCTCATTGCACCCGTCAACCACATTGACGGCAGGGAGATCGGTACCCCGGCAATGCGCAAACAGCTGACCGCCGAACTCAACGAGCTGTTCGCGGGGATTGAGTAGCGCTTTCGCGGCCGCTATTGGCTGAGGATCTGCTCGCGGAGGATGTCGGCGTGCCCGCAGTGTTGCGCAAGCTCGCGCAACATGTGGAGGTACACCCAGCGCAGCGGGAGCGGGCCGCGTCGGTTGCCGTTGAGCATGTCGTCGAGTCCCAGGGACAATGTCGCCTGGCGTGATGCCTCGCATGCCTCTCGGTGTCCTTGCTGGACCGTAGCGATGGTGTCGTCCTCATGGAGGATGAAAGACTCGTCCGGCGTCGCGGGAATGCCGATCTCTGCACGGGAACGGCAGGTGATGGCTTCGTCGAACCAGACCCTCTCAACGAAGGTCGCGTGTTTAACGAGGCCCAGCAAGGTGGTCCTCGACGGCACCAATGACCGGCGGGCCTGTTCCTCCGTCAACCCGTTCAAACAGTCGTTGAGCGCGCGCCGGTGCTCGTCGATGAATGCCTCGAATTGGGTCCGAATTGGCTGGTTGAGGACGTCCTCGGTAAGCGTCACGGTTGCACCTATGTTTCCGTCGGGCAGGGATTCAGTCAGGATCGACGTGATCCGAGCTTAGCGTCCCTGGCCTGAGGGTTGTATGCCGTGGAATAGAATCCGATCATGCGTCTAGCGATCATCGGAGCGGTTCTCCTTGCGGCCGGTGGCGTCGCCGTCGCCACGGGCGCCCCTCCTGTGACGGATCTGATGGCACTCGTGGATCGAGTGGCTCCGATTCTGCTGTTCGTCGTCGCGATGACGGTTGTGACTGAGCTGTGCAGCGAGGCCGGAGTCTTCCTTTGGATTGCCCGCCGGCTCCGTTATTGGGGTCGCGGATACAGCATTCTCTTGTGGCTGTTCCTGGCCGCCTTCGCGACGCTGAGTACCGTTTTCCTTTCCTTGGACACGACGGCGGTGTTGCTGACCCCGGTGGTGGTCAGTGTGACGCGGCAAGCCGGGTTGCCGGCCCTGCCCTTCGCCCTAACGACGGTGTGGTTGGCCAACACGGCAAGCCTGCTGCTGCCCATTTCCAATCTGACCAACCTCCTGGCCCAGCACAGCCTTGGCGGTATTTCCCCGGGTGGCTTTGCCGCCCTGATGTGGGCCCCCTCCCTGGCCGCCGTCGTCGTGCCGCTGCTGTTCATCGCTATCGTGTTCCGGCGGGATCTGCGCAACCGCTATTCGAGGATCCCGGTCAGGCGGATCAGGCCGGATCAGCCCGCCGGCTCCGGGTCCAAGGCTGCGGCGCCGGACCGGGTTCTGCTCGGGTGCACCGCATTGGTACTGGCATTGCTGCTGCCTGCGTTGGTGTCCGGGGTGCCGGTATGGATCCCCGCCCTGGCCGGGGCTGTTGTGCTGGGCGTAGTATTCGCATTCCGGCGCCCCGGGGTTCTTTCGCTGTCGCTGATCCCTTGGTCCTTGTTGCTGTTCGCTTCCGGCCTCTTCCTGGTGATGGAATCGGCCAGGCACCTGGGGGCTCCTATTCTGCTGGGCCAACTGGCGGGACAAGGCCAAGGCTTTCCGGATCTGGTCCGGCTTGCCGCAACGGGAGCCGCCGGTTCGAATGTGCTCAACAATTTGCCTGCGTACCTCCTGGCAGAACCGTTGGCCGCGTCGCCAGTGCGGATGGCGGCGTTGCTGGTCGGGGTCAACGCGGGTCCGCTCATCACTCCGTGGGCGTCCTTGGCCACCCTGCTCTGGCATGATCGGCTCGCACGGATGAATGTCCTGATTACGTGGAGGGGATACGCGCTCTTCGGACTGATTGTTGCGCCTCTTACTGTGTTTGCCGCGGTGGCGGTACTGGTGGCCGCAGGGCACTAAATGCGATCGGCGGGTACCCGAAACCGGAGCCTATCGCCGGGCACGAAGAATCGGGACAGAATATAGAACAGTCCGGCCGCTATCACCGAAACCCCGAAGGAGAAGGATCTGCCCATGCTCAGTCTGCAGGATATCGACAACATCGTCCTCAACGGAGGGATTGTCGTGGACGCCGCCGGGCAGAAAATCGGTTCAGTGGAGCAGATCTTCACCAGCGGTGACTCCGGGGATCCGGCCTTTGTCACTGTGCGGACCGGCCTGTTCGGCATGTCCGAGTCTTTCGCCCCGCTCTCCGGAGCCAGCCTTGAGGATTCAGTGATCCGGGTGGCCTTCGCGAAGGACAAGGTGAAGAACGGCCCGCGCATCGAGAGCGACCGCGGCGTGATCACGGAGGCGCAGGAACAGGAACTCTACAGCTACTACGGGCTCGTGACAGAGGAATCCACTGAAGATGCCGGCACAGCAACCGGTCAAGGGGAAGTGCCGCTCGAAAACGAAGAGGACGCGAGCCGGCGCCAGGTGCGCCCGCAGATCGCACAGCCGCTCGACGGGCCGCCACCCCCGCCGCACCCTCACGGCGCCCCGCCGCATCCGCCGCACCCTCACGGCGCCCCGCCACATCCGCCGCACCTCCACAAGCATGTGCCCGTGCCCCCGCATCCGGGGCCGCCCCCGCCGCATCGGCCATCTGGGCCTTCGCCGGAACAGGGACATTAGGCGGCCGCCGGGTGCGGCGGGATAACCGCGGCGTGTTCGCCAGAGGATTTCAGCCGCCGGCCGTCACCCTTACCGCTGCTGCTCCCCCATCTGTAGAGGACGCCGTAGCGCCTGAATAAGGCCGCATCACCATGACCTGGACAGTGACCCGCCCGGGCTGCAGCTGAACAACGCGGGCATATGGCGTAGAGCAGTCGAAGGCCTGGTCCTGGGAGGGCAGGCCGGTTCGTGGATCCTGGCCGATGACCAGGTGGACATCCGAGGCGCCAACACAGGCTGCGCTCACGGTGTACGAGCCCGCGTCCTCCACCCTCGCACTCTTTCCAACCCGGCTGAGGGCGCTGTCCACTGCGCCGGAATCCTCCAGGATCACCCGCCCGGAGCCTGCCCCGAGAAGTTGCTTCGCCGCAACGAGGTTTCTCGGATAATACCGCTACGGATTTGGCTCCCCCATGACCCACCATGAATCCGAGTGTAGCGGGCAGCGTAATTTAGCTCGCCAACACTATTGTGCCGTCGCGGCGGCAGTAGTTAACTAGTTGCGGCCGGGCAAGCTGGATAGACGTCTGGTGCGCCGGTTCTGGGGCCGGCGCACCAGGCTCCCCAACTAACTCGCAGTAGGCGTCGTTCGGGTCCTCGAAGCGACACCTACTGCCGGCCAGCTGGGACCTGTCATGATCCGATCGGAGAAAGTGCCCTCACCAGACCGAAGAGGTCCTTGGGGTCATCAGGGTTGGCGACGAGGTCGATCTCCTCGAAGAAGTCCGAACCTTCAACGGCATCGCGGAGATACCGCAAGGCTGAAAAGTCCTCGATCGCGAAACCAACGGAATCAAAGATCGTGATTTGGTCCCTGGAGGTCCGGCCCGGCGCGTGCCCGCCCAGGACTTGCCAGAATTCCGTGACGGGAAAATCGGCGGACATTTGCTGGATCTCGCCTTCAATCCGCGTCTGCGGTTCGTATTCCACGAAGACGTCGCCGAGGCCCAGGATGGCCGCGTCGAGTTCCGTCTTCCCGGGGCAATCGCCCCCGATCGCGTTGATGTGAACACCCGGCGAAACCTGGTCTGCGGTCAGGATGGTGGCATTGGCCTTGTCCGCCGTACAGGTGGTGACAACGTCGGCACCCTCCACTGCATGGCCCGCCGAGCCTGCGATGGTGATATCGAAACCGAGCGGAGCCATGTTCCGGACGAACTTCTCCATCGCAGCCGGGTCGGTGTCCCAGATCCTGACAGTGTTAATCCCCAAGGCCGCCCGGAAGGCCAAGGCCTGAAACTCCGATTGGGTTCCTGTTCCGATCATCGCCATGGTCCCTGCATCGGTACGCGCGAGTTTCTTCGCGACCATCCCGGACGTAGCTGCCGTTCGCAGGGCTGTCAGCACTGTCATCTCTGCAAGGAACGTCGGGTAGCCGTTGTGGACATCGGAAAGGACGCCGAAAGCTGTCACGGTCTGGAAGCCGCGCGCAGGATTCGAAGGGTGCCCATTCACATACTTGAAGCCGTATGTTTCTTGGTCACTGGTGGGCATCAGCTCGATGACGCCAAAAGGCGTGTGACTTGCCACCCGCGGAGTCTTGTCAAAGGATTCCCACCGACGGAAGTCGTCTTCCAGGTACTGAATCATCTCCGCGATGATGGCCTCCGGGCCTCGCCCAGCTGTCCAACGAACCATATTGCGGACATCGACAAAGCGCGTCATGTGCGCTCCTTTCCCTCATAAGCACTGTTGCAATGAGGCTACGGAGGAGCGATATGCATCCACAATTGCCAAAGTACATACTTTTCATTGAAGACATGTACATAATGACGAGCACTGGTGCACATAATGCCCATATCCCCGCAAGCGTCACGCGGGCACTACCTCAAGACGGAGCTGAGCAACAGGCTGGTCTCGCTGTTCACGATCCCCTCGATCCCCCGGATCCTGCCCAGCACTTGGTCAAAGTCGCGGAGGCTTTCCGTGCGCAGCTCAGCCACAAGATCCCATCCGCCATTCGTCGTGTGCAGTGCCCAGATCTCGGGGAGACCCCTGAGCTGGCGAATAACCCTGTCGGCCGACCGTCCCTCGACGGCAATGAGCGCGATGGCCCTGATCGCAAGTGGATCGAGTTCATCGCGCACCCTCGCGGTAAAACCAACGATGGTTCCGGAGGAGACAAGGCGCTCGAGCCGGCTATTCACCGTGGCTCGGGCGACGCCCAGCTGACGGGCAAGGCTCGCCACTGACGCCCGCCCATCCTCCCGTAGGGCGGAGAGGAGCTGACGGTCGAGATCGGTGAGTGCTGCCATAAAGATAAACGTATCGCCCATTCCCCCAGCGGGCCCGAGTCCGTAGGGTATCGACATGAGCATCTACATCAGCCCCGACTCTGCTGCGTGGTCGCTGACGGCCATGGCGACCGGCGCCTCGGCGGGATCAATCGATGATGCGAACGGCATGTCCAACTTGGTGAGGGAAATCTACGAGACAGAAGGTTTCGAAGCCTTGTCAGGTGTGGTTTTTGCCTTGGCTCATCACAACAGCCTCTCGCTGCATGCACTCGCCACGGCCACCGGGATTTCCGTACACGAGTTGCTGGAAATCCGGAAGCATCAAGGTTCCCCTTTTCATCATTCCCCCACAGGCGTAGCGTCACGGTTCGACGCCCTCCCGCCCCGGATCCAGGCAAGCCTGGAACCGCTCCCTAATGAAACCGAAGCCTGAGGCCACCGGCTCCCAGCCTTCGCAAGCCTGACTGCCGTCCGGTTACGGAACATGACGACGGCCGGTGCTGCAGGCCGCCGTCGTGGATGTTATTTTCTTCTTGAGTAATGAGCACCAGCGCGAAGCCCTGACTTGCTGGTCGGCAACCCTCTCTCCGGCGGGGTGCCTCAGGTGACTACTCGGCGTATCGACACTTTCGAACTGCAAGCGTGACTGAGGAGCACCAATGCCTGAATCCACTGACGAAAAACTCTCCTACCGTCTCATCACGGGCCCTGACACGAAGGAATTCTGCGAGCGGATCTCCACCGCCCTCGCCGAGGGATACGTGTTGCACGGCAGCCCGGCTGCGACGTTCAACGGCACCGACGTGATCGTGGCGCAGGCAATCGTCCTGCCCGCGGCGATCGCGAGCGCGGATGCCGCCGTGGCGAATGCTGTAGACCAGCTCGATGAAGAGTTCGACGGCGAGGGCCACGCATGAGCTACGCAGGCGACCTCAGCCCGCACGACGCCTGGGCCAAGCTCGAACAAGGCGCCATCCTGGTGGACGTCCGCACGGAAGCCGAGTGGGCACATATCGGGATCCCGGCAACCGCATCCGCGGACAACAACCTCAAGGATCCCTTGTTCATCCAGTGGAACCTGGCCGGAGGAGTACCCAACACTCGTTTCATCGAAGAGCTGGCAAAGCAGGCTCCGGCGGCGGACGGGACCGAACTGGTCTTCCTCTGCCGCTCCGGCCAACGTTCCATCGCCGCCGCAATCGCCGCAACACAGGCCGGTTACACCGCCTACAGCGTCCTGGAGGGCTTTGAGGGCGAACCGGACCGCTACGGCGAGCGGACCGTGAACGGCTGGAAGAACCGTGGACTTCCGACGAAACTGGGGAACTAAGTGACTTTCAATCCTGACGCCGCCGGCTGGAGCCCTGACACCCAGGCCGTCCGCGGCGGTCTTGACCGCACCAACTTCCAGGAAACGTCCGAGGCCATCTTCCTGAACTCCGGCTTCGTCTACGAATCCGCCGCAGCCGCGGAGCGCGCATTCACGGGCGAAGACGAACGCTTTGTCTACTCCCGTTACGGCAACCCGTCCGTAGCCACCTTCCAGGAGCGCCTCCGCCTACTCGAAGGCACCGAAGCGTGCTTCGCGACGGCGTCGGGCATGTCCGCTGTCTTCACCGCCCTCGGGGCGTTGCTGGCTGCAGGTGACCGCGTGGTTGCAGCGCGTTCGCTCTTCGGTTCCTGCTTCGTCATCCTCAACGAGATCCTGCCGCGCTGGGGCGTCGAGACCGTCTTCGTTGACGGGCCGGACCTCGACCAGTGGCGTGCAGCCCTCTCCGAGCCAACAACGGCAGTGTTCTTCGAGTCGCCGTCGAACCCCATGCAGGAAATCGTGGACATCGCCGCCGTGAGCGAGCTCGCCCACGCGGCGGGGGCCACGGTCGTCGTCGACAACGTCTTCGCCACTCCCCTGCTGCAACGCTGCGGCGATCTGGGCGCCGACGTGATTGTCTACTCGGGTACCAAGCACATCGATGGCCAAGGCAGGGTCATGGGCGGAGCGATCCTGGGTACCAAGGAGTTCATCGACGGTCCCGTCAAGCAACTCATGCGGCACACCGGGCCATCGCTCTCCGCGTTCAACGCCTGGGTCCTGACCAAAGGCCTGGAGACGATGGCGCTGCGCGTCAATCACTCCGCGGCGTCTGCGTTGCGGATCGCCGAATGGCTTGAAGGACAGCCAGCCGTCAGCTGGGTCAAATACCCGCTGCTGAAGTCACACCCGCAGTTCGAGCTCGCTGCGAAGCAAATGAAGGCCGGCGGAACCGTGCTCACCTTCGAGCTGCTCCCCTCTGCGGGGCGATCGGCGAAAGAGGCCGCCTTCGCGCTGCTGGATGGGCTCGCCGTCATCGACATCTCGAACAACCTCGGCGACTCCAAGTCGCTCATCACCCACCCCGCCACCACCACGCACCGTGCCATGGGTCCGGAAGGCCGCGCAGCCATTGGCCTGAGCGACGGCGTCGTACGGCTTTCGGTGGGGCTGGAGGATGTGGACGACCTCATCGGGGATCTGGAGCGCGCCCTCAAGCAGGTCTAGCCCGGCGCTTCGCGCCAATCCTGGCGCACCCAGGTGAGGACGGGCTGCGGCTTGGTGTCGCTCTCGTCCTTCTCTGAGCGCATGGTGATCTGAACGGCGTGCTCGACGACGGCGGCCAGCCCGGCGGCGTCGGGCATGCCCCCGTTGCTTTCGCTCCAGCGCTCGGCAACTCCACGCTGTTCGATGGCGCCGTTACCCCGGCTCAGGATGGCCGCCACGCCGGATTGGACCAAGTCGAATTCACCCTGTTCGGCGAGCACAGGTTCCAGATATTCCACCAACGACCACACGACGTCAGCGGCGGGCTCCGGGCGAAAGGTTCCAAAGTCCAGCAGTTCGGTGCGGAGTCCGAAGTTGCTGGCCTGCCAGGATGCCATCCGCAAGAGCGCCGTGGGCACGGCAGCTGGCTCTATCCCGGCATGGTACTCACGAACAGAAGTCTCAACCAAAGCCCTGACGAGCACCGCGATGAGGGCCGCATCCTCGGCCCGGAGGCAGACATCGGCCACCCGGACCTCGACCGTGGGAACGTGCCGGGAAAGCCTGGCGTCGAAGTACACCATGCCCTCGTCCAGCAGCACACCAGTTTCGATGAGCCTCCTGACAACCCGCCGGTAAGCACTCAAGGAACCGAAGATGGCTGACGGCCCCGAGGACGGCCAGCGATTCCACGCCTGTGTCCGGTAGCTCTCAAAACCCGTGGCCAACCCCCGCCAGTAAGGTGAATTGGCGCTGATCGCGGTGAAGACAGCGAGCTTGTCCCGGATGCGGTCCAGGATCATCACGCCTTCCTCGGGGGACTCGATCGCGGTGTGCACGTGGAATCCGCAAGTGAGCTGTTCATGCGCGGTGATGCCGAAGCGTTCGAGCATGATCGCGTACCGCGGATCCGGAGTGGTGTGCAGGGCAGCGTCCACGGGCGACGTGGCCAACGCAGCGATCCTCGCGCCGTGGTGCCGGGCGGCGTGGCTCGCGAGGCCCCGCGCCCTGCGGATCTGGTGCAGGAGCTCGGCATAGCTTCGGCATGGCCGGGTCTGGGTTTCGATCTGCTCAAGCTTGAGCTCATGGCTTAGGCCGGTATCGGGGCCGTCGGTCTCCTCAAAGGTAACGCCGGTCTCCGGGCCGTCATGGTCCGGGCCGTCATGGTCCGGGCCGTCGTGGTCCGGGCCGTCGTGGTCCGGGCTGCCGTGGTCTGGGCCCGAGAGGAGCGCGTCGGCAAGGGCGAGCGGCTCGCCGGTCACGGGATCGACGATCAGCAATTCCTCTTCCACACCAAAAGTGCGCACGGAACAATTGTGCGCCATGGCAGCCTCGCGGAGACAGTGGCGCGTCCGGGGTGGGTGTGGGCGTGTTGGCAGGGCGGGCTTGGGTCGGGGTTTGGCAGGGTGGGCAGATTCTGCTGGATCATTCCTGCCGTACGGATGGCACTTCCCCATTTTCCGGGCATGGGCGAAAGCCAGACCGGGATGATCCAGCAAAATGTCGGCCGAGTCATCCACATACGCCACATTCCCTGGCTCGTCAGCCCCAGCATCGTGTCTAGCTGGATCCATGGACGCCTTGGAATACCTTGTTTCAGTGGGTGGTGTCGCTCGGGTAGGCCTGCTGCGCGCCAACGGCTATACACCCTCAGCCATCAGCAAGCTTGCCACCGCCGGGGCACACCAACCACGAAAAGGAATATGGGCCCTTCCCTCAGCGGATACCGAATACCTCATGGCTATTCTCAATAACGGGCAGCTCACCTGTGCGAGTGCTGCAATGCGTTACGGCCTGTGGATCAAAGACAAGCCCGAACGTGTGCATCTGTCCACGCGGCACTGCCGGGGCAGGGGCTTCGTCCGGCATGGCGGTCTTCGCCTGTCTCCAGAGAAGGCCGTCCCGGTGGCCTCCGTGGAAGACACTGTCATTCACGCGCTGACCTGCTTACGGGACGTGGACGCCATTTCCATTGCGCAATCGGCCATCCAAGAGTTCGGTATCCCGCGGGCAATGCTCGAAAGCAAGATCTCTGCCAACTGCTACGGAAACGCGAGAAGGCTCCTGGCCAAGGCAGATGGCTTGTCCGAATCCGTACCCGAGATCAGCGCCCGACTGCTTTTCGAATCGGAAGGCCTGGCATTTCGTCGCCAGGTCCCTATCCCTGGGGTGGGACGCGTCGACTTTCTGATTGGCCGGCGCCTCATCGTCGAAGTCAACGGCTACGCCTTCCATGGTTCCCGGGAGGCGTGGAGAAAGGACATGGCACGCCTGAACGCTGCGCAGGCACGTGGTTTTGACGTCCTGAGCTTCGCTCCCGAGACGATCTGGAACAACCCGGGGCGCGTGATGGAGGAAATCCGCGCCGTCCTGGCCCTAGACAAGCAGTCGGGGCCCTAGAAACGGACGGCAGCGATGGATTCTGCTGGATCATCGCCTGCTTGCCGAAGGGCGCACCCATCATTTTCGCGCACCAGCGCACGCCGCGCTCCGATGATCCAGCAGAATGTTCCGATCCGCGACGCGCGGAGCCGAGTCCGGCCCTGAAATCCGCCGCGTCAGTCCTGGAAGTACTCGATCTTGGCGCCAATGGTGTTGAGTCGCTCGGCCAGGTCCTCGTATCCGCGCTCAATCACGTAGATGTTGCGCAGCTCGGACGTGCCGCGGGCCGCCAGCATGGCCAGGAGCAGGCAAGCCGCGGGCCGGAGTGCCGGCGGGCATCCCACTTCCGCGCCACGCCATTTGGTGGGGCCATTGACGTAGATGCGGTGCGGATCGAGCAGCTGGACCTGGGCGCCGAGCTTATTGAGCTCGGTCAGGTAAATCGCGCGATTCTCGTAGACCCAGTCGTGGATCATCGTCTGGCCCTCGGCATTGCCGGCGATGACCGCAAAGAACGGCAGGTTGTCGATATTGAGTCCGGGGAAGGGCATCGGATGGATCTTGTCCTCAGGGGCACGCAAGCGTGATGGCTTTGTGGTGACGTCCACGAGGCGTGTCCGTCCGTTGCGTGCAAAATACTCCCCGGAGATGTCGAGCTGCTGGCCCATTTGCTCGAGTGTCGCCAGTTCGATCTCCATGAACTCGATGGGGACACGGCAGATGGTGACCTCAGAGTTGGTCACGATGCCCGCGGTAATCAGGCTCATGGCCTCGATCGGGTCTTCGGACGGGAAGTACTCTGTGTCGACGTCGATCGCCGGGCGGCCCGTGATCTTCAGCGTGGTTGTCCCGATGCCGTCAATCGCCACTCCGAGATTCTGCAGGTAGAAACAAAGGTCCTGCACCATGTAATTGGGACTGGCATTGCGGATCACCGTGGTACCGCTGCGGTGTGCTGCGGCCATGATGGCGTTCTCCGTCACGGTGTCACCGCGTTCGGTGAGCACAAAGGTGCGGTGGTCTGCATCAGTCGGCGGGGCCTGCACAGAATAGAAGCCGGACTTGGCCTCCACGGAAAGCCCGAACTGCCGTAGCGCCTGCATATGCGGTTCCACGGTTCGGGTCCCGAGATCGCAACCACCGGCGTAGGGCAGCTGATACGAGCTCGCCTCATCCAGAAGGGGACCCAGCAACATGATGACACTGCGGGTGCGGCGTGCGGCCTCCACGTCCATGGAGGCGAGGTCCAAAGTCTCCGGGCGTCGGATGCGCAGATCGTTGCCGTTGAGCCAGGTGCACTCCACACCGATGGAGGTCAGAACTTCGACGATCCGGTTGACCTCTTCGATCCGGGCAAGGCGGCGCAAAGTGGTGGTGCCGCGGTTGATGAGGCTCGCGCAAAGCAATGCGACACCGGCATTCTTGCTGCTGTTGACGTCGACCGAGCCGGAGAGCGTGCGTCCGCCCTCCACGCGCAGGTGGGTCATCTGCGGTTTGCCGACCTTGACTATGGTTCGCCCGAAGATCGACTCCAGGCGTTCGATCATGCGGAGACTGAGATTCTGCTTGCCCTGTTCCATTCGGGCAATGGCGCTTTGGCTGGTGCCCAGTTCCGCAGCAAGCTGTCCCTGTGTCCAGCCCTTTTCACCGCGGGCGTCGCGAAGAAGGAGTCCTACATGTTCGGCAGTCGGTTGCGTCATGATCAATAAATATCACAAATGGTCTAGAAATGCCCACCCCAGGGAGCAACGCGCCGTATTTGGCTCGTTTTAGTCGCCCCGTGCGATATCTGAGCATAGGAACGGCGCCGGGATTGACGGGCTGCGCGCGCCGGGAGAGGCTTTCTCAAATGAGCGCCCCAGCAATCCGTCGGATCCGGCCTACCCGTCCACGGGCCTGCGCTTGAACGCAGAAGTCCGCCCAGCCCAAGGCAGCGACATCGCCCTCATCCTCGCCGTCGAGGCCAAAGCGGGACGTCCCCTTCCGGACCCCTCGCGGCTGGCGACGGCCCTCGACGACGAGTCCCGCCTCGTGGTGGTCGCTACCGCGCGGGGAACGTCCGGCGTCGGGGGCCTTCTCGGCTGGGGTAAGACCCATTTCTGGGCCTATGACGACGACGCCGCCCCCGCGGGGCACTATCTGGGTGGCATCACTGTGCGGCCGGATTCCCGACGCAGCGGCATCGGGACAGCACTCACGCAAGCCCGGCTGGATTGGATATGGCGCCGGGCATTGGAAGCCTGGTATGTCGTCAACGCGTCCAACATCGGGTCAATTGAACTGCATCGCCGGTGGGGATTCGTGGAAGTCGCCCGGGCGCCGAGCTTTCACACGACAACCTTCGACGGCGGCGCAGGCATACTTATGCGGGCGGCCCGCCCGACGACACCCGAGTAACAGCTGCGAGTCAGTTGGGCTGCTTCAGCCAGACGAAGTGCCACGTGCCCGCCCATTGGGCCGCGAGTACGGCCGCGGCTGCGATGACCAACCCGCCGGCAAGAACCCAGACGTCCAAGCGGCTGTAGGTTGATTCGCGCGCCCAGGTCCTCCGCCCACCACCGAAACCTCGCGCCTCCATTGTCACGGCCAAGCGGGACGCCCGACGAATCGCCTGGACCAGCAGCCCGAAGCTTTGGCCAAGCATGGCCTTGAACCGTTGCAGCGGGCTCCCGTGCGAGCCGACACCCCGCGCGCGCCGCGCCATGCCGATGGTCTGCCATTCCTCCGCCATGAGTCCCACTAGCCGCAGCGCGGCCAAGGTACCCAAGACAAAACGGTGGGGCAGTCCCGCCTTCTGCGCCAAGGCATCGGCAAGGTCAGTCGGATCGGTGCAACTCATCAGGAGAATGGCCGGCAACGCGATTGCCAAGCCGCGCAGCATGAACCCGAGTCCGAGCTGAAGCGAGCCTTCGCTGATAGACCAGATCCCGACGTCGAGGAGTATCTTGCCGCTGTCGGCCGACAGGATCGCGGTGCTCCAGCCTCCGAGGGCTGCCGCGATGATCAGGGGCCAGCCGCGCTGCCACAGCAAGCGCAGCGTGAGGCCCGCGAGGGGGAACAACGCCAGTTCGCCGAGGAGCGCGGTCGAGGCCGACACCAAGTCGATGGACAACGCCAATACCAGGGTGATGAGGAAAACCGACACGAATTTCGCCAGTGGATTCGCGCGCGTGAGGAGGGCATTGTTGCCGCGCAGGGTCAGGGTTTCCTTCATGCCGCACCGGCTTCCTGCCGGGTCCCGTCTTGGAACGCAGGCACGAGCCGCATCTCCCTGCCACCCAGGACGGAGCTGAATTCCTGGTCGTGGGTCACGGAAACCACGGACGTGCCGTCGTCGAGCAATTCCGACAGGAACGACGCCAGCTCGGCCCACGTGTTTGCGTCCTGGCCGAACGTCGGCTCGTCCAGCACGAGGACCCGCGGATGTGCGGCAAGCACGGTGGCCACCGAGAGCCGACGCTTTTCGCCGCCGGAGAGCGTGTACGGATTGGCATCCACGAGATGCCGCAGGCGTAGCCGTTCCAGCAATTCGTCCACGCGGTCCTCGCCGTGGCCAAGGTGTTTGGGGCCGAACATGAGTTCGTCGAGCACGCGGCCCGTGACGAACTGGTGCTCGGGCTCCTGGAACACGGTCCCGATGCGGGATATCAGTTGCTGGGCCTTCCACTTGAAGGGGTCGGCGCCGGCGCCGTCGCTGAGCCCGACGGCGGCAGTCACGGTGCCGGACACGGGAGCCAGCAAGCCAGCAAGGGTCAGGGCGAAGGTCGATTTTCCTGCACCGTTGGGGCCGGTGATGGTCAGAGCTTGCCCGGCAAACACCTCAGCGTCGAGTCCGGCCTGCACAGGCAGGGGAGGGACGGTTTTGAACCCCCGCCGGCGCGCCCGTTCGCGGGAGACCGCGAGCTCATGGGTGGCGAGCAGCAGCTCTCCCCCGCTCGTCGTCCCGGAACCGCCGGCCGTCCCGGAACGTGGCCGGGTGATCGGCACGTACCCGGGCACCCAGACGCCTGCGGCAGTGAGCATGTCCCTTGCTTGCGCCAGCACCGTGTCCGGATTGCCGTCCAGGAGCACCGCCGGCGTGGACCCTGCCGTGGCGGAAGAGCTGCCCGGCTGGAGCACCACGATCCGGTCCACGAGGTCTTTCCAGACGGAGACCCGGTGCTCCACCACCACCAAGGTGGCTCCGGTCTTGTCCAGGCAGCGGCCCACGGCATCGCGGACCTCCAGCACGCCGGCAGGGTCCAGGTTGGCGGTCGGCTCGTCCAGGAGGATCAAGCCCGGGCGCATCGCCAGGATGCCGGCTAACGCAAGGCGCTGCTTCTGCCCTCCCGAGAGGGCCGACGTCGGGTGGTCGAGCGCAAAGTTGCCGCTGGCACTGTTCCGCAGCCCGACGTCGTCGAGAGCTTCATGGACCCGATTCCAGATCTCGTCCCGCGCCACGCAAAGGTTCTCGGCACCGAACGCGACGTCATCCCCCAGGCGGGAAAGGACCACTTGGGTTTCGGGGTCCTGTTGCATGAGTCCGGCACGGCCCCTCCGGGCCTTCGGGGAAACGCCGTCCACCAGCAGCGAGCCGGTCTCGTCGGCGTCGTCCCCTTCTTCGCCCAGGACGCCCGCGAGGGCATGCAGGAGCGTCGATTTGCCGGCCCCCGAAGGGCCAAGCAACAGCACACGCTCGCCCGGACGGATGTCCAGGTCCAGCGCGTGGATGGCCGGCGCGGTGCGGCCCGCGTGCCGCCAGCCCCAGCCTTGCGCGGAAATGGCAGCGGGTCGCACCACAGCGGCGGTGCCGGAATCAGGACTGGGCATTAGGAAAAGACGGGCTCCGAGGCGGCCTTGCGGGACGCGAACGCACTCAGGACACCGGTCTTGGCGAGGCCGCGGGTGGCGATCCAAGCCAGGGCCCCGGCGATCACGGCGCCGGAAAAGGTGCAGAACACGATGTAGGCGAGCTTGTCCACCGCTTCGTAGGCGATGTTCCAGCCCCACGGCAGGAAGGAGTCATTCAGGCCGCAGAACAGGCCCGCACCGGCACCGGCCAGCAGGGACACGGACAGGTTGAACTTCTTGTACATGAACGCCAGGAAGATGAGCTCCGCGCCGAGGCCTTGGAGCAGCCCGGAGATCAGGACCGTGGTGCCGTACTGCGAACCCATGATGAGTTCGCTGGTAGCGGCAACGGTCTCGCAGAAAATCGCGGCACCGGGCTTGCGGACAATAAGCATGCCCAGGACTGCCGGGATCATCCAGCCACCGGCGATGATGCCTGAAAGCGGCGGGTAGCCGGCGGACATAGGCGTGGCAACCAGAGCCATCTGGTCCCATGCCCAGAAGATCACGCCGCCAGCGATAGCGACCAACGCCGCCACGACGATGTCCACGACGCGCCAGTTGTAGCCGGGCTTGGTGAGACCCGTCTTTGCAGAAATACCAGTCATTTTGTCCTCCTGAGGAACAGGAGGGGAAAGTGTTTCCGGTTGCGTTCGGCTTCCGCCGCATCCTTCCCGGACACTATGAGAACTCGACTCCCTTGCGCCGGTACTAGCCGGATCAGGTTCGAGGGTCTGCGGCTGTCCGCACTCTCAGCGCCCGTCCTCCGTGCCGCATTGCTGCGAGCCCGACGGCGGCGCTCCCCTGTCGTTATCAATCCACCCTTTTGGGCGTGGTTCAGTTTACACCTTGGCGAGGTTCCGGGTTGGGGTAACGATGGATTCTGCTGGATCATCCGCCAGGTGAGCCCAGCTAGGCCCGACATGGCGCGGGACCCCGCAGAAACTGGGAGAATGATCCAGCAGAATGTGACTCAGCAAGCGGGCAAGGGAGCGGTCTTGACAGGCATTGGCGAAGCGAACAGCACCACGGTGGCCGAACCGAGGCTTGCCGCGAGCGTGATCCTGGTCCGCGACGCCCCCGCCCGCACAGAACCGGTAAGCCCGGTGGCTGCCCGGGATGCTTCGGCAGGCACAGAGCTAGCCGCGGATGCGGGGCGTGGCTTGGAAGTGTTCGTCCAGCACCGCGTGACAACGATGGATTTCGCCGCGGGCATGGTCGTTTTCCCCGGCGGACGAGTCGACCAAGCGGATAGCTCCGGTTGGGACTTCGCGGCCGACGTCGTCGAGCGGCACGCCGCCGCATGGCATCGGAGCAGCATCGCCGCCGAGCCCTCCTCGGCCCGGTTCAACGCCGGCCGGGTGCTGGCGGCCGCGCAGCGCGAAGTGTTCGAAGAGGCCGGACTGAAGCTCGACGCCGCCACCCTCCGTCCGTGGGCCAACTGGGTTACTCCGGTGGACCAGCCCAAGCGCTTCGACACCTACTTCTACCTGGCATGCCCGCTTTCCGGTGCCGAACCAAAGCACCAGACCACGGAGGCGTCATCGTCCCTGTGGATGCCCGTCCGCACAATCCTGGACGCCGAAGCCGCGGGGACACTCAAGCTCATGCCGCCCACGTTGGTGTTACTGGATGAGCTTCTCGCCCTCGATACGGTGGAAGCGGTGCTGGCCGAGGACCGTGACGTCGTTCCTGTGCGTCCCAAACCGGGCGCCTTGCAGGAGTTCTTCCGGCTGAGGCGCCAACCGCCATCCGTTGCTCCAGAACTGCCCTGAAGTGGGGTTAGGCTGGGGACGGTCCTGTTTCCTCCCGCAAGGAGTCCCGGAATGAACCTCTTTTTCAAACTGCTCGGCACCGGCGTGAGCATCGGCGCGGGCTTTGCCGGCACCAAGCTCGTCAACGCCTTGTGGGAAAAAGCCACGGGCAACAAACCGCCCAAGGGCAACGACGACATGGAAGCCAGCCTGCGCTCGGCGCTGACCTTTGCACTGATTTCGGCGTCTGTCAGCGCCGTCATCCAGGTTATGGCTGGCCGGGGTACGAAGCGCGCCATCGCTCGCTTCGAGAAGACGCCGGACATCGTCTAGGCGGACGGCCCGCGGCTCCCGTCGGGACCGCCCACGCTGCCGCGGTTGGCACCTGCGTTCCCGCCGTTGGCGGTGCGGGGGATTGCGGAGTCCGACCCTTCAGCTTTCTCGGCGTCCCGCTTTACGGCAGCCCGCAACACGACGGCCTCAAGTTCGTCTGTGCTGAGCAACTCGGGGTGCAGGTGCTTGGTCCGGTAGCCCGCGCGGCCCACCATGTGTGCGGACACGGGCACCGTCAGCAGTTGGAAAATCCAGGCGACCACCAGGATCGGCCATACCCACCATTCGCGCATCTGCAGCCCGATGGCCGCCAGGACAAGGAACAGCCCCAGCACTTGGGGCTTGGTAGCTGCGTGCATGCGGCTCATGAGGTCCGGGAAGCGCAGCAGGCCGATTGCCGCGCCCAATGACATCAGCGCACCAACAATCAGCAATACTGCGGTGACGGCGTCGATGACGGCGTCCGCCCCGGTGGCGTTAGGAGTCATTGACCTGTCCTCTCCGGTCGGCCACGAAGCGGGCCACTGTCACCGATCCGACGAAGCCGATCAGCGTCAGCGCGACGAGCAGCACGAGGTTGTTGAGGTGCCTGTTGACGGCCATGTCGACGGCCAGCGCGGCGCCGAGTATGGCAAGCAGTACGTCTGCGGCGAGCACCCGGTCCAGCAATGAAGGCCCGACGGCGATCCGGTAGATCGCGCCAGCCGCAGCGAGGCTGAGAATCACCGCCGTGACGATCAGCACGATGTCTTTCACGGTCCGACTCCCCTCGTTGCAGTCCGGCCTTCGGCCTGGAGTGCTTCCAGTTCCGCGTTGGTACCCATGATCCGGATCAGCGAGGCCTCCGCGTCCTGGACTTCCTTGCGCAGCTTGGCGGTGTCCACATCGTTGCGGACATTGAGCCCATGGATATAGAGGGTGGACGTGGAGCGATCCACCTCCACCACCAAGGAACCCGGGATCAGCGAAATGACGTGGCCTGTGGCGGTGACCATGAGGTCGGAATGGCTGCGCAGGGGAACAGCGACGACGGCGTTGCTCACCGATGGCCCTCGGAAGACGGCCAGGTACATGACCTGGAAGCTCGCGGCCACCACTTTGCCAAGGAACACTGCGGCGAAAGGAATGGCGCGCCACACGTTGAATCGTCCGCTGAGCTCTACGGGAGGCAAGTAGAAAATCCTGGCTACAACCACTGCGATCAGCGCACCGAACGCCAGGTTGCCCGGGCTGAAGTCCCGCCAGAGCGCACCCCAGACAAGGACGAGCCAGACCAGCAGGGGCAACTCGGTACGGAACGAAGTCCGCTTGCGGCTCATTTGCCACCTCCCTGCAGCGACTGCGGTGCGGCGATTTCGGGAACCTTGGCATTTCCGCCGAGCACGGAATGGATGTACGCAGTACGGTCCAGCATCTGTTCCGCGGAGTTTCCGGCCAATTGGAACAGCGGACCGGCGAAGACCGTCAGCGCCACGCCGAAAACCACCAGGGCGGCGGTTGGCCCCACCATGGTCCTCGGAAGCAGGCCGACGGCGGCCGTGTCCTTCAGGATGGGTGCCGGGTAGTCCGCGTCCTCAGGTTTCCGCCAGAATGCGC
Organism: Arthrobacter bambusae; assembly: GCF_030812595.1. GTDB lineage: Bacteria > Actinomycetota > Actinomycetes > Actinomycetales > Micrococcaceae > Arthrobacter > Arthrobacter bambusae_B. Next base: position 56,584 of record NZ_JAUSSZ010000016.1, read on the forward strand.
GGTTCCAGACGCGGGCAATTGCCAACAAGGTCAAGAGGCTGGTGACCACGCCTCCCACCACCAAGGTAATTGAGAGTGGCGTTCCCAGGGCGATGCCTGCCTGCAGGAGCCCAAGCTTCCCCAGGAACCCGGAGAAGGGCGGGATTCCCGCGAGGTTCATGGCTGGAATGAAGAACAGGAGCGCGAGGAGCGGAGACAACTTGGCAAGCCCGCCCAGCCGGTCCAAGGACGCGCTGCCACCACGGCGCTCGATCAGGCCAGTCACGAGGAAAAGGCTAGTTTGGACCGTGATGTGGTGGGCCACGTAGAACACAGCAGCCGCAAGCCCGGCAACGGAAGACATGGCCAAGCCGAACACCATGTAGCCGATGTGGCTCACCAACGTGAAGGAAAGTAGTCGCTTGATGTCGCTCTGGGCTATGGCGCCGAGAATGCCCACCAGCATGGTGAGGAGCGCTACCACCATCAACGGGGCATTCAATGTATCGCCCGGGAAAAGGAGGGTCTCCGTGCGGACCATGGCATAGACGCCCACCTTGGTGAGCAATCCGGCGAACACGGCAGTGACCGGTGCTGGTGCGGTCGGATACGAGTCAGGCAGCCAGAAGGACAGCGGGAACACGGCTGCTTTAATGCCGAATGCCACGAGCAGCATGACGTGGAGCAGGTTCCTGGTGCCCGGATCCAGTCCGTCCAGCTTGATCGCGAGATCCGCCATCGAGATGGTTCCAGTGGCTCCGTAGATCATCGCAATGGCAATCAGGAACAACACCGAAGACACCACGGAAACCACCACGTACGTGACCCCGGCACGGATGCGCGGACCGGTGCCGCCCAGTGTCATGAGCACATAACTCGCCGTCAGCAGGATCTCGAAGCCCACGTACAGGTTGAAGAGGTCACCCGTGAGGAAGGCGTTGGAAACACCGGCCACCAGGATGAGGTAGGTCGGGTGGAAGATCGAGACGGGTGCCTCGCGGTCGCCGTCGGCCATGCCCTGGCCGGTGGCGTAGATCAGCACCGCGAGGCTGATGACCGAGGAAACCACCAACATGAGCGAGGAAAACTGGTCTACCACCATCACCACCCCGAAAGGCGGCTGCCAGCCGCCCAGGGTGACGGATGCAGTGCCAGCGGTCCATACCGACGCGAGGAGCCAGCACTCCAAGAGCAACGTCAGGGACAAGAATCCGATGCTGACCACGCGTTGGGCCACCGGGTTCCTGTTCAGGGCGAACGTCAGCGCGGCACCGAGGATCGGAAGTACGACGGCGAGCGGCGCCAGGCTGGCGATGTTCACTGGGGTCCTCCTTCCTTGGCTGCTTCGGTGACCGCGGTAACCGGGAATTCGGATGTTTCCTCGGGAACCACAGAGTCGTCTTCGGCGTCGAAACTGGGCGTCTTCGCGACCCGCCGGTCTTCGGCGTCGTCCTGGATGTCGTCTTGCCGTGCCAACGCCCAGGTCCTGTAGATGATGCCGAGCATGAATGCCGTCACCGCGAAGGAAATCACGATCGATGTCAGGATCAAGGCTTGCGGCAACGGATCGTTGTAGTCGCGCGGATCCGTCGATTTGTTGAACAGCGGGGCCAGTCCGGCATAGCCACCGGTGGCGAGGATCAGCAAATTGGTCGCATTGGCCATGAGCATGAGTCCCAGGAGAACGCGGGTCAGGCTAAGTTCCAGGATCAAATAGATCCCGCAGGCATAGAGCACTCCCATGACGATCAACAAGGTCAAGTTGACGCTCATGGGGTCCTCTTCCCGGATGCTGCGGTTGCCGTCGTCGCTGTGGCGGTGGGGGCTTCGGTCCGGCCGGCCCCTGAATCTTTCGCGTCTGCGTTGGCGGCTTCTTCGAAGTGTTCGTCGATCTCGGCTCCCAAGCTGCGCAGCACGTCGAGGGCCAGGCCCACGACTACGAGGTACACACCGATATCGAAGACCGTGGAAGTCACGAACTTGATATCACCGAACAGCGGCAGCCAAAACTCGATGATGGCGCTTTGGAACACTTGGCCGCCCAGGAGGAGGGGCACGAAGCCCGCCGCGGCCGCCGTCGCAAGACCGGTTCCCAGCAGCATGCCGGCGCTGATCGGGGCGGCTTCCCGCAACTCGAACCGTCCACCGGCCAAGTAGCGGATGGTCAGGGCGAGTCCGGCAGTGAGTCCGCCGGCAAAGCCGCCTCCCGGAAGGTTATGCCCCGCCAGCAGGAGGTAGACGGAGAAGACGATCATCGAGTGGAAAATCAGCCGGGTGACCACTTCGAAGATGATGGACCGCTGTTCCGGTGCCAGGGTACGGCCGGCCACCAGCCAGGGGTCCGTTGGGGAGCCTGCGAATTTACGGGCGAGCGCCAGCGAGGCTACGTCCCGCGAATCGCCGCCGGCCGCGCGCCTTCCCACGATTCCCTCGGGAACCGTTGCTGCCTTGTTGAGTCGGTCGCCCCTGCTGCGGACGAAGATCAAGCTCGCGACGCCGGTAGCGGCGACTGCCAGCACCGAGATCTCACCGAAAGTGTCCCACGCGCGGATGTCCACCAGGGTCACGTTGACCACGTTGAGTCCGCCGCCACCTTCATAGGCCAGCCGGGGGAAGGAGAGCGACACAGGCTCGGCAGTGCGGGCGCCCATGGCGTAGATCGCCACGAAGATCATAGTGGCCGCGAATGCCACACCGATAATGACCCTGACCACACGGTATTTGCCGCCGGTACGGTCCCGGAGTTCCGGAGGGAGGCTGCGCATCGCCAGAACGAAGGCCACCAGGATGATGGTCTCCACCAGCATTTGCGTCAGGGCGAGGTCCGGGGCGCCTTGCAACGCGAACATCAATGCGATGCCATAGCCGGTGACCGACACCATCAGCACGGCCAGGAAGCGCTTGTTGGCACGAACGGCGGCCAGGGCGCCAATCACGATTCCTGCCGCGGCAATGAGCTGGAGCGGGGAATTCGGGTCGATCACATAGAGACCGCCCGGTAGAGGTTTGTTGGCCACGATGAGCGCCGCGAGCGGGACGGCGAAGGCCACCGTGAGGATAACTGCCAGGTAGAAGTAGAGGGAACCGCGCTGCGTGCGCCCGGTGACCCACACTGCGACGTCGTCCAAAGCCCCGATGGTGCGCTGGTAGGCGCGGTCGCCGTCCACCCAGTCCGGGACACGGCCCTGCACCCGGGACACGAGCTTGCTCGCATAGAACATCACGACGCCGGCCGCGAACGTCAAGGCAGTCAGTCCCAAGGCGGGCGTCAGGCCGTGCCACAGCGCAAGGTGCGTCGCGCTGGAAGCGCTGATCCCGCCGTCGTGATCGGCAGCACCGCTAAAAGCGGCGGTATACGGCTGGATCCAGCCATCAACGGGATCGGGCCACAAGCCGTACACCACGCTGAAGACGCTCAGGATGGCCGGCGCCGCCAGGAACGACGGCTGGATGGCCTTGAAGGGCGTCCGGTCCACGCCCGGCTTGGTGGCGAACGCACCCCACATGAAGCGTGCACTGTACGCGAACGTGAGGATCGACCCCAAGACCAGGCCCGCAAGGAGGACCGCTCCCCATGCTTGGGAGGCCGGGTCCGCGCTGTAGTGGACGAAGGCTTCGAACACGGATTCCTTGGCCACGAAACCGGCCAGCGGAGGTATGCCGGCCATCGATGCGGCGGCGATCCCCGCCACAATGGCGAGCGCCCTTGAGGACTTGTACACGCCCGAGAGCTTGCGGATGTCGCGTGTTCCGGATTGGTGGTCGATGATGCCCACCACCAAGAACAGGGAGGCTTTGAACAGTCCGTGCGCCAGGAGGAGCGCGAGTCCGGCCAGCGCGGCGTCGGACCGGCCAAGACCGACCACCATGGTGAGGAACCCGAGCTGACTGACTGTTCCATAGGCGAGGATGAGTTTGATGTCGGTCTGCCGGAGCGCCCGGTAGCCGCCCACCAGCATCGTCGCCAGCCCGAGGCCTAGCACCAGCGGCAACCAGTAGGGGCTTTGGCTGAACCCGGGCGCCATGCGGGCGACGATATAGATGCCGGCCTTCACCATGGCCGCCGCGTGCAGGTAGGCGCTCACCGGGGTGGGCGCGGCCATGGCGCCGGGGAGCCAGAAGTGGAAAGGAACCAGCGCCGATTTGGTAATCGCTCCCACCAGGATGAGTACGACGGCGGCAGCAGCCGCACCCTGCGCGGGTCCGGTGACGAGGGTGGCCGCTTCAGTCATGATCGCCGAAATGCGGTATGTTCCGGCCGCCTGGCCCAGAATGATGAGGCCGACGAGCATGGCCAGGCCACCCGCCGTGGTGACCATGAGTGCTTGCAAGGCCGAGCGCCGGGCGGCAAGGCGGGTGCGGGCATAACCGATCAGGAGATAGGACAGGACCGTGGTGAGTTCCCAGAAGATGAACATCATCAGGAGGTCGTCCGCCGTCACCAAGCCGAACATCGCACCCGCGAAGGCAAGAAGTTGGGCGCCGAACGCGCCGAGGTGGGCATCCTTGTTCTTGAAGTACCGCGCGCAATAGACCAGGACCAGCGCGCCGACGCCTAGGACCAGCAAGGACATCACCCATGCCAAGACGTCCATGCGGAAGGCGAACTCAAGCTTGAGGTTCGGAATCCACGGGAGGGTTTCTTCGATGAAGCCGCCGGCAGGATTCCGGCCTTTTCCGGGATACACCTGGTCATACTGGAGAACCAGCCAGATGAAGGCGGTGGCAGGAACCGCTGCGAGGACGTAGAAGGCATTCCGCTGGAGTTTCCGGAAGATCCAAGGCGCCACCGTTGCCGCGGCAAAGGTCACGGCAAGAACTGTGATCACTGGAATCTCCGCAAAGTCAGGAATGAATTGTCAAAGTTGGAGCAGGCGGTCAAACGTTGGGTTCGGTGCAGGTAGTTTATCAACTATGAATATGGCAGCTGCGCCGGAGGCCCCGCACCCGGCATCCGAGCTCGCTTCAGGACCCGCCCTGTCGAATAAGGGCCAAATCCTTGCGTGGGCATCCTGGGACTGGGGCTCCGCGGCCTTCAACGCCGTCATGACCACCTTCGTATTCACCGTCTACCTGACGTCCAAGGCCTTCGGCGGGGGAGACTCCGCGTCGGCGGCGTTGGGCACCGCGTTGGCGATTGCCGGGTTCGCGATTGCCCTCCTGGCACCGGTCACCGGTCAACGTTCCGACTCCGGTGGCAGGCGGAAGCTGTGGCTCGGGGTCAACACGGCCCTCGTGGCCGTCCTCACCGGCTCGTGCTTCTTCGTCTTCCCCAAGCCCGAGTTCCTGTTCCTGGGCGTCTCTTTGATCGCGCTCGGCAATGTGTTCTTCGAGTTCGCCGGAGTCAATTACAACGCCATGCTGGCCCAGATCTCCACCCCTGCCAACATCGGCAAAGTGAGCGGCTTCGGCTGGGGAATGGGGTACCTGGGCGGGATTGTCGCGTTGCTCGTGGTGCTGCAGCTTTTCGTCCAGCCGTCTTTTGAATGGTTCGGGGCCTCCACACAGGACAGCTTGAATATCAGGCTGGTGGCGGTCTTCTCCGCGCTCTGGTTCTTCATCTTCGCGCTGCCGGTCCTCTTCGCGGTCCCGGAACTCTCGGTCAAGAAGCCGGAATCCCGGCTCGGGTTCCTGGCTTCCTACGGTTTGCTGGTCCGCCGGATCAGGGCCATTTACCGGACCAGCCCGCACACCATCTACTTCCTGCTCGCGAGCGCCATCTTCCGAGACGGCCTGGCTGCGGTCTTCACCTTTGGCGGGGTCATTGCAGCCGGAACCTTTGGCTTCGAGCTCAAGGAAGTCATCTTCTTCGCTATTTTCGGCAACGTAGTGGCTGCCGTCGGAGCCATGATCGGTGGATTCCTGGACGACAGGATCGGACCCAAGAACGTCATCGTCATTTCCCTCATCGGACTCTTGCTGGCCGGCACCGCGATCCTGGTGCTTGGCAACGGCGACTACGCGTTCTTCGGAGTCCATTGGGCGGGCAGCACCACGTTCTGGGTATTCGGGCTCTTCCTCTGCTTGTTCGTCGGCCCAGCCCAGGCTTCCTCCCGTGCCTACCTCGCGAGGCTGGCACCGGATGGCGAATCGGGCGAACTGTTCGGGCTCTACGCCACCACCGGCAGGGCCGTGAGCTTCCTGGCGCCGGCACTTTTCACCCTGTGCATCGCCGTGGCGACACCACTGGTGGCCTCGGGCGCAGCCCAACGCTGGGGAATTCTGGGCATCATGGTGGTGCTCCTGGCCGGCCTGCTGGTGATCCTTCCCGTCAAGTCACCCAACAAAACGGAAATCGCCACAGTTCCGCTCAGCTGAGCGTTCACAGGCTTAGTGCGTGCCTCTCTATCCGCGCCGTCGATCCCGTTCCGCACCCGAAAAGGACAGGCGCACCCGGTCTACTGGGTGCCTGTGTCCCAAGCGGGTGCGTGCGTCATCAGCGGGTGCGTTCCTGCCCAACAATCCGCAAAAAGCTCTTGATCTTTGATTGTTAGTAGAGTTTACTAACTCCCATGGAAGCCCTTCGTGACCGTCAGCGCACCGACCGAACCGGCGCAGCAACACTGCCTTCCGACGGACGGGCCCACAACCTCTCCTTGGTACGCCAGACGCTTCACTCGGTAGGGGCGATGAGCCGCGCGGATCTCTCCCGGACCCTGGGCCTGACGCGGGTCACGGTATCGGACCTCGTCTCGGACCTCCTGGAACGCGGCCATGTGGTGGAACTGGGGCACTCGGACGAAGTCCGCCCGGGCAAGCCGGCGATCCTGGTGGACATCAACCGCCAGGGCCTCCAAGTCATCGGCATGGACCTCGCCGAAAATTCCGTGCTGCGGGCCGCCGTCTTGGACCTTGACGGCAATATCCTCGAACGCGTGGAACGCTCCCTCTCCGAGGAAACCGGACGGGACGTGGTCACCCAGGTCCTCGAACTCGCTTCGGAAGCGGTCGGACGAGCCACCGCCCCACTGCTCGGAATCGGCGTCGGGACCCCCGGCATCGTCAACGCGGACGGTGTGGTCACCACGGCCCCCAACTTCGAATGGAAGGACGTCGCCCTGCGCCGGCTCCTCCAGGAACACACCGGGCTGCCCACGCTCGTTTCCAACGACGCCGACGCCGCAGTCCACGCGGACCACACCTTCGGCGGCGGCAGTGACGACATGGTGCTCGTGAAAATCGGGCGCGGTGTCGGTTCCGGACTCATCGTGGGGGGCATGCGTGCCCGCGGCGCCCACTCCGCGGCCGGCGAAATCGGCCACGTCACGGTCGGCACCGACGGCGGATCCGTCTGCAAGTGCGGTAAGACGGGGTGCCTCGAAACCTGGATGTCGGTCCCCAGCCTCGAACGGGCCCTGGCCGCAGCGGCGGCGAGCTCCGATCCGGAGACGGCGGCCGACGTCGTGCTCCGGGAAGCAGGAGAGCGGCTAGGCATCGCCCTCGCGCCCGTGGTTGGCGCCCTCGATTTGGGCGAAGTGGTCCTCAGCGGACCGCGGGAGCTTTTGGAAGGCCCCCTTCTCAGTGCCGTCGAGCAGACATTGCTTGGGCGGCTCTTGCACCAGGACCCCTCACCGGTGTCCGTCCGTCTCGCGGCCGACGCACAGGACATTGTCCTGCGCGGCGCCGCCGTGATGGTCCTGTGGAACCAGCTCGGAGTGGCCTGAGTGCCGCACCTGTGCCGTTTCCAACCCTGACTCACCAGCCAAGCATCCCTTCGAAGGAGCCGGACATGGACACGATTCAGTCCCCCGCTAGCCAGTCCTTTGCCACCGGGGCCGCCCGCGCCCACCTGCGCCGCCTCGCGGCAGGCACCCTCATGCCCGGATTCACCGGCATCGCCGTCCCTGTTTGGATCCTCGAGGCGTACGACGCCGGGCTGGCGGCTGTGTGCATCTACGGAACCAATGTGGCATCCCCCGTCCAGTTGCGCGAGCTCTGCGCCGGACTGCGCGCGCACTCCCCGAACACGCTCATCGCCGTCGATGAAGAAGGCGGCGATGTCACAAGGCTGCACTACCTCACGGGATCAACGCAGCCCGGAAACGCAGTGCTCGGGCGTCTGGACGACGTCGAACTGACCGCTGCCAGCGCGAGCGCTATCGGCCACGAACTCGCAGGACTGGGTATCAACTTGAACCTGGCCCCCGATGCGGACGTCAATTCCGCCCCGGACAATCCCGTGATCGGGGTGCGCAGCTTCGGGGCGGAACCGGATCTGGTGGCCCGGCACACTGCCGCCTGGATCCGCGGCCTCGAAGACGCCGGCGTGGCGTCCTGCGCCAAGCACTTCCCCGGCCATGGCGACACCTCCACAGACTCCCACCTGGCGCTCCCCCGGGTCACGGCCGACGCCGCCACGCTGGATGCGCGCGAACTGGTCCCGTTCCGTGCGCTTGTCGCGGCGGGCGGTGCCACGGTCATGACCAGCCACATCCTGGTCGAAGCCCTGGACCCTGACCACCCCGCAACCTTCTCCTCGCGCATCCTGCAGGACCTGCTGCGCCGTGACATGGGGTTCGACGGCGTCATCATCACGGATGCCCTGGACATGGCCGGCGCGTCAGCCCAGACGGGCATTCCGGAAGCCGCCGTCCGTTCACTCATTGCAGGTGCGGACCTGCTGTGCCTTGGTTCTGAGACAGGGCCGGCCCTCTTCGAACAGACCCTTACCGCGATTGCCGAGGCTGTTGAAGAAGGACGCTTGCCCTTGGAACGCCTTGAGGACGCCGTTGCACGCACAGCGGCGCTGTCCTCGCGTTTCCCCGCTGCCGGCGCCGCCGAAATCCAGGAGGCCGCCATCAGGGGCCAGCTCGGCGGGTCAGGCAGAGCCCCGGTTGCCGGTGTTCCTGATGACTCGATAACGCTCGACGGCGAGCGCATCACCGAGGCCTTTGAAGTGTCCGGTGCCGCCGAGAGTTGGCTTGCACGGAAGGAACCCGTCGCGATCGTGCAGGTTGAAACTGGATCCAATTTCGCAGTGGGCCGCGTGCCGTGGGGCCCCGCTGCCACGGCTGCGGCAGTGGTCCGCGAGAGCGAGGTGCCGGACGGCGCGAGAGTCGCCGTCGTCGGGCGCGGGCTGGATGCCGAGCACCCGCTGTGGACCGTCTTCGCCCGTTTGAGGGCGGAGGGCCACGCGGTGATCGCGGTTGAGTGCGGCTGGCCGCGAGGCGGAGCGGACATCGTCACCTATGGTGCCTCGCTCACGGTCTCACAAGCCCTGACCGCGCTGCTGAATGGCAGCGCCAAGGCCTGACCCCCGCCATTGGGCGTCCGCACATCGACAGGAAGTTGCCATGGAAGTCATTGTCGCGCCTACTCCGGAATCCGCAGCTTCGGCCGCCGCCCAGGCCGTCCTCTCGGGACTTCCCGCGGGCACGGGACCAGTGCTGGGCCTTGCCACCGGTTCGTCTCCGCTGGGGCTGTACGCGGAGCTCGCGGCTGCCGCGGCCGCGGGCCGCGTGGACTTCTCGGCCGCCAAGGGATTTGCCTTGGACGAATATGTGGGCCTGCCGGAAGGGCACCCACAGTCCTACCGGAAGGTTCTGATTCGCGAAGTCTGCGACGTCATCAGGCTTCCCCTGGCCGGGCTGCATGTCCCCGACGGCACGGGCACCACCCAGGCCGGGCTCGAAGCGGGAGCCGCTGCCTACGACGCCGCGATCGGAGCCGCAGGCGGCATTGACGTACAAATCCTGGGCGTCGGCACCAACGGCCATGTGGGATTCAATGAGCCCGGGTCCTCCCTGTCCTCCCGGACCCGGCTGAAGCGGTTGACGGCACGCACCCGGCGGGACAACGCCCGGTTCTTCGACCACCCCGGCGACGTCCCGACCCACTGCATCACCCAAGGATTGGGGACCGTGCTGGATGCGCGCCGGCTGGTGCTGATCGCCACCGGCGCTGCGAAGGCCGCCGCGGTCGCTGCCGCCCTTGAGGGCCCGCTGACGGCGTCGTGCCCGGGTTCGATCCTGCAATGGCACGCCGACGCTGTGGTGGTTCTGGACGAGGCAGCCGCCGGCGGTTTGGCGAATCGTGAATACTACGACGATGCCGCGCGCGGCCTGGTTTTGACCCCCTAGCAAGACGCCGAACCCTTTATGCGAGCGGCTCGACTGGCGCATTCCGCCGCCTGTTCAAGAGGGCTAGGGTGGACTCATGAACGTGGATGAGACAGAACTTCCAGGCCTCGGGGTCCGCAAGGATTTCATCACGGCCTCGGGACGCCGGATCGGTATTGTCGAGATGCGGGAGGGCGAGACCGAGCTTTTCGTCTCCACCTGGGACGATCCCGACACCTGCCAGGCATCCATCCCTTTGACCGCAGACGAAGCCGCCGCCCTAGGCAACCTCCTGGGTGGGCAGCACATCGCCATGCGCCTCGCCGAGGCCCACAAGGAAATCCCCGGCATTGCGACGCGGCAGTTCTCCATCACCGCGGACTCCCCTTTCAACAACCAGCCCATGGGCAAAGCACAGATCCGCACCCGCAGTGGTGTCTCGATCGTGGCGATCATGCGCGAAGGCGAAGTGGTTCCCTCACCGGCTCCCGACGTCGTCCTTCACACGGGTGATTTGCTGGTGGCTGTCGGTACGCAGGAAGGTCTTGACTCTGCGGCTGCCATTCTGCGCAACGGCTGACGTTCATGGACCCCCTGGCCCTGACCCTCATCGAGCTGGGCGCAGTCGTTTTCTGTCTCGGCCTCTTGGCGCGCTTGGCCGGCAGGATCGGCATGTCCCCCATTCCGCTCTATCTCGTGGGTGGGCTGGCGTTCGGGGCAGGTGGACTGGTCAAGCTCGACGGTATGCAGGAATTCGCCCATCTTTCCGGCGAAATCGGCGTCATCCTGCTCCTGTTGATGCTCGGCTTGGAATATACGGCCGCGGAACTCGTCACCGGACTGCGGCGCTCTTGGCAAGCCGGCGTGTTGGACTTTGTGTTGAACTTCCTTCCGGGCGCGGGCATCGCCGTGTGGCTCGGTTGGGGGCTTGTGGGTGCGATCGTCATGGGCGGTGTCACCTATATTTCGTCCTCCGGTATCGCCGCGAAGGTGATCACGGACCTCGGCCGGATCGGTAACCGCGAGACACCAGTGGTGCTGTCCATCTTGGTGTTCGAAGACCTCACGATGGCCATCTACCTTCCGATCCTGACGGCGATCCTGGCAGGCGTAGGGTTTCTGGGCGGCCTCCAAACGGTGGGTATTGCCTTGGCGGTCGTCACGCTCGTGCTGCTGGTGGCCCTCAAGCACGGCCATCGGGTATCCCGGGCCGTGCATAGCGAAAACTCTGAAGTCTTCCTGCTCAACCTCCTCGGAGCCGCACTTCTGGTGGCCGGCATCGCGTCCGCCCTACAGGTTTCCGCGGCCGTGGGCGCGTTCATGCTTGGCATTGCGATTTCAGGGGTAACCGCCCACAACGCGACGCGGATTCTTGAACCGCTGCGCGATCTCTTTGCCGCTATTTTCTTCGTGGCCTTCGGCCTCAACACAGAGCCCGGCACCATTCCGCCGGTCCTGGCCTGGGCGTTGCTTCTGGCTTTCGGTACTGCCCTTAGCAAGGTGCTGACCGGCGTCTGGGCGGCAAAAAGGGCAGGGATCGGCATCCCTGGCCGTTTCCGCGCCGGTGCCGCCCTGATTGCCCGCGGTGAGTTCTCCATTGTCATTGCCGGCCTGGCCGTGGCCTCCGGTGTCGTCCCGCGCGAGCTCGCCGCGCTTGCCACCGCGTACGTGCTGCTCATGGCCATCTTCGGACCGCTCGCAGCCCGCTTCGTGGAGCCTACGGTCAAGGCCTTCCGCAAGTCCCCGCGCAAATCGAAGTCACCCGAGCCTCCGTCCCTGCAAGTGTCCACTGAGAAGTGAGATCTCGCCCCTTTCACGCGCTCAAAGCGCCGAGATCTCACGTCTCAGCACGCCATCCCGCCCGCATCAGTGCATGCCGCACGCGAATTACGACGCCGTCAAACCCTCGCACCCTCACGTGCCGCGCCGTGATGGTCACCGAAGTCCAGCCGATGGCTACGATCGATTCGTCACGGCGGATGTCGGAGTCCTTTTGTTCAGCAGTCAGGTGATGGCCTCCGTCATAGTTGACCGCAATCTTGTACCGGGGAAACGCCAAGTCCGGCCACGCAAGCTCCCTGCCGGCCGCATCGCACACAACAAATCGCAACCGGGGTTCCGGCAATCCTTGCCTTCCGATCGCGAGGCGCAGCTTGGTTTCCGGCACGGAGTCGACGCCAACCCGGGCAAGGCCAAGCGCCAGCCGGGCATTCCTGATTCCACGAATCCGGGCGTTCGATTCCACTTGCCTAGCTAAATCGCCAAGCGAACACAGCGCCGCGCGGTTGTGGCCAAAGCTGCGCGACTGGCTGCAGACGAAATAGTCGGCCGCGGCCACGAGATCTTCCAGCGGAAGCAGCGAAGCCAAGTCCAGCCAGGTCCGGGCAGGACTTGTTAGCGGGACCCCCGCGACAACACATCGGTCCTCAGGATCCAGCGCCGCCCGGTGCCCCGAAACCCCTTTGCGAACTGGCCGGTTACCGCCGTCCCACCGCAGCAAATGCACTAGCGGCTCGCGCTCAAGATCAAACGGAAGGGGACAGCGCCACAGGCTCGCCGCCGTCGGGCCGCAACACACGGTCCCGGGCGAAATCCCGGTCAGCAACCGCGCAGTATGTGCGAGCTGCTGGGTCGCTCCCCACGGAACGCGGACTCCACGGCTCGCCACGCGAAGATCCTGATTCCATGCCCGGCCATCCCGAAGTCCCGCCGCACGTTGCTCGGAAAGGGTGAACGAGCGGCCCCTGAGGGCATCGGGAAGCGGATTGGGATTGCGCATCACCCATTTTTGGCACAGGGACGAGCCGCCCATTGGGTTATCCACAGCGGGGAGGGGGAGTGCCGCCTATGGTACGCAACGAGAAATGAGATCTCGCCCCTTTCACGCGCTCAAAGGGCCGGGATCTCACGCCTCAGTGAGGACGCGTCGAAACCCCTAGATCGAGGTCCGGTGGAAGTTGAGGTGGCTGCGGCTCGCGGTGGGGCCGCGTTGACCTTGGTAACGGTTGCCGTAGCCGCCGGAACCATAGGGATGTTCAGCGGCCGAGGAGAGCCGGAAGAAGCACAACTGGCCAATCTTCATGCCGGGCCACAGCTTGATGGGCAGCGTGGCAACGTTGGACAGTTCCAACGTCACATGGCCCGAGAACCCTGGATCGATGAAGCCCGCCGTTGAGTGCGTCAGCAAGCCGAGCCGGCCGAGCGAGGACTTTCCTTCAAGCCGCGCGGCGACGTCGTCCGGCAGGCTCACGGTCTCATACGTTGAACCAAGCACGAATTCGCCCGGGTGCAGGATGAAGGGTTCGTCGCCCTCGACCTCCACCAAGCGGGTCAGCTCAGGCTGTTCCTCGGAGGGGTCGATGTGCGCGTATTTGTGGTTGTCGAAGAGCCGGAAGAAGCGGTCAATCCTCACATCCACCGAGGACGGCTGAACCATCGCGGGATCGTAGGGCTCCAGGACAATACGTCGGGAGTCGATTTCGGCACGTATGTCGCGGTCAGAGATCAGCACAGGATCAAAAGTACCGTATGCGCACCGTACCCCGTGGTGTCGGAGTGGCGCATGGGACTATAGTGCAGCACATAGACTGCCGTTACCGCTGTTGTGTTTGGGAACGGTGGCACGACGCGAACCTGGGGAAACATTGAGACGAATTGCGGTGCCCGCTGCCATGCTGGTGGCCTGCCTTCTCACGCTGGTGGCCCCTGCCTCCGGACCGCTGGCCGTTCCGGCTCAGCTCGCCGGAAGTGTCGCCGCGCCATCCACCTCACGCACCACCGCGGGAACCGAAAGTACGACGACGGCGTCCGCACCGCCGTCGGGATCCGGCCTTCCGCAGGCCGCACCTGCGCCGGGGTCACCAACAGGCACCGCGCCCACAGCTGCGGCACCAGGACGCACAACTGCGGGACCAGCACCCACAACCGCGGTACCGGCATCTCCATCCGCCCCCGAGCGTGCGGCAAACGCGTCAACCATCGGTGCCGCACCTGCGCCCGCGCAGTCAAGCCCCGCCGTCGAGCCCGGCAACGGCACCTCGCCCCAGGCTGCAGGTGGCCCGCCGCCGGTGCCTTCCATCCCGCCGGCATCCGGCCCGGACCCGCTCCCCGCAGCCGGGAATGTTCCGCAGCCGGATCAGCCTCCAGCACCAACGAAGTCTTCGCCCGCAGCCGTCCCGCTGATGTCGCCGCACGCATTGGTCAATGATGACAATTCGGCCCAGGTGTTGGCCGTTTTCAACGCCATCAATGCCTACAGGACGTCCCTTGGCTTGAACCCGGTGAAGTACAACCCCACGGTGTCCACTCTTTCGCAGGACTGGTCCAACAACATCGCCAGCCGCCAGGTGATTGAACACCGCCCCAACTTCTGGACCGATCCCAGGGCTCTGAATCCCAACAACGGCGCCGGCGAGGTCATCGCCGTGCGCTGGGATCGCAATGCCGCGCAGCTTGTCGAGTGGTGGAAAGGCTCGCCTGCCCACGATGCCCTGCTGCGTGATCCCCGTTTCAACGTAATTGGCGTGGGAATCACCTTCACGGACGGCAACTACCTGACCACCCCCAATAGCTACACGATGTGGGGCGTGGTGAATCTGTTCGGCTACACGACACTCCCCGCCGGCACGGTCAACAGCCCAGGTGCGGGCACAGCCCCTCCCCAGCTTCCGGCCCCGAGCGTCTGCGACCCCATCGCGAAGCAGCAACCCCCCACCCTGGACCTCAGCGCTGCAGCCATCCGCAGCGCCGGTGACATCGTCGCCGTCGACCCTTCGGGCAACCTGCGGGACTATCCGGCACTCGGCAACGGCACGTTCGGTCCGGCCCGGACGGTCGGGTCCGGTTTCGCCGGGGCGAAAGAAGTGATGACCACGGATTGGGACCGCGACGGCGTGATCGACGTGATCGTCCAAATGCTGGACGGCAGGCTCCTGCTCTACCCCGGCATGGTGAGCGGAGGATTCAAAGCGCCGGTGACGTTGGGCGGATCGGGCTGGCAGTCCATGACGATGGCGGTAGGCACCTGGTGCGGGAACAACCGGCTCCCGCAGATCCTCGCCACGGATTCAACGGGCGCCCTCTACCTGTACCGCAACCTCGGGCTGACCGCCTTGGTGGGACGGACCCAAGTGGGCTCGGGTGTCAGCGCAATCCGGTTGAGCATGGTGGACTCTGACGCCGATGGCTTCCAGGACCTGCTGGCGGTGGAACCGAACGGAAACCTGCGCCTCTACCGCGGTTCGGGGCTCACCACGCCAAAGGCAGAGGCACGGCTGGTAGTGGGCACCGCATGGACCGATTACACCGGATTGCGCTCGCTCAAGGGTGTCACCGGCCTCAACACCACTGGAGTCGCGGGCCTGCTGAGCAACGGAAACATCGAATATTGGGACCTGACCGGCGGAGGCCTCACCACGCCGAGCACTCCGATAACCGGTCTGAGCGGACTCAAGCTGGCGCAGTAGCTGGCCCACGCTGCCAGGGGACTAAGCCTCCGGGGTTTGCTCCTCAATGACCGACTTGAGCTGCTCCAACTGGACCACTTCGCCTTCCATGGTCTTCTGGATCATGCTGTTCATGAGTTTCTGCAAGCCCTTGGGGTGGTACTCGAGGGCGAACCGAAGGCGGGTATTGGGTCCCTCGGTGCTGAGGTAGTAGCCGCCCGTGGGCCGCGCAGGACCCGCGACGACGGCGAAACGCACTTCGGCGCCGGGCCTGGCTTCCGTGATTTGGAAGTCAGCCGCGATCGGCCGGCCGCCCGGGCCAGCGAGGGTCTGCTGGTAAACGGCGCCTTTTTCGCCAGTGTGCCCGGAGCGCAGCGAAATGCTGCGGATGCCGCTGCGCCACAGCGGATTGTTCAGTCCGTCCACCACGAATTGGTAGACGGTCATGGCGTCGCGACCAATGAGCACTTCATACTCTGCAGATGCCACGGAAATCCTCTTTCGGCGTTCGGCCCATAGACATAGCCGGGTTCCCCATGACACAGCAGCTAACTGCTACAGAATAGTCAGGCGCAGCGCGGCGCAACACACCCGCGTCGAGCCTTAACCGAATCTTTACGAGCCCTGGAGGGATTTTGATGGGACCGTGATACCGGTGAGTCTGTGTCGGGACCAGCGCACCATCTGCGCTAAGCTGGGATCTGCTCCGGCTGGTTTGCGGAGTAGTGCGGGCGTAGCTCAATGGTAGAGCGCTAGCTTCCCAAGCTCGATACGCGGGTTCGATTCCCGTCGCCCGCTCCATTTTCGGCAAAAACACCCCGGTCTTCGGACCGGGGTGTTTTGCTTTTGCTTGACCGGCCCGTCCGCTTTGGGCTCAGCCGCGTTCCGCGCTACACCGACTGCGGGACGATCCGTACCATCCGGCGTCGATCCCTCACGTTCACTTTGAGCCGCAACGCGGACTTCCGGGCGAGCACGACGGCGACCGTCGCCGCTGCCAGCGCCGGCACCCCGCCTGCGACCAAAAGCGCGGCGTGCGGGTTGAGGTGCTCGGCAAGCCAGCCCATCATGGGTCCGCCGACGGCCTGGCCACCGATGAGCACCATGATGTAGAGGCTCATGACCCGGCCGCGGATGCTCATGTTGGCACTTACCTGGACCAACTGATTGGCGGCGGTCAGGAACATGAGGCACGAGAATCCGGAAAGGACCATGGCCCCGGCGAGCCACACCATGGCCGGCGCCAACGCGGCCAAGCACAGCATCAAGCCGTACATCCCTGCGCACAGCACCACCGAGCGAAGGCGCAATTGCCGGCGGCGGGCCGAAGTGATCGCTCCGGCAAGCGCACCAAGGGCAACCATGGCGTTGAGCAAGCCGTATCCGCCGGCGCCCGCATGGTAAACGTTGTCCGCGAAGGCGGCGAGGAGCACCGGCAGGCTCATCGCGAAGACCGCGACAAAACCGGCCATGAGCCACGGCCAGTAGATGGTCGGCTTGCTGAGGGCGTACCGGAGGCCTTCCTGCAGCATTCCCTTGCGTTTTGGCACAGGCGTGCTGACATGAAGTTCGTTCTTGCGCAGCATCAAGAGCATGGTGACGGTTGAGCAGCAGGCCACCGCGTTCGCTGCGAAGGCCCAGCCTGCACCGACGGCGGTCAGCAGCACGCCGGCCAGGGCGGGACCAATCAGGCCACCGAGCTGGAAGATGGTGGAGTTGACGCTGATGGCATTGCGCAGGTATTTCGGTCCTACGAGCTCGTTGACGAAGACCTGCCTAGCGGGCTGGTCGAGGACCGTCACGAGGCCCAGGACAAGCGCGATCACATAGACGTGCCACACCTCGATGCGGTGGCTCAGCGCCAATATGGCAAGGATAGCCGCCAAGCAGGCCGCGACACTTTGGCACACAATGAGGATGCGTCGCTTGGGGAAGCGGTCCGCCATCATGCCGCCCCAGGGACCCAGGAACAGCGACGGGGTGAACTGCAACGCCACGGTTATTCCGACGGCGGTGACGGAGCCCGAGAGCTGGAGTACCAACCAGTCCTGGGCGATCCTCTGCATCCAGAGTGCGATGACGGCCACGAAGTGGCCCGTGGCGAAGATCCGGAAGTTGGGGACCTTGAGGGAAATGAAGGTGTGCCGCCAGGGCAGCCGTTCGCTGACGACGGCGATTGGCTGGGTGACGGTGTCCGGCTCTGCAGCGCGTGAAATTCGGCTGCTTGCGGCGAGTGAATCGATGGCGGGTTGGCTGACGTTTGCCGCTGCGGGCGGTGGGGGTGCCAAAAGTAGTCCTCGGATAGGCGTTTCGCTGGGATGGCTTTAACGCTAGGGTTGGCCGCGGTGATTATGGTAGTGAATTGCCTGTATAACTAGCATTGCGAAGTGCAATACACTGCCGGGAGCAGTGGTGACCGTACCCCATCAAGGAGCCCCGTGTTCGAACCAGTGCAGCTGCGGTCTTTCCTGGCAGTGGCCGAGACTTTGAGTTTCACGAAGGCAGCCGAGCGCCTCGGCTTGGCCCAGCCCACGGTCAGCCAGCACGTGAGGAAGCTGGAGGCGGCGGCCAAACGGGCGCTCGTAGCGCGTGACACCCGGGACGTTCGGCTCACGGACAACGGCGACGCCATGGCGGGCTTTGCCCGCAACATCCTCTCCGCGCATGATTCCGCAGCCAGGTACTTTTCCGGCTCCGCGATGCGCGGCCGGCTGCGATTCGGAACCGCCGACGATCTCGCCATTACGGGCTTGCCTCGGATCCTGCGCGAGTTCCGGCAACTCTATCCGCAGATCAACCTGGAACTCACCGTCAGCCAGAGTGACCAGCTCTACAAGCGCGTCAACGCCGGCCAATTGGATCTCGTGTTTGTGAAGTGGGTGGGTGAAGCGAAGGACGGCACCGTCGTCCGGCACGACAAGTTTGCCTGGGTGGGCGTCGAACAGACGGTGCTGGATCCCGCCGGACCCGTGCCACTGATCTGCTATCCGGCCCCGAGCGTCAGCCGGAAACTGGCCATCGACGCCCTGGAGGCCAAGGGCCGCACGTGGCGCGTCACCTGCTCGACCAAGCAGATCGCCGGCGTCTTGGCAGCAGTGCGCGCGGGCATCGGCGTCGCTGTCATGCCGTCATCGCTCGTTCCAGAGGATCTCGCAGTGATCACCAAACGCTTTGACCTCCCGCCCGTGGGTGACGTGGACTTCACCCTGATCCGCAACCCTTTGGCGAACGCCGAGGTTGTGGATGCACTGACGCAAGCAATCATCGGCAGAACGCTCAACAAGCAGGGCTAACGAGCGCTTGTGTCAAGCATCACCCGGCGATCAGATGCCCACGCGCTAAACTTGTCACGTTATGAACCGCACAATGTTTAAGTCCAAGATCCACCGTGCCACGGTGACCCATGCCGATCTGCACTACGTAGGCTCAGTGACGGTCGACCTGGATCTGCTGGACGCCGCGGACATTCTCCCCGGCGAGCTCGTCTCCATTGTCGACGTAACCAACGGCGCGCGCCTGGAGACTTACACCATCGCCGGCGAACGCGGCTCCGGCGTCATCGGCATCAACGGTGCCGCAGCGCACCTGGTGCACGTGGGTGACGTCGTCATCCTCATCACCTATGCGGACATGACCGCCGACGAGGCCAAGGCCTACCAGCCCAAGGTTGTCCATGTGGACAGGGCCAACAAGATCCTCCAGCTCGGCAGCGATCCCGCCGAAGGCGTCACGCCGGGCATTATGCGCCCGCCGCACGCCCTCAACAACGCAGAGCTGAACTAGTTTCCCCGCCTCCCCTGGGGCATGCTACCTTCGCGGTCCACATGGCGGAACATGCCGCCGTCGGGCCTTGTAGGCGAATAAAGCTGATTTAGGCTGGGACTGTGAACCCACGCCGCCCCGCGCCCGTCCCCCCTCGGATGCAGTAGTGCTGGGCGTGCTCTCGGGGTTCTTCGTGGTGTGGGCCATCATTCTGGTGGGCATGTTCGTCGGCAAGCGCGGGATCCTGGGCGAGAATGCGCGTTCGGTCCTCAGCGGCCTGACTTTCTTCGTCGCAAGCCCCGCGCTCCTTTTTGAAACGCTGAGCAAGGCCCATCTCCGCGACATCTTCGCCGCTCCGCTCCTGGTCACGGCGGTGGGTGCCTTGGTCACGGGCGCCTTGTTCTTCGTCATCGTGAAGTTCTGGCTGAGACGGACATTGCCCGAATCACTCATGTCCTCCATGAGTGCTTCCTTGGCCAACTCAGCGAACCTCGGCATCCCTATCGCGGTCTTCGTCCTGGGCGATGCGAGCTATGTGGCACCGCTGCTGATCTTCCAGCTCGCGTTCTTCACGCCCATGTACCTGATGGCGCTCGATGCCAGCACGAGCGCCCATCGCACCACTCCCCTGCGGTTCGCCTTGATGATCGTCCGGAACCCGATGATCGTGGGATCGGCCTTGGGCCTGGTGGTCGCCGGAACGGGACGGCAAGTGCCCTCGCTCATCATGGATCCGATCCATTTGATCGGCGGAGCCGCCATTCCCGCGATGCTGATGGCTTTCGGGATGAGCTTGAACGGCTCGCGTCCCTTGCAGAAGGACACGGGCCGCCGGGCGGACGCGCTCCTGGCCAGCGGCTTCAAGCTGTTTGTCCATCCCACCATGGCGTACCTGTTCGCCCGCTTCGCGTTGGGCCTGGAGGCGCATGCCTTATTCGCCGCGGTGGTCACGGCGGCCCTGCCGACCGCGCAGAACGTGTTTGTAGCTGCGAGCCGCTACAACACGGGAATCACCGTGGCCAAGGACACGGTCCTGATCACTACGGTGGTGGCGGTGCCCGCAATGATCGCCGTGGCACTTCTGCTCACCTAGGCGGCCCCTGCCCAACCAGCTCGCGCCTACTCCTCGTCAATCGAGTCCAGGTACCTATCCAGCAACTGCGCGCAGCGGATGAACCCCAAGTGCGAATATGCCTGCGGATGGTTTCCCAAATGGGTCTCCGTGCCGGGGTCGAACTCCTCCGGAAGCAGCCCTGTCGGGCCGAAGAGCGCCACGAGCTGGTTGAACAGCTCCAGCGCGTCGTCCAGCCTGCCCACGGCAAGGTACGCCTCAATCAGCCAGGTGGTGCAGATGTGGAACCCGCCCTCCAAACCCGGCAGGCCGTCGTCGTACCTGTAACGGAACACCGTGGGACCCACCCGCAATTCCCGCTCGACGGCGGTGACGGTGTCCAGGAAACGCTGGTCGCGGACATCCAGCAGGCCGGAAAGTCCGATGTGCAACACCGCGGCGTCCAGGTCAGGGCTGTCGTAGGCCACGGTGTACGAGCTCGCGGTTTCGTCCCAGCCCTCGCGGAGGACCTCCGCGCGGATGACGTTGGCCGTTTCCTCCCACTCGGGCCCAATGGGGCAGCGGAACCGGACGGCCGTCTGCATGGCCCGGTCCAGGGTCACCCAACACATCACCTTGGTGTAGATGTGGTGCCGCGGCGCCCGCCGGGCTTCCCAGATACCATGGTCGGGTTCGTGCCAGCGGGCCAGCACGGCCGAGGCCATTTGTTCCATGAGCTTCCAGTGCTCGTCCGGCAAGGTTCCTCGGCGTTCGCCGAGGGCCTGGATGAGCCCGGCGATCGGCCCGAAGACGTCCAACTGAACTTGGTGGTCGGCGGCGTTCCCGATCCGCACGGGCCGCGAGCCGGCGTAACCGGGCAGGCTCTCGATAGTGGCTTCCGTGGACAACGGTGAGCCGGTGACGGAGTACAGGGGGTGCAGCCATTCCGGCCCGGGCGCGTTCTCGAGGATGCGTCCCAGCCAGCGGAGGAACCCTTCTGCCTCCTCGGTGGAGCCCAGATCCACGAGCGCATTGACCGTCATGGAGCCGTCACGCAGCCAGCAGTAGCGGTAGTCCCAATTGCGGGTGCCGCCAATCCCTTCGGGGAGCGACGTGGTTGGCGCCGCGAGGACAGCCCCGGTGGGCTCGTGCACCAGCGCCTTCAGGACCAGTGCCGAACGGCGTACCAAGGACGGTTTCATGTCGGGCAGTTCCAGCCCACGGACCCATTGCCGCGATTGGTGCGCGACGGCGGCCCTCCGGACGAGCTCTCCCGCCGGGTCCGGCGTCGTCGGCTCAGTGTCTCCGCACCTCAGGTTCAGGACTACAGGACCGTACGAGAGACTGACTTCCGCGGTGGCGGTGCCGTGCTTGCCGTCGCTCGTGACCGTGAAGGAGACTCCGGGAGCGAAAAGGATGATGGGATCCGATGTCCCCACGACGTGCAGCTCTTCGCCGCGGACTTCCATGTTGAACGGGGCGTTGGCGTAGTCCGGCCGCGGCGCGAACACAATCCGCGCGCTGCCGGTTCCGGACAGGACACGGACCAGGCTGGTGATACCGTCCGGCGCAGGCTCAAGATAGTCGGTGACCGTGACGTCCGCCCAACGGGTCTCCACGATCATGGTGTTGTCCACATAGCGCTGGCCGAGCACCTTCGACGTCTTGACCGGTTCCACACTGAAGTGGCCGGCCGGATCGCCACCGAGGATGTGTGCAAACAAGGAACCGGAATCCGGGAGCGGATGGCTCATCCAGCAGATCTTGGCTTCCGGAGTGAGCAGCGCCGTCGAGGTACCGTTGCCGATCATCGAATGCCGCTCCAGCCCCACTGCGTCCTCGCCAAACAGCCACGCGCGGCGCAACTCGAACAGGATGGCCAGCACCTTGGCGAAGGATTCCGGGTCCGGCAAGCGGTGGCGCGCAGCGGTCTCCCCGTCTCCGATGTGCAGGCCAAGATCCGGGCCGCGCAAGGTGGCGATTGCGAGCTCATCGCTCTCCGCGTCGCCGGCAAACAGGGCCGCGCTGGCCCCCAACTGTGTGCGCAGATGCTCCAAGGCGGCGTCTTTGGAGGGCTCCACGATGGACAGGTCCAGGACCGATCCGTCCACAATGAAAAACATGCCCAGCTCACGGGCGATCTGGTGCGCCTCGCGCGTCACCCGGGCGACGACGGCGGGTGTGGCCGGCCTGGTGTGGATGGCCACCGCCACGGGCTTGCGCTCGATGCTGATGCCCTTTTCGAAACCGATCGACTCGTTGAGGGCGGTGGCTGCCTGTTGAAGGACGGCTTCTGTGGCCATCGAGATGCCGTACGCATAGGTCATATCGAACTCAGCGCCGTGCGAACCTACGAGGTGGACTTCCGCAGGCAGTCTTGACACCGCGGCAAGATCCCGCAGGGACCTGCCGGAGATGACGGCCGCATGCGTGTTTGGCAGTGCCGCGAGTGCGCGGAGCGCGACGGCGGCACTCCCCAGGGGGAGCGTCTCAGTGGATACGCCTTCCGCAGCGCACAGGGTTCCACCGTAGTTGCAGGCCACCAGCAGGCCAGGAGTCCGGGCCAGCATCCTCAGCTCTGCGAGCAGCTCCGGCGTGATTCCATCGTGGGCTGCCTCGGATTGGACGACGGTCCGCAGAAGGCCCAACGGAAGCGATTTTGTCAGCAGCGCGCTATCGGCCACGGACAAATTGAGCGGAGTAGCCATGGGGAGGATCCTTCCAGGGTGGATTCGTCCAGTTTCCGCTCCAGGAGTTTCGCCTCCATGACCCGCGTATTGCAGGGGTGTAACGAGTTTGCCTTGCCAGGGGCACGCCGCCCGGCGGTTGAAGCTATACCCGGGTGAGGCCCGCGGCTTCCGCCACCAGCTCCACGGAACGCAGCCGCTGCTCCGTGCCCGT
The DNA here is from genome assembly GCF_030812595.1 of Arthrobacter bambusae. Classification (GTDB taxonomy): domain Bacteria; phylum Actinomycetota; class Actinomycetes; order Actinomycetales; family Micrococcaceae; genus Arthrobacter; species Arthrobacter bambusae_B. The sequence continues at coordinate 79,779 of NZ_JAUSSZ010000016.1, forward strand.
GCTCTGGTGGGCAATGATCAGTTCGTCGGCGTCGGCGTGGCGGGTGAACTCCTCGAGATAATCGCGCACCGCCGCCGGCGTCCCCACGGCCGAGTACTTCATCATTTGCGCGAGGTGCTGCCCTTGGGGCGAGTCGAGAATGAGGTCCGCCTCGGCGTCGGTGAACTCGCGTCCGCCGCCCAGGAAGAAGGAGACGCGCTCCCGCTTGACCGAAAGGAAGATCCGTTGGGCTTCGGCCGCTGAATCCGCGGCCACGGCGTTGACACCCGCGATCACGTACGGCTCCTGCAACTGCTCGGACGGCTTGAACTCGCGACGGTAGGCGGCAACGGCGTCCTGCAGCGCGTTGGGTGCGAAATGCGATGCAAAGGCGTAGGGCAGACCGAGCTGCGCCGCCAGATGCGCTCCAAACAGGGAGGATCCGAGGATATAGAGCGGAACGTTGGTGCCCTTGCCCGGCGTCGCTTCGACCCCTTGGATCCGCGTGTGTCCGGTGAGGTAGCCCTGCAACTCCAGCACGTCCTGCGGGAAGGTGTCCGCAGCCATGGGATCGCGGCGGAGTGCGCGCATCGTGTTCTGGTCGCTGCCGGGCGCCCGCCCCAGGCCGAGATCGATGCGGCCGGGGTGCAGCGTCTCAAGGGTGCCGAACTGCTCCGCGATGGTGAGCGGCGAGTGATTGGGCAGCATGACGCCGCCGGCGCCTAGCCGGATGCTGCTCGTGTTGGCCGCGATATGGGCAATCAGCACGCTCGTGGCCGAGGACGCGATTGAGCGCATGTTGTGGTGCTCGGCGTACCAGATCCGACGGTAGCCGAGCCGTTCGGCCCGTTGCGCCATCGCGACGCTCCCGGCGAAGCTCTCCGCCGCCGTCTGGCCTTTGCCGATAACTGCCAGGTCGAGGATGGAGAGGGGAACAGTCACGTGATGCCGGCCTTTCGAAGGTGGTTTCGTTCAAGGGGCCGGTTTCCGGCCACTCTTGCGACAACGACGGCGGCGCCCGGCTTATTTCTCGCGCTCGCGTGGGTTCCGTCTCAGCTCGTGAAGATGCCCTTGCCGGTCTCCATGTCGATGGGCAAGGAGGAATGCTCGTGGGAGATCTTCCAGGCGCCGTCCTTCTTCTCAAGGCAAATGGTGAAGCGGTTGGTCATTGCGCGCAGCCGTTCGCCTTGAGGCGAGATCCCAGCGAAGGTCACGGCTGCATGCCCGAAAGCCACGTCCTCCCCCGCGACGGACTGGACATCGTTGAACTCGACCTCGACGCGCTCATCGCCCAGCGAAGAGAACCATTCCCCGGTCATCGACCGCCAAGCCTCGATTCCCGTGTACTGCCATTGTCCCCACGAATCGTAGATGTGGACGTTGTCGTCATAGAGGGCCGTGAATGCGTCCACGTCCTTCGCGTGGACGGCAGCTGCGTAGGAATCCAGTGCCTGATGGACCGGGGTTTGCTCGTTGCCCACGAAAATCTCCTCACGTGTTGGCGGTTGTGTGTGGGAAGCCTACACTGCGGCTTGGCTCCCCCTCTCCCCACGGTCGGTGAGAGTGGCCGCCGTGTAGGGGTAGCAGGGTGATCGCATTTCAATCGTGCAGGATCACTTGGTAGAGGTTGTGGTCTTGCCATTTTCCAGCAATGTGCAGGTACCGCGGCGCCGTGCCGATCTGCTGGAACCCGGCCTTTAGCAGCACCCGCTGCGAAGCACCATTATGGAGAAGGGTGCTCGCCTCGATCCGGTGCAGTCCGAGTTCGCCGCGCGCCATTTCGACTATCGCGTGGACGGCCGCGGACGCCAGTCCACGGCCCGCATAATCGCTGTCCACCCAGTAACCGAGCCCCGCGCTCTGGAAGGGTCCGCGGACGATTCCGGCGAGATTGAATCGACCCACGAGCCGGTCGCCGTCGAACAGGCCAAGCGGATACGCCTCCCCGGCCTGATGGGCGACGAGTCGGTTGGCTATGTCGGCAGCCTGCCATTTTTCAGTGAAATACTCCTCGGGCCGCATTGGCTCCCAAGGCGAAAGGTACGCCCGGTTGCGCACATATGCGGTGGCGAGCGCTGCCGCGTCACCGACGCGCAACACACGCATGCTGACGCTCTCACTCAGTTGGCGTGGTTCGATCATCGGTCAACACTAGACCAGATCGCCGGATCCATCAGGCTGTGGGCGGTTCCACGCGGTGGGTCCCGTCCAGAGTTCACCGGGTCGATACCGGTACTTTACTTCGCGCTGGGAGACTGCGTCGGGGGAACGCCAGCAAAATCAAGTATGAGGAGCCGTTCATGCCCGGTCTGGATCGTCGACGTTTTCTTCAGCTCGCGGGAGCCGGTGCCGCAAGTACCGCGATCGCCGAATTGCTCGGCCAAAGCGTTGCCCGGGCTGCCGCAATCCCTGCCAACAGGGCCACGGGTTCGATCAAGGATGTTGAGCATGTAGTGATCTTCATGCAGGAGAACCGGGCATTCGATCACTATTTCGGCACACTGAAGGGTGTCCGCGGGTTCTCGGATCCGCACCCAGCGATCCTGCCTAGCGGCAAGGACGCCTTTCACCAGAACAACGGCACGCGTGAGGTCCTCCCGTACCACCCGGCCGCACCAAACCTGGGCATGCAGTTCATGGAGGATTTGGACCATTCGTGGAGGCTCACCCACGAAGCCTTTAATAACGGCAAGTACGACAAGTGGCTGCCTGAGAAGACCGACGCGACCATGGCGTTTTACGAGCGCCAGGACATCCCGTTCCACTTTGCGCTGGCCGACGCCTTCACGATTTGTGATCAGTACCATTGCTCGGTCCTTGGCCCGACCGACCCGAACCGCTATTACATGTACGCCGGAGGGGATGACCCGGACCGCAAGGGCGGCGGGCCGGACCTGTGGAACGATGAAAACGGGTACTGGTGGAGCACCTACCCCGAGGAGCTTGAGAAGGCCGGCGTGAGCTGGAAGGTCTACCAGGACATCGGTGAGGGCCTGGACCCCGCGCACTATGAGGGCTGGACCGGCAACCCCTACATCGGCAACTACGGTGACAACTCGTTGCTGTATTTCAAGCAGTACCAGGACGCGAAGCCCGGCACGCCGCTGTTTGAGAAAGCGCGGACCGGTACGAATGCGAAGGCTGGCGATGATCTCTTCCGGGTTCTCCGGGAGGACGTCTCTGGCGGCAAGCTGCCCCAGGTTTCCTACACCGTGGCGCCGGAGGCCTACACGGAGCACTCCAACTGGCCACCGAACTTCGGCGCCTGGTACGCCGCGAACGTCCTGGACATCCTCACCTCCAACCCGGATGTCTGGAGCAAAACGGCCGTGTTGTTCATGTACGACGAGAACGACGGGTTCTTCGACCACATCGTCCCTCCGCACCCGAACACGCCACAGATTCCCGGCGCGTCCACCGTCTCGACTGCCGGAGAGTGGTACGACGGCACCCCGACCTTCTACGGCAGCAAGGACGTCCCTGGGCACTTCGGCCTCGGTGTGCGCGTACCAATGATCGTGGCCTCCCCGTGGAGCATGGGCGGGTGGGTCTGCTCGGAGACGTTCGACCACACCTCGATCATCCGATTCCTCGAAACCCGTTTCGGAGTGGCCTCGCCGAACATCACCCCGTGGCGCCGCGCGGTCAGCGGCGACCTCACCAGCGCATTCGATTTCACCGCCACTGGCGGGGCTGCCCCGGCACTGCCCGACACCTCCGCCTATAAGCCCGCTGACCAAAGCCGCCACCCGAGCTATGTCCCGACGCCGCCGGCGGTGAACAGCATGCCTGCCCAGGACAAAGGCACGCGACCGTCCCGCCCGCTGGGTTACGCCCTCGACCTCGAGACGAAGATCCAGGCCGGCCAGCTCACGGCCCGTTGGACAAACCGAGGCACGCTGGGCGCGCACGTGCAAGTCCGCTCCAACCTGCTGCCGGCAGCCCCTTACTCGTACACCATCGGGGCGTCGGCCGCACTGGACGCATCCTGGCCGCTCGGCGCCGAATACGACGTGCACATGCATGGGCCGGCTGGCTGGTACCGGCGCCTGGCGGGTACGACGGCGGCCGCGGACCTTCGCGTCACCGTCACCGCTGACGGCAAATCACCGCACGCGCAGTTCCGGATCGAGAACACCGGCCGGGCAGCGGCAGCCCTGACCCTGAAAGACGCCTATGGCGCCGGTTCCCAGACGCTTTCGCTCAACCCCGGCCAGAGCAAGACCGTCATCATTCCGACCCGAGGTGGCTGGTACGACCTGACCATCACCTCCGCCGCGGATCCGAAGCTCATCCGCGTCCTTGCCGGCCGGATCGAGACCGGCCGGCCACTCACCAGCGATCCGCAGCTGGGCCGATGACCGGGGCGCAAACCGAAAGCCGTCGGCATGGCGCCCCGACTCGAAATAAACGCGGCAAACGCAGAGCTCCTCCCGGCCGTGTTCGGTCTGGGCAGCCTGGCAGGCTCCATGGCCCTCATGATCGCTCCCCTCAGGGGATCCGCCGAAAAAGCGGTGATCCGGCTCGCGGCAGTCACCGGCCTAGCCTTCGCCGGAGCGGCGCTCGTTCCGTCGTTCCCTTCTGCGCTCGTAGCCTTTGGGGTGTCCGGGGTCCTCAACTCGTTGTTCTTCACCGCAGCACTTGCCGCGCGGGCCGAATTTTCATCCCCCAATGCCCGGGCACAGGTCTTCATCTGGACAGCAGCTCTCAAGGTCACAGCGGCCGCTGCGGGAACCGCCTTAGCGGGCGCAATCATCAGCCTTGACGCTCGACTCCCCCTCATAGCCGGCGGCGCCCTGGCCATCGCAGCGGCTGCGGCCGCAAGAGTGGAGACGCGCGGCGCCAGTCCGGAGTCCACGATCTTGCACGAGCTCCCCCGCGAAAACTGGCCTGTCGCAGGCATCACCCCGGCGGAGTCAGGACAGAACGAATCCGCCTGAATCAGAACGGCGTAATCCCGGCCGGGAAAAGCTACCGGGACCAATTGGGCTCGGGCCACATTACTTCCTTTGGCCGGCATCGGCATGCCGGCTCCAGATATCTGCACTGTGGTGATCGGCGGGGTGTTCCTCTGTCCTGCTGGCGCGGTCACGAAGGGGCGCCGTTCGTGACGCGCGTGGGCAATGGACCGGCCTGTGCAGGACCAGCTTACTGCCGGGTAGGAGCTCGTGCTACGTTTGACCGCAGTGACATTCTTACTTTCTCTGTGACCCAGAGTCGACGCAGCGGTTCCCGATCGCTTCCCTCGGAAGCGGTGATTCCGTGTGCCCTCGAAGGGGACTCCTTCGCGAGTTCCCCTGGCATCCGGCCCCTCACCGAACTCATCCCGAGAAGATCACATGCCCTTTACATCGAGCGACTCCGCCGCGCCCTTTTCACCTGCCCTTGGCCGGGAATCCCTGCGCCCTGATTGTGCCAGCTGCTTCGCGCTCTGCTGCACGGCCCTAGGCTTTTCCCGCAACGCCGACTTCGCCATCGACAAACCAGCAGGAACTCCCTGCAAGAACCTTGCCTCCGACTTCTCCTGCACCATCCACGAAAGCCTGCGCCCGCGAGGCTTCCGAGGGTGCACTGTCTTCGACTGCTTCGGAGCCGGCCAAAACGTCTCCCAGAACCTCTTCCAAGGAATCAGCTGGAGAGCGGATTCAGCAAAAGCGACGAACTTGTTCCAGTCCTTCAATGTCGTCCGGCAACTCCACGAAATGCTCTGGTATCTGGCAGAAGCTACCAGCAGGACCTTCGACCCGGACGTCTCGTACCAGGTCAACGAGCTCAGAATGACAATCGAAAGTGCGATGGCCGAAACGCAGCGGGTCCTCTCCCTGAACCTTGGGGACCTGCACGCCCGGGTTCGGTCCGTACTGATGGACGTGAGCGAAGAAGTGAGGGCTTCATACCTTGCAACTGGTGATGATCACCTAGATGCCGCGATTGTCCCGGGAGCAGACCTCATGGGCAAGAATATGCGGTCCAGGTCGCTGTGCGGGGCAGACCTTCGGGGCGCGTATCTCATCGGTGCGGACCTGCGAGACTGCGACCTCTCAGGCGCAGACCTCCTCGGCGCGGACCTCAGAGACGCCCGTCTCGAAGGAGCCGATCTTTCCAGAACCCTCTATCTGGCACAGGCCCAGCTCAACGCAGCCCAGGGCGACGCCCACACGCGCTTGCCCTCGGACTTCAGCCGACCTCCTCATTGGCCTAAAAACAGCTGAAGAGAACATGACAGAGTCGTCCGGTAGTCGGTGGCTCCCCTGGTAGCGACTTGGCAGCCGTCACGACCCCGCCACCACGCGATTCGCCTGTCAGCCCGCGCCCTGCGGCTCCATCGCCTGGGTGCCAATCGCCGTTAGCACTTCCAGGCGCGCTGCGTCCTCGGTGCCGGGTTCCGCGGTGTAGATCATGATGTGCAGGTCGCTGCCTGCGACGGCAAGGATGTCGCAATCCAGCGTGAGGTGTCCGACTTCGGGGTGGTCGATTGTCTTCCGCGCAGCGTCGTTGTGCCCCACAACAACTGACTTCCACAGCTCGGCAAACCTCGGACTGTTCCTGCAAAGGACTTCGGTTAGACTGTCGATTCCCCGGTCTGACGGGAGCGCGCGGCGGCAGCGCGAAGGTCGGCCACAAGCGCGCTTTCGAGGGCGCGGCGGGACTCGTCGGTGGAGCGGGCACGACCGGCCGGGCCGAGGAACTGCCGCCACACAGCGTTGCGCTCGTGGCCGCTCCATGCCGAGGGGTCATCCATGAGAGCCGCGTAGGCGGAGTTGGCACTCGGAAGTGTCCAGCGTGCGTCGAAAACGGCAACGGGTGCCCCTGAAAGCCTGTCTAGGGGCCGTTGAACGCTCGGGGTGATCCGGTCGGGCACCGTGTCGGCTCCGGGCGTCGTGAAACCAGCCAGCCGAAACAGGTGGGAGCGTTCCTCCCCGGACAGTCGAAGGGCCCTTGCCAACGCCTCAACGACGTGGGACGACGGATTCGCTGCCCGCCCCGTTCCAGCCGGGTGATGTAGTCCACCGAAATACCGGGCCCGGACGGCCCCACCGGAGGCTACTTCGACGCCGAAGGACACCTTCCTTGGTAACCCCGGTCACCAGAACCAATTTGATGATCAGACTGCATCGAAGCCAGTAGAACCCGGCGATCGTGGCGTACAGGCCTGTCTACCATTAGCTATGGGCAGGAGAAACTTCCTCATTGAAGGGGGTTCCGCAACCGGGAAGACCTCCGTGTGCGAGGAGTTGGCGCGGCGCGGTTACCGCGCCATTCACGGCGATCGGGAACTCGCGTACCAAGGTGATCCGAAGACCGGGGCGCCGACGCCGGACGTCACTGGTCTCGCCGTTCACGATCACCATCTTTGGCGGGTCGATCAGGTGAAGGAACTCGTCGCAGATCAGCGGGATGCGGTGACGTTCTTCTGTGGCGGATCACGAAACTTCACCGAGTTTATCGACCTGTTCGACGGCGTCTTCGTACTCGAGGTCGACGCCGAAACCTTGACTTCCCGGCTCGACAACAGGCGGGACGACGAGTGGGGAGGACAAGGCCGGCAAATGGAACGGGACCTCATACTCCAGTTGCATCGCACAAAGGCGGACATTCCGCGAGGTGGCATCGCCATCGACGCCACCGCTCCACTCGCGAATGTCGTCGACGAAATCCTGACATTGATTGCGTCCATCGAGACGTGAGATCTCAGGCCTTTCGCCTGCTCAAAAGGCCGAAAGCTCACGCCTCACGCTATGTCGCGGCTTGACGCGCCGCGGCCTCGATCCGGGCCCGGTGCCCGGCCCATTCTTCGGCGTTTCGCTGCGATAGATTCAGGTCCCCGGGCCCCTTCCCCGCCGAACCGTCGATAAGCTCACGAAGTATGTCGGCGTGCCCCAGGTGCTGGGCCGTTTCGACGCACATGTGCACCAGGATCTGATGGAGCGTCACGCGGCGGCGTTCTTCGGACCACCAAGGAACTTCCCCGGGAGCGTCGAGCGGGAGCGATTCGATGGTTGCATCGCTGTGCTCGGCCGAGAACCGGTGCAGTTCGATGATCTCTTCCCTGCTCTCCTCCGGCCGAACCCACAGGTCCGCGTCGGCCTCGGCGTCGTCCGCGAACCACGGCAGATCCCGGCCGCTGGGCCGGCCGAAGACCTCCCCGAAGTACCCAAGCTCCACACTGGCCACATGTTTGACCAGGCCCAGGAGGTTGGTGCCGGTGGGGGTCATGGGCCGGCGGACATCGTACTCATCGAGTCCGTCAAGCTTGGCGAGCAGCTCCCCGCGACGAGCACGCAGGTATTTGAGCAGAATCCCTTTGTCATCCATCCGGGCACTATACCCCTGCTGTCGCGGGTGTGTACCGTCGGTGCATGGCAAAACTGATCTACTCGGGAATCATGTCCCTGGACGGCTACACCGCCGATGCCGACGGAAAGTTTGACTGGAGCATGCCCGACGAGGAAGTGCACAGCTTCGTCAACGACCTGGAGCGGCCAGTCGGCACCTATCTCTATGGCAGGCGGATGTACGAGATCATGTCGGTATGGGAGGACATGGCCCTTTCCGGGGAGCCGCCGGTCATGCAGGACTACGCGCAGATCTGGCGTACCGCGGACAAGATCGTGTATTCCACGAGCCTGGAAAGAGCGTCTACTGCAAGGACGCGCATTGAGCGGGAGTTCGACGCCGAATCTCTCCGGACGCTGAAAGACGCATCAGAGCAGGACATGTCGATTGGCGGCACGGTCCTCGCAGCCCAAGCCATTAAGGCCGGCCTGGTGGACGAGTTCCGTCTCTTCCTCACGCCAGTGGTCGTCGGAGGAGGCAAACAGTTCCTCCCCGACGGCGTTCGCCTGACGCTTGAGTTGTTGGAGGAGCGTCGCTTCGGCAACGGCGTCGTCTACCTCCACTATGCCCGGCGGGCATAACCGCATCGCGTACGCCGCTGAAACAGAGCTGCCAGCCGCCGTCGGGCCCTCCCCGAAGCATGTTCAGCCGTCATGTGGGCGAAAGGATGCCTAGGTATCGCTGGACCGGCGGGTAACGTAAAGGGCGTGCAGTTGAGTCAAGCGTTGGTCAAGACCGCGGCCGGGTGGCTGCTCGGTCTGATGCTTGCCGTGGCCGCCGCGATCGTTTCCATCAACCTGGTGAGCAACTCCATCGCCAGCCCGCAGCAGCAAGTGCGCGATTACCTCTCCGCACTTCAGCAAGGGCACGGCGGGGAAGCCCTAGGCCTCCTGCACGCTTCCGTGCCCAACGCGAACGCCGCCATGCTGGACGGTACCGCCCTGCAGACGGCGGCGTCGAAGATCACCGATATCAAGCTCGGCAACGCCGAATCCCGCGGGGGCAACCGGGTGACGGTCCCCATGGACTACCAGATTGACGGCAAGCCGCTGCACTCGGACTTCCTGCTTGAGCGGACAGGCACCGAGTGGCTGTTCTTCGGCAAATGGTCCTTCGTGCCGTCATCCCTGCCGACGATCGAGGTCACGGCGGTGAACGCCAACGAAGCGAACCTGAATGGCGTCCCGGTGAACCTGCCCAATGGCCGCAACAGCTTTGCCGTGTTCTACCCGGGCCAATACGAAGCCAGCCTGACCGGCAAATACTTCTCGGCGCCAGCTACCAGCACGTCGGTGACTACGGACGCCCTGCCTCAGGCACCCCTCAACCTCCTGACAAAGCCCACAGACGCCATGATCAAGGTGGTGAGCGACAAGGTCAAGGAATTCCTGGACACCTGCGCCGCCGACGCGACCAAGCAGCAAAAACTCCAACCCGATTGCCCGTTCTACCACGTGACCAACAGCCGGGTGGTGGACGGGACCATCAAATGGGAAATCACGGAATATCCCAAGGTCAGCATCGACCCCTTTAACGGACAGTGGGTAGTGGCTCCCCTCAACGGCAAGGCCAAGGTAACAGCCCGCGAAATCGACCTATTCAGCGGGGCGGTCGGCGACCTCAGCGCCGTTCACGACTTCAGCTTCACCACTCGTCTGGAGATAGGCGCAGACACCATCACGGTCACCCCGCTGGTGAGCTTCTAGGCGCCCTCGCCACGCCAGCGTCACGCAGCCAGGGCAACCAGCGTTTAGTCCATTCCGCGCAGGTCAAGCACCAGCTCGGAGTCGCCGTCGGCCTGCAGGACCACGGGGATGCCCCAGTCTTGCTGGTAAAGGTGGCACGCGGCGTGATCCGGAATTTCGCCGTCCTCGGTCTCAGGGCCATCGCACGCGGCCGCGCGGGCCGTGATGTGGAGGATTCCGTCAGACACGTCCGCGGACAGCTCCAACGTCCGCAACAGCCCCACAGACGTGCCACCGCCGGAAAGCAACAGCTCGGGCGGGGTCGACGAGATCTTCAGCTGCGTGGGGTCGCCCCAACGGTCGTCGAGCTTCTGTCCGGTCGGCGCCGTGAATCGCACGGTGAGCTCCAAGTTCCCCGGCGCCACAGGACTCTTGGGCCGCTGCGTCTGGGATGCGCCCTCGTCTACCTGCTGGGCTTCCTTGGGGATGGGAACGAGGACCAGCTGGTGCTTGTTTGATTCGACCACCACCAGCAGCGGTTCGCCGTCTTCCGGATAGACCACGACGACGTCGCTCGGCTCGGCGAGTCCCCTCGCCAAGGTGGACACCGCGTCGGTGGCGGGATCGTAGCGCCGCACGGCACCGTTGTAGGTGTCTGCGAGGGCTACGGAGCCATCGGGGAGCACGGTGACGCCAAGGGGGTGCTGCAGCCGGGCTTCGGTGGCTTCGCCGTCGCGGAATCCGAAATCGAACAGGCCCTTGCCCACGGCCGACTCAACAGTGACACCGGATTCACCGAGGACCAGGCGGCGCAACGCCGAGGTCTCGGAATCGGCCACCCAGATGTTGTCATCCGCGTCCACGGCCAAGCCGGACGGCTGGGCGAACCAGGCTTCCTCGGCAACTCCGTCCAGCAATCCTTCAAGGCCCGAGCCCGCCAGGATGGACACCTCGCCGCTCAACGGTTCGAAAGTGAAGATCTGGTGCGTGCCGGCCATCGCGATGACGACGCGCTGCAGCTTTTCGCTCCACACTACGTCCCAGGGCGAGGACAGGGAGACCCCGGTCCCCACACCCAGCACCCCGACGTCGAGGGCGTCGGCAGCGAAGTCGGCCGGACCGGCGTCGTGGTGTTCGGCCCAAACGCCGGCACCCTTTTCCGTCACGCGGGCCGGGCCGGCGTCGAGCAAGCGCTGCACGCCGTTGCCCGCAACAGTCTGCACATAACCCGAGCTGAGCGTGACGCCGCGGAGGCGGTGGTTCACGGTGTCCGCGACCACTGCTTCGTACCCGAGCTGCCAAGCCAGCGACGACGGGAGCACTGCGACGCCCTGCGGCTCGTTGAACTGGGCAATTTCCGCCGCGCCGTCCAGGTATCCCTTGGTTCCGGAGCCGATGATGCGCTCCACGGTCTCAAGGTCAGGGCGAAGTTCCACCAAGCGGTGATGGCCGGAATCGACCACAAGATAGTTGCCGTTGTCCAGCTGGGTCGCCTTGCCGGGGAAGCGCAGGGTGCCCGACGTCGGGACGGGAGCCACGTACGGGCCGTCACCGCGGTGCAGGGTCCCCTTGGCCTCGTGCTCGGCCACCAGCTCCTCCAGGAGTACCGCAAGGCCGTCTGCGTGTCCCTCGCCGGAAAGATGCGCCACAATGTAGCCCTCAGGATCCACGACCACCAGGGTGGGCCATGCGCGGGCCGTGTAAGCCTTCCACGTGGCGAGTTCGGGGTCGTCCAGGACCGGGTGGTGGATTTCGTAGCGTTCGACGGCCGATGCGAGGGCAACAGGATCGGCTTCGTGCTCGAACTTGGGTGAGTGCACGCCGACCGTCACCAGGACGTCGGAGTACTTTTCCTCAAGCGGGCGCAACTCATCCAGGACATGCAGGCAGTTGATGCAGCAGAACGTCCAGAAGTCCAGAAGCACGATCTTGCCGCGCAGCGATTCCAGGTCCAGGCTCTTCCCACCGGTGTTTAGCCATCCACGGCCCACCAGCTCAGAGGCACGGACACGCAGTTGGGTGCGTACGGTTTCGCTCATCAGCGTCCTTCCAGGTTTGTCTTGCTTTCGGGCCGCTTGGCGCCCCGGTCAGTCAGTTTCGCATCGCGGCTGGCTAGCCGCGCAAACATATCGTTATAAGCATTCAGGTCGGCGTCGTTATTCCTGTCCGCCGCGCGGTCCGTGCGTTTCGTCTCCCGTTCGTCAGAACGGGACCACATGACCGCGACGCCGATCGCCACCAGCAAAGTGGGCACCTCGCCGATTCCCCACGCAACGGCACCCCCCGTCTGCTGGTCCAGCAGGGCCGACGAACCCCAGGTCCGGCCGAGGTTGCCGAAATAATCGGCCGCGAGCAACCCGGTGCCACCCATGATGGACACCCCGAAGAAAGCGTGAAAGCCCATGGTGGCCAACAACAGAAGCAATCGCATGGGGTAGGGAGCGCGCCGGGGCAGTGGATCCGCGCCGATCATCGTGAGCACAAAGATGTAGCCGGTCAGCAAGAAGTGCAGGTTCATCAATTCATGACCCACGTGCTCGCGCATAGCCCAGTCGAAGGCGTCGGAGAAGTAGAAAAGGACGATCGAGCCGGCGAAGTTCGCGGCGGCAAACAGGGGGTGGGTCACCACCTGGGAGAACTTCGAGTGCACAAACACCAGGATCCATTCACGCAGTCCGCGGGAACCGTCCCCGCGCGATCCTTCGCCGCGCGACGGAAGTGCGCGCAATGCCAGAGTCACCGGCGAACCCAGGACCAGGAACAACGGAGCCACCATCGTCAACGCCATGTGGTCCACCATGTGCGCGGAGAACAGTATGCGGCCATAGACCGACGCCGGTCCTGACGTGATGTAGGTCAGGACCGCCAAGCCGATCATCCAGTTCACGGTGCGGAACCATGGCCAGGAGTCGCCCCGGCGGCGGAGCTTGACCACGCCAAGGATGTAGCTCGCCGCGCCGAAGAGCGCCACAGCCACCCAAAGCCAGTCGAAGCGCCACTCGGTCAACCAGCGCGCGGGCGTCAGTTCAGGCGGCAGCTCGTAGCCGGACAGGATAAAGGCCGGCGAGGCGTCGGGTGCGTAGGTCGTGGGCAGCGGCGGAGCCGAACTAGCCAGCGCGACGGCGAGCCCCGACGTCGCGCCCATCACCAGAAGTTCAACCAACACCAGCTGCCACAGCACGCGGCGAGTGGTCAGCGACTTGCGGCCCAGCTGCGGGATCACCCACTGGCGGTGCATGAAACCTATGCCGCCCAGGACAACAGTGGCCAGGGCCTTCGCCAGGACGATCTGCCCGTAGGGGGTGCCCACCAAGGCCGAAAAGCTGGTGATGCGAATGCTCGCGTTGACAACGCCCGAGGCGAAAACCAGCACAAAGGCAAAGCCTGCCAATGCGGAGAACCGGCGGAGGGTCTGCTCTGTGATGTCCTTGGTGCCTGTCGCCTTGGAACCCCGCAGGAGGCTCGAGAGGACCGCAAGCATGATGATGCCCCCCACCCAGGTGGACACGCCCACCAAGTGAAGGCCGAGCGAATTGATGGCGCCCTCATGGTCGCTGGAACTTGCGGAGTGGCCAATCAGTGCGCTCGGAACCAGTCCTCCCAGGGCCAAGACAAGCGTCAGCGCGAGTCCCGCCAGCGAGCGGACGCCGAACAGCGCCGTCGTGACAATCGCGGCGATGATCGTGACGGCGAGCCACGCCTGGCCCGTCTGGATGTCCGTCATGAAGTAGACGAGGGATGCAGTGAACTGCGCATCCCCGGAGAGGTGCTGCCCGGCCACGTCCGCGTAGGTCAGCACGAGGACCGCGACGGCGGAGAGCGTCCAGGCTGCGCCTGCTGCTGCCGCTACGGCCAATGCACGGGTGAACGCCGGATGTTCAGGCGCGTCGTCGCCTTTGGATCGCGTATGCCTGGGAAGGATGGCGACGGCGAAGATCAGCCCGCCGATCACAGTCGCCAAGGAGACGTTGTGAATGGCTTTGGCCACGGGAAGCCCCCAGCGGACGAAGGTGCCGGGATCCGCGACCTGCCGGGCGGCCGATGCGCCGGAGAAAATCAGAGCGCCTACAAGAGCCAGGAGGAGCGCGGCCAAGCCCGCAAGCTGCCAGGGCAAGGAGATCCCTTCCACGGCAGCGGCTGCCTTGCTTCCCGGCTTGGAAGCGGGCGAAGGGGCAGCGGCGGGAGTTTTGGCTGATGGCACCTATCCATTGTCCGCTAACGTCGGCGGCGCGGCGAATCGAGCGGATTAAAGCAGAAAGGCGGCAACCCGCAGGTTGCCGCCTTTCAGGGCGTTCGCCGAAGTGTCTTACTTCTTGGCGACAGCTGCCTTCAGCTTGGAGCCGGCGGTCAGCTTGACGCTGTGGCCAGCGGCGATCTGGATGGTCTCGCCGGTCTGGGGGTTGCGGCCCGTGCGGGCTGCGCGGTCGGTACGCTCGATGGCGAGCCAGCCCGGAATGGTGATCTTCTCGCCAGCGGCGACGGAAGTCTCGAAAACCTCGAACAGGGCATCGAGCACGGAGTTGACGGCAGCCTGGCTGGTGCCAGCCTTGCCAGCTACCTCGGAAACCAGTTCGCTACGGTTCTTAGCCATTTGTGTCCTCCTGGACTTTACGATTTTGGAGCTCACGCGCGGCATGCGCGCGAGCCACTGTTCGAAAACTTACCAGCTTGGGAGGACCCGGCCAGCAAATTCCGCGTGTTTCCGCGCTTTTTTGACCAAATTCACCCTATTTCGGGCGCTTTTGGGACTCAATTCCGCCGCGGGCGAACTCCGGGCCCCCGACGCGGGCTCACATATGGCGGGTCCTGGCCGGACGCCCGCTCACGTCTGGCGGCTTCCGGCGGGTCGCCCGCTCACATCCGGTCGGTCCAGACGGGACCCCCGCTCACGTATGACGGGTTCTGGCGGGACGCCCGCTCACATCTGGGCGGTTCTGGCGGAACGCTCGCTCACATATGACCGGTCCCGGCGGGACGCCCGCTCACATATGTGCGGGGTGGCGGGGTTGTTTAAATGGTTCAGGCCCCGGCACGTGGGTGCCCGGGGCCTGAACGGTGAATGGTTGTCCGGCGGTGTCCTACTCTCCCACACCCTCCCGGGTGCA
>NZ_JAUSSZ010000017.1 GCF_030812595.1 Arthrobacter bambusae
CACCCCGGCATGGACGCCCCGGAAATCCGGTACATGATGGACGCCCGCGCGGCCCTGGGCGGACCCGTGCCCGAACGCCGCCACACCCACACCCCCGTCACCCTGCCAGAGGCCAAGTCCTACGACGTCGCCAAACGCGGCTCCGGCAAACAACTTGCCGCGACCACCATGGCCTTCGTCAGGCTCCTGAAAGACCTCATGCGGGACAAGAACTTCGGCAAACGCTTCGTCCCGGTCGTCCCCGACGAATCCCGCACCTTCGGCATGGACGCGTTCTTCCCCACCGCGAAAATCTACAACCCCAAGGGCCAGAACTACCTCTCCGTGGACCGGGACCTCGTCCTGGCCTACAAAGAATCCCCCGCCGGCCAGCTCATCCACCCCGGCATCAACGAAGCCGGCGCCGTCGCCGCGTTCACCGCCGCCGGCACCGCCTACGCCACCCACGGCGAACCCCTCGTGCCGATCTACGTGTTCTACTCCATGTTCGGCTTCCAACGCACCGGCGACGCCTTCTGGGCCGCCGCGGACCAAATGACCCGCGGCTTCATCATCGGCGCCACCGCAGGACGGACCACCCTCACCGGCGAAGGACTCCAACACGCCGACGGACACTCCCCCCTCCTGGCCTCCACCAACCCCGCCGTGAAAACCTACGACCCCGCCTACGGCTACGAAATCGGCCACATCATCCGCGACGGCCTCGAACGCATGTACGGACCAGACTCCTCTGACCGTAACCTGATGTACTACCTCACCGTGTACAACGAACCCATCAGCCAACCCGCGGAACCGGAAAACCTCGACGTAGACGGAGTCCTGAAAGGCATCTACCTGCTCGCACCGGCCAAGCCCGCGGACCGGGACAAAAAGCGCCCCCGCGCGCAGCTCCTGGCCTCCGGCGTCTCCGTCCCCTGGGCCCTCGAAGCCCAGAAACTCCTCGCCGAAGACTGGGCAGTCTCCGCCGACGTCTGGTCCGTGACCTCCTGGAACGAACTCCGACGCGACGGACTCGCCGCCGAAGAACACGCCTTCCTGAACCCCGGCGAGGAACCACGCACCCCCTTCGTGGCCCAGCAACTCGCCGGCGCCACCGGACCCGTCATCGCCGTCACCGACTACATGAAAGCCGTCCCCGACCAGATCCGCCAATTCATCCCCAACGAATTCGCCTCCCTCGGCGCCGACGGCTTCGGATTCTCCGACACCCGCCAAGCCGCCCGCCGCTACTTCAAAAACGACACCCACTCCATCATCGTCAAAACCCTCCAACTCCTCGCCCGCCGAGGAGAAGTCGACCCGCAAGCGCCGTCGTACGCCATGGACCGGTACAAACTCCTCGATGTAACTGCCGGCACCACCGGAGGGGCAGGCGGCGAAAGCTGAGACCAGCATTTCCCCTGCAAAAAGGAATCGGCGGTAGTGCTCCCTGAGCACTACCGCCGATGTGTTCCTACGCGCCGATCGAGCGGCGATCCACCACGAATCCTGTGGCGGCATTCTCCCTGACTGCGTTGATACCGGCCACGAGTGCCGCAATATCCGGGAACTTGGGCGACACCGCCACTACCGTTCCATCATCGGCTTTCAAACGGAAACGGAACGATTGCTCCCCAGCTGTCAATATCTCGAAAATGCCAGACATAAACCCTCTTTCCACCGCGGATGCGTCCTTGCATCCCCTTCGAAGACCACGGACTCTCGTGAAGTCCCTAAGAGAATATCGGCCATGGAAGCCCGCTAGTAGGCCTACCCATGGGTAATATTCAACCTTTTTCGGTAGACCTATATCGCAATGCGAGGCGCGCCTGGAGACCTCCGGGCCCACGGATAGGGTGAACCCATGAAAAACTTCAGCACCTTGCCCACCACTGGTGTGCTGTTGGCCGGCGGCGCGGGGACGCGCCTGGGCCTTGGCCCCAAGGCGCTGCTGCCCTTCCGCGGCCGCACCTTGGTGGAGGTACTCGCCAAGACATTGCTCGACGGCGGATGCCTCAAGGTAGTCGTGGTGCTTGGCGCCGGAGCCGAGGATGTCAGGCACGCGACGAACCTGGACGAGTACCTCGTGGTGGACAACCCGGAGTGGGCGTCCGGCATGGCGAGCTCATTTCGTATAGGTGTTGCGGCGGCTCCCCCGGGCCACAACGTCATGGTGGCCCTGGTGGACCAGCCCGGATTGACCACCGACGTCGTCGCCAGGCTCTTGGCCAGGCACCAACGTGGCCGGGTGACCGCAGCCGGTTACCCGGAGAATGTCCACAACGGCAGCACCACATCAAAACTCCGGCGCGGCCACCCTTTGATCATCGATTCCACCCTCCGTGCCGACGTCGCCGAGACCGCTTCGGGCGACGCCGGAGCGCGCCGTTTTCTCAAGGCGCATCCCGGGCTAGTCGACGTCGTCGACTGCAGTGACCTCGCCGATGGCACGGACGTGGACACGAAGGAGCAACTTCACCTGCTCAACGATTAGCTCACACCAGTTGCATGGTGGCTGCGGCGTCCTTCAGCGCCAGGTAGATCTTGTCCCGCGCGATGGGGAGCGACGTGAACCTCACCCCGGTGGCGTTCCGGATGGCATTGCCCAGTGCAGGCGCCACGGGGTTGAACGGGCTCTCGCTCATGGATTTCGCACCGAGCGGCCCCATCTCATCGTTTGTTTTCGCGAAATAGACCTCGCTGCGCGGCACGTCCGCGAAGGACGGGATGTGGTACTGCCGCAGGATGTCAGTGGTGACCCGGCCGGCGTCGTTCACGCGGACTTCCTCATACAGCGCGACGCCGAGGGCCTGGGCGATTCCGCCCTCCACTTGGCCGCGGCATTGCCGCGGATTGACCACAACGCCGGCATCGGCCGCCTGCACGCTCTGCAGGATGCGCAACTCCCCCGTGCCGGTGTTCACGGCAACCCGGAATCCGTGGACGTTGAACGCGACTGAACGCGGAGTTCCGCCCCAACGCCCCTCGGAGGCGAGTTCAATCCCGGCTGCCTCGGCTCGGCTGGACAGCTCGGCAAGCGTGAGGCGCGTGCCGTGGGATTCCACGGCACCCTCCACCAAGACACAGCTCCCCGCATCGGCCCCGAGGATTCCCGCGGCAAACGCCCGGAGGCGAACGGCGAGTTCCTGGGCCGCGAGGAGCGTGGCCTGCCCGGCCACCACGGTGCCCGCGGAGCCGAACGCGCCGGTGTCATGCTCCACAAGGTCCGTGTCGGATTGGCGCACGGCGACGTTCGAGGCCGTCGTGGACAGCGCGGTTGCCGCCAGCTGCGCGTGCACCGTGGTGGTGCCGTTGCCGAACTCGGCGGTCCCGACGGCAGCGTCGAAGGTGCCGTCCGGCAGGAGCCTGAGGTGTGTGTGCGCGAAGTGTCCGCGCGGCGGAACGGTGTCGATCATCGACAGTGCCGAACCGACGCCGGTGACCCACTCCGGGCCGAGATCGTCGAGCCCGGCGGCCCGGTAGCGTTGGCCGCCGCGATCCAGGGCGTCCCGGACCAACACCACGCACTGGTCCAGTCCGTAGCTCCCGTAGAACACGTCCTCTTCCGGTTCCGGATTCGTTGACAACATGTGGTCCCCCGGCCGGACCATGTTCCTGAGCCGGAAGTCCAAGGGATCCATGCCGATTCCGACGGCAAGTTCGTCCATGGCGGATTCGATCGCGAAGATCATCTGGCTGAGGCCATAGCCGCGGAATGCGCCGGCCGGGACCGTGTTGGTGTAGACGGCCTGCGCGTCCACTTTCTTGTTGGCGCATTTGTAGACCGCGAGGGACTCGCCGCAACCGTGGAACATTACTCCGGGCGCGTGGTTCCCGTACGCGCCGGTATTGGTTACCACATCCACCTGCATCGCGGTCAAGTGGCCGTCGCTGTCGGTTCCGGCCTTGACCTTGATGGTGAACGGATGGCGTGTGGTGGCCGCAGTGAACTGTTCGGTGCGGGTGAACTCCACTTGCACGGGCCGGCGCAGTTTGAGGGCCGCCATGGCCACGAGGTCCTCGGTGAGCACTTCCTGCTTGCCGCCGAAGCCGCCGCCCACGCGGCCGGCCACCACGCGGATGCGGTCTTCGGGAAGGTCGAACAGGCGGGCAAGGGTCCGCCGGACCAGGAATGGAACCTGGCTCGAGGAACGCACCACGAGCCGGTCCTCCCCCGGGTTTCCCGAGGGCTCCACCCACGCTATGGAGCAGTGCGTTTCCATCGCGACGTGTTGCACTCTCTGGGTTTGGTAGGTGTCCTCGTGGATGAAGTCGGCCGCGGCGAATCCGGTTTCGACGTTTCCCAACTCGGAATGGACTTCCGCCACGACGTTGTTCTGCGGGCGGGAAATCCGGGCCGTTTCGCCGTCTTTCTCTCCGTGGATTGCGGGCGCACCGGGCAGCAAGGCGTCCTGCGGCGAGAAGACAGCGTCAAGGAGTTCGTACTCCACTCTGATAGCCCGTGCCCCGGCTTCGGCTGCGCCCACCGATTCGGCGACGACGGCGGCAACCCGCTGGCCGATGAAGCGCACCACGTCGTCGAGGACGCGGGTGTCGTCGGGATCGTCGGTGTAGAGCTCGTGCTGGGCCGTCGAGAACAAGCGGTCCGGCGCGTCCGCATGCGTAAAGACCGCGACGACGCCCGGTACCTGGAGGGCCGCCGTCGTATCGATCGAGACAATCCGGGCGTGTGCGTGCGGCGAGCGCAGCAGCTTGAGGTGCAGTAGTCCGGGGAGCTGTTCTGCCGGAACATCGAGGGTGTAGCGGGCGGTGCCGGTGACGACTGCCCGACCCGCGGGCGCGGGAACGTCGTCGCCGAGCTGGCCAGTTCCGGCGTCGTGGGTGCTGTGCTCCGCGCGGGCGACCCCGCACACCGCGTCCGCAATGGAGCGGTAACCCGTGCAGCGGCACAGGTTTCCTTTGAGGTTTCTCGGGAGGTTGGCTTTTTGTTCCTCGTCGAAGGTGGCGGCGGTCATCATCATGCCGGCTGTGCAGAAGCCGCACTGGAAGCCCTGGTGTTCCAAGAACTGTTGCTGTACCGGATGCAGTTCCTGCCCACGCGACAGCCCCTCGATCGTGGTGACCGAGTGCCCTTCGGCGCGCACCGCCGGGTAGATGCAACTGTGCACGGGAGTTCCGTCGACATGAACGGTGCAGGCGCCACAGTCCCCTCCGTCGCAGCCTTTCTTGACGCCGAAGTTGCCCTGTTCACGAAGGAACGTCCGGAGGCACTGCCCCGGGCGGGGGGCGGCCTCGGTGGTGGTTCCGTTGATCTCGATTGCCATGCTTAGGCCTCCTTCTGCTGTGCGGGTTGGGTGGACGGTTGCGGCGAGGTAGCGTGCGGCGGCCAGAAATCGCCTGAGACGGTGAGCGGTCCGCTTGGAACCGGGCCGCACAGCTCCGCGCGGATCTCCTCGGCGAGGCGGAAGGTCATGGCCCGGCGCCATTCCGGGAGTCCGTGGATGTCGTCGTGGTAAAGCTCCGCAGGGATCGAACGCTCGACGGCGGCTGCCAGCTGCCCGGCGTCGGGCAACTCCGCGGTGGCGAACCGCAGCTGCACGGGCCGCTTGGTGGCGGCGGTGACGGTGAGGACCAGGGTGCCATCGGCGTCGAGCCTTCCGATCAGCAGCACCCCGGATCGGCCGAGGTTGCTCAGCGAGAGCCTGCGGAAAGCCACCTTCGCTGCCAAGGCTGACGCCGGTAGCTGGATGCTGCGCAGGAGTTCGCCGGGTGCCAGGCAATTTTTCCCGTCCCCGACAACGAACTCGGCCACAGGAACGGTACGGCTGCCGCCGTGCCTGCCGAGGATGGTGGCCGTCGCATCCAAGCCGGCGCACAGCGAAATCATGGGTCCGGCCGGGAGCGATGTGCACAGGTTACCGCCCACGGTGGACATGTTCCACACCTTGAAGGAGGCCACGAAGGAGTCGCAGCACGGGCGGAGAAGCTCCAGTCCCGGCCAGTTCCGGCCTGCCACCGCGTCAGATATCGGGAGGGCGTAGAGCTCGGCAACAGTGCAGGTGGCGGCCAATTCAATGCCAGCGTCGTTCACGGTTACGGCCGGCCACCCTGCTTGCCCCAGGTCCAGGAGGCGCTTCAGCGGCTCTTCGCTGCCGACCGGACTCCCGTAGGAGAACAAGACTGTACCGCCGGCAAGCCAGGCGTCGCCCTCGCGCCACTGGCCTGGATCCGTGGTGGAAACCACGGACTCGATGGTGTTCATGTCCATGGGGTCACCTTGCTGTGTTCGGGGGTGTTGGTCTGGTGGATGGGTCCTGTCCCGTCCTTGAGCGGGCCCACGGTGGAAGCCGGGCGGCGGGACGCGAGGATTTCGGCGGTAATGGAAACGGCCACTTCGGCTGGAGTGACCGCACCTAGATCCAGTCCGATCGGAGAGTGCAGGCATTCGAGGGCCTCGGCCGGGACGCCGCAGTCAAGCAGTCCGTCAATCCGCTGCCGGTGGCTGCGCCTGGAACCCATGGCTCCCACATAGGCAAGATCCAAATCCAGGGCGGTTTGCAGCAGCGGGATATCGAACTTGGGATCGTGGGTCAGCACGCACACCACGGTGCGGGAATCGATCCGGCCGGCGGCCGCTTCGGCGCCAAGGTAGCGGTGCGGCCAGTCCGTGACGAGGTGGTCGGCGGCGAGGAATCGGCCCTGGTTCGAAAACGCGGGCCGGGCGTCGCACAACGTGACTTCGTAGCCCAGGAGTTTCCCGGCGGAGAGCAAGGCGGCGCCGAAGTCGTTGGCGCCAAAGATCAGCATCCGGGCCGCGGGCGAGCGGCTTTCGACGAAGAGGGAAATGGGTTCGGCTTCCGGCCCGGAGCTCCCGCAACCTTCGGCCGGGGCGAGCCGCACGAGTCCTGTGCGTCCTCCATGCAGTAGTGGCTCGAGCTGGGCCGCGGCCGCGCGGATCACGGCGTCATCCCCGCCGAGAAGGGTGGAAAGTTCCTGTGACCCAGCGGCGGAAAAACGCGCCGGATCATGAACGACGACGGCGCCTCCCGCGGCGTCGAGCCTGCGGATGAGTGCCAGGGAGGTCGAGCGGCCGCCGGATGCGCTGTTCAACCAGGTCAAGTCCAGGCCGCCGGCGCCGGATGGTTGGATTGGCTGGATGTGGACTTCCAGCTCGCCACCACAGCTAAGCCCGACGGCGAACGCGTCCTCGGCGCTGTAGCCGAACGACTCGAGGCGGCTGCCGCCGTCGTGCATTGCTTGAAGGGCTGCCTCGACCACGGCCCCTTCCACGCAGCCTCCGGAGAGGCTGCCAAGGATGTCTCCGTGTTCGGAAACCAGCATGGAGGTGCCGAGGGGCCGGGGCACGGAGCCGCCTGCGGCCACAATGGTGGCAACGGCGCAACGCTGACCGGAGACCGCGGGCCGCCAGGTGCCCAGCGAGGGCATCAACTCCAGCATGGCAAAACCTCCTTTACCGAGGTCCCGGACCAGAGACCGGTCCGGTGCAGTGTGCGATCTTGCCTCATATTCTCATTCCTTGCGTCTGTACAGGAGAGCTTCGGGTAAACAGGGAACCCGTTTGCGTGAAGAGGACCGGGGCGGGCCTCTCATTTCCCACCCCGGTCCTTGGCGGAGCGGCCGTACCTCACCGCCGCCCGCCGTCGTCGTCCGCATTGATGCGGTTGGCGACGATCGGCGGACGCCTATTCATTGCGGTGGCTCGCGGCCGGACCGCCGTCTCAATGGCCGGCTAACCTCCGAGGAGGGCGCTGATCGGCCCGCGGGCGAAGTAGATCACGAAGCCCACGGTCACCACCCACATGAGCGGATGGACTTTCCTGCCCTTCCCCGATGCCGCGTGGATCACGGCCCAGGAGATGAATCCGACGCCGATGCCGTTGGCGATGGAGTATGTCAGCGGCATGGTGACGATGGTGAGGAAGGCGGGCAAAGCCACGGAGAACTTGGAAAACTTGATCTCGCGGATCTGTGCCATCATCATGGCGCCTACCACCACCAGGGCAGCGGCCGCGACCTCGAGCGGAACCACGCTGGTGAGCGGGGTCAGGAACATCGAACCCAGGAACAACAGCCCGGTCACTACCGAGGCCAGGCCGGTGCGGGCACCTTCGCCAATGCCGGCCGCGGAGTCGATGTAGACGGTGTTGGAGGAGCCCGACGTCGCGCCGCCGGCTACCGCCCCGAGGCCTTCGACGATGAAAGCCGACTTGAGCTTCGGGAACGTTCCGTCCTTGTACGCCACACCGGCGCTCTTGGCGAGGCCGGTCATGGTGCCCATGGCGTCGAAGAAGTTGGTGAACACCAGGGTGAACACCAGCATCGTGGCTGCCAGGCCGCCGATCCGCGAGAACGAGCCGAAGAGGTCGAAGTGGCCCACCAGGCTGAAGTCCGGGGCGGATACCAGCTGGCCGGACAGTACCGGCGTGTTGAGGTGCCAGCCCCCGGGATTGGCGGCGCTGCCAGGCCCGATGTGCAGGACGGCCTCGACGACGGCGGCGAGGACCGTGGTGGCGACGATTCCGATCAGGAGGCCGCCCTGGATCTTACGTGCCACGAGGATTCCCATGACCAGCAGACCGACAATGAAGATGAGGGTAGGTATAGAGGTGATGGAACCATCGGTGCCGAGTTGTACCGGCGGTCCGCCTTTTGTGGCGCGGACGAAGCCGGAATCGACGAAGCCGATGAAGGCGATGAACAGGCCGATGCCAACGGTGATGGCGGCCTTGAGTTCCTTGGGGACAGCCTTGAAGATCGCGGTTCGGGCACCCGTGACGCCGAACAGGACAATCAGGATGCCGTTGATGACCACCAGACCCATGGCTTCGGGCCACGTGACCTCGTGGATCACGGCGACTGCCAGGAACGAGTTGATTCCCAAGCCTGCGGCGAGCCCGAACGGCAGGTTCGCGATGAGGCCGAAAAGAACCGTCATGACACCGGCGGTCAGGCCGGTGACGGCCCCCACCTGCGCGGCGGACAACCATCCGCCTGCCACGTCCGTGGGTGCGTTCTGGGCCGAGAATCCGCCCAGGATCAGGGGGTTGAGGATGACGATGTAGGCCATCGTGAAGAACGTGACGATGCCGCCGCGGAATTCGCGGGCCAGGCTAGAGCCACGCTTGGTGATCTGGAAGAAACGGTCCAGGAAGGAATTCGACGCCGGGGGCTTGGGGCTGCTGCCCCGCCGTGCTGGCTCTGCGGCCGCTTGAATTTCAGCGGGGTCCAGGATTGTCATTTTCAGCCACCGGCCCTAGTAGTCAATCCTGGAGTCAAGCGTGTTCCAGGTGTTGAACGGTGCCAGGATGGCCGGCGCTTGGGGGTCGACCAATTCCAGTTTGGTGACCGGCATGAGCGCGTCCCGGTCCTCGTTCTCGAAATATTCGTAGAAGACAGCGTCGTCGAAACCCACGGAGGCGGCGTCGTGCCGGTCCGCGGCGAAGACTACGTTGCCGATCCGTGCCCAGAGGGCCGAAGCCAGGCACATGGGGCATGGCTCGCAGCTCGTGTAGAGGGTGGCTCCGCTGAGGTCGAAGGTGCCGAGCTCGCGGCAGGCGTTGCGGATGGCGGTAACCTCGGCGTGAGCCGTTGGGTCGTTGCTTGCGGTGACCCGGTTGACGCCTTCGAAGGCGCGGCCATCCGCGGTGACAATGACGGCGCCAAACGGACCGCCGCTGTTGAGGACATTGGCTGTTGCCAGCTCAATGGAAGTGGCCAAGTAGTGTTCGGCCGTGACGGTGGTACTCATGTGCGACTTCCTTAGTGCTGAGGAAGCCTGTAACCAGGGGGCATCTGAACATGACAGAGCAGTGCTGCGATTACCAGGCTTCAGCATGTGCTTTTGAAGGTTTCGCCTGGTAGATAGCTTCCCGGAGTCCGGGTGCCCGCCTTTGGCAAATTGAGATTAGCACCGGAGAAGTGAGCTGCGCCATAGTTTCTGGAAAAAAGGTTTCGACATGTGAAATTAGCTGTCGGCCGGGGGTCAGGCGCCGGTCACATTGACGCACTTCGACGGCGCGCCTACGCTGGGTCCCACCGGCAGGGTCGACCCGCCGACACCTGGATCAGCAGACAGGAACCACTGAGCTGGAACGCAACTACGCCGACCAGACAAGGATCCCTGTGTCCCCGAAATCCGATTCCCAGCCAGCAGCCCCAATAACGACTCCAGGCTCGGCCCCAACCTCTCCGAGGATGTGGATCAAGAATCCCCTCGCCGTGTTCACCGCCAACGGGCTCGACGCCGGCGGCGGCATCGTGGTCAGCGACGGGAAGATCGCCGAACTCGTCCCCGCCGGAAAGCGCCCTTCCGCGCCATGCGATGAAACCTACGACGCCGGCCGCCACGTCCTGCTGCCCGGGCTCATCAACACGCACCATCACTTCTACCAAACGCTCACGCGGGCCTGGGGACCGGTGGCCAATGCGCCCCTGTTTCCATGGCTGCAGAACCTCTATCCCGTGTGGGCGCGGCTGACACCGGACAGCCTCGAACTCGCCGTGAAGGTAGCGCTGGCGGAACTCCTGCTTTCCGGCTGCACCACGGCAGCCGACCACCACTACCTCTTCCCTGCGGGACTCGAGGACGCGATCGATGTCGAGGTCGGCGTCGTGCGTGAACTCGGCATGCGTGCCATGCTCACCCGCGGGTCCATGACGCTCGGCGAGGACGACGGCGGACTGCCGCCGCGGTCCACGGTGCAGCGCCCGGAGGTGATCCTTGCAGACAGCGAACGTCTGATCGGGAAATATCACGAACGGGGAGAAGGAGCGGTCATCCAGATCGCCTTGGCCCCTTGCTCGCCGTTCTCCGTGACCAGGGAAATCATGTCCGAGAGCGCCGCCATGGCCGAACGCCTGGACGTCCGGCTCCACACACATCTCGCCGAAACCATCGACGAGGAAGATTTCTGCCGCGAAATGTTCGGACTGCGCACGGTCGACTACCTGGACAGCGTCGGCTGGCTCGGAAAGCGCACCTGGCTCGGCCACGGAATCCACTTCGACGACGACGAGATCGCCCGGCTGGGTGCCGCGGGGACCGCCGTCGCGCACTGCCCGACGTCGAACATGCGGCTCGCGTCCGGCACCGCACGGGTGCTGGAACTTGAGGAGGCCGGCGTTCCGGTGGGGTTGGGAGTGGACGGTTCGGCGTCGAACGACACCTCCAACATGATCCTCGAAGCGCGGCAAGCGCTCTACCTGCAGCGGCTGCGCTACGGCGCGGACGTCACCGTGGAGCGCGCCCTCGGCTGGGCGACCCGGGGATCCGCCGCAGTGCTGGGCCGCACGGACCTCGGCCAGCTTGCTCCCGGGATGCAGGCAGACCTCGCCATGTTCACCCTCGACGGGCTGCGCTTCTCCGGCAGCCACGATCCCGTCGCGGCATTGTTGCTCTGCGGGGCGGACCGCGCGGACCGCGTCATGGTGGCGGGAAAATGGCGGGTCGTGGACGGTCGTATTCCGGATCTGGACATCCCGGAACTTATTGCCAAACATTCAGCCGCCGCACAGAAAATGATCAGAGATTCGGAGTAGCCTCTCGACTAGATCGTAGATCAGGAGGCAAATCATGACCGTCCCCCAGCACAACACGCCGGCTCCTCCAGGTTGGTACCCGGACCCCTCGGGCTCCGGGCAACTCCGGTGGTGGGACGGTAGCGCCTGGACCGGAAACGCCTGGAACCCACCGGCCCAGGCCGGTGCGGGTCAGCCCGGCGCAGGTCAGCCCGGCGCGGGTCAGCCCGGCACTGGGTGGCCTTCGGCCTCGCGGCCAGGGCAATACGCGGGGCCAGGGCAATACGCGGGGCCAGGACAGTACGCGGGACCAGTCCAGCCCATCCCGCGCCCGGAAATCAGCCGTCAGACCCCGGTTTACAACCCATTTATCTGGCTCGTCACGCTACTGCCGGTGATCACGCTGATCATCCTGCTTATCTGGAATCCGGTCTTCCATCTGCGATATGCGGGCGCCAGGCGTGTGCCGGTCATCGATCCCAGCTCGTTCAGCGCTCCATACTTCCTGCTCATCGCCACTGGCTGGCTTATTTACGGGGTCAGCGTCCTCTTGGCCTACTTGGACTGGCAAAAGCTGCAAAGGGACGGGGTGGTCCGCCCGTTCCACTGGGCATGGGCATTCCTCGGCGCGGGAGTCTACGTAGTGGGTCGCTCCGTGATCGTCCACAAGGTCGCCCCACGGCGCGGACTCGCACCGGTTTGGGCACTGATTGGCCTGTTTGCCGTGAGCTTCATCCTGGTGGCCGTCAAAGTGAGCATGATTGCTTCGACCATCGCCAAGACCTTGCAAATGTAGGGTTCTCTCCGCGCCCTGTTGGCCGAGATCGTGGGTGTGGCCCGAGCGCTGCGTTCTGGAACGCAGCACCCGGGCCACACCCACGTACTCACCTAAAAGGGTGGCACTTAGGAACGCTGCCGGCCGAATACCGGAAGCGTGCGCAGCCAACGGGAGAAAGTTCCCGGCATGCGGTCACAATCGGCCGGAATGTAGAAGTCTGGATCCGTGGCGCCGAATGGCAGGTACAGTTCCTGGCCGGGCGCCGGGAATTCCACGACGTTGTTCTTATCCTGCGAGTCCATCTGTCCTCCTATTTCGTGCGCTCAAGTTCTCCGGGGATGCGGCCAAAGCCTTTCGTCGAGCCCATCGAGGGGTCGAGTTCTTCGTCGGAACGTTGCCAGACCCTTCGAAGCGTCAACTGCCAGATCCTCGACGATTTCAATCTCTGTAATTTTCCGCATTCCGGAAAACAGTTTTTGTTATATGGAAAGAGTAGTTGGGCTTGTCGAATCGCGTCAAGAGGTGCCCGCGAGGCCCCGAGCCTGCCGCCGGCAAACGTCGGTCACAATCAGAAAGTAGGTAACGATTCTTGGGAAGTGATGTACACCACTGGCAAACGTGGGCTACGCTTTTTCCAATTCGTGGCGCAGGTCACGTAACCTGGGAGCAGCAGGCAGGGTCGTAATGAGCTGGCATCAACGGATGCCGGCTCTTTTTTGTTGGGTCGGCTCCACCAGAAACGCGTACGAAACACGCGCTTAATTTCATTGGTGGACCTTAGTGGTTCCACCTCACAGAAGTTGGGATATGACCATGAGCAACAAGATCGTCCTCGGCGACAACCAGTACGGCAAGGCAGAAGTCCGCGTCGTCAAAGTCACCCGCGACACCGACCGCCACCAGATCGAAGACCTGAACGTCACCTCGCAATTGCGTGGCGACTTCCAGGCTGCGCACCTCCAGGGCGACAACGCACACGTCGTCGCCACGGACACCCAGAAGAACACCATCTACGCCTTTGCCCGCGACGGCGTCGGCTCCCCCGAAGCATTCCTCCTCCGTCTGAGCGAACACTTCACCTCGGGCTTCGAGTGGGTCACGGGTGGCCGCTGGGAAGCTGAGGCCTACACGTGGGACCGCATCCAGGCCCACGGCTCCGAACATGACCACAGCTTTGTCCGCAAGGGTCAGGAAGTCCGCACCGCCGTCGTGGTCCGCGAAGGTAACACGACGCACGTCATTTCCGGCCTCAAGGACCTGACCGTCCTCAAGACCACGCAGTCCGGGTTCGTGGGCTACCCCCGCGACCGGTACACCACTCTGCCCGAGACCACGGACCGCATCCTCGCCACCGATGTCTCGGCCCGCTGGCGCTACAGCACCGGGCTCGACGTTGCCGGGACCGACTTCAACAAGAGCTACGAGGACATCAAGGCCCTGCTCCTGGAAGGCTTCACGGAGAACTACTCCCACGCCCTGCAGCAGACCCTGTTCGACATGGGCAAGAAGGTGCTGGAGGCCCACAGCGAAGTCGACGAGATCAAGTTCTCCATGCCCAACAAGCACCATTTCCTGGTGGACCTCAGCCCGTTCGGCCTCGACAACCCCAACGAGGTCTTCTTCGCCGCGGACCGGCCGTACGGCTTGATCGAAGCCACGGTCCAGCGCGACAACACCACACCTGCCCCGGCTGCGTGGAACGGCATCGCCGGCTTCTGCTAAGCCCCAAGGCACCCGCCCGGCTGACTCGTAGCAGGACCGTTTTGGCGCCTCAACGTTTTGGCGCCTCAAAACGGCATCACATGCGAGTCAGTCGGGCAATCACCCGCACCCAAAACCCACATTGTTAGCCAGACATTGTTAGCCAGACAAAGACGTCGGCCATGAACCAAGAAAGTCTGCCATGAACACGAAGAATAAGACCCGCGCCGCCGAGTCCGGGCCAGCCCGCCCCGAGGACAAGCGCCTCTCGATCGGGAGCACGTTCGCCTACGGCTTCCAGCACGTCTTGACCATGTACGGCGGCATCATCGCTCCGCCGCTCATCATCGGAGCGGCCGCAGGCATGTCCTCGCAGGACATCGGCCTCCTGATCGCGGCCTGCCTGTTTGTCGGCGGCCTCGCCACCATTCTGCAGACCGTTGGCATCCCGTTCTTCGGATCGCAGCTCCCCCTGGTCCAGGGCGTGTCGTTCGCCGGCGTTTCCACCATGGTGGCGATCGTCAACGGCGGCGGCGGGATCCAGGCCGTGTTCGGCTCGGTCATGGTGGCGTCCCTGATCGGCCTGGTGATCACACCCCTGTTCTCCAAGATCATCAAATTCTTCCCGCCCGTTGTCACGGGCACCGTCATCACCACCATCGGGCTGACCCTCATGCCCGTCGCCGCCAACTGGGCCATGGGAGGCAACAGCGCCGCACCCAACTACGGCAGCGTGGCGAACATCGGACTCGCCGCGGCCACGATGGGCATCGTCCTGCTCCTGAGCAAGATCGGCAACGCGGCCATCTCGCGCCTTTCCATCCTCCTTGCCATGGTCATCGGAACAGTCATCGCACTCGCCACGGGAATGGCCGATTTCTCGAAGATCGGCCAGGGCCCGGTGGTGGCCTTCCCCGCGCCCTTCGCCTTCGGCGCTCCCACCTTTGAGATCGCGTCCATCGTTTCAATGCTGATCGTCATCCTCGTCACCCTGACCGAGACCTCAGCGGACATCATCGCCGTCGGAGAAATCGTCGGGACGAAAGTCGATTCACGCCGTATCGGCAATGGCCTCCGGGCGGACATGCTCTCCAGCGCCATCTCCCCGATCTTCAACTCCTTCACCCAGAGCGCTTTCGCCCAGAACGTCGGCCTCGTGGCCATCACCGGCATCAAGAGCCGCTTCGTGGTCAGCGCCGGCGGGTTCATCCTGGTGGTCCTCGGCCTTCTGCCGGTGCTCGGACGAGTTGTCGCAGCGGTTCCCACACCCGTCCTGGGCGGCGCCGGCGTCGTGCTCTTTGGCACTGTGGCCGCAAGCGGCATCCGGACGCTCTCCAAGGTGGAGTACCGCAACAACATGAACCTGATCATCGTGGCTGCGTCCATCGGCTTCGGCATGATCCCGATCGCGGCGCCGAAGTTCTACGACCAGTTCCCGGCCTGGTTCTCCACGATCTTCCACTCGGGCATCAGCTCGGCCGCCCTTATGGCCATCTTGCTGAACGTGCTCTTCAACCACTTCAAGACCGGCAACTCGGACAACCAATCGGTGTTCGTGGCGGGCACGGGACGCGTGGTCAGCGAAGCCGATATTGCGTGCCTGGCGCACGGCGACCGTTTCGAGAACGGCAAGCTGATCGACGCCGACGGCAAGGAAGTGCCGCTCAAGTCGGACACCCCGGCCGAGCACTGAGCCCCCTGAAAAGGGAATTAAGAGCGAATGCCGCCCGACACACGCGTGTCGGGCGGCATTCGGCGTCCTTGGTTCTGGTTCAGCTAGTTCTGGTTCAGCTCGGCCGAGATCGCAAGGGCGGCCTCGCGCAGCAAGGGCACGGCTCGGTCGGCAAAGTGCTGGTCCACGCGGGACACGGGTCCGGAAACGGAAATGGCGGTCGGCGTCGGAGCGTTGGGGACGGCCATCGCGAAGCACCGGACGCCAATCTCTTGCTCTTCCTCGTCAATCGAGTAGCCGCGTTCGCGGATCCGATTCAAATCGGCGATAAGGGAGTCGATATCCCCGATGCTCTTTGCCGTCGGAGTCGGCATACCCGTCCGGGCCACGATGCCGCGGACCACCTCGTCATCGAGCTGGGCCAGGATGGCCTTTCCGACGCCGGTGTCATGCGTATGGGCTCGGCGGCCCACCTCTGTGAACATGCGCATGGAGTGCAGCGACGGAACCTGGGCAACGTAGATGACCATGTCCGAATCCAGCACGGCCATGTTGGACGTTTCGCCGAGCCGGTCCACGAGGGACTTCAGCTGGGGCCGGGCCAGCGCTCCGAGTTGCTTGTTGGCGCCTTCGCCGAGCCGGATGAGCCGGGGGCCCAGGGCGTAGCGACGGTTGGGCAGTTGCCGGATGTAGCCGAGTGACACTAACGTCCGCAGCAGGCGGTGGATGGTGGGGAGTGGCAGGTCTGTCGAGGACGACAGTTCGCTCAACGTGACGTCTCCGCCGGCGTCTGTGATGAGTTCCAGCAGTTCGAAGACGCGCTCGACGGACTGCACGCCTCCCGAGGGCTTTTCAGCCATTCCGTTGTCTCCTATGGCTCGGAATCCGACAACTCTTATCCGCATCGTGAAAAGAATTGCTTAGAACACTCAAGATACAGCACACGACGGCGGAATGCTTGCTCACCGATCAGGGCTTGTGTTTCCACTTTGTAGATAATAATATCCATAATACGAAAACATTCGGTTTGAGCGGAGGCCCACCCGCGGGCCTGTACGAGGAGGAAATTCAATGGCGAACCCGAGCCCCGGAAATTCGATCACCCTGCGCGTCGCCGCGCCGTCGAGCTTCACTGCCACGAGCGAGCTGGCCGCGGCCGTCGCCGCCGCGGGCGCAGCAGTCACCGCGCTGGATGTGACCGAGTCCCACCACGACACCCTGGTTGTCGACGTCACCTGCAACACCACTGACGAAGGTCATGCCAACCGCGTCAAGGACGCCCTCAACGCGCTCGACGGCGTCGCAGTCCAGCATGTCTCGGACCGCACCTTCCTCATGCACCTCGGCGGCAAGCTTGAGGTGGTCCCCAAAGTGGCCCTGCGCAACCGCGACGACCTCTCGCGCGCCTACACGCCAGGCGTCGCACGCGTCTGCCTCGCCATTGCCGAAGATCCCGCCGCGGCCCGCAACCTCACGGTCAAGCGGAACACGATCGCCGTCGTCACCGATGGTTCCGCGGTCCTGGGCCTGGGCAACATCGGCCCCGCGGCCGCCCTGCCGGTCATGGAAGGCAAAGCGGCGCTCTTCAAGCAGTTCGCCAACGTCGATGCCTGGCCGGTCTGCCTGGACACCCAGGACACCGAGGAGATCATCAAGATCGTCAAGGCCCTGGCCCCGGTCTACGGCGGCGTGAACCTCGAAGACATCGCCGCCCCGCGCTGCTTCGAAATCGAGAAGCGCCTCCGCGACGAACTGGACATCCCCGTCTTCCACGATGACCAGCACGGCACCGCAATCGTCACCCTCGCGGCCCTTGTCAACGCCCTGCGCGTCGTGGACAAGAAGCTCAGCGAGGTCAAGATCGTCGTCTCGGGCGTCGGCGCCGCGGGATCCGCCATCATCCAGCTCCTCAAAGCCCAGGGCGCACAGCACATCGTCGCGGCCGGCCGTTCCGGTGCAATCCACTCGGGCGAAAAGTACGACGACGAACACCGCACCTGGATTGCCGCGAACACCAACGAGGAAGGCTTCTCCGGCACGCTTCACGAAGCACTCAAGGGTGCCGACGTCTTCATCGGCGTCAGCGCTCCCCACGTGATCGGCGAAGAGCAGGTGGCCTCGATGGCCGAGGACGCGATTGTGTTCGCCATGGCCAACCCCACCCCGGAGATCGACCCGGCGATTGCGTCCAAGCACGCAGCCGTGGTGGCCACCGGCCGGAGCGACTTCCCCAACCAGATCAACAACGTGCTGGCCTTCCCTGGCTTCTTCCGCGGACTGCTCGACGCCGGAGCATCGGACATCATCCCGGAAATGCTCGTGGCCGCCGCAGAGGCTATCGCCCATCGGGTTGCAGATGATGAACTGAATGCGAGCTACATTATCCCCAGCGTCTTCGACCCCCACGTTGCAGCCGACGTCGCCAGTGCCGTAGCAAACGCGGCATCCGCTGCCGCCGCCAAGGCCAACTAGCGCCACCAAGGAAAGGACCACCCATGGCTCTCACAGTCACAGACCCCCGGCCGATCGAACGAGCCGAGGAGATCCTGACTCCCAAGGCGTTGGCCTTCGTGGAGGAATTGCACCGCCGTTTCGCCGGCACCCGCAACGAGCTCCTGGCAGCGCGCGTCGCCAAGCGTGAAGAAGTCGCCCGCACGGGACGCCTCGACTTCCTGCCCGAAACCCAGGACATCCGCGACGGCGACTGGAAGGTCGCCGAAGCGCCCCAGGCCTTGCAGGACCGCCGTGTCGAGATGACCGGCCCGGCTTCCCCTGCCAAGATGGCCATCAACGCCTTGAACTCAGGCGCCAAGGTATGGCTCGCCGACCTCGAGGACGCCAGCACCCCGACGTGGGCGAACGTCATCGATGCCATCCTCAACCTCCGGGACGCGGCCCAGGGCACCTTGAGCTACACCTCCCCGGACGGCAAGGAGTACCGGCTCCGCACGGACGCCCCGCTCGCCGTCGTCGTCGCCCGCCCGCGCGGCTGGCACATGGACGAACGCCACTTGCTGCTCGACGGCGAACCCACCGTCGGCGCGCTGGTGGACTTCGGCCTGCACTTCTTCCACGTGGCGAAGCAGCTCTTGCTCAACGGCCACGGCCCGTACTACTACCTGCCCAAGATGGAAAGCCACCTTGAGGCGCGCCTCTGGAACGATATCTTCGTGTTCGCCCAGGACTACCTCGGCATCCCGCAGGGCAGCGTCCGCGCCACGATGCTGATCGAAACCATCCCGGCGGCGTTCGAAATGGACGAGTTCCTCTACGAACTGCGCGACCACGCCTCCGGCCTCAATGCCGGCCGCTGGGACTACCTGTTCAGCATCGTGAAGTACTTCCGCGACGCGGGCGAGTCCTTCATCCTGCCGGACCGCGCCTCGGTGGTCATGACGGCCCCGTTCATGCGCGCCTACACCGAGCTCCTGGTCAAGACCTGCCACAAGCGCGGCGCTTTCGCCATGGGCGGCATGGCCGCCGTCATTCCGAACCGCCGCGAGCCCGAGGTCACTGCCCAAGCCTTCGAGAAGGTCCGCGCGGACAAGACCCGCGAGGCGAACGACGGCTTCGACGGTTCCTGGGTGGCCCACCCGGACCTTGTCCCCACATGCCGCGAAGTGTTCGACTCGGTCTTGGGCGATCCGGAAAACGGCGGCAAGCCAAACCAACTGGACAAGCAGCGCCCCGAGGTCTCCGTGACCGCAGAGCAACTGCTGGACATCTCCTCCGCTGGTGGCCAGGTGACCGAGGCCGGGCTTCGCCTGAACCTCTATGTCGCCGTCGCGTACACCGCCGTGTGGCTCTCCGGCAGCGGCGCAGTCGCCATCCACAACCTCATGGAAGATGCCGCGACGGCGGAAATCTCCCGTTCCCAGGTGTGGCAGCAGATCCGCAACAAGTCCGTCCTGGCTGACACCGGCAACACGGTCACCCGCGAACTGGTCACCCGTATCCTCGGCGAAGAGACCGACCGCCTGCGGGGCGAGGTGGACGCAGAATCCTTCGAGAAGTTCTACGAGCCGGCGAGCCGCCTGATCGCGGAGATCTGCCTCTCCGAGGACTACACGGACTTCCTCACCACTCCCGCCTACGAGCTGGTGTAGGAATGGCCGCTTCCTCATCCTCTCCCTCCCTGACTCCGTCAGATCTCGCCGCCATCGATAAGCAGCTCGCCGCTACGGACCAGCTCCTCGAACGTAATTACCCCGGCGACGACGGCACCCGCCAGCCCGTGCACACGGTGTACGTGCCGGCGGACCGTTTCACGCCGTCGCTGTCCGCGGAATGGGGCGCCCAGGCGATCACGACGGCGGAGGCCCACGGCGGTCTCGAACGGCTCGGTACGTTGCTGGGCCAGGAGCCCGAACTGGCTGCCGCCGTCGCCTCCCGTGTCGCTGCCAAGCTGCACAGCGAACCGATCGAGGACTTGCGCCTCGACTTCGAGGACGGCTACGGCGACCGTGGCGACGAAATGGAAGACGTCGCCGCAGTGGCGGCGGCCCAAGCCGTCAGCGAAGCCGTTGCCTCAGGCTCCGCTCCGCCCTTCATCGGTATCCGGTTCAAGTGCTTCGAGGCTCCCACCCGGGCACGTGGCCTTCGCACGCTCGATCTGTTCGTCTCCACTTTGGCGTCCGCCGGCGAGTTGCCCGAGGGCCTCGTCCTGACCCTGCCGAAGGTCACCACGGTGGCCCAGGTGCAGGCAATGGACTTCGCGGTCTCCCGACTGGAAGAGATCCATGCCCTTCCTTCCGGCCGCCTGCGTTTCGAGGTCCAGGTGGAGACGCCCCAGCTGATCCTTGGCCCGGAGGGAACCTCCCCTGTGGCCCGGCTTCCGCACGCCGTTCCGGGGCGCATCAGTGCGTTGCATTACGGCACCTACGATTACTCTGCCTCGTTGCAGATCTCTGCCGAGTACCAATCCATGGAGCACCCTGTGGCGGATTTCGCCAAGGAAGTCATGCAGCTGGCCGTTGCGGGCACGGGCATCCGGCTTTCCGACGGTTCCACCAACATCATTCCGGTGGGCGACAACGTGGAAAATGCGTGGAAACTGCACGGCCGCTTGGTCCGCCGTTCCCTTGAACGCGGCTACTACCAGGGCTGGGACCTGCACGCTGCGCAGTTGCCCAGCCGCTTCGCGGCAACGTATGCCTTCTACCGCGAGGGCCTTCCCGCCGCCGCGGGCCGCCTCCGCAACTATGTGGAGCGCACCGAGGGCGGCGTCATGGACGAGCCCGCCACCGCCCGGGCCCTGGCCGCCTTCGTTTTGCGCGGCGTCCAGTGCGGAGCGGTGGGTTCCGAAGAAGTGCTGGCGCTTGCCGGCGTCGAACTCCCCCGGCTGACTGCACTGGCGCATCCTCGGCTCGCACACACCACCTCCAAGTAAAGGATCCAATGATGGGCAAGTACTACTATCCCCAGGGCGGCCTGCCGCCGCAGACCCACCTCACCACCGAACGCGCAATCGTCACGGAGGCCTACACGGTCATCCCCAAGGGCGTGCTGACCGATATCGTCACCAGCAACCTGCCTGGCTTCTCGAATACGCGTTCCTGGATCATCGCGCGGCCGATCTCCGGATTCGCCACCACGTTCTCCCAGCTGATCGTTGAGATCGGCCCGGGCGGCGGGGCTCCCAAGGCCGAGTTCGAGGCCGGCGTCGAAGGGGTCGTCTTCGTCACCAAAGGCAAGG
Source organism: Arthrobacter bambusae (assembly GCF_030812595.1). Taxonomy (GTDB): domain Bacteria; phylum Actinomycetota; class Actinomycetes; order Actinomycetales; family Micrococcaceae; genus Arthrobacter; species Arthrobacter bambusae_B. The sequence continues at coordinate 21,325 of NZ_JAUSSZ010000017.1, forward strand.
TCAACCTGACCCTTGACGGCGAACTGCACCAGCTCGAGGAGGGGGGCTACGCCTACCTGGCCGCCGGTTCCAACTGGGGCCTGGAGAACGTCTCGGACGACATCGTTTCCTTCCATTGGATCCGCAAGGCCTACGAGCGCCTTGAGGGCTACGAAGCCAAGTCCTTTGTCACGAGCGACGACGAGGTCGAGGCCGGCGAAATGCCGGACGTCAACGGCGTCTGGGCAACCACCCGCTTCGCGGACCCCAACGACCTGGCCCACGACATGCACGTGAACATCGTGACATTCCAGCCGGGCGGGGTCATCCCGTTCCCGGAAACCCACGTCATGGAACACGGCCTGTATGTCCTGGAGGGCAAGGGCATGTACCTGCTCAACAACGACTGGGTCGAGGTGGAGGCAGGGGACTTCATGTGGCTGCGCGCCTTCTGCCCGCAGGCCTGCTACGCCGGCGGCCCGGGCCCGTTCCGCTACCTGCTGTACAAGGACGTCAACCGTCAGGTGAAGCTGACCTGAACGTTGACCCCTTTGCCTCCGAAGAGGACCATCGAAACTAGGGGCAAGGGCGCCCAGCCGTTGCCCTGCAGCGTAGCTTCAGGAGGCAGCCATGGCGGCTGCGCGAACCTCTCAGACTTCCCGTGTATCCCGGTGGGTCCTTGTCCTCGCGTTGGTTCTGGCTTCCGGCGCTTGCACCTACCCTCTGACCGCTGAGCCCCCCACAGCCAGCTCGTCCACCGATTCACAGACGGCGCTTCCGGAATCCCCGGTTGTGGATTTCTTCGCACATGAAATGCTCAACCGGGGCGCGCCGGCCGTCGTCGTCCAGATCAAGGTCCGGGGACGCGAATGGTCCCAGGCCTACGGAAGCCAAGACGTCGAGACCGGCGAGCCCGTTGCCGTGACAGACCGGATCCAGGCCGGAGGCATCACGCAGTCGATGGTTGCGGTCTCGGCGCTCAAGCTGGTCCAGGAAGGAAAGCTGGGCCTTGAGGACCCCGTCACCGACTACTTCCCGGAAATCGAACAGCTCCTCCATCCACCCGGCCCCGTAACTGTCCGTTCCCTGTTGAACCACAGCTCCGGCCTGCCCGACGCTCCGGAAGCCATCTTGAAGGCCATGCCGCCCAAGCAAGCCATCGACATGCCGTTCAGCATCCAGGAATACCTCCGGATGGCCGGAACCGTGCCGTGGACGCACGCGAACTTCCAGTTGTTCCGCTACTCAGATGCCAACTACTTCGTCCTGGCCGCGATTATAGAAAAACTCCGCGGCCGGCCGATCGGAGATGTCCTGGATTCAGAGATCTTCGTGCCGCTGGGAATGAACCACACCTCCCTGGCAGCCGAACCGGACCGGGATGCGCGCGACATGATCCAAAGCTATGAATTCATCGACGGCGAGCGCATCAATGCCTCACAGCCGGAGTACCTCGTCGGTTCACCCGCCGAGGGAGTCATCTCCACGGTGGGCGATATCAACACGTTCTACGCAGCGCTCATGCAGGGCTGGCTACTCACGGCGAGCACCCTCCGGGAAATGCAAACCATCGGGCAGGAGGACCACGGACTCGGGCTGCAGCGTTGGAATGACGAATGCACCAACGGTTTCTATTACGGCTACGGCGGCAGCACCTGGTTTGCGAGCATAGCGTTGTCCACGAGCGATGGGAGCCGCCAGATAGCCATGAGCTTCGCCTATCCCTCCGACACGGACAAGCACATTGAAACGACGGACGGCAGCGGCCAGCCGGAGTTCGAGCAACTCCGTGAGGTGGCAGTCGCCGCCATGAACGGACTCTGCTGAGTCGCGACGCATCCTGCTAGGGTCTGAGCCATGGATGAAAAATTGGGGAACTTCATCGAAGACTTCGCGACACTGACTCGTTTGGCGCAGTCCGGGTTGGACCATGCCGACGACGGCGAGCAGCTTCTACAGGCGCTGACCGGGCACCTCGGTGTGCCCGCATACGAACTGTCCGTGGTGGCTGAAGAGATACCGCCGCACCGCTTGGTAGATGTGGACATCATCATGGAAGGGCTTGCCGGCCAAGATCCCGACTACCGACTGGTAGGCATCGCTGGCGGCGATCAGCGCCACCACATGTCCTTCAGCGATATGCTCCAACATTCCCGCACTTACCCGCGCTTCCCGCTCGGCAGGCCGGATTACACCAACCTGGCCACAGGCCCGGAGCAGCAACGCCAGGCCGTCTCGCTGGGACTTTGGCTTTTCACCTATGGCGGCTCGCCTGTGGCGGTGCTCCAGCGCGAGGCCAGGATCGAACGTCACCGGCCAACCGCTTCGCTCGAAGTTCTGGCCACCCACCCCGCAGTCGCTTCCGGCCTGCTAGCCGAAGTACGGCGGGACATGGAGCACCGGAGTGTTTTCAAAGGCCAGATCATTGCCCTCACGGTGAACGATTACGCGCCGGGCATCAGTGGAGTGACCTTCGTCAGGCGCCCGCAACTCGCCAGCAGTGACGTGGTCCTTCCGGAGGGGCTCCTGGACAAAGTGGAGGGCCATTCCCTGGGTATTGCCCGCCAGGCGGACATTTTGGCTGCGCACGGGCAGCATCTCAAGCGCGGCCTCCTTCTTTACGGGCCGCCGGGCACGGGCAAGACGCACACCGTCCGGTACCTGCTGAGCCAAAGCGAGGGGACGACGGCGGTGCTCCTCTCCGGCGGTTCGCTTGCCCGGGTTGCCGAGGCAGCCAAGATCGCCCGGGCTCTGGCGCCGTCCATTGTGGTGCTGGAGGACTGCGATCTGATCGCGGAAGACCGCAGTTTCGGCCACGGGCCAAAGCCGTTGCTTTTCGAGGTGCTCGACGCCATGGACGGGCTGGACAACGACGCCGACGTCGCCTTCGTGCTGACGACCAACCGGGTGGATCTTTTGGAGCGGGCGCTCGCCCAGCGGCCTGGACGAGTTGACTTGGCGGTGGAGATCCCGCTTCCATCCCGACACGAACGGCTAGGACTCTTGAGCCTGTATTCGGGCGGACTCCCGTTCTCCCCTGCGGCGATCGACGCCGCCGCGGCCCGCACAGCCGGCACCACGGCGTCGTTCGCGAAGGAACTCATCCGACGCTCTGTGGTCGCGGCCGCACTGGCGGGCGAGACTCCCGGCGATTCGCACCTGGGCGAAGCGGTGGACCAGCTCATGGCCGACGGCGAGGCCCTGACCCGGAGCCTGCTCGGAAGCAACGGCCATCAGCCCGTCGCACAGGAGTAGCCGGCCCGAGTTCAGCACGCCAAAGGCGCGCTCACTCAGAGTTTGCTGCCTTCTGTTCGGGCTCCTGGTCCGCGGGCTCGGATCCGGGCTCCTGGTCCGCGGTTTCGGACCCGGGCTCCTGGTCCGCGGGCGTCCATGTGAGCTTGACCGTGGCTCCGCCGTTGTTCTCGTCGACCCTCAGGCGTAGTTCCTCGCCATACAGGAACTCGTGTTCAAAATGCCGTCCGTCAATGCGAGCCGCATCCAGGAGTTTCGTCATCGCCGTGGCCATGGCCCGGCCCCAGTCATGCGGATTCTTGCTGGACGCTTCTTCAAGGGCTGAATAGCTGACCATAGATCAATTGTTATCCGGCACGGGACGTTCTGCCAGCCCCGCCCGCTCGCGCAAGGGACGGTTCAGCTGGCACGGTCCGGCGGTAGGCGAAGACCCGCCGCGGCCATGTCCGCCCCCAGGACACCACCGAGCTTGGCATGCCCGGCAGCATTCAGGTGCACGCCGTCCACCAAGTCCCCGGCGACCTGGTATTTGGTGATCCAGTCGCCCACGCTGAAGAATGTCGCTCCGGCCTTCGCCGCGATGTTGCCGAGGAGTGCGTCAACCTCCGTACGGCGCCCACCGCCCGCATTGGAGCCCTTGGCGAGCGTTCCGATCATGGCGATCTTCGCCAGCGGATACCTCTTCCGGAGGGCAGCAATGAGCCTGTTGGCGTTGCTCGTGATCTGCTCATCGCTTACCTTGCGGGCAGCATCGTTGCCTCCGCCTTGGACCACGACCAGCGGGGGCGCCCCATAGGGCAATACCCAGTCTCCACGTTGCAGCGCATCGATGTAATTTCCCGTGTCGCTCGTGGCGGCTACGAAACCTGTTCCGCCGCGGCCCACCGTGTACACCTTGTAGCCGATGGAGCCCAGGGCTGCCCGTGGCCACGATCCCTCAGGCTGGGACTGGGAGTCACCAATGAGGACAGCTGTGTGCCGGACGTCCGCGAGGATGATTTCCTTCCGGTTGTTGGCGGGGTTTTTGTACAAGGACCCCACGGGAAGCTTTGAAGGATCCTGCCCGGAATCAGTCTTCTTGGGAGCTTGAGCCGCTGCCGCTGGGCTCCCTGAGGGCGCGGCGGGCGCTGCAGTCTGGCCGTCGCTGGATGGTTGGACGGAGGGCGCCTGTGAACAGCCGGCCAAAAGCACTCCGACCGCGATCACGGAAGCAGCGAAGCGGAATATGCGTGATTTGTCCATCGATCTGTCCCGGGCTTGCTTTCTGTTGGTCAAGGGTCGCAGGGCCAAACTTCGATTGCCCCATGGGCCGGTAAAACAACGAGCCGACCGCCTAGGTGGGAGTCTATTGGATCGGAACGGCGGAGGTCACGGCGACGTGGGAATTGTCCTCGACGGACGGACGGTGTGGAAGAATTTCATTTCGCACCCCATCCTTCCGACGCACAGATAGGAACCCCGTGCACGCACCGGCGCCCGAGCCGGGAACCGATCCTGTCCCCGACGTCCACCTGCGGCGATCGTGGATGGGAAGACTGCGCTCGGCGCAGCTCACTTTGGGTTTTGTCATCGTTTTCTGGGGATTGGGAGCCCTGACTTCAAGTCTCGCCACCGGCCCGGATGCGCAATGGCGGCTTAACGTCGCCTTGACGCCCCACTCCGTGCCTGATCATTGGTGGGCCGCTGTGGCGTCCGTCGCGTGGGCCAGGGACCTGACGGGATATGTGCTGGATTCGGCGTTGGTGCTGCTGCTTGGCGTTCCCTTGGAACGGCGGATGGGACGGCGGGCGTACGCTATCGCTGCGGTCTCCAGCCAGGTCCTCGGCGTCGGCATCGCCCTTGGATTCCTTGCCTTGGCCAGCGGCTTGCTCGGAAGCTGGACTGAAGAGATAGGCGGCCACCTCTTCATGGGTCCGAGTGCCTTTATCATCGGTACCGCCATGGCCGGCACGGCGTCGATGGCAACCCTCTGGAGGCGCCGGATCCGGCTGGTTGTTTTCGCCTTATTATTCCTCTTGGCCTTGTACAGCGGGGGGTTTGCGGATCTGGTCAGGCTCGGCGCCGCAGGCGCGGGAACAGCTCTCGGGCCGTTCCTGATGGGGCGACGGCCACGGTTTGCCCGCCCGGTCAGTTCCCGGCACGAAGGCCGGGTGCTGCTTTCGCTGCTCATTGCCGTATCGGCAATCGGACCTGTAGTTGCCGGCCTTATCCCGCATGCGGTGGGACCGCTGTCCATCCTGCGATTCCTGTTTACGAACATCCAGCCGGTCGATCCCCAAACCCTCCAGAGCCTCTGCTCGGATCCGGCGCAAGCGAAGGATTGTGCCGTCGCACAGCTGCAGTTGCGCGCCGGTGCCGGCGGCCTCTTCATGGCCATACTTCCGTCCTTCCTCCTCCTGTTGCTTGCGGAGGGGCTCCGCCGCGGTCGGCACTTTGCCTGGATGGGGACCCTGGTGATCCAGGTAGGCCTTTCCGTCCTGGCCGGAATTGCCCTCGCCGGAGTCTTGCAGCCGACTGCTCCGGACACCGGTGCCAGCGAGGGGATTGTCGCAATCGAAGGATCGGCTTCCTCGCAGCCGTTCACCTTGGCGCTGCCTCTCCTTCTGCCCGTTGCCCTGACGATCATTCTGCTCGCAACCCGGCGGCTGTTTCATGTCCGGGCCCCGAAAGGGACCTACAGGCGCCTCGCCGTCAGGGTACTTTCGATGGCTGCTGTCCTGAGTGTCATCTATGTCCTCGCCGGGCTCTTCCTCGCCCGGGAGTTCTCCCCTGTTCCAGGGCTGCCGGATCTGCTGGCGGACGTCCCTGATCGCTTCCTGCCGTTGGGTTACGTCCTGGATGTGCCCCCAGCCATCTTCCCCATGGGCACAGCAGCTGTCCTCGTGTACGAAGGCGTCGGGGTCGTTTTTTGGGCGGTCGCCGGTGTCCTGATCTTCAGGACTTTCCTCCACCAGTCCCCCGCCCGGCACGACGCCAGCACCGAGCGTGCCCGGAGAGTCATCAAGACGTGGGGAGGAAGCTCGCTGTCCTGGATGACCACATGGCCGGGAAACATGTACTGGTTCTCGCCTTCCGGGCAGTCCTTTGTCGCGTACCGGGTCAGCGCGGGGGTTGCCCTCACGCTCGGCGGCCCGGTGGGACCCAGGTCCGAGGTGAACGCCGTCTTCACGGAATTTGCCGACTATTGCAGGGGCAACGGCTGGACTCCGTGCTTCTACTCCGTACCCCAGGAATTGCGCGACCATGCGGATTCCTCCGGATGGAGTTCGGCACAGGTGGCCCAGGAGACGGTGCTGCCCCTGCATTCGGTCTCCTTCAAGGGAAAAAAGTTCCAGGACATCCGTACTGCGTTGAATAACGCCGCAAAGGCAGGCATCCGCTACGAATGGACGCGTTACGCCTCGGCTCCCTTCTCTGTCCAGGTCCAGATCGAGGAAATCTCCGAAGAGTGGGTGGCAGATAGGAACATGCCCGAAATGGGCTTTACCTTGGGCAGCCTTGACGAGCTCGACGACCCGGAGGTCCGCTGTTTGCTCGCCATCGACCGGCGCCACACAGTTCACGCAGTCACGTCTTGGCTGCCCATATACCGTAACGGGCACATCGTGGGCTGGACCCTGGATTTCATGCGGCGCCGTAGCAGCGGCTTCCGTGCCAGCATCGAATTCCTCATTGCTTCCGCGGCCCTCAGCCTCAAGGACGAAGGGTGCGAATTCGTGAGCCTTTCCGGAGCACCCTTGGCACGTGTCGAAGAGGACCCTTCCGAGACGCAGCGCCCGAAGCCCCGGTCCCGGCCTCCCGGCAACCTCGACCGCTTGCTCGACTGGTTGGGGGCCACTTTGGAACCGGTGTACGGGTTCAGGTCCCTCTTGGCGTTCAAAGCGAAATTCCGGCCCCGGTACGAGCCCCTCTACATGCTTTACCCCGATGCCGCTTCCCTGCCTGCCGTTGGAACCGCGGTGGCACGGGCCTACCTGCCAAGGCTGAACCTCGGGGCGGGGCTGGCCCTGGCACGCCGGATCTTCCTCTGGCCCAAGCGCTCCGGGACGTCAGGGCAAAGCCGCACCTGAAGCCGCTGACGACGGTTCTGACGGAGAGCCCGACGCCGGGACCCCGCCGATCGGGACATTGCTGTGGTGCGCTTTGCCGTGGTGAAGTTGCAAAGCACTGAGCACCAAACCGAAATGGCTGAAGGCCTGTGGCGTGTTGCCGAGTTGCCGCCCCGCTTGGGCGTCCCATTCTTCGCTGAGCAGGCCCACATCATTGCGCAGGGCCAGAAGCCTCTCGAAGAGGGCTGTGGCTTCCGCCCGTCGCCCCGCTCCCAGGAGTGCGTCCACCATCCAGAAGGAACACGCAAGGAAGACGCCCTCCCCACCCGGCAGTCCGTCGTCGCTGTCTTGCGGACGGTAGCGCAGCACAAAGCCGTCTTCCGTCAGCTCGCGCTGGATGGCGTCAATGGTTCCGATCACGCGCGGATCGTCGTGCGGCAGAAAGCCGACTTTGGGAATCAGGAGCAGGCTCGCGTCCAGCTCCTTGCTCCCGTAGGACTGCACGAAAGTGTTACGGTCGGCGTCGAATCCATGGGTCATGACTTCGTCGTGGATGGTGTCCCGCAAAGCCTCCCAGCGATCGAGCGGACCGGGCATCCCGGATTCACGGATTCCGCGGACCATCCGGTCAACCGCGACCCAGGCCATCACTTTCGAGTGCACGAAGTGGCGCCGCGGGCCGCGTACTTCCCAAAGTCCGTTGTCGGGCTGGTCCCAGGTGCCTTCAAGGTGGCGCATCAGGGCGGTCTGGACGTCCCAGGACTCATCGCCGATGGTCATCAACGATGCGCGGGTCAGGGACAGGCAGTCCAGGACTTCCCCCCACACGTCCAACTGAAGCTGCTCCGCTGCGGCATTTCCGGTCCGCACCGGCGTCGAGCCCTGGTACCCCGAAAGCCACGTCAGTTCCGTCTCGGGCAATCGCCTGCGTCCGTGCAGGCTGTACATGATCTGGAGGTCGGCGGGGTCGCCAGCCACTGCGCGGAGTAGCCAAGCCCGCCACGCGCTGGCCTCCTCGGTATAGCCCGCAGCGAGGAAGGCTTGAAGGGTCAAGGTGGCATCACGCAGCCAGCAATAGCGGTAGTCCCAGTTCCGCGGCCCGCCGATCTGTTCCGGAAGTGAAGTGGTGGCGGCCGCAACGATGCCCCCGGTAGGCGCATAGGTGAGGGCTTTCAGCGTGATCAAAGAACGCTGTACGGCTTTCCGGTAGGGCCCCCGGATGGTGGAACGCTTGGACCATTCCGTCCAGAAAGCTTCCGTATCGTCGAGGGCGATGTCTGCCTCGACCGTGCGTGGCCGCCGTTCGTGGCTGGGCGCCCAGGTCAGGACGAAGGGGACGTGGTCACCGGCTTTCACCGTGAACTCGCTGACCGTGGTGAAGTCCTTGCCTTTCAACGGCGCCGGTGTCTTGACGTAGACGGAGTCCGGACCGGCAACCGCTCGGAGGCCATGCCTGTCGCGGCGTACCCAGGGGACCACGTGTCCATAGTCGAACCTCAGGATCAGCTCCCCGCGCATCTTGACCGTCCCGCGGATCCCTTCAACCACCCGCACGATGTCCGCGACTTCATCGCGCGGCGGCATGAAGTCGATGACCCGCACGTGCCCCTCTTTGGTTTCCCAGTCCGTTTCCAGGATGAGGGTCCCGTCCCGGTACTTGCGGCGCGTGCAAGTTCCTCCGCCCTCAGGCGCCAAGAGCCATCGCCCGGCCTTGGGGGAATCCAGGAGCGCAGCGAAACACGCGGGCGAATCGAAACGTGGGAGGCACAGCCAGTCTATGGAGCCTGCCGTGCTGACCAGGGCCGCGGTGTGCAGGTCCCCGATCATTGCGTAGTCTTCGATTCTTTGGCCGGTAGATGGTTGACCGTTCACAGTCCCTTTCCTGGTGCTGGTCCTAGTGCTGATTCAATGGCTGCTATGGCCTTGGCAGTGATCTCTTCCCGCTGGCCGGAACCATCCACGGCGAGTACGATCCCGCGCTCCGAGTATCGCTCAACCACGGCCTTGGTCTCGCTGCGGTAGAGCTCCAGGCGACGCCGGATCACCGGCGCTGTGTCATCGCTTCGGCCCTGTTCCTGCGCCCTGCGGAGCATCCGCGCCAGAAGCTCGCCGTCGCCGACAGCTAGTTCGACCACGGCATCCAGTTGCTGTCGGTTGGCCGCCAGGATGCCATCCAACGCCTCGATCTGCGCCGTCGTGCGTGGATATCCGTCCAGCAGGAAACCTCCCAGGACATCGGCGTCGCCAAGCCGCTGCCGGATCATGGCATTGGTGACGTGATCCGGCACGAACTCGCCGTTGTCCATGTACTTGCTGGCTTCGGCTCCGAGTTCCGTGCGCCCTCCGACGTGGGCGCGGAAGATGTCTCCGGTGGAAATGGCAGGAATGCCGAAATGCCCGGCGATGTGCTCTGCCTGGGTACCCTTGCCCGAGCCAGGCGGGCCCATGATTATCAATCGCGTCATGCCACTGTCCGTTCGTGAAGCGGTTTTGCGTGCCCCGGCATTGTGGCTCGAGCTTAGCAACTGCGGGGCGCCCGTGGCAGGGCCGCCGCGGCGCCCCGCTTCAGACCGTGGCGGGGTCGGTGTTGGCGCCGCAGAGGATCACAGCCACGCGTTCCCCCTCTGCCGGAACATATGCTCCGGAGTCGACGGCCGCGAAAGCGGCGGCCGCGCCATGTTCGACCACAATCCGGTACTGATCCCAAAGCAAGGTGCGCGCCGCGGCGATGTCGTCGTCGGACACCAGGACGGTCCGGACGCCCGTGCGGACGGCCACCTCGAAACCGATCCGGCCGATCTGCCGGGCACCTAGGGAATCCGCGGCGATCCCGGACACGGCAACATCAACGGGTGCCCCTGCAGCGAGGGCCGAAAAGAGCGTGGGAGCATTCTCCGGCTCCACGCCAACCACCCGGGCGTGACCTTCGACGGCGGCCGCGATACCGGCCATAAGGCCGCCGCCGCCAACGGCCACTAAGACGGTGTCCACTTCGCCCAACTGCTCCAAAAGCTCCGAGCCTACTGTCCCGGCGCCCGCGGCGATCTCGGCTTGGTCGTAGGCGTGGCAGTAGACCGCGCCCGATTCTTCGGCGTAGGCCAAGGCGGCCTCGAACGCTTCGGCGTACTCAGTTCCGCGCTGGACCACCCTGGCTCCGCTGGCCTTGAGCTTCTTGACCTTCACGGCAGGTGCGGTCTCGGGGACAAATACGGTTGCGGGCACGCCCAGTTTCGCTGCGGCGTAGGCATTCGCCAGCCCCGCGTTGCCTCCCGAGGCGACGACGATTCCAACATCGTCCTTCAGCTCGCCGCGCTCCCGGGCAGCCAGCACGCGGTTGAAGGCACCCCTCGCCTTGAACGTCCCAGTGTGCTGCATGAACTCGCACTTGAACCACAATTGCCCCGGCACCGTCCCGGCATCCGCCTCGAAGACGGGTGTGCGGCGGATCCTCCCCGTAATCCGGGCGGCAGCTTCGTCGACGTCGACGCGAGTGATCATAGGAAGTCCTCGTTCCGTTGGTGCCACCCAGACCGGGTATCAGCGGGATTCGACGTCGGCCGTTCCGAGCTGCTGCCGGCGAGCCTCGCGGTTCCGCCACCAACGCCGGACAAGGTCCACTGCGGCCCAGATTCCAGCGAGCGGAGACAGCACAACCACACCGTAGATGAAGATCAACCACGTCAGGATGGCCAGTGGCTGCTGCGCTCCGCTCAACCAGGACAACCCGCCGAGCAGGCCGATTGTCCAGAACAAAACCACGCCCACGAGTACGGCTCCAGCCGGAAAATACTCGCTCCTCACAACAGCCATTAGTGTCTCCACCGGCTGCCACCTGCCTTCCATCACCGCGCCCGAATACCTTCAGTATGCATCCGGAAAAACGCCGGACACGGTCAGCGCGCGGGCGAAGTGACGAACATAACCGCGGGGGGCGTGTCGCCACGTATTTCGGGGCCTATGTGACAGCGGAATGGCGGCGTACTCTATAAGCACGCACGGTCGATAGCTGGAAAAATGGCTTCGAAGAAGAACCGGAAAATTGGTTTGGCCAAGTTCCTGCGAAGGGTCATCGGATTCTTCGTGGTGAGTGCACTTTGCGGCGTATTGGCCGCCGGGCTTCTAGTCCCCGGTGTGGCATCGGCCGGGATGGCCGTCAGCGGTTCGATCCAGTACTTCAACAACCTCCCGGGCGACCTGGTGGTCAATGCGCCGTCCCAGTCCACGAAAGTGCTCAGTGCGGACGGAAAGACGATCGCCACCTTTTATGCCGAAAACCGCGTGCGGGTCAGCTTGGACCAGATGTCGCCCTACATCAAGGACGCCATTGTCGCGATCGAGGACAACCGCTTCTACGAACACGGCGGCGTCGACCTCCAAGGGATTCTCAGGGCGCTGGTATCCAACCTGACTAAGGGCTCCAACGAGGGCGCGTCAACCCTGACCCAGCAATACGTGACCAACGTACTCAACGAGTCCCGCTTGGCGGCAGGCCAGACGGGACAAGTTGTGCTCAGCGGGCAGAAAAACCTGGGTGACAAGGTGCGCGAAATGAAGCTCGCCATCGAACTCGAGAAGAAATTCACCAAGGACCAGATCCTGGAGGGCTACCTCAACATCGTTTTCTTCAACCGGGACGCGTACGGCATCGAAGCCGCGGCACGGCACTTCTTCAGCGTTTCCGCCAAGGACCTGAGCCTTCCCCAGGCCGCCCTGCTCGCCGGGCTGGTCAACAGTCCTAGCTACTTCGACCCCACCGTCCATCCGGACAACGCCATCCAACGCCGCAACCTGGTGCTGTCCGACATGCTGGCCCAGCATAAGATCCAGCAGGCAGCGTATGCGGCCGCCGTCGCTACTCCCCTCAAGCTGGCCATCACACCAGCGAAGCAAGGCTGCGCTGCCGCAAACATGGCCGTGTACTTCTGCGACTACATTTCGCACCTCATCCTCAACAACCCGGCCTACGGTGCCAGCGTCTCGGACCGGGAACAGCTTCTGTACCGCGGCGGCTTGACGATCACCACCACCTTGGACAGCCGCCTCCAGGCAGTCGCACAAGCCCAGGTCGATGCCACGGCAGGCGCGAACCCGGACAAATGGGGAGCCTCCTTGGTCACGGTGCAGCCGGGCACGGGCAAAATCCTGGCCATGGCACAGAACACGGTGTTTCTTGCCGAGCCCGGCAAATTCGATTCCCAACTCAACTTCAACGTTGATGCCAAAGACGCCAATGGCAACGACTTGAACGGAGCCGGAGGGTTCCAGCCAGGTTCCGCCATGAAGCCGTTCACTTTCACGGAGTGGCTCAACGAGGGCAAGGCCATAACCACTGTTGTGGACGCGTCGCGGAGGGAATATCCACTCGGATTCCCCTGGAGGGACAGCTGCGGGAAGGTGCTGGGCGCCTACAGCACAGCCCAGAAAAACGCCGGCCTTGGCGCAGCCGACGATCTGCGCAACAACGACGAGGGGTATTACCGCCCGATGCCCGTCAACTACGGGCTCTACAACTCCATCAACACCGCAACCTTTGCCGAGGCTGCCCAACTGGACTTCTGCGGCATCCAGAAGGTGGTGGATGCGGTAGGTCTCCACAGCGGCGTGGACAACGCGCCAGTGAACATGCACCAATTGGGCAATCTCCTCGGCGGCACCGAGGTGGCTCCTCTTGTCCTGGCCGATGCCTTTGCCACCTTCGCCGACGACGGCACCTACTGCGGGCCGATCGCTATTGTTGGCATCACTGATCCATCCGGGGCGAAGCTGCCTGCCCAAGCCAGTTCATGCCACCCGGCCATCAAGCCCGACGTTGCCCGCGGCGTCAACTCGGTTCTCCAGGACGTCCTCAAACGGGGCTCCGGCGTCTACATTCAACCGAAAGTCCAGGACTTGTTCCCCACCGCGGCAAAGACGGGAACTAACAACAGCAACGGCTCCACGTGGGTGGTCGGGTACACCACGGGGATGGCCACGGCATCGTTCTTCGGCGACACCATGGCGGGACAGAGCCGGGCCGGCCGGAACGTCACCATCAACGGCAAGTTCTACCCCGCAATCGACGGCTACATGCTTGCGGGACCGCAATGGGCCAACTACATGACCCAGGTTGGCCGTCTATACCCGGCGGCCCCGTTTCCGGCCCCGCCCGGGTCCATGATTGGGACCCCGACGCCGTAGCCCCGGGGGTACGCGGATTTCCTGTGAGTTTCGGAAGAGTTCGGCTACCCGCAATTGAACCTGTCATGAACGTTTTAGCGGTGGGACCCAATCGGCGCGACGGAGGCCTTCCCGGCAATAAGAATCATCCGGGGACGCATTCTCGATCGATAAGAACGCAATAGCGAAGGGTCTTACTTTGATGAAGACAGCCAAGAAAAGCAGGCTTGCCACAGCGGCGGTCCTGGGAGCCGTACTGATGGCCGGAGCCGCAGTAGCGCCGGCGATGGCCGACGACGGTTCCCGCGGGAACCAGGACGTCCAGGGCCGGCAGGAATCAGGCAACAACGAGGGCCGGGACCACGGCGGCCAGGGCGAAACGTCCAAGCATGTCCTGCTGCTTTCGGTGGACGGCCTCCACCAGAAGGACTTGGATCTGTACGTGAAGAACCACCCGACGTCGGCACTGGCGGCGCTGGTCAACCATGGCACCAGCTACACGCACGCCCAGACTCCCGTGCCTTCCGATTCCTTCCCAGGCATGGTGGGCCAGCTGACCGGCGGCAATCCCGGGACCACGGGCGTCTACTATGACGACACCTTCAACCGGGCACTCCTGCCAGCAGGCACCACAGATTGCAAGAACGCGGCGCCCGGCGCCGAAGTGGCCTTCACCGAAGCCGCGGACAAGGACCAGAACGCCCTCGACGCCGGCCAGGGCCTGCCCGGACTTCCCGGCAGCATCCTGAACATGACGGGACAGCCCGCCTCACTTCTTGACCCGGCAGCCCTCCCGGTCGACCCGGCAAGCTGCAAGCCCGTCTACCCGCACCAGTACTTGAAGGTGAACACGGTCTTCGAAGTAGCGAAGAGTGCCGGCCTGACCACGGCGTGGTCGGACAAGCACCCGGCGTACGAAATCCTGAACGGCCCGTCAGGCAAGGGCCTGGATGACCTGTTCACGCCGGAAATCAACAGCAAGGCCGGCGCTCCCTTCACGGGCGACTGGACGCAGGACAACGCCGCAACCCAGCAGTACGACGGTTACAAGGTCCAGGCCGTGCTGAACGAAATCGACGGCAAGGACCACTCCGGCACCAAGACAGCCGCGGTACCGGGCATCTTCGGGATGAACTTCCAGTCCGTCTCTACGGCGCAGAAGCTCCCGACGTCGGACGGCCTCACCGGCGGTTACCTTCAGGGCGGCACCGTTCCCGGACCGCTCCTCAGCAAGGCTTTGGACTTCGTCAACGCTTCCGTCGGTAAGTTCGAGTCCGAACTGGAAGCTTCCGGCCACGCGAAAGACACCACGGTGATCCTTTCCGCCAAGCATGGACAGTCCCCGATGGACTCTTCGACGCTGACCAGGGTTCCTGACGGCGCAATCATCGATGGCCTGAACGCAGCATGGAAGTCGGCCCACCCGGGCTCCGCGGACCTCGTAGCGTTCTCCACCGACGACGACATCATGCAGCTCTGGCTTTCGGACCACTCCCAGGCGGCAGCCCAGTTCGCCAAGGACTACCTGGCAGCGCACTCGGCTGCGGGTAACGACGTCAACGGTGCCGCTAAAACGGTAGCAACCTCGGGGTTGAGCAAGGTCTACGCGGGCAGCGAAGTCGCAAAGTACTTCGGCACCCAAACCAGCGATGCACGCTACCCGGACATCCTGGGCATCGCCCAGACCGGCGTGGTTTACACCGGCGGCAAGGCCAAGATCGCCGAACACGGCGGGGCCAGCGCTGACGACCGCGATGTGCCGCTCGTGATCTCCGGTGCCAACGACGAACACGCACGGACCGTGACCACCACGGTCGAGACCACGCAGATTGCGCCTACCATCCTGAAGACCCTCGGCCTGGATCCGAACAAGCTGCAGGCCGTGCAGATCGAGGGGACGAAGGCACTCCCCCAGCGCTGATCCAACGCGTTTCGAACACTGGAGGGGTTCCTCGGCCGGACGGCCGGGGGACCCCTCCCTTGTGATCATCCGACCTTGGGATGCACGCAATAGACCCTTCCGCTGGCCAAACCGGCATTGGGGCGCCACGCCACGTCTGCTTACAATCAAACGTCAGCAACTACTGAGGGAACCATGAAGAAAATCACCACAGCCCTGCTCGCGGCCGGGCTCGTCCTCTCCGCATCAGCTTGCTCCGCACCGCAGCAGCTGAGCACCGCGGACACCTGCAGCCGGGTCAAGACCGTCATCTCGAACCCCACGAACAGCACGGACAAAACGGGAACCATCCGGGTAGCCAACCAGCTGCGCCCGATTGAAGCCGTGTCCTCAGATGAGCTGAAGCCCACCCTGAAGACGATTGTGGACTACCTGGATGAGTCCTCGAAGGATAGCCCCGACACCGCGAAACTCAACGCGATGAAGAACGACTACCAGAACGCGGGCACCAATTACGGCAAGTACTGCGGCGGGTAAGGGAAGTTTCCCTTCCATCCCCGGGGACTGGCCATTGGCGCCCAGTCCCCGGGTGGCTGACACCCGCGCGGGTGTCAGCCTTACCGGCGTCAGCCTGCCCGTGAACGGGCGGCCTACGTTATAGCGCGCTGTGCTTCCCAAACGGATGATGGCCGGTGGCTGGCTGCCCGTGGCTTCCCAGCCATTCAGCCAAGGCCTCGCGCAAGATCTCGCTCGGCGTGAGGCTGAGCGTTTGTGAAGCTGACTCCAAGGCACGGTCCAGTTCATCAGGAATCTGGAAATCCAAGGGCGAAGGACGGCTGTCTTCCTGCGAGTCGGAAGGCACGCCATCGCCGCGCAACAGCTTGCCGACAGCTGGTTTCATGTCGTTTTCAGTCCATGCCGACAGGCGCTCGAAATGACTCACGTCTCGTGTCATGATTTTCCCTCCCAACATTCAAGCATCCTCCGTTGTAGGGCCGCAGTCACCATCTACGAGTAACTACTCGCTAACTATCGGAAATTGCATCGAACGCGGCGGGGCCACGGCGGTATCTCACGGTTCGGAGGCCTGCCCCGGCGGTCCCAGGGAGGTCGACCGGGTCCGTTCGGGAACCCAGGAGTCGCAGAACGGACCCGGCGCTCACACTTGGGGGTGAGACCGCGACGGACATCGCTCAGCGCAAGGCTGGTGCCGTCAGAGTGATCTTAGGGCCTGGGCCGAGTCCCGGTCTAGGGAAGGGGAGGGCCGGCCTCGGAATCCCGCCAGCCCGGTCTTTCCCTGCAGGGGGCCTAGTGGGAGGATGCCTATAGGTGCGGACCGGCGACGAAAAGGACGGGAAACGACATGTCCACCCAGGAATCCGTGGAGACAGAACGCAAGTACGACGCTGACTTGGAAACGCCTCTTCCCGCGTTCGTGGACATCACCGGCGTCGAACAGGTCGCTGACCCTGCCGATCATCAACTCGAGGCCGTCTACTTCGACACGGATGGCCTCACCCTTGCCAAGCACCGCATTACCTTGCGGCGCCGCACAGGGGGCACCGATTCAGGCTGGCATCTGAAGCTGCCGGCAGAGCGGGACTCCCGCATGGAAATCCATGCACCGCTGGGGCAGCCTGAGACCGTTCCCGAGGAACTGGCGGAGAGGCTCCTGGTGTTCACCCGCGGCGAAGAGCTCAAGCCCGTGGCCCGGATCCATACCCGCCGGACGTTGCACCGGCTGCACGGAAGCGAGGACGTCACCCTGGCCGACTTCGTGGATGACCACGTGACGGCCGAGACGTTGCACCCTATGCAATTGGAGCGGCGATGGCGTGAATGGGAAATCGAGCTGGTCCACGGCGATGAAGCATTGTTTGAGAGCGCGGAGCGTGTTCTGTCGGGGGCGGGCGCAACACCTTCCGGGCATGTTTCCAAACTGGCCCGTGCCTTCGGGACCGCCTGGCCATCGCCCGTCCCCGCACCACCGAAGGCCCGCCCGAAGGGTTCTGCGGGAGACGCGGTGGTCGCCTACATCGCCGCCCAGCTCGCTGAAATCACCGCACTGGACTCCAGCGTCCGGCAAGGCGTCGACGACGCCGTTCACCGCATGCGCTCGGCCACACGCAGGCTCCGCTCGGCTTTGTCCGCCTACGGCAGGCTCTTCGACGCCGAAGCAGGTGACCGCCTCAAGACCGAACTGAAATGGCTGACCAAGGTCCTGGGCAAGGCCCGGGATGCAGAGGTGCTACGCGACCGGATCGGGGAACTGCTGAATGATCAGCCCGATGGCGCTGTCCCCGCCGCTGCCGCCTCCAGGATCCATGACGAGCTTGAGACTGCCTTCAACTCCGGGTACCGCGAGATGCTCCGCTCCTTGGGAACGAAACGGTATTTCTTGCTCCTGGACGCCCTTGAGAAGTTCCGCGACGAGCCTCCTACAAGACCAAGAGCCGACAAGAAGGCCCGTCCGGTCACGGCCAAGCTCGCCGCGAAAGCGATCAAGCGGGTGCGCCGTTCCCAGAAGGAAGCGGCCCGGCAGGCGGGCTCAGAGCATGACACGGCATTGCACCAAATCCGCAAGGATGCAAAGCGGCTGCGGCATACAGCCGAGGCCTTGCAGGACGTCCATGGTAAACCGGCTGCCAAGTTGGCCCGTCGCGCCCAGAAGGTCCAGAAGGTCCTAGGAGAGCATCAGGACAGCGTTGTAAGCCGTTCGGTGCTGCTGCGCCTCGCAAACGACGCGCACGGATCAGTGGAGGGCAACTCGCCGTATGGCCCCCTGCTCGCTGCAGAAGAGCAGCGAGCAGCTGACTCGAAGGCCCGCTATGAAAAGATCGCCAAGAAACGCTTGAATCCCCTGTGAGGAACGCCACTGCGAGGGAAGGGATTCTGAGGGACCGGGCTTGCCCTCAGAGACTCAGCCCTCGCACTCCACGCAGTACGCGTGGCCGTTCTTTTCACGGGCGATCTGGGAACGGTGACGGACGAGGAAACATGAGTAGCAGGTGAACTCGTCTTCCTTCTGGGGAACGACTGCGATGATCAGTTCCTCGGCGACGAATTCGCCGCCTGGTACCTCGTTGCCTTCAAAAGCGTCAGCCTCGTCCAACTCCCGCACAACGCTGCGCGCGTCCGGAGCATTGGCAGACTGCAGTGCCTGAAGTGACGTGCTTTGGGATTCCGCGACGTCGGAGCGGAGTTCGTCGTAATCGGTTGCCACCTGGGGTTATCTCTTCTCTTGTGTATTTGCTGGCGAATGTGCAACATACACCATGCGGCTGCTATTCCCCACATAGCGGCCAAAATCGTGGCGCCATCGTCATGAAGCTCCCGACGGCGGCGCGCGGGCCCGAGCGCCCGATCAGGCCTGACGTCCGACGTCGCGTCCGACGTCGCGATGGAGGTCCGCGTCCAGCCCGTGGACGCTGGCGAGCTGTGCGAGCAACTCGCCGAGTTGCGTGATCTGTTCGTCTGTCAGCGGGGCGAGAAGCTCGGCTTCGTGCTGTTCGGCAATGCCGCGGAGTTCCCGCAGTACGCGTTTGCCGGCGTCCGTGAGGCGGAGTTCATAGTTCCGCCGGTCCGTACTGCTGCGCACCCTGTCCACGAGGCCGCGCTCCTGAAGCGAGTCGATGAGTGAAACCACCCGGCTAGGGACGGCGCCGAGCCTGTCCGCGAGGGAGCGCTGGCTCAACCCGGGGGCGCGTCCGAGCAGGCGGATGACACCGGCGTCGCTGGGCGTGAGGCCGATCTCCCGCGTGCGGTCGGCGAAGCGCGACGACGCTACGGCGCCTAGCTGCGACAAGAGAAAAGCGGTCCGATTCGGCCGGCCCGGTGTGGCTGAGTCCATGGATTCAGGATACATGCTTGACAGAACAATTCTAGAGGTGAACTATTTCAGTAGTGATGCAATTACGGAATGTCCAGCCACTACTAGAAAGGTTCAGCCATGAGTAGTCGTTCGATTCCCGATGAAGATCGTCCAACCCGGTCCGGCGGCCCGCACCCCGGCATTCTTGCCCTCATCAGCTTGGCCATTTTCCTTGCCAGCCTCATCATGTCCGCAATCCTGACAGGCGGCCAGACCTTCGTCTCGCCGTTTTCCCCGACGCGGCAGGTGGCCGCATTCTTCCAGCAAAACGTCGCTGCGATGCGGGTCGGCGGCATGCTCCAGTTCGGCTCCGCCGTGCCATTGGGGATCTACGCGGCCACCGTCTACGCCCGGCAGCTCCGTCTCGGCGTGCGCGTTCCCGGACCGGCCATTGGCTTCTTTGGCGGGATCAGCGCAGCCGTCTTCCTGATGTTGTCGGGTTCCGTGACCTGGCTGTTGAGCCGGCCCGAAATCACCACGGATGGAACGCTCACCCACGCACTCGCTTTCCTCGTGTTCATCACCGGCGGGGTGGGGTTCGTCGTCGGGATCGGGCTCCTCATGGCGGGCATGGCCGTCCCGGCCCTGATCCTGGGCTTCATGCCGCGTTGGCTGGCCTGGACCGGACTGGTGATTGCCGCACTGTCCGAATTGAGCTTCCTGTCGATGGCGATCGAGCCTCTTCAGTTCCTTCTGCCGATAGGACGATTCGGCGGCCTCCTGTGGCTCGCCGCCGCGGGCTTCGTGTTGCCGCGCACCCGGGCGGCGGCGAACCAGGCCCCGCGGGCGCACGCGCCGCGCCAAAGCCGGATGCACGGCCAGGGCCGGACAGTGCGATGACGACGGCGGATCACGTCCCGCCGCTTTCCGGCAAGGTCGCGCTCGTGACCGGAGCCAGCCGCGGTATCGGTGCGGAGATCGCAACTGCACTGGTTGGCGCCGGTGCACACGTTGTCTTTGCCTCACGTGACAGCGCCAGCCTGTCCCAGCACGTCGACGCCGTGACGTCGGCCGGCGGACATGCCGTGGCCATGACCGTGGATGTGGGCAACGAGGAATCGGTGAAGGCGCTGATGGCCCAGGTCCGGGACCGCTTCGGCCGGCTCGACGCCGCGGTCAACAATGCGGCAGGAGGCGGCCGGACCCCGGCGCCCCTGGCCGATTGGTCGAGCGCGGAATTCGACAGCACAATCTCGGTCAACCTGCGCGGGGTGTTCCTCTGCCTGAAATACGAAATCGAGCTCATGCTGGCAAGCGGAAACGGCGGTGCGATCGTGAACATGTCCTCCACCGCCGGCGAACAAGGCGTCGCCGGCTTGAGCGGTTACGTTGCGAGCAAGTTCGGCGTCGGCGGCCTGACCCGGGTGGCCGCGCTCGATTACGCGGCTCAGGGCATCCGCGTCAACGCGATCGCTCCTGGGCCGATCCTCACCGAACGCCTCGCCGGCGCGGGCCAAGCGGCCCAGGACCGCGTCGCAGCGGCCGTGCCGCTCGGCCGGATTGGCTCCACGGCCGACGTCGCCGCTGCCGCCCTGTGGCTCTGCTCGGAGCAGTCCTCGTTTGTCACGGGAACCGTCCTGGCGGTCGACGGCGGCAGGCTGGCGGGAACGCCCGCGTTCAACACCAGCAGAAAGGGAAACCTGCCATGAATGAATCCCATTCCGACGCCGGGAGCGCAGCCTTCTTTGGGCGAGCGCAGAACGGAACAACGACGCCACTCCAGACCCCGCCCTAGAACGGCGGGGGTTCTGGCCGCTGGAGCAAATGGACCGTCCTGCCAACATCTGCTGCTTCGGTCGTATATTGCCGGCCGAGGGGTGACTTCCACTCGAGGTCGCCGGTTGGCGAGGACTGTTTATAGCTCCAGGCGCCGATGGACTTCAGCGCGTGGTGCTTTCGGCAGAGCATTGCAAGGTTGCCGGCGTCAGTAGTGCCGCCATCCTGCCACTCGATGATGTGGTCGGGTTCGCAAGCGACAACCCTCCGCGTGCACCCGGGGAACCGGCAGGTCCCGTCACGGCATTGCAGGTACCGGCGAAGAGCCTTCGGTACACGGTAGGCCGTGCGCCCCACACCCAGGACCTGGCCGCTGGTGCAATCCGTGAACAGCCGTTGCCACGTTGGCGCAAGGGCCGCCATGCGCCGGGCCGTTGCACCGTCTATGGGTCCGTATCCTTCGAGTTCAGCTGTATCGAACTCGCCACCGCCGGGCACGACGCTGCCGCCAAAGACGGATCCAACGGGAATGGTCATCACGACCTCGGCGCGGAATACCCCGGATTCGGACACGTCAGATCCGCCAAGCAGCTCGCCTGATCTACTTAAAAGCCGGTCAGACCCACCAAAGAGACGGTATGCCAGCGCATCCGCGCGGAGCTCCGAAAGTGTGCGGGAATCGGGGGCAGCACCAAAATCGGGTGTAGGGTGCGGCCCGGGAAGGCCTCCCAGCTCCGCAGCCCGTGCACTGGCCTGCCGTGCATCGTGGTCGAGCCCGTTGTAAATGGCCATCCCGACTTCCGCCGTGAGGAACGCGGAGAGCGTGCACATACCGTCCGGCTCGGCCGTGAACCATACACCGCGCTGCCGCTGGGCAGACTCTTTGCGGGCGGTGATGCTTTCGGGGTGCACATGCTCGCGCAGCCGCCGCAGGCAGGCGCGGAACTCGGACAGCGTGCGGCGCCGGCCTTGCCGCGTCCGCGTGCGCAGCAAGGCCACGGTAGCGAATTTTTCGGCGTGCCCGGCCGGGAGCGAACGGGCCTGGTCGAGAATGATCCGGGCGTGCATTTCAGAGATATCCCCGGCCTCGACCGCCTCGAGGACTCCCCACTGGGACGTCGTGAGATCCGCGGCATCATGAAGCAAACGCGCGGCCATGCCTTCCGTCAAGGCACAGGCGGTGGACACTTCGGAGACGGCCAGGGCATGGGCCTCATCCCCACCGAACCGTACCGGCTGCCTCTCTTTCCTCCGCGGGGATTCTTCATCGATTACTTCTTCAACTCGGGCCAGGGCCTGATACTTCATGGCGGTTGCCCAGGCAATGAGCCTATCGGCCGATTCCACAGCACTGAGCGCATCGTCGGCACTGAGGAAGGAAGCGAGCGGCAGGCTCATGGTGCCAAGCAGCGGCGAATCCTCCCGGTCCGTGAAACTGACGGCCGGAACCCACGCATCGCTTTCCGTTCCGAACACCCGGTCTTCCACGCCTGCCCCCTCCTGGATTCCTGGCCCTGAAACCATGCGGACCTTTCGGCCGCCTGACAGTTTCAGGCTAGGGGGAGGGTCTGACATTTATGGGCCGGCGGACAGCCACGGGGAACATTCATCGCAGCTGCCAAGCGTTCCCTAGCCGGGACCGTTCCAGATGCGACGCCACCACGGCCGCTTGCCCGCACGTTCCCGATTTACGGCTTCCTGGGCGGCCGTGGCCGCGCCAGCCGCCGCCCGGCGCTCGCGCCAGCGTTCCAGTTCGACGCCGACGTCGCGGGTTTTCGTGATCACCGGCGGGCCGCCTTGTAGCTGGCGCCGCGCGTCAATGACCCGGGCGTTGAAGTCCTCCACCAGCTCGCGCACCTGGTTTTCCGAGTACAGTGCGTCGAGCTTGGCATCCAATTCCGCATCCTCGGTGCGGAGCAGAATGGCCTTCGGGCCAAGGCCGCTAAGATGCTCGCGCTGAATGAGGCCTTTGACCCACCAATCGGGATCGTAGCGCTCGCCCAGCCCTGGGATCGGTTTGCCTGCGTACTTCAGGTTGTCGAACTTCCCTTGCGCCATGGCGTCCCGGATCAGGTATTCCACCCGCGCGGCGTCGTCTGTCTTCTTGCGCTTCCGGCGCTCTTCCTCGCCCGCGGCCTCAAGTTCGGCCTCTTCCTCTGCCGTCATGCCAGTCGCGCGGACATTCCGCAGTTCCATGGCGCGCTCCAGCCGGCGCTTGAACGCACTGTTTTCACCATTCACGGTTAATCACCGCCTTCGCTTGCGGAAATCCTTGAACTGCCTCCAAGTATTCCGCAAACGGGAGCCCTCCGGGATGGCCCTCGCGATCACAGCCCCTGTTCACACCCGGCGCAGCTTACTAACCTGACTGGTAACGGCTAGCTCAGGAAGAGGTCACCATGGACGAACAGGGCATTCTGAACCGTATCCAATCGCTGGTGGAAGAGGAGCGGGAGCTCCGGGAGAAGGCAGAGGCGGCCCCGCCAGGTCCCGCGCACGCGCCGGACCGCGCAAGACTGGAGCACATCGAACAGGACCTGGATCAGTGCTGGGACCTGCTGCGGCAACGTCGGGCCAAGAGACAGTACGGGGAGAACCCGAACGAGGCCAAGCCACGGCCCCCGAAGCAAGTGGAGGGCTACACAGGCTGAAGCCGCAGGGAGCGTAAATGGCAGTTCGAAGCGCGGGCATCCTGTTGTACCGTCGGAGCTCCACTGGCGAATTGGAAGTATGGATAGCCCACATGGGCGGCCCGTTCTGGGCGCGCAAAGATGAGCGCGCTTGGTCCATCCCCAAAGGCGAATACCTTGACATCGAGGACCCCTTGGTGGCCGCCAAGCGCGAGTTCGCCGAGGAGATGGGTGTTGCTGCTCCCGCCGTCGACTTTTCCGAGCTGGGCATCTTCCGGCAGCCGTCCGGAAAACTCATCACTGCCTTCGCTGCGGAGACGGACTTCGCGCCCGAGAAGATCGTCAGCAACACCTTCGAGCTGGAATGGCCGCGCGGATCAGGCCTCATCCGGAGCTACCCGGAGATCGACAACGCGATGTGGGCCACGGAGGCTGTCGCCCGCACCAAACTGGTCAAGGGCCAGGTGCCCATCCTCGACGCCCTGGTCCGGCGCGTTGGGAGCGGTTAGGCCTTCTAGTCGGCGTCCAAGACCGGTCAGGAATGGAGAAGCGCCGCTCCGGGGCCGCGCCTAGAATTGCGGTCATGGACAACCGTCCACGCCAGCTCGGCCCCTAAATAACTTCAGGAGTGATCATGGGCGACTCTTCCAACGAGGGAATCAAGACAGTGCTGCATCCCGTGTCCGACCTCGCAGCCGCGAAGTCGGTGTACACGGCCTTGCTCGGGACCCCGCCGCAGGCCGACGGCCCGTATTACGTCGGCTTCGACGTCGCCGGCCAGCATATCGGGCTCGTCCCGGGAGGCGGACCGCAAGCCATGACGTCGCCCGTCGCCTACTGGCACGTTTCAGACATCGAGGCAAAGCTGGCCGAGGTGACTGCCGCCGGCGCTACCCTGAAGGAAGCAGCCCACGACGTCGGAGGCGGCCGTTTGGTGGCTACCGTCACCGACCCTGACGGCAACGTCCTCGGGCTGCTTCAGGATCCGCACTAGCCAAGCGCGCACAACCAGATGGAGACACGATGAGCACGGCCACGGGCACCGACACGCAGTCGCCTGAGCTGCATATTGCAGACACCCACGATCTGATTCGCGTACAAGGCGCGCGGGAGAACAACCTCAAGGACGTCAGCATCGAGCTGCCGAAGCGCAGGCTGACGGTGTTCACGGGCGTCTCCGGTTCGGGCAAGAGCTCCCTCGTGTTCGCCACGATCGCCGCGGAGTCGCAGCGCATGATCAACGAGACGTACAGCACCTTCGTCCAAGGTTTCATGCCCACCATGGCGCGGCCGGACGTCGATCTGCTCGAAGGACTGACGACCGCGATCATCGTCGACCAGGAGCGGATGGGCGCGAACCCCCGCTCCACCGTGGGTACCGCCACGGATGCCAATGCCATGCTGCGCATGCTCTTCAGCCGGCTCGGCCAGCCGCACATCGGATCGCCCCAGGCATTCTCGTTCAACGTGGCTTCCGTCTCGGGCGCGGGAGCAGTCACTTTCGAGCGGGGTGGGACGACCACCAAAGAGCGGCGGAGTTTCAGCATCACCGGCGGTATGTGCCCGCGCTGTGAAGGGCGGGGCTCGGTCACCGACTTCGACCTGACCGCACTGTACGACGGAAGCAAGTCGCTTGCCGGGGGCGCGCTCACCATCCCCGGTTACAGCATGGACGGCTGGTACGGCCGCATCTTCAGTGGTTCGGGTTTCTTCGACATGGACAAGCCGCTCAGCAAGTTCACCAAAAAGGAACTCAACGATCTGCTCCACAAGGAGCCCACCAAAATCAAGGTCGAAGGAATCAACCTGACGTACGAGGGGCTGATTCCGAAGATCCAAAAGTCCATGCTCTCCAAGGATCCGGAGGGAATGCAGCCGCACATCCGCGCCTTCGTGGAGCGGGCCATCACCTTCACCACCTGCCCCGAATGCAATGGCACACGGCTGACCGAAGCTGCCCGCTCGTCCAAGATCAAGGGAATCAGCATCGCCGACGCGTGCTCGATGCAGATCAGCGATCTCGCCGAGTGGGTGCGCGGCCTGGACGAACCGTCGGTCGCACCGCTCCTCAAGGGGCTTCAGCACCTCCTCGACTCGTTCGCGGAGATCGGACTGGGCTATCTCTCGCTCGACCGGCCGGCAGGTACGCTCTCCGGCGGTGAGGCGCAGCGAACCAAGATGATCCGGCACCTGGGCTCCTCACTCACAGACGTTACCTACGTCTTCGACGAGCCCACCATTGGCCTACACCCGCACGACATCGAGCGCATGAACAAGCTGTTGCTGCAACTGCGGGACAAGGGCAACACCGTGCTCGTCGTCGAGCACAAACCGGAGGCGATCGCGATCGCCGACCACGTCGTCGATCTCGGTCCCGGTGCGGGCACCGCCGGTGGCGAAGTGGTCTTTGAAGGCACCCTCGAAGGACTGCGTTCCAGCGGCACCCTGACCGGGCGCCACCTTGAGGACCGCTCAACCCTCAAGCAGGGCGTGCGGACATCCACGAGCGCACTGGAGATCCGTGGCGCGAGTGAGAACAACCTGCGCAACGTCAACATCGACATTCCGCTTGGGGTCCTGGTTGTCGTCACGGGCGTCGCCGGTTCGGGCAAGAGTTCGTTGATCCATGGCTCGTTGTCCAAGCGGGACGGCGTCGTTTCGATTGATCAAGGAGCCATCAAAGGCTCACGGCGGAGCAACCCCGCCACCTACACCGGGCTGCTCGAGCCCATCCGCAAGGCGTTCGCGAAGGCCAATGGCGTGAAGCCGGCGCTGTTCAGCGCGAACTCGGAGGGTGCATGCCCCACCTGCAACGGCGCGGGCGTCATATATACGGACCTCGGATTCATGGACACGGTGGCCACTCCGTGCGAGGAATGTGAAGGCAAGCGGTTCCAGGCTTCCGTGCTCGAGTACCGGCTCGGCGGGCGCAACATCGCGGAGGTATTGGCGATGTCGGTGAAAGAGGCCGAGGAGTTCTTCTCCGCGGGCGCATCCAGGATCCCGGCAGCCCATGCGATCCTGCAGCGGCTCACCGACGTCGGGCTCGGTTACCTCAGCCTCGGCCAACCGCTCACCACCCTTTCCGGCGGCGAGCGGCAGCGGATCAAGCTGGCCACCCACATGGGTGAAAAGGGCGGCGTGCTCGTTCTCGACGAGCCCACCTCGGGCCTGCACCTCGCCGACGT
The DNA here is from genome assembly GCF_030812595.1 of Arthrobacter bambusae. GTDB lineage: Bacteria > Actinomycetota > Actinomycetes > Actinomycetales > Micrococcaceae > Arthrobacter > Arthrobacter bambusae_B. Next base: position 48,066 of record NZ_JAUSSZ010000017.1, read on the forward strand.
CGAACAGCTGCTCGGTTTGCTCGACCGGCTCGTGGACTCCGGGAAGTCGGTCATCGTCATCGAGCACCACCAAGCCGTCATGGCGCATGCCGACTGGATCATCGACCTTGGCCCGGGCGCCGGTCACGACGGCGGACGGATCGTTTTCGAGGGAACGCCCGCCGATCTGGTTGCCGGGCGTTCCACCCTCACCGGCGAGCACCTGGCTGCCTACGTCGGCCGCTGAACTGGCGGGAGGGAGTTACCGTGAAAGTTGAGCGCCGCCTGCGGGCCTTAAGCCACCAGCTCCGCGGCGGCGCTGTCCATGTGCTCGAGAATGGTCTTGCGTGCCAGGGATGCATCCCCGGTTTCGATGGCGGCCACGATGTCGTGATGCCGCTCGACGCTCATGTTCTTGACGCCCTTTTCCAGTCCGGCGAACATGATGGACATCCGGATGGATCCCTCCAGCGATTCCCACGAATGGAGAAGGGTCTCGTTGCCCGTGAGCCGGCACATGGTGCGGTGGAATTCCAGGTCGGATTCGATCCGTTCCTCGAGGCTTCCCTTGGCTGCGTCCGCCATGGCGTCAATGGCGGAGCGCAGTGAGCTGATCACCTGGTTGCGGTCCGGCAGTTCGCAGAGCGTGCGCGCGGCGAGGGACTCCAGGGCTGCCCGTACGGAGTAGATATCGCGGATTTCCTTCGCGTCCAAGTGGCGGACGGAGAGCCGGCCGCGGGGTCCGGCCGACAGCAGGCCTTCCTGCTCGAGTTGCCGCAGGGCTTCCCTGAGCGTTCCGCGGCTGATCTGGAGCATGTCCGACAGCTCGGTCTCGACGAGGTGGCGGCCGGGCTCCAGCTCGCCGCTCGTGATGGCCGTGCGGAGGGCAGAGAGCGCCTGCTCCCGGAGGCTTTTCTTTTCCAGTCCCAGAAGGGGTGCTGTTGCTCCGGCCATCGTGTCCGTCCTCAATGTCAGTGGTCGACTGTTTACAGTCGCTGTGTTAACTGTTGATCTTACGTCAGGAGCGCGGAACAGGCCCCACGCCCGCTCCGCGCTCCTGCCAAGGAATCACCCGGCTTAGCCCAGTTCCGCCAGAACCTTCGCCACGATCTGCTGCACCGACAGTCCGTAGCGTTCGTGCAGGGTCGGCAGCGCACCGGCGTCGAGGAACTCATCGGGAAGCGCCACGGGCACCACGCGCTTGCCCAGGCCGGCCGTGACCACCGCCGAGGCCACCGTCTCGAACAAGCCACCCACCACGCTGTGGTTCTCCAGGGTAACGGCCAGGCGGTCAGTGTTCAGTTCCGCCAGGACGGTGGAGGCGTCGAACGGTTTGATGGTGGGCGCATGCACGACGGCGACATCCACCTTGTGCGCGGCCAGCGCCTCCGCTGCCTGCAGCGCGCGCATGGTCATCAACCCGCTGGAGACGAACACGACGTCGTTGCCCCCGCGCAGCACCTTTGCCCTGCCGAGTTCGAACGTGTAGTCGTACTCGTCCAGCACCCTGGGAACGTTGCCTCGGAGGAGGCGCAGGTAGGTGGGACCGTCCGAAGCGGCCAGTTGTGGCACAGCTTGTTCGATGTCGACGGAGTCGCATGGATCAACGATGGTCAGGTTCGGCATGCCGCGGAAAATCGCCATGTCCTCGGTAGCCTGGTGGCTGGGGCCGTAGCCCGTGGTCAGCCCAGGGAGTGCACCCACGATGTTCACGTTGAGGTTCGGCTCGGCAATGTCGAGGCACAGAAAGTCGTAGGCGCGGCGGGCGGCGAACACTGAGTACGTGGAGGCGAAAGGCACCAGCCCGGTCTCCGCGAATCCGGCGGCTGCGCCGAAGAGCAACTGCTCAGCCATGCCCATTTGGAAGAAGCGTTCCGGGAATGCCTTCGCGAAGATGTGCATGTCCGTGTATTTGCCGAGGTCGGCGGTGAGCCCGACGATCCGCGGGTCAGCCTCGGCGGCCTTCACCAACGCATGGCCGAAAGGCGCGGAAGACGTCTTCTGGCCCGGGTCGGCGAACGAGGCGATCATGGCCGAGGTTTTCAGCTTGGGCGCTTTCACAGTGGTGCTCATCGCTGGGCCTTCCCGTTGAATCCTGCGGTCAGTTGCTGGCGGCAGAGCTGCCATTCGTGTTCTTCGATGCGCATGAAGTGCGCCTTTTCACGTTCCTCGAGAAGCGGCACGCCGCGCCCCACCTTCGTGTCGCAAAGGACCACGGAAGGACGCCCGACGGCGGCGGCCTGGGCCGCTGCGTTGTCGAACGCGGCCAGCAACGCACCGACGTCGTTCCCGTCTACGCGCTGCGCGTACCAGCCGAAAGCTTCCCACTTGTCCGTCACCGGCTCGGTGCGGAGGACCGTGTCCGTCTTGCCGTCGGCCTGCAGGGCGTTGATGTCTACCATCGCGGTGAGGTTGCCCAGTTGGTGGTGGTGCGCGCCCATGGCGGCTTCCCACGTGGAACCTTCGTCAAGCTCGCCGTCGGAGAGGAAGTTGTACACCCTCGCGCTGGAGCCCTGATGCCGGAGGCCGAGGGCAATTCCGACAGCGATGGCAAGCCCGTGGCCAAGCGAGCCTCCGGAGATTTCCATGCCCGGCGTGTACGTCGACATTCCGGACATGGGGAGCCGGGAATCGTCGGAACCGTAGCTTTCGAGTTCCTCCACCGGAATGATCCCGGCCTCGGCCAAGGCGGCGTAGTGGCCGATCGCGTAATGGCCCGTGGAAAGGAGGAAACGGTCCCGGCCCGCCCACTCGGGATCGTTGGCGCGGTAGCGGAGCTGGTCCGCATAGGCGACAGCAAGCATGTCCGCCGCTCCAAGTGCCTGGCCGACATAGCCCTGCCCCTGGACTTCGCCCATGTTGAGGGCGTGGTGACGGATCCGATGAGCGGCTGCGCCCACGCGTTCGATGCGTTCCATCGCGGTTTCTCCGATGTGTTGTTTCCGGGTCTCGAGCGAATGCGTGACGCCCATCAGGCATTCACCGGCTGGGGAGTGCTTTTGGTGGCCTCATCGGCCAACTGACGCTCGCGTTTGCCCCAGGTTTCCCGGGTGGCAAGGGCAGCCCAGAGCCCGATCAGGGCGTAGGCGCCGAAGAGCAGGGCCGGCCCCATCCAGCCGAAGCTGACGAACAGCAGGGTGGTGATGAAAGGCGTGAAGCCGGAGATCATGGCCGAGATCTGGTAGGCCAGCGAAGCGCCGGAAGCCCGGGTCTTGGCTTGGAAAAGCTCGGGGAACCAAGCGCCTTGCGCTCCGGCAAGGGAGTTCTGGCAGATCGCGTAGGAGATGACAATGGTGGCGATGATGAAAATGAACAGGCCGGTGTTGACCAGAAGGAACATGGGAATGGCGAACACGACGGCGAAGGCGCAGGACCATACGTAGAGTGGGCGGCGGCCGATGCGGTCGGTGAGCGCTCCCCAGGCCTGGGTCGCGAAGATGCCAATGGCGGAGGCAATGCACAGGGCCACCAAGGTCTGGGTTTTGTCCGCGAGATGCTGGCTGTTGAGGTAGGAAATCATGTAGGTGATGGACACCGCGTAGCCGGCGGTCTCTGCGATGCGGAGGCCGATGCCCTTGACGATGTTGCGCCAGTCGGTCTTGAGGACCTCAACGATGGGAGCCTTGACGATGTCGCCGGATTCCTTGACTTCGTCGAAGACAGGGGACTCCGGGACCTTGGAGCGGATGACCAAGCCAACGATGACCAGGAAGAGGCTGGCGAGGAACGGGATGCGCCACGCCAGTTCGCTGCCGAGCTGGACGCTGAACAGGAAGACCAGGTTGGCGAGCAGGAGGCCCACCGGGAAGCCTGCCTGGACGATGCCGGTGTACTTACCCTTGGATTTCCACGGCGCATGCTCATAGCTCATGAGAATGGCGCCGCCCCACTCCGCGCCGAAGGCCAGGCCTTGGACGATGCGGACGAACACCAGCAGTGCCGGAGCGAACAGCCCGACCATTGCATAAGTGGGGAGCAGGCCGATGGCAAACGTGGCCAGGCCCATCAGGATCAGGGAGGCTACCAGCACGGGCTTGCGCCCCAGTTTGTCGCCGAGGTGGCCGCCGATGATGCCGCCAAGCGGGCGGGCCGCGAAGCCGACGCCGAGGGTGGCGAAGGATGCAAGGGTGCCGGTCACCGGATCGCTTCCCGGGAAGAAGGCATGTCCAAAGTAGAGGGCAGCCGCGGTGCCGAAGCCGATGAAGTCATAAGTTTCGATGACCGCACCCACACCGGAGCCGATGGCGACGCGCCTGGCGTCTTTGGTGCCGTGGACCGGACCGCGCAGGGTCAGAGCTTCTTTGCTCATTGGTGAATCCCTTTCGAAGAGCGACTGAGCCACAGGGCTTCAGCACTGTCGACTGTTAACACATGATATGCCAGTGTGACCTGCGCCATCTACCCCTGTCAACAGTCAACTTCAAAGGTTGACTGTTGACAGTTAACCTAGCTATTGTGGTTCCCATCACTACTGCCCTCGGGCACGACTGGAGGAAACGAAGATGTTCGACTCCCGACTCGGTTGCTCGTCAATCAGCTTCCGGCACCAGGATCTATCTACTGCATTGCGCACCATCAACGGCCTGGGCTTTGAGGAAATCGACCTCGGCGCACTGCCCGGCGTCTGCGATCACGTACCTTATGAGCTTGATTCCGACGCCGTCGCGGACGTGACTGCGGAGGTGGCCGCCTCAGGGTTGCGGATCCGCTCGGTCAACGGCGATATAGGCGACCTCAATGCAGTGCTCGACGGCGGCCAGCGGGCCGCGCGGGCACGGCACCTCGACGCTTTGCTCACTCTGACCGCCAACACAAGCGCGAAGGCCCTGGTCCTCCCCTGTGGCGCCTTGAACCACAATCCCGTCCGCGGCATCGAAGAAGACCTGGACACCATCGCGGCCCAACTCATAGGTGCCGGACAGCGCGCGGCGGAATTCGGCGTCGAACTCTGGACCGAATCCCTGCACTTCCTCCGGTTCTGCTGGAACTTGGACCGAGCCGAACAGCTAGCGGCGCGCCTCGCGGACTCCGGCGTCGGTATTGTCATGGACTTCAGCCACATCGTTGCGGCGGGCGAAGACCCGCTCGAGTACATCGAACGCCATCGAGGCCGGATCGCCCACGTCCACCTCAGGGACGCGGTTCCCGGCAACATCAACCTCAGCATCGGAAACGGGCAGGCGGACTTCGCCGCCGGACTCAGCTCGCTGGCAGCCGCCGGTTACAACGGCCATTTCTCGCTCGAACTCGAGACCCGCGACGTCACCCACGAAGAACGCCCAGCAGCGGCCGCCAAAGCTGCCAGCTTCATCACAGACCTCATCTAGTCACCACCAACGAACAAATCCAAGGAGCATCATGACCACCACTATCCAGCGCACCGCCGTCCTCACCGGGGCTACCTCCGAGCGGGGCATCGGCATCACCACCGCGCACCGCTATGCCAGCAACGGCTGGGCCGTGGTGATCCTGGACCTCGACGGCGAGAAGTCCGCCAAGGTCGCAGCGGAAATCGGCAACCAGTACAACGTGCCTGCGTTCGGTTACGAGATCGACGTCGCCAACGAAGCTTCAGTCGACGCGGCGTACAAGGCAGTCGCCGCGGAAATCAAGGCCGGCAACCTCCCCGTTGTCGGCGCCTTGGCCAACATCGCCGGCATCACCTCGCCTGTGCCGTTCCTAGAAACCACGCTGGAACTCTGGCACAAGATCATGGATGTGAACGCCACAGGTACCTACCTCGTGACCAAGGCCTTCCTGCCCGATATGATCACCAGCGGCTGGGGCCGGATCGTGAACATGTCCTCCGTCTCAGCCCAACGTGGCGGCGGCGTTTTCGGCAAGGTCCCCTACTCGGCCGCGAAGGCCGCCATCCTCGGCTTCACCAAGGCGTTGGCCCGTGAAATCGGCGCCACCGGCGTCACCGTGAACGCCATTACTCCGGGCGCCGTGGACACCAACATCCGCGTCGGCAGCACCGACGAACAGGAAGCCGCCATCAACGCCGGGATCCCGCTGGGCCGCAACGCCACCACGGAGGAAATCGCCGCGGTCATCACGTTCCTGTCTTCCGAGGAATCCGCCTATCTCACAGGCACCACCATCGACATCAATGGTGGAAGCCACATCCACTAACAGCCTCCATCCGTAGCCGAAAGAGCCCACGATGACCCGTATCTTCAATGATCCAGCCGACTTCGCCGACGAAGCCCTCGCCGGTTTCTGCGACCTCCATGCCGGCCTGGTGCGCCAGGTTCCCGGCGGGGCCGTGCGTCGCCACCGTCCCGGCCAGCCCAAGGTCGCAGTCCTGGCCGGCGGCGGATCCGGACACTACCCCGCTTTCGCCGGACTCATCGGCGCCGGACTGGCCGACGGTGCCGTCGTGGGCAATATCTTCACGTCGCCGTCCGCGCAACAGGCCTACTCCGTGGCCAAGGCTGCCGACAGCGGCGCCGGAGTGGTGTTCACCTACGGCAACTACGCCGGGGACGTCTTGAACTTCGGCATGGCCAGCGAACGCCTGGCCGCGGAGGGCATCGCTGTCGAGAACGTCCTGGTGACGGACGACATCGCCAGTGCCACGCCGTCGGAAGCCGACAAGCGCCGCGGCATCGCGGGCGACTTCACGGTCTTCAAGGTCATGGGTGCCGCCGCGGAGCGAGGCGATAACCTTGCCGACGTCGTGCGCTTGGGCCGGAAGGCCAACAGCATGACCCGCACCATCGGCAGCGCCTTCCACGGTTGCACCTTCCCGGGAGCGGAAGCACCGCTGTTCACGCTCAAGGACCGGCAGATGGGGCTCGGCCTCGGCATTCACGGCGAGCCCGGCCTGCTGGACACCGAACTCCCGCCGGCAAAGGAACTCGGGCAGGAACTCGTGGCGCGGCTCCTGGCCGAAACGCCCGCGGGCGCGGGAAACCGGATCGCGGTGATCCTCAACGGACTCGGTTCCACCAAACACGAAGAGCTCTTCGTGTTGTGGCTGACCGTGGCTCCGTTGCTGCGCGCGGCCGGCTACACCCTGGTCATGCCGGAGGTCGGCGAGCTGGTCACGAGCCTGGACATGTCCGGCGTCTCCCTCACCATTACGTGGCTGGACGAGGAACTCGAACCGCTCTGGACGGCACCGGCCGAAACGCCCGCTTACCGGCGCGGCAACGCTGCCCTGCTGTCCGGCGGTCAGCTTACGGAGGAAGCGTTCGACGGCGGCCCTGCCGCCGTGGAATTCGCGGCAACTCTTGCCTCCCACAACTACGCCGCAAATTGCGCGGCCGCTCTCGAGGCAGCCCGGAAAGCGCTGCACGACGCCGAATCGCACCTTGGCGACATGGACGCGGTAGCGGGCGACGGCGACCATGGCCGCGGGATGGTCCGCGGAATCGATGCTGCCACTTCGGTCGCGGCAAGGACCCTGGCCGATGGTGCCGGTGCCGGCGATATGTTGGCAGCCGCGGGCGACGCCTGGGCGGATAAAGCCGGCGGAACGTCAGGCGTCCTGTGGGGCGCAGGCCTCCGGGCGTTCGGCGAGTCCCTTGGCAATGACCAAGCGCCGGAACCGGCTGAACTTGCCGCTGCCGTGACAGCTTTCGCTGCGCGGATCAGTGGTCTGGGCAAGGCCGAAGTGGGCGACAAGACCATGGTGGATGCCCTGCTCCCCTTCGACGAAACCTTCAGCAAGCGCATCGCCGAAGGCGTTCTTCCGGATATTGCATGGGCTGAGGCGGCGGCTGCGGCCACCTCGGCGGCGCGAGCCACGGCCTCGCTCCGCCCGCTCAAAGGTCGGGCCCGTCCCCTGGCGGAGAAGAGCCTGGGCACAGCTGACCCGGGAGCCACCTCGCTGGCAATGATCTTCACAGCCATGGGACCGCACCTTGCGCACGCCTCCGACCGTGCAGCGCCCGCGGCCACGGCCGCAACCACCCGAGCGATCGCATGACCACGAAAGGAGAGGCAATGGGTTTCCGACTCATCCTTGGCGCCGATGAAGCAGGCGTGGACTACAAAGACCGGATCATGGCGGACCTGCGGGACGATCCGCGGATCACCGAGATCATCGACATCGGCGTCAACCGCGGCGATTCCCTGGAAGACTTCACCACGCCCTACCCGTACGTCGGGATCAAGGCGGGCGAGCTCATCCGGGACGGCCATGCAGACCGGGCCATCCTGTTTTGCGGCACCGGAATCGGCGTGGCCATCGCGGCGAACAAGGTGGACGGCATCCGCGCCACTACCGCCCACGATTCCTTCTCCGTGGAGCGCTCCATTCTGTCCAACGATTGCCAAGTGCTCACCATGGGCCAGCGCGTGGTCGGGGTGGAACTGGCCAGCCGGCTGGCACGGGAATGGCTTGGCTATGCCTTCGACCCCGCCTCGGCGTCAGCCGACAAAGTGAAGGTGCTCACGGATTTCGAGGGCTGCTGAATCCATGCAGCGCAGGGGGTGGGCCGGGCGCCGCTGTGATGAGTCTCACCTGCAACAAACGCCGTTCCGGCTTGAGCAGTCCGCGCCGCCCTGTGCACTATGGAAAAGCTGTACGGCGGCTTTCGCACTGGCGCGATAGCCGGAAATCCGGATTCATGAATGGAAGCACTGAACAATGACGTTTGAAACTGCCGACTCCGTAACCCTCAAGATTTGGGACCGCTCAACCACCCACCACACCCTGGACGCATTGGTGCACGAGTTCTCTGTGCGCCACAACACCTCCAAGGCCAGCATCGCGGTCACCTGCAGCGGACCCAACACTTTCACTGTCAGCCTCGACGCAACTTCCGACGTCGTCCGTTGAGAGGTGAGATCTCGGCACTTTCGTGAACCCAAAGAGCCGAGATCTCACTCATGGATTTCCCCGGTCGAGGGAGGATAGTTTGGTCGCATGACCCCTAGCTACAGGTATGACGTCGAGGTCCTGCATCTTTTGGTGTCGCCGGGTCATGCCTACTTTGGCCGTGCCCGCGAAGGTGCAGCGAACGTACCAACCACGGATGCCGAACAGGTTAATCTCGTTGCCGGCAAGGGCATCGTCGGCGATCGGTTCTTCGGCAAGGCAGCCCATATGGATGCCGCGGTCACGGTGCTCGCGGTCGAGGCCCTCGAAGCCATGGCCGCCGAGCTGGGAGCCGGGCCTTTCGATCCGCTCTTGACACGACGAAACGTGGTCATCAGAGGCGCCGAACTAGGCCCGCTGCTAGGGCACGATTTTGCACTCGAATCGCTCGGGGACGTAGTCCGGCTCAAGGCCGGACGGCCCGCCCACCCTTGCGCCTGGATGGATCAGATGCTCACCGCGGGCGCACACAAGGCCATGCGCGGCCGAGGAGGAGTGCGTTGCCAAGTCCTGGGCGACGGCATCCTTCACCGCGGCCCGGCAGTGCTGATCAGCCCGGTGCCCTTGGACCCTGAACAGGCGGGCGTAGCTACTGTGCTGCGGCCATCACGTCTTCCCTAGCAGCATTCGACCCCGGAGATATCCTCAGACCTCCGCCACCGGCGCCGCGAACTGCGCTTCGTACAGCCTTGAGTAGGCTCCCCCAGCGGCCAGCAGTTCCGCATGCGTGCCTTGCTCCACGATCTGCCCGGACTCCATCACCAGGATGAGGTCTGCGTCGCGGATCGTGGACAGGCGGTGCGCGATGACAAAGCTCGTCCGGTCGGAACGCAGGGCACTCATCGCCTTCTGAACCAGAACCTCGGTCCGGGTGTCCACGGAACTCGTCGCCTCGTCCAGAATCAAGACCGACGGACGGGCCAGGAACGCCCTGGCAATGGTGAGCAACTGCTTCTCACCGGCGGAAATGTTGCTGCCTTCGTCGTCGAGCACGGTGTCATAGCCCTCAGGGAGCGAGTGCACGAAGCGGTCAACATACGTTGCTTGGGCGGCCTCCAGAATCTCCGCTTCGGTAGCATCGGGCCGTCCGTAGGCGATGTTGTCACGGATGGTGCCGCCGAACAGCCACGTGTCCTGAAGCACCATGCCCATCCGTGAACGGAGCTCGTAACGGGACATCGAGGCGACATCGACGCCGTCGAGCGTTATCCGCCCGCCGTCGAGCTCGTAGAAGCGCATCATCAGGTTCACCAGCGTGGTCTTGCCTGCTCCCGTGGGCCCGACGATCGCCACGGACTGGCCGGGCTCGGCCACCAGGCTCAGATCCTGGATCAGCGGCTTGTCTTCCGAATAGGAGAAGGAGATGTTCTCGAACACCAAGCGCCCGCGCGTCAATTCGGGAACGGCCGAAGGCTCGGGATCCGCGCCCTGCTCCTCGGTGTCGAGCAATGCGAACACACGCTCTGCGGATGCCACGCCGGACTGGAGCAGATTGGCCATCGAACCGAGCTGGGCCAGGGGCTGCGTGAACTGCCGTGAGTACTGGATGAATGCTTGGACATCGCCCAGCTGCATGGCGCCCGAAGCTACTTGAAGGCCGCCCACCACGGCGATCCCGACATAGACGAGGTTGCCGATGAATGTCAGTGCCGGCATGATCAAGCCGCTGATGAACTGGGCGCCGAAGCTAGCCGAGAACAGCTCTGCGTTTTTCTCGCGGAACTTCTCCTCCACTTCGCGCTGGCGGCCGAACACCTTCACGAGAGCATGGCCGGTGTAGGTTTCTTCGATCTGCCCGTTCAGCTCACCGGTGTTCTTCCACTGGGCCACGAACAGCTTCTGGGAGCGCTTGGCAATGAGCACGGTGGTCACCAGCGTCAACGGCACCGTGACCAAGGTGATAACTGCCAAAACCGGCGAGAGCAGGAACATCATGAAGATGACGCCCGCCACCGTGAGCAGTGAGGTCACCGCCTGGCTGATGGACTGTTGGAGACTTTGCGAAATGTTATCGACGTCGTTGGTCACGCGGCTGAGGAGCTCGCCGCGCTGGACCGAATCGAAGTAGCGCAAGGGCAGCCGGTTGATCTTCGCTTCGATCTGCTCACGTAGCCGGTACACAGTCCGTTGCACGACGCCGTTGAGCACGTAGGCCTGAATCCAGCCGAACGCTGAGGCCAGGACATACAAGACCAGCACCCACAGCAGTATCGAGGACAACGCCCCGAAGTCGATCCCGACGCCGGGAGTCAGGTCCATGCCCTTCAGCATGTCCGCCTTGGAGCCCTGCCCGGAAGCACGCAGTCCCTCGATGACCTGTTCCTTGCTCACCCCGGCGGGAAGTTGCTTGGACACCACCCCGGCGAAGATCAGGTTGGTTCCCTCGCCGAGCAGCCGCGGGCCGATCACCGACAGGGTCACGCTTCCGACGGCGAGGACAAGCACCAAAACCAGCCACAAACGCTCCGGCCGCAGTGTCCCCAGGAGCCGCTTGGCCGACGGCAGGAAGTTCATGGCCTTCTCGGCCGGAACGCTCATTCCAGCGAAGGGTCCGCCGCGGCCGGGGCCCATCGGCGGGCGCGGCGGACGGTTCGCGGTGCTGGGTGCGCTGCTCATGCCGCCTCCTCCGCTGCCAGTTGCGAGGAAACTATCTCCCGGTACGTTTCTGAAGTCTCCAACAACTCCTCGTGGGTTCCGCGCCCCACCAGCCGCCCGTCGTCGAGCACCAGGATCTGCTCGGCGTCAGAGATGCTGGATACCCGCTGCGCAATGATGACCATGGTGGCGCCGGATGTGTGGCGCTTGAGCGCCTGGCGGAGCCGGGCGTCCGTGGCGGTGTCCAAGGAGGAGAAGGAATCGTCGAAGATGTAGAGCTCGGGTTGCTTTACGAGGGCCCGGGCGATCGCGAGGCGTTGCCGCTGTCCGCCGGAAACGTTGGTGCCGCCTTGGGAGATCGGAGCGTCAAGCCCGCCCTCCATTTCCTCGACGAAGTCCTGGGCCTGCGCAATGGAGAGCGCCCGCCAGAGTTCTTCCTCGGTGGCATCGGGCTTGCCGTAGAGGAGGTTGCTGCGAACCGTGCCGGAGAACAGGTAGGGCTTTTGCGGGACCAGTCCGATGTGCCCCCATAAGAGGTCCGGGTGCAGTTCGCGGACGTCGACGTCGTCGATCCGCACCGAGCCGCTGCTCGCGTCGAAGAGCCTCGGCAGCAAGTTCACCAGGGTGGTCTTGCCTGCCCCCGTGCTGCCGATGATGGCCGTCGTCTGGCCTGCGCGTGCCCGGAAGCTGATGCCGCTCAGGACAGGCTGCTCGGCACCCGGGTAGGCGAATCCGACGTCGAGCAATTCCAGTTCGCCTCGGCCGGCTGTTTCCGTCACAGGGTTCTCAGGAGGCCGCACGCTGGATTCGGTCTCAAGCACTTGTCCAATGCGGTCCGCGGAAACAGCAGCGCGCGGGATCATGACGGCCATGAACGTGGCCATCATGACGGACATCAGGATCTGCATGAGGTAGCTCAGGAAGGCGATCAATGTGCCTACCTGCATGGACCCGTCGTCGATCCGGAACGATCCGAACCAGATCACGGCGACGCTGGAAACATTGAGCACCAACATCACGACGGGGAACATGAGGGCCATGAGCCGCCCGGCGCGCAGGGCCATTTCCGTGACGTCCTGGTTGGCCGAAGCGAAGCGTTCTGTCTCCATGTCCTCGCGCACGAACGCGCGCACCACGCGGATGCCGGCCAGCTGTTCGCGGAGCACGCGGTTCACGGTGTCGATCCGGACCTGCATCTTGCGGAACAGCGGCACCATCCGGCTCACGATGAGACCGACCGCGACGAGCAATACGGGGACGCTCACGGCAATCAGCCAGGACAACTGGGCATCCTGCCTGACGGCCATGATTACCCCGCCGATGCTGAGCATGGGCGCCGCAACCATGAGGGTGCAGGACATCAGGACGAGCTGCTGCACCTGTTGCACGTCGTTGGTTGACCGCGTGATCAGTGACGGCGCACCGAAGCGGGTGACCTCTTGCTCGGAGAACTCCCCCACCCTGGTGAAGATGGCGCCGCGCAGGTCCCGCCCCAACCCCATGGCGGCTTTCGCGCCGAAATACACGGCCGTGATAGAACACGCGATCTGCAGGAGCGTGATGAGCAACATGAGGCTGCCGGTGCCCAGGATGTACCCGGTATCCCCCTTGGCCACGCCCTCGTCGATAATGTCGGCATTCAGTGTGGGCAAGTAAAGCGACGCTATGGACTGCGCCAGCTGGAAAATGACGACGGCGACCAGCAGCCGCCGATGTGGCCGCAGATACTGAACCAGAAGTTTCCAGAGCATCGTTCTCCAACCCACGTAGTGATTCGAAGGCCAGTCTACGACTGGTTGCCGGGGGCAACTAGGGCTTCTCCTCAGGGCGAAAGGTGGCGGAGAGCGTGCCACGGCCGCACCCGGACAGTAGGCTGGAAACGCTCGGCAAGATCCGCTAGGAAAGGACCGTAGTCTTGGCTTACATCACCGTCGGAAATGAAAACAGCACCGAGATCGAGATTTACTACGAGGACCACGGGACCGGCCAGGCAGTGGTCCTTATCCACGGCTACCCCCTGGATGGTTCGTCCTGGGAGAAGCAGACCACAGCACTGCTCAACGCCGGCTATCGCGTGATCACCTACGATCGCCGCGGCTTCGGCAAGTCCAGCAAGCCAACCGTCGGTTACGACTACGACACCTTCGCCGCGGACCTGAATACGCTGCTGGACACGATCGACGTCAGCGACGCCGTGCTGGTGGGTTTCTCGATGGGCACCGGTGAGGTGGCCCGCTACATCAGCAACTACGGCTCGGCGCGGGTAGCGAAGGCCGTGTTCCTGGGGTCCTTGGAACCGTTCCTCCTGCAAACTGACGACAACCCGGACGGCGTCCCGCAATCCGTATTCGACGGCCTTACCGAAGCCGTCACTGCAGACCGATACGCCTTCTTCACCGAGTTCTTCAAGAACTTCTACAACAGCGACGCCTTCCTCGGGACGCCTCGCCTGAGTGAGGAATCCGTGCGGGCCAGCTGGAACACGGCTGCCCAGTCGGGTGCCCACGCCTCGGTGGCCGCCCAGCCAACGTGGCTCACCGACTTCCGCGCCGACATTCCGAAGATCGACGTTCCCGCCTTGATCGTCCACGGTACCGAGGACCACATCCTCCCCATCGACGCCACCGGCAGGAGGTTCGCCGAAGCGCTGCCCAGTGCCAAATACGTCGAGATCGACGGCGCCCCGCACGGCATGCTCTGGACCCATGGCGACGAGATCAATGAGGCTCTGCTGGACTTCCTAACGAAAAATTAGGGCGAAACTAACTGAATATCGCGGGAACCTTAACGCCCCTGGTCCAGTCTTAATGCAAGCACAGGCGGAACCCATTCGCCGGCGAAAGCACCAAAGCTGCAAGGGGAGCAGGACCAGCCATGAAGACAACAACAGCCCGGGATGAAGTTACCGCCATCAACGGCGTGATCACCGATCGGCAACCCGTTGACTTCCACGCCCTGGGGCTCGCCGGCTGCATTGACCGCTTGGCCGAACCGCTTCGCCGCGAAGGAACCGAAATCCACTGGGAGACGCCGCATCATGGCGTTGAAATCTCGGCTGGCTCCGCCACCTTGCTCTACCACGCAGCCAAGGAAGTGCTCAGCAACGCGTTCAAGTACGCGCACGCCCACGACGTGACGGTCCGGCTCGCTGCCGTCTACCACGGCATCCGGCTGACAATCACGGACAACGGCGCCGGTTTCGACAGCTGCGCCCTGCCGGCAGGCGGACACCACGGCTTCGGCCTCCGGCTCATGTCCATCGCCGTCAGCGAAGTGGGCGGCGAAGTCTCGGTTGTGTCGACGCCCGGCAACGGCACCTGTGTGACGGTCACGCTGCCGCTCGACTGATCGGCGTCGACGCTCGACGGCGGCAGGCGGCCCGGGCAAGCCCCGCCGAAATACTAGGAGAAATCCTTCAACGCCTCCGTGATGAGGCTCCCCGGCGTTCCGAGCCGCACATGGGCCCCGTTCGAAGCGACCAGCTCCCCCGCAATCACGACGTCGGTGACGTCGCTAGCGGTCGCGCTGAAGGCGAACTGCCTAGGGATGGAACCGGCAGTCCGGACCGAGTCCGGTGCCACCGCCATCAGGTCGCACACTGCGCCTACCTCAAGTGCCGACGCGATGGGCGTGGCCATGGAAGCAGTTGCGCCGATGGTGGCTGCGTGGAACAGTTCCTGCGGCGAGAACCGGCCCCGCTGACCGGAACCGAGGCGTTCTCCATGCTCCAAGGTGCGCATTTCAACCCAAGGATCAATGACGGCATGTTGGTCCGTGCCCAGCGCGATGGCCGAGCCGGCGTCGGACAATGCACGGGCCGGGCCGATCCCGTCGGCCAGATCGGCTTCGGTGGTCGGACACATCACCACCGTAGCGCCCGCGTCGCCCAGCAGCCGGATATCTTCCGGCGTCAGGTGGGTCGCGTGCACGGCGGAGAGCCGGCCGGACAGGAGGCCATTGCGGGCCAGCAGTGCGGCCGGGGTGACGCCGTAGGCTTCGAGGCAAGCTTGGTTCTCGGCGGGCTGCTCGCTCAAATGGATGTGGAGGGGGATATCGGCCGGCAGTTTCGCGGCCACGGTCTTGAGCGCCTCTTCGGGTACGCCCCGGACGGAATGCAGGGCAGCCCCCACACCGACCAATTCCGGCGGAAAGCTCCGCGCTACCTCGGCCCGCAACGACGCGAGCCGGTCCAGCCAGGCTTCGGCATCGGCGTCGCCGAACCGTGCCTGTTCCGGGCTGAGCGGTGTCCCGATGCCTCCCGCGAGGTAGAGGGTATCCAGCAAGGTGAGGCGGATCCCGGAAGCAACGGCCGCCCGGGCCAAGGCAAGTTCCATCGCGTGCGGCTCCGGGTAAGGGGTCCCGCCCGGCTGGTGGTGGACGTAATGGAACTCGGCCACGCTGCTGAAACCGGATACCACCATTTCGGTGAAGACCGCGGCGGCGAGCTTCTCGTACTTCTCCGGAGTCAGCTCGGCGGCGCTCCTGTACATCTGTTCCCGCCACAGCCAAAAGTCACCGCGGCCGTCGTGTGTCCGGCCGCGCAGGATCCGGTGAAAAGCGTGCGAATGGGCGTTGGCCGCGGCCGGGAAGACGACGCCGTTCAGTATCTGGTCACCGGTTTCGGCCCGGACTCCTGTGGCGAATCCGGAGATGCGGCCTTCATGCACTTCCAGCCGCACGCCGGCGGCCACCTCAGGGCGGCGTGCCCCGGCGCTGCCCGTGAGATCGCCGTCGGCCTCAATCAGCGCCGCCTCGCACCAGAACCCGCTCACAGGAGTCCCTCCAAAACGTCGGCGAGGGCCACTGCGCCGGCCGAGGCGTCCTCGTCGGCCACGTATTCTTCCGGGGAGTGCGAGATTCCGCTGGGGTTGCGGACGAAAAGCATCGCCGAAGGGACATGTCCAGCAAGGACTCCGGCGTCGTGCCCTGCGCCGGTTGCCAGCACCGGCGCGCCCGGCAGGAGCTCGCCGATGCGTCGGCTAAGGGCGGGATCGAAGTGCACGGTGTTGCTGTAGGACTCCTCGGTGAGGCTGACGGTGCATCCCTCGCCAGCTGCGATTTCGCGGGCCGCGCCGTAGATCGCTTCAATCAGTTGGGCCGTCACGGCGTCGTCGGGATGCCGGGCGTCAAGCCAAAGATCCACGCGCGAGGCGATCACGTTGGTCCCGCCGGGAACCGGGGTCAAACGCCCCACCGTGGCCCGCGCGTCCGGCTGCTTCGCCGCGGTGTCACGCACGGCAACGACGATCTGCGCGGCCGCGACCATGGGATCGGCACGGTCGGCCATGAGCGTGGTCCCGGCGTGGTTGCCTTGGCCGCCGACGCTCAGCTTCCAGCGGCCGTGGCCCAGGATGGAACTTCCGACGGCGATGGCCGGGCCTTGATCTCCCAGTCCCCTGCCCTGCTCGACATGGAGTTCCACGAAGTCGCCGATCCGCGCCAGGGCGGCGGTATCGGGGCCGACATGCCTGGGATCGAGGCCGTTGGCCTGGGCGACATCGGCGAAGGTGTTGCCGTCGGCGTCGCGCAGGTTCCTGGCTTTGTCGACGTCGATGGCACCGGTGAGGAGCCGCGATCCCAGGCAGGCCACGCCAAAGCGGGAACCTTCTTCTTCCGGGAAGACCGTCACGGCCAGGGAGCGGCGCGGCTCAACGCCGCGGGACTTGAGAAGGTCGACGGCGGCCAGCGCCGACGCGACACCGAGCGGGCCGTCGAAGGCCCCGCCACCGGGAACGGAATCGAGGTGGCTGCCCGTGACAAGGGCGCCGTCCCGGGGCTTTCCCCACCAGGCCCAGGTAATGCCGTTGCGGTCGGCCTCGACGTCGAGGCCGCGCTGTTGGGCTTGTTCGATGAACCACTGCCTGAGGTCGAGTTCCGGCGTCGTATAGACGGCCCTGGAGTATCCCCCGCGTACCGCATCGCGGCCCACGTCCTTGATCGAGTCAAGGAGCCGATTGACGGTTTCCACGTGTTCCTCCGATTGATGAAGTCTGCCACCAAATAAAAACCAGATGCCACCGCGAACTATAGACCTCGGACGACGACCGGCGTACGTTAATGTCAAACACCGCACTGGGGAGGTGGAGTGTTTGGCCAGGTCTCTGGGGCGCTGTGGCATCTATTTGTTGCGACCCCTGCTTTTCGCCGGTTTCGGCGCGTCGGCATGGTTGCTGTGGCTTGCCGGTCCTTCGCAAGCAACAGACGTGGTGCCCACGATCCCGGCTGTTCCGCTCCCTTCGGTTTCCCTGCCTCCGGCTCATCCCACCGATCCCATCGGACGGCTCGTCAACCAAGTCCCCTCAGGGGTTCCAAGCCCAAGTCGATTGGCCACGGCTCCTGGAACCGTGGTTGGGCAGCTAACAGACCACGCCGTGACACCCGTGATTGGAGTCGTCCGCAGCGTGCAGGGCGTGGTGGGCCGCACGGTCAAGGAACTCGCGGCGCTGCCGGAGCGTCCTCCCGTAACGGAATTGCCGCAGGTGCCCGCAATACCGCAGCATCAAGATCCGGGCGTTCCGGCTGTCGCCGCCGCTCCCTTGCATGCTGAATCCGGCCCGGCGCTCACTGACCCCTCGACAATTGTCCGTACGAACGCCTCTCCACTCGCCGACCAGGCCGGGGCACGGGCGGGCACCAGGACTTCCGGATTCGAAGCGAAGGGTGTTGTCTTCGCTCCTGCCGCTCTAGTAACGACGGCGGACTTGTCGCCGGTTCCCACCGGGCCTCCGCCTGACACGCCCGCGACTGCGTTGGGCTCGCCGCATGACGCCGGATCCGACTCGGGGCCGCCGGGCGGTTCCTCCCATGGCGAGGCCGACCTGCCGGAACAACGTGCGCTGGCTCCGCCGCCCCGCCACGGTCCCATCCCCGATGGGCGGCAAATCCCCTCAGCCGCACCCGCATTCGATCCTGGTTCATCTCCCGACTGACCAAGCTGCCCCTGCCCTTTTGGCAGGCACGGCCAACTGCGCCGCACCGCGCAGGACACGTCTCAGTCAGGAGAAGACCATGCAGGACCGTAACCGAATGATAGGAAATTGGCCCGACCCCATGAGCAAAGGAGGAATATAGGAATAATCGAGCATCGCGACAGGCGCTCAGCGCCATAAGGGAACAACGACGCCGGCCGTACAGTCAGTCTGACTGCACGGCCGGCGTCGTTGTACTGACGGTGGGCCGATGTCGCTTTAGAAAAGGCTGTTCACTACGGCTTGGGTGAGCTGGTGGAAGATGTCGGTGCGGGCGGGGATATCGCTCTCGTCCTGGCCCTTGGTGTAAACCACGAACGCGAATGAGCTGGTCCCATTGGTGAGGATGCTGGCGTCGTGGAGTTCGTCGTCGAGCAATCCGTACTTGTGGAAAACGGTGATTCCCGCCGGTACCGCGGCAGGGATCAGCGATTCGTAGTTCGTGTTCGTCATGTAGGACAACAGTTGAGCCGTGTCCTGCTGGTTCAGGAGCTTTCCGCCATACAGGCCGCCCATGATGCTCGCCATCTCGGCAGGTGTCAGGGTGTTGTTCTCCGGGTCATAGCTGATCCCGATTGACGTGGCGTAGGCCTGCAACTCCGGGTGGCCTATCGTGTCCATGATCAAGGACCAGGAATCGTTGTCGCTGTCCTGGATCATTTCCTTGATTTGGAACCCGGAGGTGTAGTCCCCCAAAGGATCGTCAAGGGACGCCGCACCTGTTTCGACGAGGTGGTAGTAGGCAATGGCCGACAGGACCTTGGCTGTACTTGCTGCCTCGAACGGCTCTTGGACGCCGTATTGGTGCGTCGAACCATTAGAAAGATCAATCAGCGCCACGCCGATCTGGTACCCACTGTTCGCGTCGATGATCGCGTTGATTTGTGCATCAAGCGGGGGCGTGACAGTTCCTGCCGCTGTCTGGGCCGGTGCGGGGGCCACCGGGGTGGGAGCGGGAGCCGCTGCCGCCCTCGTCGGGGCTGCCGCAGCCGCTGGTTCATCCGCGGGAGCCGTCGGGGCCGTGACGAAATCGGAGGCGGAACGCGCGTGCGCGGCCGAGTAGACCGTGGCTGTCAGGGTCAGTGCCAGAACGGCCGAGCAGGCTGTCAGCAAGGCCGATCGACGCCGACGGGGACTCCAGTGTTTCCACCGATTTCTTTTGCGGCCGGACCTTTGGCCGGGACGACGGGGCTCTTGCTCTTCCATAATGAGGCAACCGTAGCCACCTCAGCTATGTGTGAGCTATGAAAATGCTGTCCGTCAGCCGCGTGTCGCCTGGATGAATATCAGGCGTCGCGGATCGGTGAGCCCAATACTGTGAACCGCGTGCCGCCCATCTCTCCGGACAGCAGTGGCATTGCCTCGGCTATGGCAGCCCGGACGCTGTCCAGTTGCAGCGATCCTTGGTGGGCTTCCGCCGATTCCCATAGTTCACAGACAAACACCGTGTCCGGCGATTCTTCGTTGACGCCCACCTCGTAGAGCAGGCAGCCTGCGCTCCGGAGCTCCGGTTTCGGTGTGAGCAGGATGGAGACGACGGCGTCCCGTTGGCCAGGTTTCGTGCCGAGACTTCCCACGTTCGCAAAGGTCATACGCCCATTGTTATTCATTCCTCGGACGTTATTGCGAAACCGAGTATCGGCGGACGAAGTTGCCAAGGATCTTCATCGGTTCGGTCGCCGTGACCTTCCGGGCGTCGGCCATCAGCTGTTCAGCAGCCTCTGGCGGGAAGTATCCAGCGTGGCGGTAAGTGTCGATCCGCGTGACGAGTCCCTCCGCGTCGAGCTCCGGATGGAATTGCGTTGCGTAAAGGTTCCGCTTGATACGGAACATCTGCACGGGGCAGGCGGCCGACCCGGCGAGCAGCACCGCATTTCCCGGCAGGACTGTGCACGCTTCCTTATGTCCCGTGAAAGCGACAAAGCGCTCGCTCATGCCCTCAAGGAGCGGGTCCTGGAGGCCCTCCGCCGTGAGTTTGATGGTTACGGCGCCGAGTCCTTCACCATAGGTCCGGTCGATCACAGCTCCCTGGTGAAGCCCCAGTGTCCCGACCCCATAGCAGGCACCGAGAAAGGGGAAATCGGCGGCAACAATCCTGTCCAGCAGCTGTGCGAGTTCTTTCTCCACCCGTTTCTGGACCGTGCTCTTGTGCTCTGGTGGGTCGCTCGACGTGAAAGGGCTGCCACCCACAATCACGCCCGAATAGCCGGAGAGATCAAGCTGCGGGAGGGGCGCCGCTTCCATCCGGATGCGTTGTAGCTGCTCCGGAGCGAGCCCTCCAAAACGGAGATACGCCTGGTACTCTTCCTCGGCAGCGGCGTCTTCGGCACGAGATGCGAGCAGGAGAAACGGCTTCACAGCCTAAGTGTGCACGCGGCGGCCGCGTCGCGCCAGCGTTCGGCCAAAACAACGCCGTCGGGCCCGGTGAATCGCCGTTCACGTGGGGGAAATATCCCGGTTTCAGGCAGGGCGGAACGCTTTCACCTCCTTCGGCCCTGGATTCCGCGGAATCATTGGGATCGTTGATACCCGCTCCGGGCGTTCCCTTGCCCGCGCGGAGATGGCGTTAACATTCCCGAAACATGCCCGACACGCGTTCTTCACGCCAAGCCCAGTTCTGTAACGTCCCCGCAATTTTTCCTCGCATTGCTCGAAACACGGGACCGGAAATATTGGGCATGGGAAGAACGGGGCCAGGTTACGGCGGCCCTCGTACAGCATTCCGATGAGAAGGGAAACGCACGTGGATATCACTGCGGAAAACGTTTGGGTGATGGTGTCGGCGGCACTTGCACTGCTCATGACTCCGGCACTCGGCCTCTTCTACAGTGGCATGACCCGGGCCAAGGCCTCCCTCAACATGATCATGATGAGCTTCATCTCCGCGGGCATCGTAGGCGCCGTGTGGATCCTGTGGGGCTACTCGATGATCAGCGGCAAGAGTGTCCTGGGGATCTTCGGCAATCCTTTCAGCAGCTTCGGATCAGCGGACCTCGTCGGTTCCACCGATCTCATGAAGCTCGGCTTCAGCGCTACCTTCGCCATGGTCACCGTCGCCCTGATCAGCGGCGCCATCGCCGACCGCGCCAAATTCACGTCCTGGGTCATCTTCGTCCCCATCTGGATCACCCTGGTGTATTGCCCCTTGGCCTTCATGGTCTGGGGTGGCGGCCTCCTGAGCCCCGGCGGGGCCATCAGTTCAGTCTTCGGCCAGGTGATTGACTTCGCAGGCGGCACCGTGGTGGAAATCAGCTCCGGCGCTGCCGCGTTTGTCCTGGCACTGATTCTGGGCAAGCGCCACGGCTTTGGAAAAGACCCCAACCACCGCCCGCACAACCTCCCCTTCATCATGCTTGGCGCCGGCCTGCTGTGGTTCGGCTGGTTCGGTTTTAATGCCGGCGCGGCCACGACGGCGGCGCAGGCCGGCTTGATCTGGGTCAACACCCTCGTTGCGCCGGCCGGAGCCATGCTCAGCTGGCTGGTCACAGAGAAGATCCGGCACGGTCACCCCACATCCTTGGGCGCCGCGTCCGGCGTCGTTGCCGGCCTCGTGGCTATTACTCCCGCCTGTGCCAACGTGGCTCCCGCCGCAGCCCTCGGCCTGGGCCTGGTGGCGGGCGCCGCCTGTGCCGTGTTTGTCGACCTGAAACACAAGTTCGGCTTCGATGACTCCCTCGACGTCGTGGGCGTCCACCTGGGTGGCGGACTTGTTGGCACCTTGGCGCTCGGACTCATTGCACTCCCTGTCAATGGCAAAGGTGGAGGCTTGTTCTACGGCGGCGGACTCCAGCAACTCGTGGCGCAGATCGTGGCCATTCTCGTCACCCTCGCAGTGTCCGGAATCATGACGGCAATAATTGCCCTTGCCATCCACAAGACGGTTGGATTCCGCGTCAGCCACGAGGCGGAGCTCGCTGGCGTGGACCTGTCAGAGCATGCAGAGACCGCCTACGAGTTCGGGAGCATGTCCCGGAGCCACTTCAACGCCCTCCCGCACGTCGACATCCCCGTGGCCGCTGCCGCCGTCGAGCTCCAGCGCGAGAAGCAAGCCGACCCCGCTTAGCGGAGGCGGGCATTTCCGCGGCCGCGCGGGACGCGTACGCTCAGTTTGTGGATATCGTCGATTTCCTCTCGGACCGCTTGAATGAGGACGAGGCTGCGGCGCGGAAACTCCTCGGCGACCCTTCGGTCTCCGAGGCGGGCAAATGGTACGAGCGACGCCTGCTCCTGGAATGCGAATCCAAGAGAAAGTTGCTCATTATCGTGGAATCCGCACGGCAGACGGCCCTGACCACGATGGTCAGGGGCCCGCTTGGGGATACCCCGCAGTGGATCCCGGAATTGATCGAGTGGACCACGAAATCGTTGAATGCCCTCGCGCTGCCCTACTCGGAACATCCGGACTTCGAGCCGGAGTGGCTGGCGGGGATGTAGCTGGCGGGCTGACCGGCGCCGCCGCTTCCTCAGTTCACTGATGATTTAGCTGATGGTTCCCTGTGAGTCGGACCAGCGTGTCTCAGGCCTCCTAGCTTTGGGACCATGAAAGTCAAAACAATCCCGGTCATCATCGGAACATTGTCTTGTGTGCTCGTCGGCAGCGCTGCGTTCGCGGCCGTTTCCACGTTCGCCGGCCCCCACGACGACGGAACTGCAGTCACCTCAATCGGCATGCGCGTCACGCCAACCGGACAGCAGACTTCACTCGGAGACCTTCCGCTCAACTCCGCCATCTCCCCCGACGGTAAGCGGCTCGCCGTCACGAACAACGGTCAGGGTACCCAATCCCTGCAACTCGTGGATCTCGCAGACCACGAGGTAGACCAGACCATCTCCTACAAGTCCCCTGAATCCCTCTACATGGGCCTGGCGTGGAGCCCGGACGGAACCAAGCTTTACGCAAGCGCCGCGGCAAATTCCAAAATCCGGAGCTACAGCTACTCCGGCGGCAAACTGGCAGAGGGCGCACCGATCCAGCTTCCCACCACGACGCCCGCGGGCAAGGCACTGAACCTCTTCCCGGCCGGATTGGCGATCACGCCCGACGGCAAGCGGCTCGTTGTTGCAGATCAGCTCGCCGACGCCGTCTCCGTGGTCGACCTCGCCACTGGCACCGTCTCGACGACGCCGGCGGGTCACCGGCCGCTTTCGGTCGCCATTTCCCCGGACGGCGCGACGGCGTTCGTCACCAACCAGGGCGCCTCGGACCTTTCCGCGGTGGACATCACGGGTGCTGAACCGAAGGTTTCCCGCACTGTCGCTGTGGGTCTCCACCCCAACAAGTCCGTCCTGTCGAAGGACGGCCGCACGCTTTACGTCGCCAACGGCGACGACGACACCGTCTCGGTTGTCGATACAGCCGCCGGCACAAGTTCGAGTGTCAGCGTCGCGCCCGAAAAGGGCGCACCGGTGGGAACCAACCCGACAGGGCTGGCCCTGGACGAAGCCGGGCACCGCCTCTTCGTGAGCAACTCCGGGAACAACGACGTCGCCGTCGTCGATCTTGCCCACAACACGGTTGCCGGTGTGGTGCCTGTGGGCTGGTATCCGAGTTCGTTGGCCTTCAGCGGCGGGACCCTGCACGTCACCAACGCGAAGGGTCTGGGCGCCGGGCCGAACAACGGCCCCGGCCACCCGAATCCCGAGTCCTCCGCCCCCGCCGCCGAAAACCAGTACAGCGGATCGATGATCGTCGGCACGCTGAGCAGTTTCACCGTGCCGGAGGGCGGCCAGTTGCAGAAGGCTACCGAGCAGGTGAAAAACAACAACCGCCCGGACACCGCTGGCGGCAACATCATCCCGCGCCAACCCGGCCAAGCGAGTCCCATCAAACACGTGATCTACGTGGTCAAGGAAAACCGCACCTACGACCAGGTGCTTGGGAGCCTCGGCAAGGGGAATGGTGATGCTTCGCTGAATCTCTTCGGCGACGAGTCAGCGCCGAACATGCGGGCCCTGTCCAAGAAGTTCACCACTATAGACAACTTTTACGCCGATGCTGAAGTCAGCGCCAACGGTTGGAACTGGGTGGCCTCGGCCAACTCGAACCCGTACGCAGAGCAAATGTGGCCGGCCAACTACTCGGGCCGCAAGGCGCCGTATCCCAGCGAAGGAAACGCCCCTGAAATCGCGGCCCAACAGCCTGACAACACGTATGTCTGGCAGCGGCTCGTCAAGGCTGGCGTCAGCTTCCGCAACTACGGCTTCTACGTTTCCAACAACGCCGGCGTGTCCAACGCCGCGGACCCCGTTCTGGATGCCCAGACCGACCACGACTACCACGGTTACGATCTGAACTGCCCTGATTCGGCCGGATCGTTCGCACCCCTGAAGCCTGGTTGCGGTACTCCACGCATTGAAGAGTGGGCCAAGGACTTCCAGGCCCACGTGACGTCCGGAACCGTGCCAACGGTCCAGTTCGTCCGGCTGCCGAATGACCATACGCAAGCCACCCGGGCCGGCGCCCCTACGCCGAAAGCCTATATCGCGGACAACGACTATGCGCTCGGCAAGCTGGTGGACACCGTGTCCCATTCCTCCGTATGGAAAGACACCGCTATCTTCGTCACGGAGGATGACGCGCAGAACGGCCCGGACCACGTGGACGCGCACCGCACTCTGGCGCTGGCCATCAGCCCATACACCCAGACCGGAAAAGTGGATTCAACCTTCTACAGCACGGCTTCAATGGTGCGCACCATCGGCCTCATCGCCGGCATCGGCCCGCTGACCCAGTTCGACGCGTTCGCTACTCCCATGAACGCGTCGTTCACGGCCAAGCCTGACAACACGCCGTACACGGCACTCAAGCCCAGCTACGACATGACCACCGTCAACGGCGCAAACGCTCCGATGGCCCCCCAGGTGGCCACCCAGGACACCGCCACCGAAGACAAAATCGATGAGCAGCTTTTCAACAAGTCCATCTGGCAGTCAGTGAACGGTGCTGGCTCGAAGATGCCCGAACCCCAGCACAACGTGATCGGATCGGGATCGGGCTCCAGCACCGGTTCCAGCGGCCAGGGGAGTGTCCGTTTAACGGTGGATCCGGTGCTGGCATTTAGTTGATTCTTCCTTCGAAGGTGATGGCGAATGCGTTCAGTGCCGGCTTCCATCGTGTGGCCCATCGTGCCCTGCCTTTGCCTGTCGGGTCTAGTGCCCGGGTGGCCAGGTAGAGGCATTTCAGGGCTGCCTGCTCGGTGGGGAAATGACCTCTGGCTCTGACTGCGCGCCGGTAGCGGGCGTTTACGGATTCGATGGCGTTGGTGCTGCAGATGACCCGCCGGATTTCTACGTCGTAGTCCAGGAACGGCACAAACTCGCTCCAGGCGTTCTCCCATAGCCGGGTGATCGCCGGGTACTGCCGGCCCCACTTGGCGCAGAACTCGACGAAGCGTTCCTTCGCGGCGCCCTCGGAGGGTGCGGTGTAGACCGGGCGAAGGTCCCGGGACATTTCGTCCCAGTACTGCCGGGCCGCGTAGCGGAAGGTGTTCCGGATCAGGTGCACGATGCACGTCTGGACCACAGAGCGCTCCCAGACCGTACTGATGGCCTCGGGTAGGCCTTTGAGCCCGTCGCAGACCGTGATGCAGACATCCTCCACACCCCGGTTCTTTACTTCCGTCAGCACCGCAAGCCAGAACTTCGCCCCCTCGCCGCCGTCCCCGGCCCATAGCCCGAGGATGTCCCGCTCGCCGTTGACGCTGACGCCGATCGCGACGTAGACGGGCCGGTTCGTGACTTGCCCGTCCCGGACCTTGAC
>NZ_JAUSSZ010000018.1 GCF_030812595.1 Arthrobacter bambusae
ACCCGAACCAATTCACGCCGAACCTCAGGCCGACCAAAACGTCCCACAACACCACCAACCACTCAGGCGTTGCAACGACCCCCTGAACCCGCCGGGGGATTGGGCTCCGTAGGTGACCGGGCGTTGGGGGCGGTCCCGCTTAAGCGGGTGCCAGAGCCTGGTTGAGAACCGTCCGGATGCGCTTTTCCGAGACCGAGTAGGCCGTGCCGAGCTCGACGGCGAAAAGGCTTACGCGTAGTTCCTCGATCATCCAGCGCACCCGTGTTAACTCGGCTCCTGCCCGTCTGCCGGGCAACAGCGCGGACACGGCGTCGTCATAGTCGTCCTCCAACGCCTGCACCACCGACGTGTTCAGCCCGTCACGCTGGACATTGTTCGGGAGCTTTTCGAGGCGCTTCTCGATTCCGGCCAAATACCGGGGAAGCTGGCTCAACTGGGCGTAGCCGGTCTGTGCCACGAAACCCGGGAACACGAGCTGCTCGAGCTGGCTCTTCATGTCGTTGAGCGCACTGATCAGAGCGAGGCTGGTGCTGCCCTTGAGTTGCTTCTCGATCCGCCGGGTGCTCCCCAAGATGCGCTCGACGACGGCGGTCACCGTGAAGACGGTGTCGATCAGTTCGGCACGGACCACCTCGTACAGGGCGTCGAATGACGCTTTGTCCCATGGAAGTTCGGCGGGGGTCAGCTTGTCGATCGCAGCCAGGACGCAGTCCGCGATCAAGGCACTCACTGAGCCGTGGGGGTTCTGGCTGAACGTCAACTTCTCCGTGTTGTTCAAATGTTCCAGGACATAGCGGTCAGGGGCCGGAACCCTCAGGGCGAGCAGCCGGATGACGCCGCCGCGCATCGCTGACTCCTGCTCCGCTCGGGTCTGGAAGACGCGCAGTGCAACGGATTTGCCCTCATCGACGAGAGCGGGAAAGCCCGTGACATCGTGCCCTTTCACCGTGCGCGTCACTTGGCGTTCGATGGCTCCGAAAGTCCAAGCGGTGAGCCCGGTTTGCTCGGACAGGAAACCGGCTCCCGGCGGGGTAGCCCCGCCGCCGTTTCCTGCGGGGGAGCCGGTACCTTGGGCACCGGGGGAGCCCTTCGGGCCCTTGGCGCGTGCCGTCGTCGCGGGAGTTGCCCCGAGGGATTCGGCGATGGCCCGGCGCGTAGCCGGGGCCAGCTTCTCCTGGAGCGCGGCGAGGTCCTTGCCTTCGTCAAGCACCCTGCCGCGGCTGTCCACTACCTTGAAGCTGACGCGCAGATGCGCCGGAACAGCGTCCCAATTCCACGATCCCGGAGGAATGATGTGCCCGCGGATACGCCGCAGCACCAGTTCGAGCGAGGCCTCGAGATCGTCCGAGGCGGGATCGAAGTCAGCTTCCAGGGCTGCAGCGGCTTGCCGTGCCACATCCGGCGCGGGCACGAAGTTCTTCCGGAGCTGTTTGGGCAGCGACTTGATCAGCGCGGTGACGAGTTCCACCCGCTGGCCGGGTATCTGCCATCGGAAGGGGGCGTCCTCGAGCTGGTTGAGGAAGAGCACGGGAACCTCGGCTGTGACACCGTCCGAGGGATTCGGCGGAGAGCCGGGAGCCACGGGATGGAACTCGTAGCTCAGGGGCAGTTCAAAGCCCTTGTGCAGCCAGGTTTTCGGGTAGGCGGAATCATCCAGGGCTTCGGCGTCCTCGCTGATGAGCAGCGACTGATCGAAGTCCAACAAGGTGGGATCCTGCTGGCGGGCTTCCTTCCACCATTTGTCGAAGTGGCGTTCCGAGACCACGTCCTTGCCGATTCTGGCGTCGTAGAACTCGAAAAGCGTGTGGTCGTCCACCAGGATGTCCCGACGCCGCATCCGCGTCTCGAGTTCCTCGATCTCGTGGAGCAGGGCGCGGTTGCGGTGGAAGAACTTGTGGTGGGTCTTCCAGTCTCCCTCAACGAGGGCATGCCGGATGAAGAGTTCGCGGGAAAGTTCGGGATCGATCCTGCCGTAGTTGACGCGGCGGTTCGGGATGATGGGAACTCCGTAGAGCATGACCTTCTCGTGGGCCATGACCGAACCCGTCCGGGTGGACCAGTGCGGCTCACTGTAGGAGCGCTTCACCAGATCCGGCGCAACCTGCTCGACCCACAAGGGATCGAACTTCGCCGCGACCCGGGCCCAGAGCCGGCTTGTTTCGACCAATTCCGCGGCCATCACAAAGGCGGGCGACTTCTTGAACAATGCGGAGCCCGGGAAGATGGCGAAACGGGTGCCGCGTGCTCCGGCGTATTCGCGCTTGCGCTCATCCAGTATCCCGATGTGGCTCAGCAGCCCCGAGAGCAAGCTGATGTGGATTCCCTCGTTGTTGCCTACGGCGTCGGCCTCGCGCTTGTTGTCGATAGTGATGCCCAGCGGCTTGGCGAGCTGGCGCAACTGCTGGAAGAGATCCTGCCACTCGCGGACGCGCAGGTAGTTGATGAATTCGTTCCTGCACAGCCGGCGGAATTGGGTGGAGGAGAGCTCCCGTTGCTTTTCCTGGATGTAGTTCCACAGGTTCAGGAATCCGGTGAAGTCCGAGTTTTCGTCCCGGAAGCGTGCGTGCTTCTCCGCTGCAAGCTGCTGCTTGTCTGTCGGACGCTCGCGCGGATCCTGGATCGTCAAAGCCGCCGCCAGGATCATGACTTCTTTAACGCAGCCTCGCTTTCCGGCCTCCACGATCATTCTGCCGAGCCGGGGGTCGACCGGGAGCTGGGCCAACTTCTGCCCGACGGCGGTCAGGCCGCCGCGGGTATTAGCCCCGCCCGTCCGCGCGGGGCTAAGGGCCCCGAGTTCGCGCAACAGCGTGACGCCGTCGTTGATGGCGCGGGAGTCCGGCGGCTCAACAAAGGGGAAGTTCTCGACGTCTTTGGGACCGCGGGCAACGCCCATGGCCGTCATCTGCAGGATGACGGCGGCAAGGTTGGTCCTCAGGATCTCCGGATCAGTGAACGGGGGGCGGGACTCGAAGTCCTCCTCGGAGTAGAGCCGGATGGCGATACCTTCGGAGACACGCCCGCACCGGCCGGAGCGCTGGCTTGCCGATGCCTGCGAAACACGTTCGATCGGCAGCCGCTGCACCTTGGTGCGGTGCGAGTAGCGGGAGATGCGGGCCGTGCCGGTGTCGATGACATACTTGATGCCGGGCACCGTCAAGGAAGTTTCCGCGACGTTGGTTGCGAGGATGATCCGCCGCTTACCGCCCGGGTTGAACACCCTGTGCTGCTCCTGCAGGCTCAAACGGGCAAATAGAGGCAGCACTTCGGTGCCCGCAAGCCTACGGTTGGCCTGGATCCGGCCGTTCAGGGCTTCCGCGGCGTCACGGATCTCGCGCTCGCCGGAAAAGAACACGAGGATGTCGCCTGGGGCCTCCAGCGCGAGCTCGTCGACGGCGTCGCACACGGCGTCGAGGGGGTCGCGGTCTTCCTCAAGCTCGTCGTCGGACGCGTCCTCGTCTTCACCGGAGGCAGTCCCTCCGGCCGGTTGGGACAGGGGCCGGTAGCGGATTTCCACCGGGTAGGTCCGGCCCGAGACCTCGATAATCGGCGCAGGTTCTTCTTCGCTGCCGAAATGCTTCGCGAAACGCTCGGGGTCGATGGTGGCCGAGGTGATGATGACTTTCAAGTCCGGCCTTTGCGGAAGGATCCGCTTGAGGTAGCCCAGGATGAAGTCGATGTTGAGGCTGCGCTCGTGTGCCTCGTCGATGATGATGGCGCTGTATTTGCGCAGCAGCTTGTCCCGCTGGATCTCGGCCAGCAGGATGCCATCGGTCATCAGCTTGATCTTGGTGGCTTTGCTGACTTCGCCGGTGAAACGGACCTGGAAGCCCACTTCCTGCCCGATCTCCACGCCCATCTCGAAAGCGATGCGTTCGGCGACGGTCCGCGCGGCAAGGCGGCGCGGCTGGGTGTGGCCGATCAGGCCCTTGTCCCCGAGGCCGAGTTCCAGGCACATCTTGGGGATCTGGGTGGTCTTGCCGGAACCGGTTTCGCCGGCGATGATGGTCACCTGGTTTGCGGCAATCGCCGCCATCAAGTCCTCGCGGCGCTCGGAGACGGGCAGCTCTACGGGGTAGGAAATATGAAGTGTCATGGCTGCTGCCAGTCTACTGTGGCGGCGCGTCGCCTTGCAGTGCGTGGTTCCTTGCGGCTTTTTCCAATCGCCCGGCCATGGTGCGGGCGTACTCCTTGAATTCCTCCGGAGCGATGATCTCAAAGTCCATGTCCAGCGCAGCGAGGTGTGCTGCCGGCTGCGCCAGGCTGTCCCAGCCGGCGTGGAGCAGGGTGGCGTTCCCGCCGTCGTCGCTTAAGCTCGCGAGCTGCGGGCCGACGACGGCGGCCACCTCGCCAATGGGGGCATGAAGGCGCACGACGACGTCGTAGCGGTAGGGCGAGCGGGTCACGGAGCGCTGGACGTAGTCCGCGAGGTCCTGGGCCGGCAACGCTCGCGGTACGTACTTTTTCCGTTCAGCCGGAAGTGAGGCGATGCGGTCGGCGCGGAACGTGCGCCAGTCATCCCGGTCCACATCCCAAGCGACGAGATACCAGCGCCGCCCGGTGTCCACGAGCCCGTACGGCTCCACCAAGCGCCTGCCGGCGTCGCCGTCGGCCTTGATGTAGTCGAAACTGAGTTGTCGCCTGTCCGCAATCGCAGCGGAGACCACCGTGAGCTGCTGGGGGTCCACCGACGCCGCGTTGCTGGGGAGCGTAGTGACCGCGGCCTTGAGCATCGCAAACTTCGGGCGGAGACGTGCCGGCAGCACCTGCTCAAGTTTGGCAAGGGCGCGTACCGATGCCTCGCCGATACCGGCCACGGGTCCCGCCGCCACCGAGTTCAGCCCCAATGCGACCGCGAGTGCTTCATTATCGTCGAGCAGCAACGGCGGGAGCTGCGCCCCGGCGCCCAGTTGGTAGCCGCCGGCTATGCCCGGGGAGGCATGGATGGGGTAGCCAAGGTTCCGGAGCTTGTCGATATCGCGGCGGACGGTGCGCTCCGTGACACCCATCCGTTGGGCCAATGCCGGGCCGGTCCATTCGCGCCGGACCTGGAGCAAGGACAGCAATTGCAGCAGCCTGGCGGACGTCTGGATCATGGAATGAATCTAGCCCAGGATGCGGACAAAAGCCGTCCTCGTTCGGGGACGGGGTGTTGAGGAACAGTTGAGGGACAGGGTGCCGTTCAGGCCGGGCCGTGGCTAGAACGCGCGCAGCGTCCAGCATGAGTTGTCCGGCAGCTCCCGCGCGGTCCAAGGCTCGGCATGGTCGGGCAGATGGTGGCCGCGGCCGTCCCGAAGGACGGCTGAGACGGTACCCGCGAGGGTGACGAGGATGAGGATGAACACCAAGACTCCGACGATTTCCATGACTCCATCGTGTTCCTGGCGCGCCCCAAGAAACAGTGGCAGAAATGACCCATTTGAGCAATTTTCTGCCAAACTGGATCTATGTTGAAAACGGTGGCAATCATTGTTGTTCCCAACTTCTCGGTCTTCGAATTCGGCACCGCGTACGAGGTCTTCGGCATTGACCGTTCGGACCGGGGGAGCGGTGTTCCCGGCTTTGACTTCAGGGTCTGCACTCCGGTTCCGGGCGACGTGAAGATGAAGTCCGGCCTGTCGATGCATGTTGGCATGGGGTTGGAAGCCGCGGCCGATGCCGACCTTGTCATCATGGCTCCGTACGGACGGGACGAAGACGTGCCGGAGTCTGTGTTGGATGCGCTGCGTGCGGCACACAACCGGGGTGCTTGGGTCATGTCGATCTGCTCGGGCGCGTTCGCGCTGGCGCGTGCAGGACTTCTGGATGGGCGCCGTTGCACCACGCACTGGCACTATTCACAGGACCTGGCCAGCAAGTATCCGAAGATTCACGTCGACGAAAACGTGCTCTACGTCCAGGATGGAACGATCATCTCCAGTGCCGGCACGGCCGCCGGTATCGATGCCTGCCTGCATCTGGTCCGCGTCGAGCTTGGCGCCAACGTAGCTGCTGCCATTGCCCGGGACATGGTGGTTCTGCCGCATCGCGACGGCGGGCAGGCCCAGTTCATCGACCGGCCCATGCCTACTTGCGGCTCGGCGCCCATGGAGGCGTTGCTGCGCTGGATGGTGGAGAACCTGGAGCACGACCACAGCGTCAACGAACTGGCCGCCCGGCTGCACATGTCCGCCCGTACCTTCGCACGCCGTTTCCGGGCCGAAACGGGTGCCACGCCGGCGGCGTGGCTCAATTCGCAGCGGGTGCTCCGGGCGCAGGAGCTCCTGGAAACCACTGAGTTGAACATCGACGAGGTCGCCCGCGAAGCGGGGTTCGGGCATTCCGTGTTGCTGCGGCACCACTTTGCCAAGGTCCTGGACACGAGCCCGCAGTCGTACCGGAGGGCTTTCCGCGGCCAGTTGGCAGAGGTTGGCTAGCGGCGGAGGGTCTCCCGGCCCTCTACCTTGGCGTTCTCGACGAGAGTGTGCCACGGCCCGGTGACATCGGTCTCGGGAAGCGTGGCCCGGTGTTGTCCGGCGCGGATCGAATACATGAACCGGTCGGCTTGCCCTGCCGCCTTCCCGGCTGCTTGCGCGGTCGCTCCTTTGGCTTGGCCGCGGGATGGCACCTGGTCCCAAGGGCAGGCCTCGACAATCGGCATCCAGCGCCGCCTAGCTTCGGAAGTGGCGGCATCCACAGTCCAGACACGAGTGATAGCGGCGACGCCACCGCTGCGCTGGACAGTGATTTTCATGTTCTGCGGCTTCCACTGCTCCGGAGGGTGCTGCTAGAGCTTTACCTTCACAGTTTCCCATGCCCTGCGGACTGCGTCATGCTCGTTTGAACCGGCGCCGAAGAGTTCCTCCGCCGAAGCGACTGTGGCCTTCGCAAAGCGTCCGAAGGTGCATGTGGCAGGGAGGGCGCCGCCGCTCAGCGTGTTGTACCAGATCTGTCCCGGCGCCTCCCAGGCGTTGCCGCCCAGCTCCAGGGCAACCAGGGAGAACGCCCGGTTGGGGATGCCGGAGTTGATGTGGACACCGCCGTTGTCCGCGGTGGTGCGGACGTACTTGTCCATGGAGTCCGGTTGCGGATCCTTGCCGAGCACGTCGTCGTCATACGCGGTCCCGGGCGCTTTCATGGAGCGGAGCGCGGTGCCCTGGACGGCGTCCGTAAACAAGCCCTCGCCGATCAGCCAACTGGCCTCGGCTGCAGATTGCTTTTCGGCATACTGCTCCACAAGCGCACCGAAAACGTCCGACATGGATTCGTTGAGGGCTCCGGCCTGATTCCGGTAGGCGAGGGCGGCCGTGTACTGGGTGACGCCGTGGGCAAGTTCGTGCCCAATCACGCTGAGTGACTTGGTGAACCTCTGGAAGATCTCGCCGTCGCCGTCGCCGAAGACCATTTGGCTGCCGTTCCAGAAGGCGTTGTCGTACAGTTCGCCGTAGTGGACAGTGGCATCAAGTTTCAGCCCGGCGCCGTCGATCGAATTCCGGCTGAACGCCCCGGCATATAGGGCGTGGGTTTCACCCAGACCCTCGTAGGCTTCATCGGCGGCGGGGTCGCCCGTCGCGGGGCCTTTCTCCTTGCGGACGAGCTTGCCGGGCAAGGCTTCGGCAGAGCCCGCGTCGTAGATGGTCCGCTTGGGCGGCCCGGGTTTCGCCTGGCGCGCCGTCGGCACAGGGACCGGCACCGGAAGCGCCCTGACCGCCTGGAGGTTCCTGATGTGTAGCAAGGACTCCTTGGCTGCGCGCGCAATCACCCGCAAGCGGGGCTCGCGCTGGGCCGCCAGCCTTCGCAGCATGTAGGGAGGAACGATGGAACAGATCACGGCGAACCCTTTCGTACCGGGTGGACGGGTACGAACAGCTTAGGAGCGGCCACCGACTTTTTAGCCGGACCGGTTCGGCATGTCCGGGACACCTCGGATCGGCCCGACAATTCGTGGACACCGTCGGATTCTGCTGGATCATTCTTCTCGTCGAAGTTCCCGGTCCCCGGGATTCCGCGGTTCCGGATTCTGTCCATTCGAATGATTGAGCAGAATCCGCTGTTCGAACGACGTCGATCCCGGGACGCCAGGCAAAGGAAAACCCCGCCGGTTCAGTGAACCGGCGGGGTTTTGGTTGTGCCCTCGATAGGATTCGAACCTACGGCCTTCTGCTCCGGAGGCAGACGCTCTATCCCCTGAGCTACGAGGGCATCCGGGGTTCCCGTCCGTTGCCGGAGGGACGTCCATGAGCTTAGCAGGTCCCGGCGCTGCAATGGAAAACGGGGCGCCCGCCAGGTGCGCCGCTAGGGAGAGTGACCTGCCTTCCGTCAGTAGCCGGCGAAAGCGTCCACATGGATTCGCCGGGCTCCGGCACGGCGGGAGGCTGAGCGAAGGGCGTCCACGTTTGCCGGGGAGCCGGAGACGTACACCTCCCGTTTGGCCACATCCGGGACGAGCTCCCGCAGGGAGTCGCCGTCGATGCGGACCCGCCCGGCGTCGTGCATGAACGTCGGCGGCGGGGAACCGTCAGAAACGCGGGCAATAACCCGCGCGCCGGAAGCCGCCAGGACATCGCTCCCGGCAAGTTCGGCCGCGCTGGGGGCGAGGTACAACACGACGATGTCCCTTTGCGCGGAGTCGGGCGATGCGAGCTGGGACAAGAAAGGGGTGATCCCGATTCCCGCCGCGATGAGCAGCACGGGTTTGCCGGCGTCGCGCGGTAAGACAAAGTCACCGCCCACAGTGGTTCCATGCACGCAGTCTCCAGGCTCCAGCGCGAGCAGCACGCGTTTGGCGGCCGAGACGGGTTGCCCGGTGCCGACGCCGAACGTCAGCTCGGGTGAGTCCGGCGCGCTGGTCATGCTGAAGACCCGCCGTCGTCCTTTCCCGTCCGAGCGCGGGTGCGGAAGGTCGAGCTCCATGAACTGCCCCGGGAGGAAACGGACTGGCCGTCGCGGTTCGAAACGGAATTCGGTGGTGAAGGGCGTCAGGGGCCGCGAACCCTTGAACGTCAGCATGAGGCCGCCCCGCTGTCCCGCGAGGAACGCCAGAAGGTTCCCGATGAGCAGCGCGAGCTGAGGTGAATTGGCCATGCCGGCCAGGTTGTACGGCACGGCAAAGAACAACGCCACGACGACGGCCAGCGCCACCTGTTGCCAACGACGGGGAGGGAGGGTGAGAGGTTCCGTGAGCATGAAGCCGGCGAAAAACAAAAGCGGCTGCTGGGAGATCGGCTGCCACAAAGCCGATCCGAAGGTCATGCCGCCCCCGAGGAGTACGGCACACACCACGGACACCGCCACCAGGAGGAAAGTGCAGGCCATGAGCACCTTGAGTGTCCGGTACAACACCAGCAGCACGCCCGGGACCAGGAGCCACAGCATGGCTGGGGTCGCGGCCCACCACGTGGCGATGTTCAATCCCGTGAGCCCGGCGATGAAGGCGCCCGCCGCGGCGGGATTGAAAATGTGCCGTCCTCTGAAGGCCAACACATATTTGGATGCCGAAGCGAGGACACATGCCAGGGCGACTCCGGCAAGATCGGGGATCTGGACCGTCGGAATCAGTTCAGTGGGCCAGAACAGGAAGTACAACAGCAGGCCCGTGATGAGCGAAGACTCCGAATGTGGCCGCACCTTGAAGGGCATCGCCAGGAACCGGTTGGAGGCGTACGTCAGACCCAGGCACAGCACAAGGTGGACCAGCATTTCAGGCAGCCCGAAGCTTAGCCAGCCCAAGGCGTCCAACACCATGCTGTACACCACGAGCACCGCAAGGACCCAGAGGATCAGCCGATACATCGTGAAACGGCCGAGCCATGCATCCACTCGCGCTTTGATGCCAATCATGAGAAGAGCGTCCCTTCGAAACCGGCCGAATATTCGGCGTGTCCGTCCGAATAGACCTTAAGCCAAGAGAATTCGAACTCTTCCGCAAGCACCTTCGGATCCACCATGAAGAGCGCCGTGGCCAGGGCATCGGCCTCCATTGCCGTGGCCGCCATGGTCCACGTTGCCACCACCGTTTCCACCGGGCGCCCGGTCGAGCCGTCGAGGACATGGTGCAGTCCGTCGCCCCACGCGCGGCGGTTGGCCGCGGAAGCGCACAGCGCACCGTCATGGAGTTCGACGACGCCGATCGCCTGGGTGGGGTCGTAGGGGTGTTCGAGGGCCACACGCAAGGGTTCGGTCCCGGAATGGAGCATGTCGCCGCTGGCATCGACAAGGAATTCCGTGATTCCCGTTCCGCGCAGGACCGCTGCGAGCAGGTCCACCAATTGGCCCTTCCCGGCAGCGCCGATGTCCAGGACCACGGGAGCGGAGGAGGACACGACCGCGCCCTTCCATACAAGGACGTCTTCCCAGCGCGGCGCCGGCACGGGATGGCCGAGGGGCCGCACGGCGTAGTCATGCCCGTAGCCCAGGCGCTCGAGGCTGCCGCCGATGAGCGGTGTCATGGCGCCCCCGGTGAGGCGGTACAGCGTCTTGAAAAGCCCTTCGAGCTCGCTTGCGCCGGCGGGGAGGGTGACGGTGCCGGGTCCGCGGGCGAGTGCGGAGACCAGGGAGTCGTCCCGGAACCGCGAATAGCTTCGGTCGTAATCCTCCACGACGCCGAGCAGGCCGGCGCGCACGTCCTCCTGGAGTTCCTCCGGCGTCGAGATTTCCCAACTGGTCCCGATTCCGTCGAAGCTGAAAGCATTCCAGCCCGGGTGCGTCATGTGCCTATTTGGCCTCGGATTTGATGGTTTCCACGGCCTTGTTGAATCCTTCGCTGGTCAGGGAGGAGCCGGCTACCTTTGTGACGTTGATCTCGTCCAGTTTCTTGCCGACGACTTGCGCGGCGATGCCGTTCTTGAACTGTCCCTGGAACTCCCGGGTGTTCGGGTTGTTGGCATGGACGGTGATGTTCACCGCGGAAATGGTGCTGCCGGACAAGGTCAGCTGGACGCCCACGGTTTCACCGCCGTTGGGCGAAAAGTAGTCACCGTCCGCACTGTAAGTGCCGTCCTTGTAGGGGCCGGTAATCGTTGAGGTCTTTTGCGGGGTGCTTCCTTGGGCCGAAGGGGCACAAGCTGCCACGGAACTGGCAAGGGAGAGGCCAGCGGCGCCCACCAGGAGGCCCTTGCGGAGTGGCGTAGTCATGGTTCTGCTCGTTTCAACTGGACGGGGTTCAACTTGACGGGAAAAGGGTCCATGCGGATTGCTGTGGGCCGCTGGCCCGTTCACCCCGTTGACGTAGATTTCAGCGTAGCGGTTCAGTCTGGGAGCTGTACTGGCCGAAGCTGGGCGCCAGCTGGGTGTGTGCTGGTGCCCGCGTGTACGCATTACTAAGTGTAGGAATTCCACCAGTTGCAAGCCCCACCGGTACGCTAGACGGGTGACTCCCGAAGAACTCTCAGCCGCCATATCCGCCTGCCTGAAAGACGCTGTCGCCGCCGGCGAGCTTGCGCTTTCCGAATCTGCCCTCCCCGAGGACGTGCGCGTGGAGCGACCCAAGAACCGGGAGCACGGGGACTGGGCCACCAACATTGCCTTGCAGCTTGCGAAGCATGCCGGAACCAACCCGCGTGAATTCGCCACGATCCTGGGCAAGCGGCTGGAAGCGATCAACGGCGTCACGGCCGTGGACATCGCAGGCCCGGGCTTCCTCAACATCACCGTGGACGCGGCCGCCGCCGGCGCGCTCGCCAAGGTCATTGTCGAGGCGGGGAGTTCCTACGGAACCAACCAGGCGCTCGCAGGCCATGTGGTCAACATGGAGTTCGTCTCGGCCAACCCCACGGGACCACTGCACATCGGCCACACTCGGTGGGCCGCCCTGGGCGATTCCATTGCCCGCGTCCTCCGCGCCTCCGGTGCCGACGTCACCGCCGAGTACTACATCAACGACGCCGGCTCGCAGATGAACGTTTTTGCGAACTCGGTGCTGTCCCGCCTGCACGGCCGCAGTGTGCCCGAAGGCGGCTACCCCGGCGAATACATCCGCGAACTCGGCGACGAAGTGCTCAAAGCCCACCCGGCAATCCGGGAACTGACCGACGAAGCCGCGCTGCCGGTGATCCGGGCTGCCGCCTACGAAGCCCAAATGAAGGACATCAAGGACACGCTCGCCGAGTTCGGCGTCGCCTTCGATGTCTTCTTCTCCGAACAGGAACTGCACGACGCCGGTGCGATCGAATCCGCTGTTGCCCGCCTCCGGGAGCAGGGCCACGTGTTCGACGACGGCGGGGCAGTCTGGCTGCGGACCACTGACTTCGGCGACGACAAGGACCGCGTGATGATCCGTGCCAACGGCGAACCCACGTATTTCGCCGCCGACGCCGCCTACTACCTGTCCAAGAAGGACCGTGGCTTCACGGAGAAGATCTACTTGCTCGGGGCCGACCACCACGGCTACATCAACCGGCTCAAGGCCATCGCCGCCTGTGCGGGCGACGACCCCGAGGTGAACATCGAGGTCCTGATCGGACAGCTGGTCTCCGTCAACGGCGCCAAGCTGTCCAAGCGTGCCGGCAACATCATCGAGCTCAAGGACCTCATCGAATGGCTCGGCAAGGACGCGGTGCGCTACTCGCTGGCGCGCTTCCCCGCCGATTCGCCGCTCACGCTGGATCCTGAATTGCTGAAGAAGAACAGCAACGAAAACCCGGTGTTTTACGTCCAGTACGCTCACGCCCGTTCGCGCGGAACAGCACGCAACGCGATCGAGGCCGGCGTGGACCACAGCGCCTTCGACGCATCCCTGCTGGACCACGCCACCGAAAACGAACTGCTTTCCTACCTGGGCAGCTACCCGTCCATCGTGGCCAAGGCAGCCGAGCTTCGCGAACCGCACCGTGTGGCCCGCCACCTCGAGGTCATCGCCGGCGCCTACCACCGCTGGTACGACGCTTGCCGTGTTTCACCTTTGGGCGACGAGCCGGTGCAGGATGTCAACCGCACCCGCTTGTGGCTCAACGACGCCACGAGCCAAGTGCTGGCCAATGGGCTGGGACTCCTCGGCGTGTCAGCTCCGGAACGGATGTGACAGGCATGGAAACCACCAACAACAGTGCAGCCTCACCCCTTGCTCCCGAATGGCTCGCCGTGCCGGCGGACCTGAACGCGCTTCACGCGCCGATGTGGGCCGAAGGTGTCCAGAGGAACGACGCCGGTGAACTTGCCATCGACGGCGTTCCGGTCAGTGAACTCAAGGCCCGGTTCGGCACGCCGTTGTTCGTCATGAGCGAAGACGACTTCCGTGCCCGCGCACGCTCCTTCAAGGACGCCTTCGACGCAGCCTTCGAGGACATTTGCGGGGGAGTGGACGTCTACTACGCCGGTAAGTCCTTCTTGTGCACCGCCGTGGCCAGCTGGGTTGCCGAGGAAGGCCTGCGCCTGGACACCTGCTCAGGCGGCGAACTCGGCGTCGCTGCCCGTGCCGGCATCGACGGCGCGAACTTGGGGCTGCACGGAAACAACAAGTCCGACGCCGAGATCAACCGGGCACTGGACATGAAGCTCGGACGCATCGTGGTGGACAGCCTCGACGAGCTTGAGCGTGTTGCGAAGATAGCCTCCGGTCGCGGCGAGACGGCAAAGGTGATGCTGCGGCTGACTCCGGGCGTCCACGCCCACACGCACGAATTCATCGCCACGGCCCACGAGGATCAGAAGTTCGGTCTCTCCATGGCCGAGGATTCCACGGAGTCAGCCGGCCTCTCGGCTGCCGAAGAAGCCGTCGCTGCGGCCACCTCCTACTCGAATGTGGAACTTCTGGGCCTGCATTGCCACATTGGTTCGCAGATCTTCGAGCCCGACGGCTTCGCCCTGGCAGCCGAAAAGCTGTTGGGATTCCTCGCCGCGATGCAGTCGAAGTACTCCATCGTGCTGCCGGAACTGGACCTGGGCGGTGGCTACGGGATTGCCTACACGCCAGTGGACACCCCCCGCCCGCCAGCCGAAATCGCGCAGGCGATGGCCGCCGTCGTACGCTCCAAATGCGCCGAGCTGGGCATCACCGCGCCGCGAATTTCGATTGAACCGGGCCGCGCAATTGTCGGCACCAGCACCTTCACGTTGTACGAGGTCGGGACGCTGAAAACCGTTCGCGTGGACGCGCCCGCCGACGCCGCCGCCAAGCAAAACGTTACGTTCCCGCGTCGCTATGTGTCGGTGGACGGCGGCATGAGCGACAACGCCCGTCCGGTGCTGTACGACGCGGATTATTCGGCCATTCTCGCCTCGCGTGCCTCCGACGCTGCTCCGCAGCTGTCCCGAGTGGTGGGCAAACATTGCGAGAGCGGCGACATAGTTGTTAGAGATGTATATCTGCCCGAAGACGTGGCAGCCGGTGATCTGCTCGCTGTACCGGGAACCGGCGCTTACTGCTGGGCCCTTTCAAGCAACTACAACTATCTGGCCAGGCCTGGCGTTGTCGCAGTGCGTAACGGATCCGCCCGGCTGATCGTCCGCGGGGAAACCGAAGAAGATCTCTTGAACCGCGACATGGGAGTGGCGAATGTCTGAAGTGCGAACCCTGAAGGTGGCCCTGCTGGGCTGTGGCAACGTGGGAGCCCAGGTAGCGCGGATTCTCCTTGACGACGCCGACGCCCTTGCGGCCCGCACCGGTGCTCACCTGCAGTTATCCGGCATCGCCGTACGGAACCTCGATTCAGAGCGCGACGTCGAACTGCCGCGCGAACTGTTCACCACCGACGCCGATACCCTGGCCAAGGACGCAGATCTGGTGATCGAGCTCATGGGTGGCATCGAGCCGGCCCGTTCGCTCATCCTGACGGCCATGCAGAACGGCGCTTGTGTCGTGACCGGCAACAAGGCACTCCTGGCACAGGACGGCCCCACCCTCTACGAAGAGGCCGACAAGGCGGGTGTCCAGCTCTCCTACGAGGCCGCAGTCGCAGGAGCCATTCCGATCCTCCGTCCCATCCGCGACAGTCTTTCCGGCGACCGCATCACCCGGGTCCTGGGCATCGTCAACGGCACCACCAACTTCATCCTCGACCAGATGGACAGCACGGGCGCGCAGTTCGCCGACGCGCTGGCCGAGGCGCAACGGCTCGGATACGCCGAAGCCGATCCGACCGCCGACGTCGAAGGCCATGACGCCGCCGCGAAGGCCGCCATCCTCGCGTCGTTGTCCTTCCACACGCGCTTTGCCCTCGAAGATGTCTACTGCGAAGGCATCACGAAGGTCAGCGCCGCGGACATTGCCGCCGCGAAGGAAGCCGGCTTTGTCATCAAGCTGCTCGCCATCGCCGAGAAGATCACCAACGCAAACGGCGAGGGCGGAATTTCCGTCCGCGTCCACCCGACCCTCCTGCCCCGCGAACACCCGCTTGCAGCCGTCCGCGGTGCGTTCAACGCCGTCTTCATCGAAGCCGAGAACGCCGGCGAGTTGATGTTCTACGGCCAGGGCGCCGGCGGAACCCCGACGGCGTCAGCCGTCCTGGGCGACCTCGTCTCGGCGGCCCGCAGGGTGGTGCTTGGCGGTCCCGGTCGAACCGAAACCACCACCGGGTTCGTGCCGGCGCTGCCAATCGACGCCTCCACCACGAGTTACTACATCGGGCTCGACGTCGCCGACCAGGCCGGCGTGCTGGCCCGGATCACCCACATCTTCGCGGAGCACGGCGTATCGATTGAAATCATGCGCCAGACGATCCACCGCGACGCCCCCTCGAAGGTTGAGTCGGCCGAGCTGAAGATTGTCACCCACCGCGCATCCGAAGCCGCACTCGCGGCAACCGTCGAGGCCGTCAAGGGCCTGGACGTCATCAATTCTGTGACATCCGTCCTGCGGGTAGAAGGGGTCTAAGTGGCTCACCAATGGCGCGGAGTCATCCGCGAATACGCTGATCGTTTGCCTGTAACGGAAGCCACGAAGGTCATTACCCTCGGGGAGGGCGGAACCCCGCTCGTCCACGCGCAGAAGCTCTCCGAACTCACCGGATCCACGGTGTACCTGAAGGTGGAGGGGATGAACCCCACCGGGTCCTTCAAGGACCGCGGCATGACGATGGCCATGACGGCCGCTGTCGAAGCAGGCGCCAAGGCCGTTGTCTGCGCCTCCACGGGCAATACCTCTGCCTCCGCCGCTGCCTACGCCACGGCCGCAGGGCTGAAGTGCGCGGTGCTGGTCCCCGAAGGCAAGATCTCCATGGGCAAGCTCAGCCAGGCGATCGCGCACGGCGCCACGCTCCTGCAGGTTGACGGCAACTTCGACAACTGCCTGGACATCGCCCGCAAGCTCGGTGAGTCCTACCCGGTGTTCCTCGTGAACTCCGTCAACCCGGCACGTATCCAGGGCCAGAAGACCGGGGCCTTCGAAATCGTGGACGCCCTCGGAGACGCTCCGGACATCCACGTCCTGCCGGTGGGCAACGCGGGCAACATCAGCGCGTACTGGAAGGGCTACAAGGAGTATTCCGCGCCTTTCGAGTCCGCGACTGCCGGCACCCTTCCCGCAGTCTCCACCAAGACTCCGGCGATGTGGGGATTCCAGGCAGCAGGCGCGGCACCGTTCGTGGCAGGCCATCCCATCACCGAACCGGATACGATCGCCACGGCCATCCGCATCGGTAACCCGGCGTCCTGGGAAACGGCTATCGCCGCACGTGATGAATCCGGCGGCTTCATCGACGCCGTGACTGACGAGGAAATCCTCGATGCCCACCGCTGGCTCTCCGCCAAGGAAGGCGTCTTCGTGGAACCCGGTTCCGCGGCAGGCGTTGCCGGCCTCATCAAGAAGCACGGCGCAGGCGAGGTCCCCGCCGGAAAGACGATCGTCATCACCGTCACCGGACACGGACTCAAAGACCCGCAGTGGGCCCTCCGTACCGAAGACGGAAGCGAGGTCCAGCCGGTCAAGGTACCGAACGACGTCGTGACCGTGGCATCCGAACTGGGACTGGAAGAAAACCAATAGTGGAAACCACCCAGCCCACCGCGACCGGTCTCAAGCTTGTCGCGGCAGGCCAGCAGGTGACCGTCAGGGTCCCGGGTACCAGCGCGAACCTGGGTCCCGGCTATGACAGCCTCGGCCTGGCATTGTCGATCTACGACACCCTGACCGTCGAAACGCTCCCCACCGGAGAGCTCGAATTCGAGCTCTCCGGCGAGGGGGCCGACACCCTTCCCCGCGATGCCAGCCATCTCGTCGTCCGTGCCCTCAACTCGGCCATGGAGCGCCTTGGGTTCCGGCACGGCGGCCTCAAGATCACCGCGGACAACGTCAACCCGCACGGCCGCGGACTTGGCTCCTCGGCCTCGGCAGTTGTTGCGGCAGTTACCGCCGCTAACGCCTTGGTGCCCGAATCCGCACAGCGCGACCGTGAGTGGATCCTGCAACTCACGAGCGAGATTGAAGGCCACCCGGACAACGTCGCACCCGCGATTTTCGGCGGACTGGCGTTGTCATGGCAGGACAGCGAGCAGTACAGCAGCACCCGCGCTGAGGTGGTTCCGTCCGTGATTCCGATCGTCGCAGTGCCTGACTACGAGCTATCCACCGAAACCGCCCGCGGGTTGTTGCCCGCTTCCAT
This sequence comes from Arthrobacter bambusae, assembly GCF_030812595.1. Lineage (GTDB taxonomy): Bacteria > Actinomycetota > Actinomycetes > Actinomycetales > Micrococcaceae > Arthrobacter > Arthrobacter bambusae_B. The sequence goes on from NZ_JAUSSZ010000018.1 coordinate 17,511, forward strand.
CGGGCACCACGCGGCAGCCATGAACTCAGGACGCGCGGCGCTCCTGGTCCACGCCTTGACGGCCGAACCCCGTTTCCTGCTTCCCGGAACCGAGGACTACCTGCACCAGAGCTACCGCGCAGAGGCAATGCGGCCAAGCGCGGCGCTGATCAAGGCATTGCGGTCCTCGGGCCATGCAGCTGTCGTCTCCGGAGCGGGGCCAACGGTTCTGGCGTTGGCCAACGGCGTTGAAGAAGCCGGGGCGGTTGTCGAATTAATCGACTCGTTCACCGCGGACAACACTCCGGACGTGGCTTGGCGCGTGATGACACTGGCAGTGGACCTCGAAGGTGCTAGAGTGGAGTTGCACCGGCGGTAGTACCGCGGGCAGTTCCCTGACATTGGATCCCGGCTCAAAGCCGTTCCCGTCTCATACTGTGTCGAAGTCTGCCGGTGTCGTCTCCTTATCGGCCTGTCGCAGGTGCCACAGAACCTTTTCTGTTACCCGAACGGTCAGCCCGCGCCCCGCCTGCCGGAGCATCGAAGACGTCTTAGTATCCGGGCCTGCTGAAACTTAACCGGCAAGACCGAAATCCCGGCTGCAGATCTGAACTGCAGTCCAGAACAAATCATCGCGTCCAGCTCTAGGTCTGGACGCCGTCGAGGGGGAAGGATCCTTCGTGACAGAAACCACTGAGCTGGCTCCAGCTGTGGACACAACATCTTCTGCAGCTGAATCAACGGCCGCAACCGCTAAGAGCAGCGGCCTCGCAGGCCTCAAGCTCGCGCAGCTCCAGGCTCTCGCCAGTCAGCTGGGCATTTCGGGTGGATCCCGGATGCGCAAGGGGGACTTGGTCTCGGCGATCTCGGCCCACCGTGCCGGTGCAACCACGAGCAAGGCTCCTTCCGCGGCCAAGGCCGCAGCAGCGAAGGCCGCGCCGGCATCCCCGGAAGCTGAGACCGCTGCCGCGCCTGCCGCAGTATCCGCCGAAGCTGCCGCACAGGAGGGCACCCGGGCACGCCGTGGCCGCAGCCGTCGCGCGAGCAGCGACGGCGTTGTCGCCGCGCCTGCCGGCACGGAAACCGCGGAGGCTCCTGCAGCCGCCGTCGAGGCTCCGGCCGCGCCCGGCGCCGAAGCAAGCGAGGCCGCTGGAGAACGCCGCCAGCCGCGCACGCGGAACCGTCGTCGTGGCGAGGCCGCCGTTGCTCCCGTGGAGACCGGTGAAGGCAGCGAAACCCGTCCGGCCGAGCAGCCCCAGGGTGAGCAGCCCCAGGGTGAACAGCGTCAGCCCGAGCAGCGTCAGGCACAGCCGCGCCAGGGTGAGCAGGCCTCGGCGGAAGCCGGCGAAGCGGGCCAGCGCGAACGCCGCGACAACACCCGTCCGCGTCGCGAAGACACTAACGACGGCGACGACACCGGCAACCGCCGCAATCGTCGCAACCGCCGTGACCGCAACGATCGTCAGGGCTCGCAGGACAGCCGCGATAACCGTGACAACCGCGATGGAAACAGCCGCAGCGAGCGCTTCCGCGACCGCAACGAGCGCCGCCGTGGCCGCGGCCAGGGCCCCGACGTCGACGAGGTCGAGGTCACCGAGGACGACGTCCTGCTGCCGGTCGCCGGCATCCTGGACGTACTGGAGAACTACGCGTTCATCCGCACCTCGGGCTACCTGCCCGGCGCCAACGACGTGTACGTGTCCCTTGCCCAGGTCAAGAAATACAACCTGCGCAAGGGCGACGCCGTCGTCGGTGCAATCCGCGCCCCGCGCGACGGCGAGGACCGCGGCCAGCAGAACGCCCGCCAGAAGTTCAACGCGCTCGTCCGCGTGACGTCGGTCAACGGCAAGACGCCCGAAGAGCTCAAGGACCGCGTCGAATTCGCCAAGCTCGTCCCGCTGTACCCGTCCGAGCGCCTGCGCCTCGAAACGGACCCCAAGAAGATCGGCCCGCGCGTCATCGACCTCGTGGCCCCGATCGGCAAGGGCCAGCGCGGCCTGATCGTCTCCCCGCCCAAGGCCGGCAAGACGCTCATCCTGCAGTCCATCGCCAACGCGATCACCACCAACAACCCTGAGGTCCACCTCATGATGGTGCTGGTTGACGAACGTCCTGAAGAAGTCACGGACATGCAGCGCACCGTCAAGGGCGAGGTTATTGCGTCCACCTTCGACCGTCCCGCCGATGACCACACCACGGTTGCCGAGCTTTCCATCGAGCGCGCCAAGCGCCTCGTGGAGATGGGCATGGATGTGGTGGTCCTCCTGGACTCCATGACCCGCCTTGGCCGCGCCTACAACCTGGCAGCACCGGCCTCCGGCCGCATCTTGTCCGGTGGTGTCGACTCGGCTGCGCTCTACCCGCCGAAGCGCTTCTTCGGTGCCGCGCGCAACATCGAAAACGGTGGCTCGCTCACCATCCTGGCGACCGCCCTTGTGGAGACCGGTTCCAAGATGGACGAGGTCATCTTCGAAGAGTTCAAGGGCACGGGCAACATGGAGCTCCGCCTGTCCCGCCAACTGGCGGACAAGCGGATCTTCCCGGCCGTGGATGTCAACGCTTCGGGTACCCGTCGCGAAGAGAACCTGCTTTCGGCCGAAGAAGTCAAGATCATGTGGAAGCTGCGCCGCGTCCTGTCCGGACTCGAGACGCAGCAGAGCCTTGAACTACTGACCAACAAGATCCGGGAGACCGGGAGCAACGTCGAGTTCCTCATGCAGGTACAGAAGACGACTCTTGGAGCTAAGTCGGATAACGACAAGTAGCTACGTTAGGGGCGGGTGTGCGGTGAGTTGTGTGCGGCTGGGAGGCCGCGCGGAATTCCCGCCCCCGCCCCTTCGCGTGGCGGCTCGGTCCTTGCGGACCCGAGCCGCCACGCTCCGGCAGGCCCGATGCCACTCCCGGGGCGGGAATTCCGCGCGGCGCGGTCGGGCACCTAACGCTCGGCCCACCATCGGTCCGGCAGATGGTCGAATTCGTAGGCGCAACTAGACTTGGCTACAAGTCGAAAGAGGTTTGAAATGTTTGAGTCCGTACAGGGATTGCTTGATGAACATGCTGCTATCCAGGCGCAGTTGAGTGATCCCGCCGTTTATGCCGACCAGCCATTGGCCCGCAAACTGGGCCGGCGCTCTGCCCAGTTGCAGGGCATCGTAGAGGCATATAACCGTTGGCGCGGGCTCATGGACGATCTTGAAGCGGCAAAGGAAATGGCTGCCGAGGATCCTGATTTCGCCGCCGAAGTCGAGGACATCGAGGAGCAGATCCCTGCAGCGCAGGAGAAGCTCCGCCGCTTGCTGATTCCGCGCGATCCCGACGACGCCCGCAACGTCATTCTTGAGGTCAAGGGCGGCGAAGGCGGCGACGAAGCTGCGCTCTTCGCCGGGGACCTGCTGCGCATGTACATGCGTTATGCGGAGTCGCGCGGCTGGAAGACCGAGCTCATTTCGGCCACCGAATCGGATCTGGGCGGCTACAAGGACGTCCAGATGGCCGTCAAGGGCAACTCGAACGATCCCGCAGAAGGCGTATATGCCCGCCTGAAGTTCGAAGGCGGCGTGCACCGTGTCCAGCGTGTTCCCGTCACAGAGTCGCAGGGCCGCATCCACACGTCCGCGGCCGGTGTGCTCGTGCTCCCCGAAGTCGATGAGCCCGAAGAGCTCGAAATCAACCAGAACGATCTCAAGATCGACGTCTATCGGTCCTCGGGTCCCGGCGGCCAGTCCGTCAACACCACCGACTCGGCGGTCCGCATCACCCACCTTCCCACCGGGATCGTGGTGGCCATGCAGAACGAAAAGTCCCAGCTCCAGAACCGTGAAGCCGGCATGCGCGTCCTCCGTGCCCGTATCCTGGCCCACCAGCAGGAGCAGATCGACGCCGAGAACTCGGCCCAGCGCAAGTCGCAGATCCGCACCATGGACCGTTCGGAGCGCATCCGCACGTACAACTTCCCGGAGAACCGGATTGCCGATCACCGCACCGGCTACAAGGCCTATAACCTCGACGCCGTCATGAACGGTGACCTGGAACCGGTCATCCAATCGGCCATCGAAATGGATGAACAGTCCCGCCTGGATGCCCTGGGCGAGTAACGGCCTGCAAGGATCTTCATGACGCTCTTTCCGGGCCAAAGCCTTGCGGACGCCGTCCGCGAGGCAACAGCAATCCTGTCCGACGCCGGGGTCCCCACTCCGCGCGTGGACGCGGAACTCCTCGCGGAACATCTGCTGGGTGTCGGGCTTGGGCGGCTGCGCGCCATGCTGCTTGGCGATTCCGCGGCACCGGAAGGCTACGCGGACTTGGTGGCCGAGCGCGCACAGCGCGTTCCGCTACAGCACATCACCGGCGTCGCGCACTTCCGATACCTCACGCTTGCCGTAGGCCCGGGCGTGTTCATTCCGCGGCCGGAAACGGAATCCGTGGTCCAACTGGTCATCGACCACCTGCAAGGACTCGAGCACCCCAAAGTGGTCGATCTTGGCACAGGCTCCGGCGCCATCGCAGCTTCGATCGCCCAGGAAGTACCCGGAGCCGAGGTCCACGCCGTCGAATTCAGCGCGTTCGCCCATGCCTGGGCCGCCAAGAACCTGAAGCCGCTCGGCGTGAAGCTCGTGCACGGCGACCTCCGCAATGCCTTGCCCGAACACGATGGAACTTTCGACGTCGTCGTTTCCAACCCGCCGTATATCCCGGCTGAGGCAATCCCGAACGAACCTGAAGTGGCACTGCACGATCCGCCCGAGGCCTTGTACGGCGGGGGAGCGGACGGAATGGAGCTTCCGACGGCGGCTGCCGCCTCTGCGGCGCGGCTTCTCAAGAGCGGCGGCTTCTTCGTGATGGAGCATGCGGAAGTGCAGGCAACATGGATTTGCGAACATCTCAAAGCCTCCGGCTGCTGGACGCAGGTCACCACCCACCTCGACCTCAACGGCAAGGAACGTGCCACCAGTGCGGTGTTGGCATTACCTGCCTCCGGAAAATGAAAGAATAGCGCTGTGACCACAAGCTACAACTGCACGTCAGAGGAACAACGCGCCGTAGGCCTGGAGCATGCGCAGCGCGCCATCAGCGAGAAAAAGTGTGTCGTCATGCCGACGGACACCGTCTACGGCATTGCCGCCGACGCGTTCTCACCGCAGGCCGTGACCATGTTGCTTGTCTCCAAGGGTCGTGGCCGCCATATGCCGCCTCCGGTGCTGATTCCGCGGCGCAATGCGCTGGACGGGCTGGCAACCGATGTATCGGAAGAAGCGCGCAAACTGGCACAAGCCTTTTGGCCCGGCGGACTCACGCTGATCTTCCACGCCCAGCCGTCGTTGGATTGGGACCTGGGGGAGACCCGCGGAACCGTGGCCTTGCGGATGCCCGACGATGAAATTGCGCTTGAACTGCTCAACCGCACCGGACCGCTGGCAGTGTCCTCGGCTAACCGCACCGGTCAGCCGGCCGCACAGACCGCTGCCGAGGCAAGGACCCAGCTTGCCGAATCGGTAGAGGTGTACCTCGAGGGTGGCTTCAGGCCGGTCGAGGGAACCGAGTCCCTGCCGTCCACAATTGTCGACGCCACCACGCTGCCATTGCGCGTAGTGCGCGATGGTGCCATTTCCGTGGAACGCCTCCGCGAAGTTGTCCCCGGAGTGCTTGCCCTGGGAGAAACCGCGCCCGAGCCGGCGGAGACTGGGCTGCCAGAGACTGTTCCGGCAGAGACCGGGCTGGCAGAGACAGAGCCAGCGCAGACTGAACCTGTAGCGGAGGACCAGGCCGCGAGTGCCGTCCACACGGAGACCAAGGCCGAATGAGCCTGGTCCGGGATCGTGTCCCCCTTCTGGACGTAGACGTCACCGCACTGTGCACCGGCGATCTTATCGAGGCCATCAGCGGGTACGTTTCGGACGGCACCACCAGGGTTGTCCTCGGACACAATCTCCACAGCGTCACTCTGTTCCATTCGAGCCCGGCTTTCCGCAGCCTCTACGAACGCAGCGATGTGGTGCTCATGGATGGCGCGCCTGTAGCCATGCTCTGGGGACTTGGACGGCGCGGTGCTCCACGGCGCGACGCCGCGGGGTTGATGCAATACCGCCTGGGATCCACTGACTGGGTGCCGGCACTTGGCGGCGTCGACGGACTACGCCGGATCGCCGTCGTAGGTGCCGGTCCCGAAGCCAACAGCAAGACGGTGGAGCGGCTCCGCCGGATCGTTCCGGGCGCCGAGGTCGCCGGACGGCCCGGTGAGAACTGGGACGATGCCAGCGAAGAGGCCGCCGTCGCCTGGTTGGTGGATTTCCGCCCTCAGCTTGTGCTACTTGGCCTCGGAATGCCGCTGCAGGAATCGGTCCTGCAGCGCCGACTGGACGAGCTCCCGCCCGCCGTCTACTGTACGGTCGGCGGCGCTATCGAGCAGTTGGCGGGCCTCCAGAAGCTCGCTCCACGCTGGCTGGGCCGCCTCGGACTGGAATGGGCCTGGCGGCTCGTCCTGCATCCGGGCCGCGTCGCTTACAGGGTCTTTTGCGAGCCCTGGGTGCTCCTCGGCCTGCTGGTACGCCGCCGGCTCACGGGCAGGAACAGCAAGGGCAGGAACAGCGCGCTGAAGCGACGTGCACGGCAGGGCCGTTAGAACTTCTGGTCCTCCAGCGGGCCGAAGCCCTTGTCCCGCAAGCCGGCGGAAAATGCCCGGAACCATTCAGCGAGCCCGCGGAAGTCACCGCGGGGGAGGAAATAGCCCAAGTAGCCTCCGACGTCGGCCACCATCGACTTGCCGCGGCGGTAGCGGCGGATCAAATAGCCCCGGTTGCGGTAGTAGAAGTAGCGCTTGAACGCTGACTCCGGAACGATCACGTGCCAGCGGGCGCCGAAGACGTGCTTTGTTTCGGAAAACGCATGCGGGTGGGTGATCCACGCCGTCGCGACAGTGCCGAAGCGTATTCCCGCTTTCCTCAGGCGGATCATGAAGTCCACCTCGTCGCCCCGGATGAACAGCCGGATATCCGGCACCCCCACTTTGAAGAAAACGCTGGAACGGATGAGCGCCCCGTTGAAGAAGTGTCCGACGTCGGGCAGGAACCCCGCCTTCTCCACCTCGGCGCGGTCGTGGGTCACCTTGCCGTCAATCCGGAAGAAGAACGAGAGCTTGTCCGGGTGGTCGGGTGCAACGACGAGCGGAACGACGGCGTCCAGGCCGCGGGCCTCCGCTTCGCGAACCAGGGTTTCGAGGCACGCGGGATCGCCGGGTTCGGCATCATCGTCCATGATCCAGACCCATTCGGCGCCGCTGGCCACGGCCTTGAGGATCGCAAGGGCGAAGCCGCCTGCGCCGCCCAGGTTCGCCTCCGAGCGGACGTAGTCCACCTTTGGATGGCTTGACGCAAGCTCCCGCGAAGGGGTGGTTCCGCTGTCCACGAGGCAAATGGTGTCCACGGGCATGGACTGCTTGTTGATAGCGTCGAGCAGGACTGCAAGCTCTCCGGGGCGGTCAAAGGTCACGGCCGCAACGGCAACGGAGACAGTCATGTAGGGTTCCTTCCGGGCGGTCGCGGGGAGAGTCCTCCCGGCTCGCCCTAGGGGCGCGTGAAACGGAGCAAAGCCGCCGTAGCCGCTAGTATCTTGACAGAGTCCAACTGTAGTACAGCAATATTCGGCGGTGCGCAGAGGTGTTGCAGGTGTTGTGCCGGCAGCTAATCGCCACGGACAGAATCCACCACCACCGCCAACAGGAGCCGCCAAGTGATCATGTATTCGCTCATGATGCTCACGGCTGCCGTCGTGTCGTATCTCGCTACGTGGGTAGCCCGCCAGATGGGTAACAAACTCCGGCTTTTCGCCCCCATCCGCAGCCGGGACATGCATTCGGTCCCCATTTCCAGGCTAGGTGGCCTGGGACTCTTCGCGGGTTTTGCCGTGGCCCTCGTGGTTGCCAGCAATTCGTTTTTCGTGAAGGACATATTCCACGGAAACGGTGCGCCCTGGGGAATCCTGGCAGGGGCCCTGGTGATCGTCGTGGTTGGTGTTGCAGACGACGTCATGGACATCCGCTGGTGGGTCAAGCTGATCGGCCAATGCACGGCTGCCACGATCGTTGCGACCTGGGGTGTGCAGATGTCCGTGGTTCCTTTTGTTCCGGAACCCATACGGATCGAGGGGGAACCGTTACGGATCCTCCTGACTGCCCTCGCGATCGTGACCACCATGAACGCGGTCAATTTCATCGACGGGCTGGACGGCCTCGCTGCGGGCGTTGCAGCCATCGGCGGAGTTGCGTTCTTCCTGACGGCGTACTGGGTCCACCGCAATGCAACCCTCACGGACCGCTCGGACCTGGCAGCACTGCTCATGGCCATCATTGTGGGTTGTTGCATCGGATTCCTGCCGCACAACTGGTTCCCCGCCAAAATCTTCATGGGCGACTCCGGGGCCATGCTGCTGGGGCTTGTGATGGCCTCCGCCGGTGTGGTGTCCACGGGCCAGATCAGTTCCGGACTTTACGATCGCGCCAATGGTATTCCGACCATCGTCCCCATCCTGCTGCCATTCGCGATTTTGTCGCTGCCGTTGCTGGACCTGGGGCTGGCTGTCCTGCGACGAACGGCACGAGGGCAATCGCCCTGGTCGGCGGACCGCGGACACTTGCACCACAAGCTCATTGAGCTCGGCCACACCCACCGCACAGCGGTCCTCATGATGTACGTGTGGACCTGCATTCTGGCGTTTGGAGGCCTGGCTTTTGCCATTTTCCCTTGGCAGATGGTCCTCACCGTGGACATCGCGGCCGCGCTCATTATGGCCGCAGTGACAGCCTGGCCGTACTTTGCCCGAAAAGGTCGCGCCGCGCAGTAGACGGCGTGTGACTAAGGCGTTAACATCACAGTTCTATCTCATGTAGAATTCTAGGGCGGACAGTCACTCGCCCGCGCACCCACCCTTTTGAGACTTCGGCATTTTTGCCACGACGATTGGCATCCCCATGACCTCCAACGCCGGCGGACATCAGTCCGACTCGAGCGGCGTTGCTGCCTCCCGCTCGATTTCTTCGCTGTGGCTGCGGCTTCTTTTCCTCAGCTCGACGACGGCGGTTGCGGCTCTCGCGGCAACCTCGGCGGTAGCGGCGGTCATGAACGGTGGCGTGGGCGTGCTTTCCGCGGCCCTCGGAGGGGCGATTGTCATGGCATTTTTTGCCATCAGCCTCCTGATCGGCCATTTTGTCGGCCGGAACAATCCCTCCGGCGCGGTTGGTCTCTTCGTGGCCAGCTACTTTGTCAAGGTGGTCGGCTTTGCGGTGGTGCTGTTCGTCCTGGGAGCACCCGCCTGGCTGCACGGCCGCTGGTTCGTGATCGGCGCCGTCGTCACGGTTGTCTCGTGGCAAGCCGCCGAAATCTACGGCTTCAGCAAGGCCCGGCTCCAGATCTACAACGACCCCGCAGCAGGCAAAGGGGGCGACGATGTTCACTCCTAGGAACAAGCGACTCCCGGCCACGCCCCATGCCGCAAAATCCGCTAATTCCGCTGATCAAGCGAACGATGGAAGCGACGGCGGATACAACGCCGGCATTGCCGTCTTCAGCTATATCGTTGGCGGAATCATAGTCTGGAGTTTGATAGGCTGGGGTTTGGATAATCTGTGGGGGACTCGCTGGATTGTGCTCCTTGGCGCTCTGCTTGGAGCCACGGGAGGGTTCTATCTTTCCCATATGCACGGCCTCACAAGTCATCGCTCGTCTTCCGGCGGAAGCAAAGCAGACAGTGGTCCGTCCCAGGACGGGGACAGTAATGCCAAATAATTTCACACGGGAAATGGCTGCAAGAAACGCGGCCGGATCCTCAACAACGCCCAATGATGGACACTGCAGAGAGGAAACGCGTTGATCGCGCTTGCGCTCCCGGCCCAGGATTCAGGGACCTTCACTCCTCCCGGAATCGACCAAATGCACCTGCCGGCTATCCTGCCCTGGGGTGCGAGCGATGGCTTCTCCAAGCAGATGCTGCTGGTGATCCTGTCGGTCGTTATTATCGCCAGCTTCTTCGTCGCTGCCGCCCGCAAGCAGCAGCTGGTTCCCGGCAAGCTGCAGTTCGCAGGCGAGATGGCCTACGGCTTCGTCCGCAACAGCATCGCCAAGGACATTATCGGCGGCCGCGACTTCATGAAGTTCGTGCCGCTCCTGTTCTCCCTGTTCTTCTTCATCCTGGTGAACAACATCTACGGCGCCATTCCCGTGATCCAGCTTCCGAGCTTCTCCCACGTCGGCGGAGCCTATGTGCTGGCCGCAGTCGTGTACATCACCTGGATCGGCATCGGCATCAAGAAGAACGGCCTGAAGTACTTCAAGCTGGCCACCGTTCCGTCCGGAGTGCCTTGGTACATCCTGCCGATCGTCGTGCCGATCGAAATCATCTCCAACTTCATGGTCCGTCCGGTCACCCACAGCCTCCGTCTCTTCGCCACCATGATGGCAGGGCACCTGATTGTGATGATCGCCGGTTCCGGCATTGAGTTCCTCGTCATGCAGGAAAACGTCCTTCTCAAGGGCGCGTCAGTGCTGGTACTCGTTGGCGCCGTCGCCATGTACATGCTCGAAGCGCTGATCATGGTGCTGCAGGCGTACGTCTTCACCCTGCTTACTGCGATCTACATCGAAGGCGCGCTCCACGCCGACAGCCACTAGGCACAACCCTCAATCTTCCCCCTCGGGGGTTGAAGCAAACCAAACAACCTGCCGCGACTGCGGCATCTTGAAAGGAAAACAATGAACGGCGACATCAACGGCTCCCTTAACCTCATTGGCTACGGTCTCTCCGCAATCGGCGGTGGTATCGGTGTGGGTCTCGTCTTTGCTGCTTACATCAATGGTGTTGCACGTCAGCCGGAAGCCCAGCGCGTGCTCCAGCCGATCGCGTTCCTTGGTCTGGCTCTGACCGAAGCCCTCGCCATCCTCGGCCTGGTCTTCGCTTTCGTTCTCAAGTAAACCGCTAAGAACCAAGCGAACATTCAGAACCGAGTAGATAAGGACGGGTGAAACATGAATCAGCAGATCATCTCAGCCGCCGCTCAAGGCGCCGCAGAGTCGGCTAATCCGCTCCTTCCCAATCCTTGGGAAATGGGCGTCGTCCTCGCTGGCTTCGCGGTCCTCTTTTACATCGTGGTCAAGTTCGTTGTCCCGATGTTCGAGAAGACTTTCGCCGAGCGCGCAGAGGCGATTGAGGGTGGCATTGCCAAGGCTGAAAAGGCCCAGGCTGAAGCTTCTGCGGCTCTCGAAGAGTACAAGCAGCAGCTCCACGATGCCCGCGCCGAAGCCAACCGCATCCGCGAAGAAGCTCGAGCCGAAGGTGCCCAGATCCTCGCGGAGCTGAAGGCCAAGGCGGCAGTCGAGTCGGCACGCATCACCGAGCAGGCGCACGCCCAGATCGAATCGGAACGCCAGGCAGCTGTTGTCGCCCTGCGTTCCGAGGTGGGCACTCTGGCCACGACTCTGGCAGAGCGCATCGTTGGCGAATCGCTCAGCGATGACGAGCGTGCCGCCCGCGTAGTGGACCGCTTCCTCGCAGATCTGGAGACCCAGAGCGCAGGTGCAGCTAAATAATGGCAGGTGTATCGAGCGAATCGCTGACCAAAGCGCTGGAGCAGTTGGAAGCCAGGCTTCCGAACGCCTCGCTGCAGTTGGCTAGGGACCTCTTCGGAATCCTGGGAACGGTGGACAGCTCGGCTGGCTTGCGCCGCGCCCTGACTGACCCCTCCCGCAGCGGAGAAGAAAAGTCGGCGCTGGTCAAGCAGCTGGTTGGCGGGAAAGTCTCCGCTGATGCTGCGGAAATCGCGAGTGGATTGGCCGCCTCACGCTGGGCATCCGCACGTGATATCGGCGATGCACTCGAGACTCTTGCCGCCACGGTGGTTATTGCCGTGGCTGAAAACAAGTCGGCCGTTTCTGCCTCCGGAATCACGGGGCTGGAAGAGCTGGAAAACGATCTGTTTGCTTTCAATCAGGCCGTCGCTTCCAGCCACGAGGTACAACGTGCCCTGGGAGAGCCGCAGGCAAGTGCTGCGGCGAAGATCAGCCTGGCTGAGAAGCTCGTTCCTGGCGCAAGCGAGGAAGCCAAGCTTCTCATAGCACAGGCCGTGTCGCAGCCGCGCGGCGTCAAGCCGAGCAAGCTCATCGAGAACTTCGCCAAGCTTGCAGCCAAGCGCCAGCAGCGCTGGATCGCAACTGTCCGCGTTACCCGTCCGCTGACGGATGCGCAGGCCAGCCGCCTGCAGGCCGGACTTGATGCCCTCTATGGCCGCGAACTGAAGGTCAACGCCAGCGTTGATCCGACGTTGATCGGTGGAATCCGGGTCCAGGTAGGGGACGAAGTGCTTGATGCATCTGTCGTCGCCCGCCTGTCCGAGCTCCGCCGTCAACTCGCAGGCTAGCCAGACAAGCACAACTTAACTGATACAAAAACCGGTCATCGTGAGCAACGATGATCACGAAACAGGAGAGCAGGGACTGCAGATGGCCGAATTGACCATCAACGCCGACGACGTCCGTAATGCGTTGAACGAGTTCGCGGCGTCCTACGAACCCGGAAACGCAGAGCGCGTAGAGGTCGGCCGCGTGACCGCCGCAAGTGACGGCATCGCCCGTGTTGAGGGCCTTCCCTCGGTCATGGCGAACGAGCTGCTTCGCTTTGAAGACGGCACCCTGGGCTTGGCCCAGAACCTCGACGTCCGCGAGATCGGCGTCATCATCCTCGGTGACTTCGGGGGTATCGAAGAAGGCCAGGAAGTTCACCGCACCGGTGAGATCCTGTCCGTCCCGGTGGGCGACGCGTTCCTGGGCCGCGTGGTTGACCCGCTGGGCCAGCCGATCGATGACCTCGGCGAGATCAAGGCTGAGACCACCCGTGCACTGGAACTCCAGGCTCCGGGCGTGACCGAGCGTAAGTCTGTCCACGAGCCCATGCAGACCGGTCTCAAGGCGATCGACGCCATGATTCCGATCGGCCGTGGCCAGCGCCAGCTGATCATCGGTGACCGGCAGACGGGCAAGACCGCCATCGCCGTGGACACCATCATCAACCAGAAGGCCAACTGGGCTTCGGGCGATGTCAACAAGCAGGTTCGCTGTGTCTACGTCGGCGTCGGCCAGAAGGCTTCCACCATTGCCGCCGTCCGCCAGACCCTGGAAGACCACGGCGCGCTGGAATACACCACCATCGTGGCTTCCCCGGCATCCGACCCGGCCGGCTTCAAGTACCTGGCTCCGTACGCAGGCTCGGCCATCGGCCAGCACTGGATGTACGGCGGCAAGCACGTACTGGTGATCTTCGATGACCTGTCGAAGCAGGCCGAAGCCTACCGCGCAGTCTCCCTGCTGCTCCGCCGTCCGCCGGGGCGCGAAGCATACCCGGGTGACGTCTTCTACTTGCACTCCCGCCTCCTGGAGCGTTGTGCCAAGCTCTCCGACGAGCTGGGCGCAGGCTCGATGACCGGTCTCCCGATCGTCGAAACCAAGGCGAACGACGTCTCGGCCTACATTCCGACCAACGTCATCTCCATCACCGATGGCCAGATCTTCCTGCAGTCGGACCTCTTCAACGCCAACCAGCGCCCTGCTGTTGACGTTGGTGTGTCCGTGTCCCGCGTGGGTGGTGCAGCACAGGTCAAGTCCATGAAGAAGGTCTCCGGTACCTTGAAGCTGGACCTGGCTCAGTACCGCGACATGCAGGCGTTCGCGATGTTCGCGTCCGACCTCGACGCGGCTTCGCGCCAGCAGCTGACCCGTGGTGCCCGCTTGATGGAACTGCTCAAGCAGGGCCAGTACGCGCCGTTCCCGGTCGAGGACCAGGTTGTATCCATCTGGGCCGGTACCAAGGGCTACTTGGACGATGTCCCGGTTGAGGATGTCAGCCGTTTCGAGTCCGAGTTCCTCGAGCACCTCAAGCACAAGTCCTCCATCCTGACCACGCTGGCGCAGACCAACGTCCTGGACGACGACACCGCAGAAGCGTTGAAGTCATCGATCATCGACTTCAAGAAGGGCTTCTTCGGAGAAGGCGACAACCGCTTGGTTGGTGCCGGACACGAAGAGCACGAAGCGATCTCCGGCGGCGAAGTCGACCAGGAAAAGATCGTCAAGCAGAAGCGCTAGAGCATTGGTCCCCGGGCCTGCGGTATCCGCAGGCCCGGGGCCTTCGCCAAAGCCTTAGCCGCTGATCCATCGGGATCTTAGGAAAGGAAATGTATGGGAGCCCAGATCCGGGTCTACCGCCAGAAGATCAGCTCGACGACGTCGATGCGCAAGATCTTCAAGGCGATGGAACTGATCGCTACCTCGCGCATCGGTAAGGCCCGTGCCCGCGTTGCAGCTTCGACGCCCTACGCAAACGCGATTACCCGTGCTGTTTCTGCTGTCGCAAGCCAGAGCGAAATCGATCACCCGCTAGTCACCGAGCCGGAGCAGATCCGCCGCGCCGCCGTCCTGGTCATCACCTCGGACCGTGGCCTGGCTGGTTCCTACTCCGCAAGCGTGCTCAAGAAGGCTGAAGGTCTCAACGAGCTGCTCCGGGCAGAGGGCAAGGAAGTCAAGACCTACCTGGTCGGCCGCAAGGCGCAGGCATACTTCGACTTCCGCAGCCGTCCGTACTCCCGCGTGTGGACCGGCGGAACCGATGCACCGGAATTCGAGACCGCCAAGGAAATCGGTGCCGCACTTCTCGAAGAGTTCGCCAACGACTTCGCTGAGGGTGGCGTGGATGAGATCCACGTCGTTTACACCCGCTTCAAGTCGATGGTGACGCAGGAGCCTACGATTGTCCGTCTGCTGCCGCTTGAAGTGGAAGAGCAGGCCGTCAGTGAGTCGGAACTTTTGCCGCTGTACGAGTTCGAACCGGAGTCGGAGCGGGTGCTTGATGCACTGCTTCCGCGCTACATCGAATCCCGGATCTTCGCAGCAATGCTTCAGGCAGCAGCTTCCGAGCTCGCCGCCCGCCAGCGCGCCATGAAGTCGGCGGGCGACAACGCGACCGAGTTGATCAAGAAGTACACGCGTCTGCGCAACACGGCCCGCCAGGCTGAGATCACGCAGGAGCTTTCCGAGATCGTGGCCGGCGCCGACGCGCTTAGCGCGTAGTTGCCGGTGCCTGGTCCGGCGCAAGCTGCAACCTGCACCAAATAGATAAACTTAACCCCACGCCATCTACTGAGTGAAGTGAGAGAGATGACTGCCACCGCTACCGAGCACGTAGCAACGGCCGGTGCCACCGGCCGCATTGCCCGTGTCATTGGCCCGGTTGTCGACGTCGAATTCCCGGCCGACGCAATCCCCGCGATCTACAACGCACTCACCACTGAGGTAACCCTCAACGGTGAGACCAAGACCATCACGTTCGAGACGTCGCAGCACCTTGGCGACAACCTCGTCCGCGCCATTTCCCTGCAGGCTACCGACGGCTTGGTCCGCGGTACGTCCGTCAAGGACTCCGGTTCCCCGATCTCCGTGCCCGTGGGCGACGGCGTCAAGGGCCACATCTTCAACGTCCTCGGCAAGCCGCTGGACGTTGCGGAGTCCGAGATCAACGCGGACGCCTACTGGCCGATCCACCGCAAGGCTCCGTCCTTCGCGTCCCTCGAGGGCTCCACGGAGATGCTCGAGACCGGTATCAAGGTCATCGACCTCCTCACCCCGTACATCAAGGGTGGAAAGATCGGCCTCTTCGGCGGCGCCGGCGTCGGCAAGACCGTTCTGATCCAGGAAATGATCACCCGTGTCGCCCGCAACTTCGGTGGTACCTCGGTGTTCGCCGGTGTTGGCGAGCGTACCCGTGAAGGCAACGACCTCTGGGTTGAAATGGAAGAGGCCGGCGTCCTCAAGGACACCGCCCTTGTATTCGGCCAGATGGACGAGCCCCCGGGAACGCGTTTGAGGGTCGCCCTGTCCGCGCTCACAATGGCGGAGTACTTCCGCGATGTGCAGAACCAGGACGTGCTGCTCTTCATCGACAACATCTTCCGGTTCACCCAGGCCGGTTCCGAGGTCTCCACCCTGCTCGGCCGCATGCCGTCCGCTGTTGGTTACCAGCCGAACCTCGCCGACGAGATGGGCCTCCTCCAGGAGCGCATCACCTCGACCAAGGGCCACTCGATCACGTCGATGCAGGCCATCTACGTGCCCGCTGATGACTACACCGACCCGGCTCCGGCAACGACCTTCGCACACCTCGACGCGACCACGGAACTTTCCCGTGAAATCGCCTCCCGTGGTCTGTACCCGGCCGTTGACCCGCTGACGTCGACGTCCCGCATCCTGGACCCGCAGTACATCGGCAAGGACCACTACAACACGGCTGTCCGTGTGAAGCAGATCCTGCAGAAGAACAAGGAACTCCAGGACATCATCGCCATCCTCGGTGTTGACGAACTGTCCGAAGAAGACAAGATCGTCGTGTCGCGTGCACGCCGCATCCAGCAGTTCCTTTCCCAGAACACGTACACCGCCAAGCAGTTCACCGGCGTCGAGGGCTCCACCGTGTCCATCAAGGACACAGTCGAAGGCTTCACGGCGATCTGCGACGGCGAGCTGGACCACATCGCAGAGCAGGCGTTCTTCAACGTCGGCGGCCTGGATGACGTCGAGCGCCAGTGGGCCAAGATCCAGGAACAGACCAAGTAGTATGGCTGAGCTCGAGGTTGAGATTGTCGCAGCGGACCACTTCGTGTGGTCTGGTGCGGCCAAGATGGTCAAGGCCCGCACCAGTGATGGTGAAATCGGGATCCTGCCCGGCCACTCGCCGCTCCTCGCCATTCTGGCCGCGGGCGAGCTGGCCATCGAGCCGGTTACCGGAGACCGCCTGGCAGTGGTTGTTGACGGCGGGTTCTTCTCCGTCGACAACGACCGCGTGGTGATCGTCGCTGACAACGCCCAACTGGGCGATTCAGCTACTGCGGGGATCCGATAGCAAGACCTTGATGGACGATTCTGCTCTTCCGTTCATCGCCTTGGCAACGGCGTTTGCGTTGCTGATTTTCACACTGTGCCTGGTCGGGGTGCGCCGCTTCAATTTGCGGCGCGCCCTGGGCACGGTCGACGCCTCCATCTGCACGGCTGGAAACAGTTGGCGGATGGGGGTTTGTCGTTATCAGGACTCGGAACTCGAGTGGTTCCGCCTGCTCTCCCTCAGCTTCCGTCCGAAACACAGCTTCCGCCGCAGCTCATTGGAGCTGCTCGGACGCCGGAAACCGACGGAGGAAGAGCTGACGAAGCTTCAGCCCGACGTCGTGGTCGTCGAACTCCAGCATGAGGGTGAGTCGTTCATGTTGGCAATGAAGTTTGATGCCTATACAGGGCTGTCGTCCTGGCTGGAGGCTGGCCCCGTGGTGGGCGTCGGCACCTGGCGCTGAGGACAGTGGACTTCCTTTACGGCGTGAGACTCGTCGACGGTCCGTTTTATTGGGCGGTCGTTGGAGCTGGAATTGCCGGGAGTGGATTCCTCCTCCTGCCGCGGGACCGTCGCTGGTTGCTTTCGATAGCTGTGTCGCTTGTCCTGGCGACGGGAGCTGTCGCAGTCATCCACTGGTTGCTCGTCAACGTTCTTACCGTATTCCCGGAAGACCTCCCCAGCGATGTCCTCGCATGGTCGGCTGTTGCCTTCGCCGCGTTGGTCCTTTTCCTTTTTCGACTCGCTGGCTCCTCGTGGCGAGGCAGGAGCGCCGCAGGCTTCTCGTTCCTCTCCGTGCTGCTCCTCTCAGCCCTCCAAATCAACGGCTATTTCGGGCTCAACCACACGGCAGCTGATCTCTTCGGCCACAATGTGGGACGGATCCCCGCGCTCGAGGACGGCTTCAAGAGGGGCATTTCCGGGGCCATTCCGGTGTCCGCGACGGACGGAGGGGTAGTCCGCAGGGCTTCCATTCCCGGAATCGAATCGGGTTTCGAGGGCCAAGACGCTTTCATTTACCTGCCGCCGGCCTACTTGGGCACCGAGCGCAGCCAGCTGCCCGTATTGGTTCTTTTTGCTGGCCAGCCTGGACGGCCCGCCGATTGGCTCACCGGCGGCCTGCTTGAGCAGACGATGAATACCTTCGCCGCAAGCCACGGAGGCGTGGCGCCGGTTGTCGTGGTGGTCGATCCAAACGGCTCCGATACCGCGAACACCATGTGCATGGACAGCCGGATCGCACGTGCCGACACTTACCTCGCGATCGATGTTCCGCGTTGGATCAACTCGACGCTCGAGGTTTCCGCGGACCCAAGGAAGTGGACGGTCGGCGGGTTCTCCTTTGGCGCAACCTGTGCCGTCCAGATGACTACCCTGCATCCCGAAATCTACCCTTCCTTCATCGCGTTCTCGGGAGAGCGGGAGCCTTCGCTCGGTCCTGATCGACGGCGCACCATCCAGACCGCATTTGGCGGGGACTCAGCGGCCTTCGAAGCCCTGACGCCTCTGACCCTGATGAAACAGCGGAGCTACGACGGCCATGCAGGCTACTTCGCCGTTGGGGCTGCGGACCACGAGTTCGCCGGGTTCGCCAACGAGATGGCAGCAGCTGCCCGCACTTCCGGGTTCGAGATCAGGCACGCTTCCGTTGCTGGAGCCGGCCACTCGTGGGCCGTGGCCGTGCAGGAGCTTCCCTCGGCGATGGAATTCCTGGCCCCGAGATGGGGGCTCGTCCAATGAGTACCCAGGAAGCCCAACTGTCCAAGGACCAGACGGCTGGCCCCGAAGAGGCCAAACCCGCCCGGCTGATGGTGGCGGCGCTTGCCCGGACCATCCTCGGCAACGTGGCCGCCCATATTGGCGCCATCCCCTTCACGGTGGTTGTGCTCGCGCTCTACCTGCTCACTCCGGCAATGTTCGACTCCGACCTCGGGTATGGCCCCGACGCGCTGCGGCACCTTTCGAGCGTGAGCGGCGGAGGACTGAAAGCGGGGGACTGGTGGTCCATCTGGACTTCGATGTTTTTTTCGACCAGCCCCTTCGAATACGTCATGGTCTCGTTGCTGCTCGTCGTCCTCTTGGGTTCTTCGGAGCGCAAGCTGGGGTGGTTCCGCACCGCGGCGGCCTTCTTCGGCGGGCAGTTTGCGACCGTCACCGCCTTCTTGTTGGTGGTCCAGTTGGCAGCCTACGCCGACGACGGCTGGCTGGGGCGGATGATGGACGCCAGGACGTCCGGCCCCTTGCCGGCAACCCTCTTCGTCGCCATGGCGGCCAGCGGCCTTCTCCCGACCCTTTGGCGTCGCCGGTTGAGGGCGACAGTGGTCTCCCTTGCGCTTCTCCTGGTCCTGTACGTCGGCGATCCCTCGGCTGTCATGGCCCTGGCCGGTGCTTTGCTCGGACTGGGGACCGGCCTGTGGCTCCAGCTCGACCATGGCATTCAACCGAGCCACCGAGCCACCAGACGTGAGACACGGAACCTGTTGTCGCTCATGGTGGCGATTTTCGGCGTCGGGCCCTTGGTGGCGGGCGCCGTGAGGAGTCCGGCGGGGCCGCTGGCGTTGCTGCGCGAAATGGTCCTGAACCCCGTTCCGACGCTCAATCAGTTGCAGGCGAACTGTGGTGGAACCGTGGATATCAGCTGCCTGGAACTTGGCCGCCAGGGCTACCCAGGGCCCGCCGGAGTGGCCCTCGCAGTGGTACCCGCGTTGCTTCTCTTGATCTGCGCGGTGGGCATGCGCCAAGGAAGGCGCTTGGCGCTGAAAATCGCCATCGGCGTGCAACTTGGCGTGGTGGCACTGTCCTTCGCCTACTTGGTGTTGTTTGCGAGCATTCCGCATTTTCCCGGACGGGGCCGCACCGTCGTCATGGGCTCCGCGGTGTTCCACATCCTGAGCCTCGCCCTGGTTCCCCTTATCCTGGCGGTTCTGCTTTTCCTGTTCCGGGGAAACTTTGTGGTGGGCTCGCGGGCGCCGCTCCGTCGGAAGATGGCGTGGCTTGTTGGCAGCACGTGGCTCATCTTGGCGAGCGGCTACACCGGGGCGTGGCTTGGCTCAGGCGGTTTGGCGCACGACGGCGGCATCCTGGGCCTCGTTGCCGAACTCGCCCGGCAATATCTTCCTTTGCCCATACCCACGGTTTTCGGTCGCGTGTTCGCGGAGCGAAGCGCCGCCGAATCGATATTGTTTGCGTGGTCGGGAATCATCTTCTGGCTCGTAGCCTTGGCGGCGGTGTGGACTCTGCTTCTCAAACGGCAGCACGGACCCGACGGCGATGATCCTGCCCGCCTGGTGGCCAGGGAGCTGGTCAAACGCGGCGGGGAGTCCCTTTCCTGGATGGCGCTTTGGGAGCCGAACAAGTTCTGGTTCACTCCCGGAATGGACGCGGGAATTGCCTACCAGCAGCACGGAAACGTCGCATTAACCCTCGCAGGCCCTTTCGGTGATCCCGCGCAAGCCGCCGCCGCTACCGAGGGTTTCCTGGACTACTGCGCACACCATGCATTGGTGCCGTGCCTCTATTCCTGCACTGAGGGATTGTGGCCGATGCTGCAATCCACGGGATTCCGCCGGATTGCGGTCGCCCAGGAGACCCGGCTCTCCATCCGCGACCTCGAGTTCACGGGCAAAGCGTGGCAGAACGTGCGCACGGCAAAGAACCGTGCCCTGAAGGCCGGCGTTGTGGCCCGGTGGGGGCGCTATTCGGAGTTCTCGCCCCACATACGCTCCCAACTCGGCGAAGTGTCGGAAGAGTGGGCAGCCCGGAAGACGGTACCTGAAATGGGCTTCACCTTGGGTTCCCTCGACGAGCTGATGGACGATGAGGTGCTTTGCTGCATAGCCGTCGACGGGAAAGGGATTGTCTACGGGGTCACCAGTTGGCTACCCGTGTTTCGCGACGGCCAAGTGATCAGCTGGACATTGGACTTCATGCGCCGGCGCAGCGATGCCTTTCCCGGCCTCATGGAATTCATGATTGCCTCGGCAGTCCACAAGTTGCGGCAAGAAGTGGAAGTCATTTCATTGTCCGGCTCGCCGCTGGCCGGGGAGACCGAGGAATTCTCCAGCGGGGAAGCGGGCATGGCGGGCATTCTCGATCTCGTTGGCAGGACTTTGGAACCTCTTTACGGATTCCGCTCCTTGGCCCGCTTCAAATCCAGGTTCCAGCCGGAGTATAGGACTTTGTATATGTACTACCAAGACAGCCTGGAGATTCCTTCGATCGGCGCTGCGCTGAGCCGCGCATATTTGCCGGGACTATCCGTTCGGCAAACTGCCAGGCTTCTGCGCACCCTCGTTGCGTGAGCTAACCGGCTCGGAATATTTGTCGTTATGGCGCACTTTCACGCACCTTAACGACAACAAATGCGAGCCAGCCGGGAAGGGAAAAGGGGTCCCGCATCCAGTGCGGAACCCCTTCGCTGAACCTGCCAGGCAGAATTCAAGCGGTCAGACTAGACGGCCGTTACGCCGGTGGCCTGCGGGCCCTTTGCGCCCTGACCGATCTCGAACTGAACACGCTGGTTCTCGTCGAGGGTGCGGAATCCGCCGGTCTGGATCTCGGAGTAGTGGACAAAGACGTCGCCTTCGGCGTCGTCCGGAGTAATGAAGCCGAAGCCCTTTTCAGCGTTGAACCACTTGACGGTGCCCAGTGCCATTTTTGTTTCTCCTCATTGTGGAACTTTTAAGTCCGGCACACCTCGTGCCGGCCTTGGTTACTCCGCGAGAAGACCTGGTATTCCGTCCAAGCAAGGCCTGGCTGGCTTCGCAGGAGCTTCACGCTCGCAACACGTCTTGCGAGCATGAATCACACCTACACAAAGACTGCTACAACACTTTCATGGCGAATACTGGAGGTCAACGGTCTACTGGGGAATTCCGACAAATTTTAAGTAAAAAGAAGGTAACGGAAGAAAGCGTGTCCGGCACTGGATGCGCCATTGGGAGCGTGCGAATTCCGGCCTAGGCCAGCCAATCCCCGTTGCGCAATACACCCGCGAGTTGTAGCCCCTTGTCCACGACGACGAGGTCGGCCCGCAGGCCCCGGCGAAGGCCGCCGAGTTCATCCGAGAGCCCCAGGACTGCGGCGGGAACCGCCGTCGCCGATGCAACCGCGTCGGCGAGCCCGACGCCGGCCGCAACGGTGCGCCTGACGACGTCGAGCATGGTGGCAGTACCCCCTGCGATCGATCCTGTCGCATCCAAGGTGGCCACGCCGTCCGTGACGGTCACCGGGGACGGACCCAGCATGTAGTTTCCGTCGGAGAGCCCCGCCGCCGCCATTGAATCGGTGACGAGGACGATGTTTGCGGCGCCTACCAGCTGAAAGACGGTTGCGACTGTGCTCGGGTCGAGGTGGGTGCCGTCTGCGATCAGCTCCACCACGGCCTTGCCTTGCTGGGCCGTGCGAAGGGAGGCAGCCACGGGCCCGGGGGAGCGGTGGTGCATGGGAGGCATGCCATTGAACAAATGCGTGACGGTCGGCAATGAGCTGACACCGTCGAAACCAGCGGATTCCAAGCCTTCCCGCGCCGCGATGAGGGAGGCTGCCGCCGTCGCGTCGTCGCAATCCGTGTGTCCGAGAGACGGCGTCACTCCGTGGAACGTCATCAGGTCCACGAGTGCCGCAGCGCCGGGAAGCTCGGGGGCGTAGGTCATGGTGGCAAGCTTGCCGGCAGCGGCTTCAACGAGCTCGGTCATGAGGTCCAGGTCCGGTTCCAGCAGGTAGGCGGGGTTCTGGGCGCCGCAGCGGGCATGGGAGAGGAACGGCCCCTCCAGGTGGATACCCGC
This sequence comes from Arthrobacter bambusae, assembly GCF_030812595.1. GTDB lineage: Bacteria > Actinomycetota > Actinomycetes > Actinomycetales > Micrococcaceae > Arthrobacter > Arthrobacter bambusae_B. The sequence continues at coordinate 40,181 of NZ_JAUSSZ010000018.1, forward strand.
TACGAGTCCCTCATCGGCCAGGCGTACGTAAAGTTCGATGCCGCGGAGCAGGTCCTCCTTGGGCGCCGTAACCATGCTGGCGAGGAGCGTGGTGGTTCCCGATCGGTGCAGGAAATCGATGGCTTTGCGTGCCGAGGATTCATCGGCCCCTGGGAAGTCGCCTCCATTACCGCCGTGGCAATGCACGTCCACGAACCCGGGAACGATATACCGCTCCGCGGGGAAATCGGTCCGGGTAGTTTCCTCGAACCCTTCGAAGGCTGCTTCGTGGAATTCGGATGCCGGCCCGGCGAAGGCGATGCGGTCGTCCTCCACCGCCACCAGGCCATCCTCGATCACCACACCGTCGCTGACGATGGTTCCGGTGATCAGGTGGCGCACAGGCGCAGAGGAAGATTCAGGCCCCTCTTGGACAGTCATGCTTCGATTCTAGTTGCCGGGTCCAGCGCCTGACCCGGTTTACCCGCGATCACCGCCGGGACACCTAGAAACGGCCGGGGCACCTAGAACAGGCGCGACTCGCTGTCGTCTACGCCTCGCATCGCGTCATAGTCCAAGGTGATGCAGTCGATTCCTCGGTCATTGGCAAGGACCTTAGCCTGCGGCTTGATCTGTTGGGCGGCGAAAATGCCCCGCACCGGCGCCAGGAGCGGATCGCGGTTGAGCAGTTCAAGGTAGCGCGTGAGCTGCTCGACGCCGTCGATGTCGCCGCGCCGTTTGAGTTCGACGGCGACTGTCCTGCCGTCGCCGTCCCGGGCAAGGATGTCCACCGGACCGATGGCAGTGAAGTACTCGCGCCGGATCAGGGAATAGCCGGCACCAAGGGTTTCGATCTGCTCGGCGAGAAGTCGCTGCAGATCCGCTTCGACACCGTCCTTGATGAGCCCGGGGTCCGTTCCGAGATCGTGGGAAGTGTCATGGAGGTGTTCGTAGATATTGATGATGAGCCGGTCATCGGTCTTGGCCGATTGCACGGTCCACTGCTCCACCACGCCTTCTTCAACCTCGGTCTCCTCAGGCGTGGTCACCCGCAGGGTAGCGGGCGGGCTCATCCAGTTCAGCGGCTTATAGGAGCCGCCGTCGGAGTGGACCAGTACGGAACCGTCGGATTTGACGAGCAAAAGCCTGGTGGCAAGCGGGAGGTGGGCCTTGAGGCGGCCAACGTAATCTACGGAACAACGGGCTATGACGAGTCGCACCCGCTCCACTTTACTTGCTCTGCCACTTCCTCCGCCGCTCGCCAGCAACGACTGGGGCAGAATGGAGGTATGCCCCGCTCCAACCGCCCGCGACGCACTGAATCAGCCAAGTCGAGCTGGAAACGGACTGGCGAGTCGCCGGAACTGGACCTGGAACGTGCCCGTTCTGGCATTGCCCGCAGGGAAAGCGCCCCCGACGGCGACTGGATGGTCCGGACCATGACCGCACGCAATGCCGAGAAGACGTATATATGTCCCGGTTGCTCGACGGCGATCGTGCCCGGAATCGCCCACTTGGTGGTGTGGTCCGAGACCCACCTCTTCGGCGATGCCGCAGGGTTGGCCGAACGCCGGCACTGGCATAACAACTGCTGGACCGGCCGGACCTATAGATACCGCTGAGGACACCCAAATGCCACCGTGACACGCAGACGGGCTGATGACACCCGGATATGAGTGTCACCAGCCCGTTTGCGCCGCACCAGTCCGTTTGCGCCGCACCAGCACTTAGGCTTGGAAGCATGAGTTTCGATCCTGCTTCCCTCGTTTTCAGCCAGCCGGAGTCACCCACGGACATCAGGGCATCGACGGTTTTGCCTGCGCGCCGCGAAAACGTGGAGTTCCGCACCGAAGACGGCAAGTTGCTTGTGGGTGAGCTGGCTCTGCCGGAATCAGGCGAGATCTCGGCGACGCTTATTACGCTGCATCCCTTGCCCACGCACGGCGGATTCATGGATTCGCACGTCTACCGGAAGGCGTCCTATCGGCTTCCGGCACTCGCCGGCGTCGCGGTTCTGCGCTTCAACACGCGGGGCACGCATTCGCCGCGGGGGACCAGCCAAGGTCGGTTCGAGGAGGGAATCGGCGAGCGATACGACGTCGAGGCTGCCGTTCGCTTCGCGGTGGAACGCGGGCTTCCGAACCGCTGGTTGGTGGGCTGGTCCTTCGGCACGGAGCTGGCATTGATGTACGGGGCCGTCGAGCCCGTGGCCTCCCAAGTGGAAGGCGCCGTTCTTCTCTCTCCGCCGCTGCACCGGGCCACGGATGTCCATCTGAAGGAATGGGCTGCCTCGGGTAAACCGCTGTCGGTCCTGGTTCCGGAACACGACGACTATCTCCAGCCGGCCGAGGCCGCCGGACGATTCAGCTTGGTGCCGCAGGCCCGTGTCCTGGGGATCGACGGCGCCAAGCACCTCTGGGTCGGAGAGAAGTATGCGGCGCGGGTCTTGGACGAGATCGTGGACGACGTGACCGAAGCCGGCGCAGGACCGGATGGCCTGCCGCGCCACTGGACAGGTCCAGTGGCCACGGCCTAGTGGCGGTCCTGGCGGGCGATGAAGACTTCCTTGAGCAGCAGCATGATGGCTGCTGCTGTCGGGATGGCGATCAAGGCGCCGAGCACGCCCAGTAGGCTTCCGCCCGCGATCACCGAAATCACGGCCACGGCACCGGGAACGGCGACGGCCTTCTGCATGATGCGCGGGGAGATGAAGTAGGCCTCGAACTGCAGGTAGGCGAAGTAGCAGATCGCGTAGACCACAGCGGTCTGCCATCCCACGGTCAGGGCCACCAGAATGACCACGACGGCGGCAATCAAGCCTCCCACCAAGGGGATGAAGGCAAGCAAGGCAACCACGAAGGCCAGCAGGACGCTGAACTGAATGCCCAGGATGCTCATGACGATGAAGGCGAACAAGGCGTTGAGCAAGGCAACGCAAGCCTGGCCGATGACGTAGTTGCCCACCGAGCGTGTGATTTCTTCGGACAATGCCTCCACGCGCGGCCTGCGTGAGCGCGGTGCGAGACGATATCCCCATCTCTTCATGGCAGGCAGCGCGCCAAGGAAATAGAGGCTGAGGACCAGGACGATCAGCGTGCCGAAGACCCCGTTGGCCACTGTGGATCCGAATCCGACGACGCCGCCGAAGATACCGCCCATGGCATCGGGGTTCTTCACGAACTTGTCGAGCTCTTGGCTGATCTTGTCCCGGACGCCGAATTGGCTGTCAAGGGAACGGAAGAAATCCGAATCCACGAAGCTTCGGATCCAGTCCGGAGCCTGCCTCACGATCTGTGAGACCTGCTCCACGATGGTGGGGATAAGGGTGGCGAAAAACGCCGCCACTCCGGCGACGAGGGCTCCGACGGCGATGACGACGCCGGCAGGGCGCGGAACCTTGCGGTCTTCGAGCCAGCGGACCACGGGGTCAAGTCCCAAGGCAATGAACAGGGCCGTCACGATCCACAACAGCAGCTGGGCGGTGTTGGTGCCGATGTAATACAGCATGAGGGCGACGCCGACGCCGGCCGTGCCCATGAAACCGACATACAGCGGATGTTGCGCAGACATCCTTGGGCCGGGGGAACCGAAGCGCGGACCGTCGAATTCATCTTGGGCGGCTTCGGCTGTTACATCGTGCTCAAGCTCGGGAGGCATCTCGAAACGGACTCTGGGCTGGGCGCCCGGAATGGGTTGGCGGAGGCGGCGGACGAAGGACGCCATCAGGCCCTCGCCGTGATCCCGGCCATCCTGGGCGGACCCATTAGCCAAACCATCCGGACCGGTCCCGGACCCTTGTCCGGCGGGGGTGGGGTCCTTACGCTCTTTCACGTGTTTCAGCTGCCTTTTCGTTCCGCGGTCAGGCTCGAGGAGTGCCCGATGTCATGTTGTTCGCCACACTATCAGCAGGGCGGAATTGCCGAATTCTAGAGGGTTAGCGGTGCGGCGGGAAGCCCTTGGGGAGCGCCCCGAACTGACTCATTGGTAACAAAACCGTTACCCTTGAAGTTCAACGACCGCTGATGATTGGTATTCCTGTGCGATTGAAGACTGCAGTTTCGCTGGTGCTGCTTGGCCTGCTGACACTGTTGGCCGGCATTGGCCAGCTGACCTTTTGGGCCCCGGCCGAGACCATAACCGCGTCCGCCCCCGGCGACTCCAAAGCCGCTCCGCTGACCGTGATCACCCAAGACGTGTTGACCCACAAGGGTGGCCCCAGACAAATCAGCATCAAGGGCGATGGCAAGTTCGTCTTGGCTCTCGGACGTCCGGACGACGTTGATGCGTGGGTTGGCAAGACCGCGCACAACAGCATCACCGGCGTCTCCGAGGACGGTAAGTCGCTCCAGGTAGCGGCCGCCGACGGCGAAACAACCGCTCCGTCGCCGGCCGGATCGGACATGTGGGTGCAAACGGAGAACGCCAGCGGACAGCTGGACTACACCTTTACCCCGCCCGCGAGCGGCAACTGGTCCCTTCTTCTGGCAAGCGACGGAACCAAGCCCGCGCCGTCGTCGGTCTCCATCACGTTCGCCAACGATGCCACCATGCCGTGGGCCGTCCCGCTCATTGTCATTGGTGCGATCCTCATTCTCGCGGGCGCGGCGTTGCCGTTCGTCGGCAAGTTCACCAAGGGCCGGGGCCTTCGTCCCCGCGGTCCGCGCGGCGGCGGGAACGGCGGCGGGAACGGCGGCGGGAGCAAGGAAACCGACACGGAAACGGGCCAGGAACCCGTCGGTGGCCAAGTCGCCGAGAAAAGCGATGAGGACATCATCACCGGGGCGGCCCCTGTCGAAGACGCCAAAAAGGGTGGGCGCGCTCCTGCCGAGGACCCCAATAAGGGCCGGGGTCCCGCACTTCGTATTTCGCTTGTAGCTGCCGCGGTCGTCACGGCCCTCGCAGGCGGCAACGCCGCAGGCGCCCAAGCAGCCGAAACCCCTTCTCCCTCCGGATCCGCGACGCCGAGCCCGGCAGGATCCTCGACGCCGAGCCCGGCAGGATCCTCGACGCCGAGCCCGGCCGGGGCGCAGGCTGCACCCGTCCTGGTGGACGTGCAGCTCAAGCGCATCCTGGACCAGGTCGCCGGCGCAGTGGCCGCCGGGGATGCTGCGCGTGACGCCTCCAAACTCGCACCCCGGGTTGACGGCACTGAGCTTCAGGTGCGCACACAGAACTACAAGATCCGGTCCCAGGTTGCCACGCACGAGGCGCGGATGCCTGTCCGGTCAAGCAAATTGCTGGGCAGCGTCATCTCCACCCAGCGGACCTGGCCACGCACAGTCATTGCCCTGACCCAGGGCGATGGCAACGTGGTTCCCCAGGTCCTGACCCTCGTGCAGGCCTCGCCGCGGGAGAACTACAAGCTGAAGAGCACCGCCCCGCTCCAACCGGGAACGTCCTTCCCGGCGATCCCCTTGGGCGGAACCGCGCAGCTGGCGGCCGGAGACAAGTCCGGGCTGCAGTACAGCGGTACCGAAGCGATGGCGGCCCTGGGCGATCGTCTGACCAAGGCGGATTCGGCCTTCAAGGACAAGCTCGTGGAAGGCACCAACTCGCCATACATTGCCGATGTCCTGGACTACCAGGCGAGCACCGTCAAGTCCGGCACCAATGGCAATTTCACCTTCACGCACACGCCCTCTCCCGCGGACACGGCAGTGTTCCGGACTTCCGACGGCGGCGCCGTGGTGGTGGGAAAGCTGGACTTCGCCTTCACCAGCAAGCCCAAGGCTGATGGCGACACGTTGAACGTGGACAAAGCCGCGGCAGTGCTTGCGGGCGGGGATTCCACGAAAGTCGGCCTTGTGCAGACGTTCGCGGAGTCGGTGGCCATTTACGTTCCACCGGCAGGCTCCACTGCTCCCATGAAGCTCGTTGCCGCGGTCCGCGGACTGGTGGGAGCCAGCTTCCAGTAGGCAAATGTGGTTGGCGCAGCGGCTAGAGTGGAAGGTATGAGTTCGCCAGGATCCCGTCCCGTCTCTCCAGCCGCCGCCAGCCAGCTCAACCTGCGCGGCGCCGTCGACCTCTCTGCCTTGCGGCGGCCCGCGCCGGCCGCACCGGCCGCCTCCGACGGAAGCTCCGGAAGCAGCCAGCCCCTTCGCGTGGATGCAACCGAGGCCAATTTCCAGGACCTTGTGCAGTTGTCCGCGCAGATCCCGGTCCTTTTCCTCTTGTGGTCCAATCGCTCCTTGGAGGCTTCGAGCCTCCTCCACAGCCTTGAGGGCGTCGTTGAAGGCTACGCCGGCAAACTCGTGCTGGCCGCAGCGGACGTCGACGCGTTCCCGCAGCTTGCGCAGGCATTCCAGGTCCAGGCCATTCCCACGGCCGTCGCGGTCTTGAAGGGTCAGCCCGTGCCGCTCTTCGAGGGGCCCGCTTCGGACCAGGAAGTCCGCAGCCTCATCGATGAACTCCTCAAGGTGGCCGAAGCAAACGGCGTCACGGGCAGCGTCGGTGCTGGTGCCGCTGCTGCGGAGGCCCGCCCGCTGCCCCCGCTCCACCAAGCAGCTTTCGATGCCATCGAAGCCGGGGACTACGCCGCTGCTGCCGCCGCCTACCGCCAGGCGCTTGCGGAGAAACCGGCTGATGCCGAGGCGAAGGCCGGGCTCGCCCAAGTGGAACTGATGGGCAGGCTCGAGCAGCTGACCGCTACGGACGCCGAAGCCTTGCGTCAGCGGGCGGCGGAGGAACCGGACAACATCGAAGTACAGCTCAAAGTGGCCGACCTCGACATTTCCGGTGGGCACATCGAAGACGCGTTCAACCGCATCATCGCCTTCATCGGCCGTAATTTCGGACCCGAACGCGAGACCGCCCGGGTGCGGCTGCTGGAGCTGTTCGACGTCGTCGGCATTTCCGACGAGCGCGTGGCCAAGGCCCGGCAAGGTCTGGCCAGGGTCCTCTTCTAATGGCGCAGCCGGCCCTGTTCAGCCCACTTCAATTGCGCTCTTTGACGTTGCCGCATCGTGGCTGGGTTTCACCCATGTGCCAGTACAGCTGCTCGCCCGACGGCGGGGGCGGCTTGCCCAACGATTGGCACCTGGTGCATCTTGGAGCCTTCGCCACGGGCGGCGCGGCCCTCATCCTCACCGAGGCCTCGGCGGTCAGCGCCGAGGGGCGGATCAGCCCGCGGGACGCCGGACTCTACACGGACGAGCAAGCGGCCGCGTGGCAGCGGATTGTGGACTTCGTCCACCGCAACAGCGCCGTGGGCGGCAAGATCGGTGTCCAACTCGGGCACGCCGGTCGCAAGGCTTCCACATATTGGCCGTTCGCCGAAAAGAGCGGATCCGTGCCGGAGTCCGACGGCGGATGGGTGGCACGGGGTCCCGGAGTGGAGGCCTTTGACGGGTTTGCCAGTCCGGTTGCCATGAGCGAGGCGGACATCCAAACCGTGATTTCGGATTTCGCGGCTGCAGCCAAACGCGCCGTGGACGCCGGTTTCGACACGGTGGAAATCCACGGTGCCCACGGCTACCTCCTGCACGAATTCCAGAGCCCCCTGATCAACAAGCGCGACGATGCCTGGGGCGGCAGCGAGGACGGCCGGAACCGCCTGATGCTTACGGTCATCGACGCCGTCCGTGCTGTCATCCCGGATTCGATGCCGTTGCTGCTGCGGATTTCCGCCAGTGATTGGGCCGAAGGCGGCATAGACATTGACGCCTCCGTGCGCCTCTCGCGGGCGGCGGCCGAGCACGGCGTGGACTTGGTGGACGTCTCCAGCGGTGGCGCCGTTGCCCACCAGCGGATCAAGGCCGGTCCTGGATACCAGACGGGATTCTCGGAACAGATCCGGCGCGAAGCAGGCGTTCCCACCGGGGCCGTCGGCTTCCTGACATCCTCAGGGCAGGCCGAACACACGGTGGCAACGGGCCAAGCCGACGGCGTATTCATGGCACGGGCGGCCCTCCGGGATCCACATTGGTGGCTTCGCGCGGCTTTTGAACTCGGATACCCTCTGGACTGGGCGCCTCAGTATCAACGCGCGGTTCCGCGGCACAGCTTCTAGGCGAAGCTCCCAGTCTTTTGGGATGACTAGTCCTTTGGGATGAGGCGGCTGCGGAAAGGGGCTCCGTAGTTCCCCCTCGGGGACGACCCGGGGAGGCGGCGCCGGGGCTAGGCTGGCTCCATGAGTGTCCAGCTTCCCGGTTCCCCCCTCAACTCGCCAGTGCCTGCTTTGGCATTGCGCGGGCTGGCAAAACGCTTCGGCGCCAAGGTCGCCGTCGACGGCATCAGCCTGGATGTGCCGGCCGGCTCCTTCTACGGGGTAGTTGGCCCCAACGGCGCGGGCAAGACGACCACGTTGTCCATGGCCACGGGGCTCCTGCGGCCGGACTTCGGAACGGCCTATATCCACGGTGTGGACGTGTGGGGTGATCCGCTCGAAGCCAAGAAACTGATGGGGATCCTGCCCGACGGTGTCCGCCTTTTCGACCGGTTGACGGGTGAACAGCTCGTCACTTACGCCGGTTTGCTCCGCGGCATGGACAGGAAGGTCGTTGCCCACAGGGTGGGAGAGTTGATGGCCGCGCTGGACCTGAGCGGCGACGCCGGCACCCTCGTGGTGGACTACTCCGCCGGCATGACCAAGAAGATCGCCCTCGCCTCGGCCCTCATCCATGCGCCCAGGCTGTTGGTGCTGGACGAGCCCTTCGAGTCCGTGGACCCGGTGTCGGCAGCAAATATCCGGGGAATTCTTGACAACTATGTGGCCTCGGGTGGGACGGTCATCGTCTCGAGCCACGTCATGGACCTCGTGCAGCGCATGTGCGACCACGTGGCCGTTGTGGCTGCGGGCAGGGTCCTTGCCGCCGGAACCGTTGAAGATGTCCGCGCCGGCGCCTCGCTCGAGGACCGATTCGTGCAGCTCGTGGGCGGCGGAAACCAGTCGGGAGGCCTGGAATGGTTGCGCACCTTCTGAGCCTGAAGTGGCGGCTCCTGCTGAATGGATTCCGACGCAGCCCGGGCCAGCTCGTGGGAATAGCGATCGGTGGACTCTATGCACTGGGAGTCGTCGCTACCTTGGTGGGGACACTCGTCGCGCTGCGGTGGGCCGACCCCGAGACGGCGCACACCGCCGTCGTGCTCGGTGGCGCTGCCGCCATCCTGGCGTGGGCTGTGGTGCCGCTGATGGCCTCGGCCGCCGACATGACGCTTGACCCTTCCCGGTTCACGACGTCGGCAATTCCCATGCGCCAGCTGCTAGCCGGGCTCACCCTGGCCGGATTCATCGGATTGCCGGGGATGTCCACGACGATTGTGGCCTTATTCACTGCGGCCACGTGGTGGCGCAGTGTCCCGGCAGTGCTCGGCGCCCTGCTGGGCGCGGTCCTGGGTGTATTGAGCTGCGTCGTCTTGTCGAAGGTAATAACGACGGCGACGGCCGGCCTCGCGGCCTCGCGCCGTTTCAAGGATGTGAGCAGCATTGTGGTTTTCGTGCCACTCGTGCTGATGGGACCCATTGTGGCCGGTGTCTTCAGGGGAGTGTCCGGTTCCGCCGGCTATCTCCCCGAACTTGCCCGGACGGTCTCCTGGACCCCGCTCGGAGCTTCGTGGTCGCTCGGCGGTGACCTGGCTTCCGGAGATGTCGCTGCTGCCGGACTGAAGGCGTTGATCGCCCTGGCCACTCTGCTCGTGCTGTTTGCCGCGTGGAATGTCCTGCTCAAACGCGCGCTCGTCGCTCCGCCGTACTCCGGTGGATCAGGAAAACGCGGCGGGAAACTTGGCTTGTTCGGCCTGCTGCCGGGAACCCCCACCGGGGCCGTGGCCGCACGGTCCCTCAGCTATTGGATCCGCGATCCGCGCTACGCAGCCTCGCTGATCGTGGTCCCGTTGTTGCCCGTGATTTTCCTGTTCCAGTCCGCGCAGTCCGGAAGCTACTCCCTGTTGGTGATTCTGGGGCCAATGGCTGCCTTCGTCCTCGCATGGTCCATTGCCGCGGATGTTTCCTATGACAACACCGCATTTGCCTTGCATCTTGCCACTGGAGTCCGCGGCAACCATGACCGGCTCGGCCGTGCCTTGGCTTGCCTGGCTTTCGCCCTCCCGGTGGTGTTGATCTTCGCCGTCGGGCCCTTTTTCCTGACGGGAGAATGGGGCTGGTTGCCCGGCGTCCTGGGCCTTTCCCTGGGTGTCTTGTTCAGCGGCCTGGGTTTGGCCTCCATCGTGTCGGCCCGGTATACGTCCAGCGTGCCGTTGCCCGGTGACAGCCCTTTCAAGAAGCCGCCGGGAAACGTTGCCCAGACGCTGGCCGTCCAGTTCGGTGGAATGGCTGTACTGTTCCTCCTGGTCCTTCCCGAACTTGTCCTGGTGCTCGTCCAGTCGGTCACGGGCGATCCGCTGTGGGGATGGATCAACCTTGCTGTCGGTACGGTCCTTGGGGTGGCTTTGTTTGTGGTCGGGGTCCGGATCGGGGGCCGCTGGCTCGACCGGCGCGGGCCGGAACTCTTCGCGCAATTGAGCGTCAATCGGTGAATCCATGAACCACGATGATAAGTTATGGGACATGGGATAACCCCTAGAATTGAATTAGTCGATCCGGGATACACAACGAGAAAGGCCGTGGACGATGGAAGTTGTCATCCTTCCGGGAAGTAAACAGATCGGGGCGCTTGCCGCCGATGCCATCGAGGCGCTGCTCCTGCGAAAGCCGAACGCCGTCCTGGGCCTGGCCACGGGGTCTTCACCGCTTCCCGTCTACGACGAACTGGCGCGCCGCCACGAGGAAAGGGACCTCGACTTCAGCCACGCACACGCCTTCGCCCTTGACGAATACGTCGGGCTCGAGCCCGGCCATCCGGAGTCGTATCGCGAAGTCATTCGGCGTGAATTCACGGACCGGGTCAACATCGACCCCGCCAATGTCCACAGCCCGGACGGTACCGCGGCAGACCTTCCTGCGGCATGCCAAGCGTACGAGGACTCCATGCGGGCACTCGGCGGAGTCGACCTGCAGATCCTTGGGGTGGGCACCGACGGCCACATCGGGTTCAACGAGCCCGGATCCTCGCTGGCTTCACGGACCCGGATCAAGACGCTGATCGAGCAGACCCGCAAGGACAACGCGCGCTTCTTCAAGAGCATTGAGGATGTCCCGCACCATGTGGTGACTCAAGGGCTCGGAACCATCATGGACGCCCGGCATGTCATCCTGATTGCGACGGGGGCGCAGAAAGCCCAGGCAGTCAGGGACTTTGTCGAGGGACCCGTGGCCGCCATCTGCGCGGCATCGGTATTGCAGATGCACCAGCACGCCACCATCCTGATCGATGAGGCCGCGGCGTCTTCGCTCAAACTCGCCGACTACTATCGCCACACCTACGACAACAAGCCGAAATGGCAGAGCATCTGACGCCGTGCATCTGATCGCGGATCTGCAGCGGCTAAGATGGATGGCATGACTACGCTGCCTCCGGACCCATTCGAAAACGATCCCATGCGCGAGCTTTCCGGAGCTGGAACTTCCACTGCAACCATTGAGCGCGAAGAATTGCGCCAGGAAGTGGAACCCGGTGACCGGGAGCGTTTTTCGCACTATGTCCGCAAGGAAAAGATCATGGAGTCCGCCCTGACAGGCGAACCAGTGATTGCGCTGTGCGGCAAAGTGTGGACCCCTGGCCGGGACCCGCAGAAGTTCCCGGTCTGCCCCGAGTGCAAAGAAATCTATGAAGGACTCCGCCCCGGCAACGACGGCGGCGACGAGGGCGGCTCCAAGTAGTGGCTCAGCCCCGGCAGTAAAGAAATCCCTGGTAGTCGGGTATTTCCTGGTAGCACGCGGGGGAGCGTTTCTCCCTGCCTGTTTACTGCCCTGCGTGATTTGGCGCATACGGAACAGATTGGTGTTTTTGTGGTTATTTGGGTCTCGCTGGCTGCAGCGGCCTCGCTTGGAATCGCCGTTGCCTCGCGCAGCGGCCTGTACGGAGCCGCGCCTGATGGCGTGGCCCGCGGCGTGATAGCCGCGAGCCGGGCAGCCGCCAGGCAGGTGGAATCCGCGTGACTGAAACACTCTTCGGCGGCCCTGCACTGCCTCCCGCATATCCGGAACGCGCAGCCTGGGGTACCGCCCCGAAACTGCGCGCCTGGCAGCAGGAAGCACTGGACCTGTACCTGAACACCAGCCCGCGCGATTTTCTCGCTGTGGCAACGCCGGGCGCGGGTAAGACCACCTTCGCCCTGCGGATTGCGTCAATGCTCCTTGACAGCGGGACCGTGAATCGCGTGACGATCGTCGCTCCTACCGACCACCTGAAACGGCAGTGGGCAGACGCCGCGGCCAGGGTGGGCATTGCGATCGATCCGAACTTCAAGAATTCCGACGGCCAGCATGGCAGGGGCTTCGTCGGCGTCGCGGTGACCTATGCGCAGGTGGCCAGCAAGCCCATGCTTCACCGGGCCAAGACCGAGGCCGCCCGCACGTTGGTCATCCTTGACGAAATCCACCACGGCGGCGAGGCGTTGTCCTGGGGGGACGGATTGCGCGAGGCCTTCGATCCCGCGGCAAGGCGCCTGGCCCTCACGGGCACGCCTTTCCGGTCCGACACCTCACCCATCCCGTTCGTCGAATACGCGGAAGACCGTGACGGCATCCGACGCTCGAAGGCGGATTACACCTACGGCTACGGCAATGCCTTGCGGGACCATGTCGTCCGTCCCGTGTTGTTCATGGCGTATTCGGGCCAGATGCGTTGGCGTACCAGCGCGGGAGACGAAATGGCGGCTTCGCTCGGCGAGGCTGCCGTGACCAAGGACATCACCTCCCAGGCATGGCGGACCGCGCTAAACCCGAACGGCGAATGGATTCCCGCCGTTCTTGCTGCCGCCGACAAGCGCCTCAGCGAAGTGCGCCGTACCGTGCCCGACGCCGGTGGCCTGGTGATTGCCACGGACCACGACGACGCCCGCGCCTACGCCGGTCAGCTCAAGAAGATCACGGGCCAGTCGCCCACGGTGATCTTGTCCGACGATTCCAAGGCTTCGCACAAGATCGAGGAGTTCACGGCAAGCGACAAGCGCTGGATGGTGGCCGTCCGCATGGTGTCCGAAGGCGTGGACGTGCCGCGTCTTTCCGTGGGCGTCTATGCGACGTCGACTTCCACACCGCTGTTCTTCGCCCAAGCAGTGGGGCGCTTCGTCCGTGCCCGCAAACGCGGGGAAACGGCGTCGGTCTTCCTGCCCTCCGTGCCGCCCCTCATGGCCTTGGCCAACTCCATGGAAGCCGAGCGGGACCACGCGCTGGACCGGCCCGAGAAGGAAGACGCGGACGGCCTCTTCAACCCCGAAGAGAACCTGATGGCCGAGGCCAACCGGGAAGAGAAGGCTTCGGATTCCTTGGAGAAGGGGAAATTCGAAGCCCTCGATTCCCAGGCGTCATTCGACAGGGTGCTTTTCGACGGCGGTGAATTCGGCACCGGAGCGGATATCGGGTCAGAGGACGAACTCGATTTCCTCGGGATCCCCGGGTTGCTCGACGCCGAGCAGGTGGGAACGTTGCTCCGGCAGCGGCAGCATGACCAGCAGTCGAGGAAGAAGCGCCAATCTCCGTTGGCTGCCGCCGCGTCACCGGCGGTTCCGGACCACCGCATGCTGATGGACCTGCGCAATGAGCTCGCGAAAAACGTCGCCGCGTGGTCGGCCCGCACCGGTACCCCGCACGGCGTCGTTCACAACAAGTTGCGTGAGGTGTGCGGCGGACCGGCCGTCGCGCAGGCAAACGAGGAACAATTGCAGTCGCGGCTGCGCAAGCTCCAGGATTGGTTCATCGGACGGAAGTAGCCCGGCGGGGCTCAGGGGCTCAGGGGCCTCAGGCCTGGGCCAGCTCGACGCCGTTTTCTTCCAGCTCCGCGTAGGTCTCGCCAAGGTCCGCTGCGATTCCGGCGGTGAGTTCACCGATTACTGTCACGGAGTAGCCCGCCTGAACAGCGTCCAGTGCGGTGGCCCGGACGCAATAGTCCGTGGCGATTCCCACGACCACCACTTCTTCCACACCGTGGCTCTGCAACCAGTCATCCAGCCCGAGGGCGTCCTCGTCCAGCTCGACGGAGGGAACGGCACCTGGCGCGAGCTCACCCGTGGGAACCTCGTCTTCGGGTGCCAGGACTCCCTCGAACCCTGAGTAGGCCGCGGTGTATTGTCCCTTGCGGAAGTAGGCCTGGATGTACTCGGCGTCGAGATCCGGGTGGAGTTCGGCGCCCTTGCTCCCGGCGCGGCAATGCGGCGGCCAACTGTCAACGAGGTCCGGCGTTTCCGAAAAATGGCTGCCCGGGTCCACGTGCCAGTCCTGCGTGGCCACGACATGGTCGAAGTGCTGGTGATTCGCGTCAAGGTATTCGCTGATGGCGGCAGCCGTGGCCGCGCCGCCTTCCACTGCGAGGGACCCGCCCTCGCAGAAATCGTTCTGGACATCCACGATAATCAGGGCACGGGACATTCAGTCCTCCTCATAGACGGTGGGGATTGCCGGCTCGCCGCGCTGCAGCCTGCGGACTACCGGGGGAAGTTCGGCCATGGTGGCAGCGTGGCGGTCCTGGGCCCGGATCACGCCCTCGTGTCCCGTCCATCCGGGGAGCAATTCGCCGTTTTTAACGAACTGCTGGAGCAACGGGCGATCGTTGCCGTCGTCTTCCGGCCGGTGGCCGATGCCCACGATCTCCTGGGTTGCTATACCGGATTCGTTGAGTTTGCGGAGGGCATACTTGCGGCCGCCCACGCTGGCTTTGTTCTTGGCTACCTTGGCCACGGGAACGAACTCCCCGGCATCGTTGGTCCGGCTGACCAGTTTGTAGACCATGCTGGCCGTCGGCGCCCCGGATCCTGTGACCAGGGAAGTGCCTACGCCGTACACATCCACCGGGGCCGATTGCAGGGCTGCGATGGCGAATTCGTCAAGGTCCGAGGTGACGACGATCCGTGTGTCGGTGTTGCCGAGGTTGTCCAGCAACTCGCGGACCCACTGGGCCTGGGCCACCAGGTCGCCCGAGTCGAGGCGCACGGCCCCGAGCTTGTCGCCCGCGAGCTCCACTGCGGTGCGGACTCCGACCTCGACGTCGTACGTGTCCACCAAAAGCGTCGTGCCCGGCCCGAAGGCGGCGATCTGCGCTTCGAAGGCTTCGCGCTCGGAATCGTGCAGGAGTGTGAAGGAGTGGGCGGCGGTGCCCACGGTCTTGATGCCGTAGCGGCGGCCGGCCTCAAGGTTGGAGGTACTGCCGAACCCGGCGATGACCGCCGCACGGGCTGCCGCCGTCGCGGACTCCTCCTGGGTGCGCCGGGAGCCCATTTCGATGCACGGCCGGTTACCGGCCGCGCTGGTCATCCGCGAGGCAGCCGAAGCAATCGCGGTGTCATGGTTGAGCACGGACAAGATGTAGGTTTCGAGGATGCACGCTTCCGCGAACGTGGATTCAACAATCAGGATCGGCGAGCCGGGGAAGTAGGCCTCGCCCTCCGGATAGCCCCAGATGTCGCCGGAAAACCTGTAATCCGCGAGGAAGTCCAGTGTCCGCTTGTCAACTACGTTGTGCTGATCGAGGAACGCGAGCTCGGCGTCTCCGAAACGGAAATCCCTGATTCCCTCAAGCAGCCGGCCGGTGCCCGCGACAATGCCGTAGCGGCGGCCGTCCGGGAGGCGGCGGGCGAAGGCCTCGAAGACCGAGCGCCGGTGCGCCGCGCCCGAGTGGAGGGCGGCTTCGAGCATTGTCAGCTCATAGTGGTCGGTGTACAAAGACGTGCGGGGGCGGTCCCAGGCGACGGATCTACTCACGAATTCACTCTAGTCCCCAGCGGCTCCCAGGTCTCGCTTCGCTCGACCCGGGGCCCTCGCCGCTGTGGGCCCACCCAGCGGCTCCCAGGTCTCGCTTCGCTCGACCCGGGGCCCTCGCCGCTGTGGGCCCACCCAGCGGCTCCCAGGTCTCGCTTCGCTCGACCGCCATTAGAATGGACAGATGATCACTACCGTCGGCCCCGGCACAGCCCCCGGCACATATTCAGCCACCAACACAGTGACAGACGCAGGCTTAAAGGGAGAAGAACGGACGGACACCTCGGAGCAGTCGTCCACGGACCTCCTCAGCGCTGCTGACATCCCTTGGAACCTGGTGGTCTGGAACGATCCCGTCAATCTCATGAGCTATGTGAGCTACGTGTTCCAAAGCTACTTCGGCTATTCGGAAGCCAAATCCAACAAACTCATGCTCGAGGTCCACAAGAAAGGGCGCTCGATCGTGGCGTACGGCGGCAAGGAACAAGTAGAGCAGCACGCTGTTGCCATGCACGGCTACGGCTTGTGGGCAACGGTCGAAAAGGCAAACAGCAGCGGCGACGGCCAGGGACGCAAGGGTGGCGCACGTGGCTAAGGCTTTCAAATACGGACTCAAGGGCATCACCGGCTACCTTGAGCCCGCCGAGCGCGAACTCCTGCGCGGCCTCCTGGACGACGTCATTTCAATGCTGGAACCGCAGCTGTCGAGCAACGAAGATCCGCTGACGGCCATGATCGGACTGGACATGAACGTCAAGGAACCGTCCGATCGCGCCCTTTTGCGGCTCTTGCCGAACGTCATGAAGAGCGACGACGCCGCGTCCCTCGAGTTCCGCCAGCTCACCGAACGCTCGCTGCGGGAAGGAAAAATCGGCGCGCTGAGGGCCGCTGCGATGGGCCTGGACCGAAACGAGCTCGTCCTCACGCCGGAGGAGGCGAAGCTCTGGTCCATGGCCCTTAACGATGTTCGTTTGGTGTTGGCGGAGCGCCTCGATATCCGCGACGAAGCCGATGCCGACCATGTCCACGCCATGCAGGACTGGTCCCAGGCCGAAGATGTGGAGAGCTACCTGGCGCTCGTCTACAACTTCACCACCTGGCTCCAGGAGTCCTTGGTCCAGGCCATGATGGCCTCGATGGACCGGAAACCCTGAGTGGAATTGCCGGCGCGCCAGGCGGTCCGTGTGACAAAACAGACACGAGGCCTCCGCCACATGTCATGGCTGCAGCACATGCCTTGGCTTATTGTCTAAGAATCATGAACTTAGCATCGGATGGGGAGCGCGCCGCAGCGGCGCAGGAAACACTGCGCAAGCCTGAAACACTGCGCAAGCCTGAAACACTGCGCAACCAGGAAACCAAGGCTGAAACACTGCGCAAGCCTGCACCCAACCCCTTGCTGGGATCACGCCCCATCGGTGTCTTCGATTCCGGAGTCGGCGGACTCACTGTGGCACGGTCGATCATCGACCAGTTGCCCCATGAATCAATAATCTACGTCGGCGACACCGCCAACGGACCGTATGGGCCGCTCCCCATCGCCGAAGTCCGGGCCAACGCCCTCGGCGTGATGGACGAACTCGTGGACTCCGGAGTGAAACTCCTGACCATCGCCTGCAACTCAGCCTCGGCCGCAGTCCTGCGCGATGCCCGCGAACGCTACACGGCCCGCTATGGGATTCCCGTCATCGAGGTCATCCAGCCCGCGGTCCGCCGCGCGGTATCCGCGACGAGATCCGGACGGATCGGCGTGATCGGCACATCGGCCACGGTGGGTTCCCGCGCCTACGAAGACACCTTCGCTGCCGCCCCGAACCTGACCATCACCTCTGTAGCGTGTCCGGAGTTCGTGAGCTTCGTGGAAGCCGGCATCACCACCGGCCCCGAGCTTCTGGCCGTGGCCCACGAATACCTGGAACCGCTCAGGGACGCCGGCGTGGACACCGTGGTGCTGGGTTGCACCCACTATCCCTTGCTCACGGGCGTGATTTCCTTCGTCATGGGGGAAGACGTCACCTTGGTGTCCAGTGCCGAGGAGACCGCCAAAGACGTGTACCGGGCCTTGGCCACCCACGGGATCCAACGGAGCGACGCCGGCGCGGCCAGGCACGATTTCATGGCGACTGGCGACGCCGTCCAGTTCGAGACCCTGGCGCGCCGTTTCCTCGGCCCGGAGGTCCTGTCAGTCCGCCACGTGGATCATGTGGCTGCCCAGTACCCGACCGGGAGCCTCGCCCGCATCACCCCGGAAATGTTGGAGGCCGCCCGCGCTGGCGGCCATCATGCGAGGACCTCCAATTTCGTTGACCCTGCAGCATTCACCGTGAACGAATTCGGCGCGGCCCGCGGGGGCCGCATCCAGTGAAACTGACCATTGTTGGCTGTACCGGTTCCTTTCCCGGTCCTGGCTCTCCGGCGTCGTGCTATCTGCTGACCGCGCACGACGGCGAACGCCAGTGGAAGATCGTCCTGGACCTCGGCAGCGGCGCCCTCGGGGCTATCCAGCGCTACACGGACCTCGAAGACATCGACGCCATCTTCCTCACCCACTTGCACCCGGACCACTGCATGGACCTCTGCGGACTGCACGTGGCCGTCCGTTGGAAGCCCGGTGGCTGGGGACGGGACAGGATCCCTGTCTGGGGTCCCGCGGCGACAGCCGACCGCATGGCCACCGCTTACGGTTTGGAGCTGGACCCCGGAATGCACGATGAATTCGACTTCAGCAACTGGAGTGAACGCCACTCAGTGCACCTTGGACCGTTCACCGTGACACCGTATGCCGTGAACCACCCGGTGGAAGAGGCCTACGCCTTGCGCGTGGAGGTCACCGAGCCGGACAAAGAAGGCAACGCAGTGAGCAGGATCCTCACGTACTCGGGAGACACCGACTCGTGCCCGGGCCTCGAAGACGCCGCCCGCAACGCGGATCTGTTCCTGTGCGAGGCCGCCTTTGAGGAAGGGCGCGACGACGACATCAAGGATGTGCACCTGACCGGCAAGCGCGCGGGCGAGGCAGCGACAGCCGCCGGTGCCCGGCGGCTCCTGCTGACCCACATCCCGGTCTGGACATCGCAGACCAAAGTCATGGCAGAGGCGAGGCCCGTGTTCGCCGGCGACGTCGCCGTTGCGGTTGCCGGAGTCCACTACACCGTCTGAACCCGGAGTCCGGCTTGCCCGGAGTCCGGGCCTGCAGTCCAGCGGAGGCTGTGGGATCGCTAAGCTTGCAGTATGACTTCCGAAGCCACATCTGTCCCCGTCATCCGTGCCGACGGCCGTACGCCCGATCAACTCCGTCCCATCAGCATCACCCGCGGCTGGTCCAAGCAGGCCGAAGGTTCGGCCCTGATCGAATTCGGCAACACCCGGGTGCTGTGCACGGCTTCCCTGACCGAGGGCGTTCCGCGCTGGCTCAAAGGCGAAGGCCGTGGTTGGGTCACGGCCGAATACGCCATGCTTCCGCGCGCCACGAACACCCGTTCGGACCGTGAGTCCGTCAAAGGCAGGATCGGCGGACGCACCCACGAAATTTCGCGCTTGATCGGGCGCTCGCTGCGCTCGATCATCGACACCAAGGCCCTCGGCGAGAACACGATCGTGCTGGACTGCGACGTCTTGCAGGCCGACGGCGGTACCCGCACCGCCGCGATCACCGGCGCCTACGTGGCACTCGCCGAAGCGATCCGCTTCGCCCGCGAGAACAAGATGATCGCCAAGAACGCAGAGCCGCTCGTCGACACCATCGCCGCCGTCTCCGTCGGAATCATCGACGGTATCCCGATGCTGGACCTGCCCTACGTCGAGGACGTGCGCGCCGAAACCGACATGAACGTGGTGGTCACGGGCTCCGGCAAGTTCGTGGAAGTCCAGGGCACTGCGGAAGGGGCTCCCTTCGACCGCGATGAGCTCAATGCCTTGCTGGACCTTGCCCTCATCGGCACCGGGGAGCTGGCAGCAATCCAGCGCGAGACCTTGGCCGAGGCCCCGTGAGCATGGCAGCTACGCCGCGGCTTGTCCTGGCCACCCACAACAAGGGCAAACTGCGTGAACTCAGGGAACTCCTCAGGGGGCAGGTTCCGGGACTCGACGTCGATACCCAAGTGATTGACGCGTCCGCGGCCGGAGCTCCGGATGTTGCCGAGACCGGCGTGACATTTGCCGAGAACTCGCTGCTCAAGGCGCGGGCAGTGGCTGAAGCCACGGGCATAGTGGCGATCGCCGATGACTCGGGCCTGGCCGTGGACGTGTTGGGCGGAGCCCCGGGCATCTTCTCGGCCCGCTGGTCCGGCCGCCACGGCGACGATGCCGCCAACCTGCAGCTCTTGCTCGCACAACTCTCGGACGTCCCGGACGCACACCGCGGAGCGGCGTTTGTCTGCGCCGCGGCGCTCGCTGTACCGGACGCCGTCGACGGCGGGACGCGCGAAGTGGTCGAATACGGCCAGCTGGAGGGCACTCTCCTGCGCGAGCCGCGCGGTGCGGGTGGGTTCGGTTACGACCCCGTGCTCCAGCCCCTGGGGCTGGACCGCAGTTGCGCGGAGCTGAGTTCCGAGGAGAAGAATGCCATCAGCCACCGCGGCAAGGCATTCAGGGCGCTGCTCCCGGCCATTGTGGACGCCCTGCGCTGACACTTCCGGATAGGCACTAAAGGCAGGGGCACCCCGCAAGCGATTGCGGGGTGCCCCTGCTCTTTTGGTCAGCTCTTTTGGTCAGCTCTTGCGGTCAGCTAAGTCCGTTGAGCCCGCTGTCCTCAGCCTTCGCCGTCGACGAACTCTTCCGCGGGCCTGGCTCCATGGTCCGTGGACTTGCGCTTGGCCACGAGGCCGCGGATGACTTCCACGGCCACGGGTACCACCGAGATCAGGACGATGACCACGAAGATGATGTCGAGGTTGTCCCGGACCCACGGAACCTTATCGCCGAGCAGGTAGCCGAGCAGTGTGACCCCGCCGCCCCAGAGCGTGGCTCCGATGACGTTGAAAATGAAGAACTTGCGCTTATCCATCTGCGCGACTCCGACGATCACCGGGACGAACGTGCGGATGATGGGAACGAAACGGGCGAGGATCAGGGCCTTGCCGCCGTGCTTTTCGAAGAAAGCGTGTGCGCTCTCGACGTTCTCCCGCTTGAACAGCTTGGAGTCAGGCTTGTTGAAGATGGCAGGTCCGGCTTTGGAACCGATGAGGTAGCCGCTCTGGTTGCCGATGATCGCAGACACGACGATGAGGGCTGCGAGTGCCCAGATATTGAACTTGATGGTGTCCGTGGCGACGAGGAGCCCTGCAGTGAAGAGCATGGAGTCGCCGGGCAGGAAGAAGCCCACCAGCAGTCCCGTCTCGGCGAACACAATACCGCACACGAGCAGGACTACCCATGGTGCCAATGCGGGGTCGGCCAGGAAGATTTGGGGGTTCAACCAGTCGGGGAGGAGCGCGGACATATGCGGCTGCACCTGCCCTGCACCTCCCAAAGTGGAAACAGCAAAGTCGTTCATCGCAGAAAGGATCACCCTTCAAGGGTACGGGACAACCGCCGTCCGGCCCTTGGGCGGCTGCCCCGGCTGCGTCCGCGTCGGGGCGAAAATCACAGTCCGCCCGTGCGAAAGACCCGGAACACCAGCGGATAGTAAGTATGCTCATTATTCAGAGCGTGGATCTGCTGAGGGTGAGAGGGTTCCTGCGGGATCAATGAGTCCCAAACCGTCACCGCAAAGAGAGGAATGAAATGAACGTCCTGATCAAACTACTTGGCCTGGTCGTGGGCATGGGCGCCGGTATTGCGGCGAACAAGGCGCTGGAGGCGATTTGGAGCAAGTCCACCGGGAAACCCGCTCCGAAGGATGCGACCAACCTGGAAGACTCCTTGCCCGGCGTGGTGATGTTTGCCTTCGCCGGCGGTGCCGCAGGGGCAGTCATCCACGTACTGACCCAGAGGGCAACCAAGAGAGCGATGACCAAGCTGCAGAAGACCGCCGACGAAGTCTGATCGCTTGCTGATGACCCGGGGGCAATCCCCGGTGCGGCATGCGTATCCCATCCACCTGTAACCTTGTCCAGTGGCATTGGACTTTACGGCGATCGACTTTGAAACTGCGAATGGCTTCAGGGGTTCGCCGTGCTCGGTCGGCTTGAGCAAAGTCCGTGGCGGCGTCATTGTGGAGGAAGCCTCCTGGCTCATGCGGCCGCCGGAAAACCATGACCACTTCGAGTACCACAACACCCGGATCCACGGCATCCGGGCCGAAGACGTCGCCGGGGCGCCGCGCTTTGGCGAGCTCTTCCCTGAAATCGGGGCTTTCATCGGCGGGGACATCCTGGCCGCGCACAATGCCGCGTTCGATCTCGGCGTCATCCGTTCCGGGCTCGAGGTTTCCGGGTTGCCTGGCCCGTCATACGAGTACGTCTGCACGGTGATGTTGTCCCGGCGCTGCTACTCCTTGGTGTCCAATTCGTTGCCCTACGCCGCGGAGGAGGCCGGCGTCCCGCTCGTGAACCATCACGATGCAGCGGAGGACGCCCGGGCCTGCGCCGGAATCCTGGTGGACATCGCACGCCGGAACAACGCCAACAGTATCGCTGAGCTCTACTTGTCCCTCGGCGTGGCCATACCCAGACAGCCGGCCTTCCGGCCCGGAGACGGCCTGTCCAAGCAGACCGTCGCTGCGCTCGCGGCCATCGGCGGGGGCCGCGAAGCGGTCGCTGGCCGACCCGGCGTCGGGACCGGGGTCAGCCTTGGACGGGCCTGGGGCAATTGGCCGGAAGAAGGCGCCAACCCGGTGCCCAACCCCGCAGCGGAGCCGGGCCACCCCCTGTTCGGGCAGACCGTCGTCTTCACCGGTGAGCTGGCCATGGCCCGGCCCGAAGCGAAACAGCGGGCAGCGGAGATGGGAGCACGTCCGGAGAGCCGCGTGACCGGTAGGACAACGGTCTTGGTTGTGGGGGACGGCTTTGTGGCCGGCGATCTCCGCAACGGCCGCCTCACGGGCAAAGCCAAGCGGGTCCTGGAACTGCACAGCCGCGGCCAGCAGATCGAAGTTCTGTCCGAAGGGGAGTTCCTTCAGATGGTCGGCGGACGCTAGCCCCGCCAAAATTAACACGGAGCAACAAAGCTTTCCCTTGCGTTGCGGCGCTCCTAGCCTTGAGCCATGACACAGGGAAAACAGCTTGACACCGCGCTGCCCGCCGCAGCCACGCCGGCTTCGCCAGCCAATCGCTGGCGTGCCGTCTTCGCTTTCCCCAATCCGGTCAATGAGTACGCCGCGCGGATCACAGCCGGGCTGGTGGTTCTTGCGGCAGTGGCCACCCTCGTGAGCGGCCTCGGCTGGGGACTTGTGCTGATCGCGGCCGGTTTCTGGCTGCGGGTATTGTTCGGGCCGCGGATCTCGCCGTTTGCAGTGCTGTCGGTCAAGGTCCTGGCTCCCCGGGTGGGCCGCGCCAGACTTGTTCCGGGGCCGCCCAAGCGCTTCGCACAGGGAATCGGCGCCGTGCTCAGCACAGCGGCCGTGGTCCTGTTCTTCTCCGGTTTAGCCTTGGGCGCCTGGATCCTGCTCGCCCTGTTGATTGTGGCCGCGTCTTTGGAATCGTTTGCCGGCTTCTGCCTGGGCTGCACCATATTCGGTTTCCTGCAAAAGCACGGCCTCATCCCCGAGGACGTGTGCGAAGCATGCAACAACATCGCGCTTCGTCGGCCTTGAACCGATTGCCTTGAGCCGATTGCCTTCAGCCGACCGTGACGGCGATGAGGCGCTGCGCCATCCCACGGATGACGTCAGGAGCCTCAAGGGCCTCAAGCCACTCCGCGGGCAGACCCTCCTCGCCATGGAGCACCCCGAGGATATTGCCCGCGATCGACGCGGTGGAGTCACTGTCACCGCTGTGGTTTAGCGCCACGGCTATGGCCTGGCGGAAATGGTCGGCCGGATCGCGCAGTGTCTCCGCTCCCGCGGTGGTTGCCAGTACCGCATAGAGCCCGACGGCGAGTGCCTCCTCCGCGACCCAGCCTTCGCCCAGTTGCGCGGTGAGTTCATCCGGGCTGAGCAATGTGCCGCCCGAAGACAGTTCCAGCGCCCGGCGGAGACGGTCGAGGAGTTCTGGAGCAGGATCCGGCAATGCTGACACAACGCTCAAAGCGTGCTCCGCAGCGGTACGCACATCCGAGCCCAAGGTGAGCCTGTGCACCAGCACGCTGAAGGCACCCGCACTTTGCCGCGCCGAAGGGTGTCCGTGGGTCAAGGCTGCGGCATCCGTGCTCAGCTTGTAGACCGTGGTTTCGGAAATATGGGGAACCAGGCCGAACGGGGCGGACCGCATGACCGTCCCGCAGCCTTTGGCCTCCGGATTGACAGGGCGCAACGTGGTCCCCATCTGCCCCGTCGCGAGCCCGCTCAGGCATGCCTTGCCTGGATTCCTGCGGTGCTTGAGGACCTCCTGGCTGTCGATCCAACGGGGTGGGGGAGCGGGGGCCGACGACGGCAACGCCACGCCCTGGGTAGCGAGCCATCGCAGGTAAGCCAGCCAGAGACATGCGGTTTCGTCCGCCGCTACGCCGTCGTTGGCCCACTCGAGTGCTTCCACGAGGCCGTCGACCGTGTAAAGCGTCATCTGGGTATCGTCCGAAAAGTGGCTGCCGCCGTCGAGTTGGCCGAAAGAGCTCAGGCCCGCTTCGCCGAAGCGGGAACGGATGGTGGCGATGTCGTCGGACTCGACGGCGTAGCCGAGCGAATCGCCCAAGGCGCCGCCCAGCAGGCAGCCGCGAACCCGGGACTCGAAGGACGGCACGGCGGAGGGGGACGGATCAGCACTCATAGTGGTAATTTACCGTGGCTGCCTCGCCGGTCCTGACATGCCCGCTGATACGGTGGCTCGTGAACCAGGAGGCAGTGATGCGTGAACCCGCGTGGCGGAAAACCGGAAAGACCCCGGACTATAGATTCTCCCTCGCGAACGAGCGGACTTTCCTTGCGTGGATCCGTACGTCGTTGGCGCTGCTCGCTGGTGCCGTTGCCATCGATCAGTTGGCACCCAACATCGCTCCGCAGCCCGTGCGTATTGTCCTGTGCGTCATGCTTTCCATCATCGGTGCGGGCCTCGCAACGCTTGCCTACCGCCGCTGGGCACAGATGGAGGCCGCCATGCGCAACGACCAGGCTCTCCCGTTCTCGCGGGTCATGCTGCTCATGACCATCGTGGTTGCCGTGGCAGCCTTCACTTTTGCCGTGCTGATCCTGGTGGCGCGTTGACGGTTGAGTCCAGGGATCCGGGGCTCCAGCCGGAGCGCACCGTCCTCGCATGGCGCCGTACCCTGATTTCGCTCCTGGTGGTGGATCTCTTCATCTGGCGCAGGTGGTTGTCGGCGAAGTCCGGTGCGGGGCAACTGTCCACCCTGATACCGGGACTCGACTACCAAGGAATCTGCGCCTTGACGGCCGCGGCAGCGACGATTGTCCTGGGCTCGGTTTTCTGGGTCAGGTCCCATCAGTTGCACCATGGCCCGGAAGAAGCGTCCGCTACCTTGGTGCTCGCGAGCGCCCTGTCCATCATCGCGCTCGCCTGCGCTGCGGTCGCCGCAATCGTGTTGGGCGGCTAGGCTCGGACTCAGGAAGTGTCCAGACTCGGCTGACAGGATGCTGCGGGGTAAGAGCGCGCAGACCGCCGGATCGCGTTGCCTGCCTTAAGCGTTCTTCGCCGCAACAGCCATCGAATATCGAACTAAGGAATCTTTTCAACATGACCACAACTGTGTCCGTTCCCTCCTCCCGCGGCCCCCGGCTCCTTGCCCGCGCGTCCGCTGAAGCTGTGGGGACGCTGTTCCTTGTGGTCATTGGCTTGGGCGTGCTGGTCTTCATCAATCCGCAAGCCGTCCCGATGCCCGGGTCGCTGGCCAGCGGCCTGGCCGTTACTGCTGCGATGCTTGCTTTCGGTTACGTGTCGGGAGGGCACTTCAACCCGGCTATCACGGTCGGGCACTTGGTTGCCGGCCGGATGAAGCTCGTGGACGGGGCCGCATACCTCGGGGCCCAGATTGTGGGCGGCCTGTTGGGCGCTTTGGCGCTCTTCGCCGTCGTAAAGACTGTGCCAAATATCCCGGATAGTCGCGCCGTCTTTGAAACCTCGACGTCGGGCTTCGGTGCGCATTCCCCCTTCCAGGTTCCCGTGACCGGTGTGATGCTCATAGAGGTCCTCGGCGCCGCGCTCCTGGTGGGGGTCTTCCTCGGGGTAACCGCCCGGCGCAATCCCAGCAAACCCGCCGCACCGTTCGCCGTCGGCCTGACCGTCGCAGTCCTGCTCCAGCTTGGCCAATCCACCGGCAATCTTGCCTTCAACCCGGCCCGTGCCACTGCGTCCGCCGTCTTCAGCTCCAGCTGGGCGGTGGAGCAGCTTTGGCTCTTCTGGGCAGCACCGCTGGTGGGGGCGGCCATCGCAGGCCTCATCTTCCGAGGGTTCGGCGGGTCCGCTCCGGCAGCTGTGGCTGAGGTCGAAGAACCGTTGCCGGCCGACGGCTGGGACGAAGAGTCCGACGACGACGCTGACGCGGCTGTTCCAGAGAGCGAGGCCGAGGTTTCCACCCCGGCTCCCGCGCCAGCTGCGGCGGCCACCGAAGAGAAGTCCGACGCCGACCAGGCCCGTGATTTCTTCGACGGCAAGCGGGGCTGACGCAGGAATTGGGCTGCCCGGAGGCCTTGATACGGCCGGCGCCGCCGCGCCGCGCCAATAATGTCCGTGCCTCCAGTTAGCTTGAAAACATGAGGCTTTTGCACACTTCGGATTGGCATCTGGGACGATCCTTCCATGGCGTCGGTATGCTCGACGCCCAGCGCAACTTCATCGAGCAGTTGCTGGCGGTCATCCGGGAGCAGTCGGTGGACGTCGTCCTGATAGCGGGGGACGTCTACGATCGTGCGCTTCCCGGACTGGACGTCGTGAAGCTACTCGACGAGGCCCTCGTGCGGATCACGGACGCAGGTGCCAAAGTGGTGCTGACAAGCGGGAACCACGATTCCGCAATCCGCCTCGGTTTTGCCTCACGCCTGCTGGAGCGAGGGGGAGTCCATTTGCGGACCCGCTTGGAGGACCTCGATTCTCCCGTCCTGTTCCCACTGGACGGCAACGGCCCGGCAGCTCGGGCGGGAGTGCCGGTGCTTGCCGTCTACGGAATTCCGTACCTTGAACCGAGGCTTGTCGCCGAACGGCTCGGAACCGAAACTGCGAGCCATTTTGACGTCACACAGGCCGCAGTGCAGCTCATCCGTGAGGACGTTGCCCGCAGAAGCGAGACAGGACCGGTGCACTCCGTCGTGCTGGCACACACGTTCGCGAGTGGCGGCATCACCTCGGACAGCGAACGGGATCTGAGTATCGGCGGTTTGGGGGCAGTGCCCCTGGACCTCTTTGATGGTTTTGGCTACACGGCCCTTGGCCATCTGCACGGGCGCCAGGAACTTTCGGGGAACGTCCGGTATTCGGGTTCGCCGCTGGCGTACTCGTTTTCCGAGGCCAAGCACCGAAAGGGTGCATGGCTGATTGATGTCGGCTTTGATGGTGTTGAGCGCGTCGAGGAAATCTCCTGGAAAGCACCGCGTGAGCTGGCGATTCTCCGGGGGAAGCTCGCTGAGCTTTTGGAATCGGAGGAATATTCGTGGGCCGAGACTGCGTATTGCCAGATCACCCTCACTGACGCCGTGCGGCCGGCGCAGGCCATGGAACAGCTGCGTGTCCGTTTCCCGGACACGCTGGTGCTTGGCTTTGACCCTGAAGTCGCCGCGGGAAAGGTCACGGCCAGCTACAGCAGCAGGGTTGCAGAAGCCGAGGACGATCTTGGTGTTTGCTGCGGCTTCCTCGACCATGTGCGCGGGAGGCCTGCCGACCACACCGAACTTTCCGCCCTTCGTGAAGCCTTGGAAGCGGTCCGGTTGGAAGGAGCGGAACTGTGAGGATCCACCGCCTTGAAATTGAGGCTTTCGGGCCGTTCGCGGGGCTCCAATCGATTGATTTCGACCAGCTGGGGGCCCAAGGGCTGTTCCTCTTGAACGGTGCCACCGGCGCGGGAAAGACAAGTGTGCTCGACGCTATCTGCTTTGCGTTGTACGGCTCGGTGCCGGGTGCCCGCCAGGATGGCAAACGCTTGCGCAGCGACCACGCGGAGCCGGCTGCGGAGCCCCGGGTGGTCTGCGAATTCTCGGCGCGCGGCAGGCGCTTCGAGATCACTCGATCCCCGGCGTGGGACAGGCCAAGCGCCCGTGGACGCAAGGGCTTCACCACCCAGCAGGCAAAAACGCTCCTGCGCGAACGGGTCAATGGCTCGTGGGAGGAAAAGACCTCCCGCAACGACGAAGCCGGCCTGGAAATCGGTGACGTCCTGGGTATGGACCGGGAACAGTTCACCCGTGTGGTCATGCTCCCGCAGGGAGACTTCGCGGCCTTCCTGCGTTCCAAGGCTTCCGACCGGCTGGATCTTCTGCAGAAGCTCTTCGGAACCCAGCGTTTTGAAGCGATCGAGCAGCAGCTGGTACTCCAAGCAAACGCCGCGCGCGCAAAAGTGGAGGACAACCGGAACGAACTTCAGGTGCTCGTGCAACGGGCAGAGTCGGAGTACGCGCAATTGGGCATCGAAGAGCCCATTGACCCGGATCTTGGTGGCACCGGATCAGGTGAGTCCAGGCCTGAACTCCGTCTGGAAACCCTTGAGGCCCGGGCGCGGGTGGAATCCCTTGAACGGGAGCAAGCTGCCGGCGCTGCAGATGCTGACCGGCTTCAGCTGGCAGACAAGCTCAACTCGGCCAGGGAACGGGTTCAACGGCACGCGAAACTTGACGCCGCCACGCGACGGCGCGAAGCACTCTCCGCACGTGCGGCGGAAATGCAGGAACTCCGTGAGCGACTTGGACGCCACCGGAAAGCCGCTGTCCTCGGCGGACAGCTCGACGCCGCAGACCGCGCCGGCAAGGCCCTCGACCTGGCGGCCTCGAAGGCGGAGTCGGCCACGGCGAAGCTTCTTGCCGCCTCTCTGGACGCAAGTGACCCGGGGTCTTCCCTGGCCAGAGTTCAGGAAACGATCGCTGTTCTGGAGGCCAGGGCCGGGGACGAAGACAAGCTCGAGGACATCACTGCCAGGCTTGATGCCCTCAAGCTGGCAGCGGGGCAGAGGGAGGCGTCCCAAGCCGCACGATCTGCTGCTTTGGCCGGCCTTCGCGCCGAGGCAGTCGCATTGGAAAGCGAGCTTGTCCCGCTCGAAGCGGCCGCTTTGGAGCTGCCGCTCCGCGAAAATGAAGCTGCGGCAGCACAGAACACCGTCAAAACCGTGGCGCGTTACAGCACCGCCCGTGATTCCCTGTCCGCGGCATTGAAGCGCCACGCGTTTGCCCGCGCCCTTTCCCAGGACCTCCGGCAACTCTGGCTGGACCTGCGTGAGTCCCGGCTGGCCAATGCCGCGGCCGAACTCGCCGCAAAGCTGCAGGATGGCGAAGCCTGCCCTGTCTGCGGAAGCGCCGAGCACCCGGCTCCGGCGCCAGCCGGGCTGACCGCACTGGCCCTTGCCGAGGAAGAGCAAGCGGCGCACGAACGCTATGACGAAAGCGAGCATGAACTTCTTCAGGCGGCGGCGGAACTCGCGTCCGCCGAGCAGGAAGTCGCCGTGCTCGCCGCCCAAGGCGGAGACATCGAGCCGAAGGAGGCCGCTTCGGTGGAGGCCTTGGCCAAAGACGCCTTGGCCTCGGCACGGTCCGCCGTCGAGGGGCTCGAACGAGGCAAGACGGACCTCGCACTGACGATGGAGCGCATTGCCCGGCTGGAGCAAGAACAACTCCAGGAGGACACTGCCGCCGCGCAGGCGGGATCCACCATGGTCCTCCTGGGCGAACAGCGTGAATCCCTTGAGACCTTGCTTCGCGGGCTCCGTGATGGCTTCAATACGCTGCGCGGCCGGGCTGAGGCCCTGCGCTTGCAACGCGAGCTACTGCAGTCGGCTGTGGACGCAGGCGTGCAGCTCGAACGTGCCCGGGAGGCTTTGGACGATGCCACCTCCGCCTTGGACCGGGCCCTTAAGGCGAACGGATTCGGGACCGCCGAGGCCGCCCGGCTCGAAATCCTCGACGATCGGAACGCCGCCGTCCTCGAGGACACCATCAGGGCCGCCGAAACCGAAAGCGCCCGACTCGCGGAACTCTTCGAGTCCGAGGATCTTGTGCTCGCCGCCAAGGAAGCCCGGATCGGGGAGGCGCCCCTGACCGCCGTCGAGCTCGCCGCCCTCGAACAGGAAGCCGGAGAAACGGAAGAAACGGCCCGCCGCCTGGCTCTTGCTGCCGGACTCGCTGCCCGGACGGTGACGAGCCTGGCCGCGATCCGCGCGCAGTACGACGATGCTGCCGCCTCCGGGCGCGGCCCACGCGAACGCGCCCGGGTACTCCACGAGCTCGCCGAAACCGCCAGGGGGGCTGGCGACAACGGCTACAAGATGAGCCTCAACAGCTATGTTCTGGCAGCTCGCCTTGAACAGGTGGCGGCCGCGGCGTCGGAGCGGCTTATCGCCATGAGCGATGGCAGGTACACCCTGCAGCACACGGACGCCAAGGCAGCCCGGGGCGCTAAATCCGGCCTGGGCCTGGAGGTCGTGGATGAGTGGACGGGCCAGCGCCGGGACACCGCCACCCTGTCCGGAGGGGAGTCCTTCATGGCGTCGCTCGCGTTGGCGCTGGGGCTCGCGGATGTGGTCCAGCAGGAAGCCGGCGGCGTGGAGATTGAAACCTTGTTCGTCGATGAGGGCTTCGGGAGCCTCGACGAGCAGTCCCTCGAGCAGGTCATGGATGCGCTGGAGGGCCTGCGCGACGGCGGCAGGGTGGTGGGGCTGGTCAGCCACGTCGCCGAGATGAAGCAGAGAATCAGCAGCCAGTTGCAAGTGATCAAAAACCGGAACGGCTCCACAGTGCGGATCGTCGACGCCGCGGCCGCCTAAGGCAATCCATCCGGTAGACTTGGAGGGTTACACCGGGTCGCGCGCATCGGGAGGAGGGACGATGCGCACCATTCAGCGAACCCGGAATCATGAACTCCTCCCCACGGAACTCCGCGGCGAACACCGCACTCCAGCCCGTCGCCCCATCTCCTTCGGCCCCTCCGCAGGCCGCGCCCCGCCGCTCGCGCCTGCCTGGCCGCTTCGCCCGCCTGCCCGAGCTCGCCGGCCGCAGCTTCCTGCCGCTGGGACTCTTTGCGAGGCTGCCCCTCGCCATGCTGACCGTCGGCACCCTCACCCTTGTCACGGCAGTCAGCCATTCTTACGCTATCGGCGGCCTGGCCGCGGGTGCCGTCGGAATCGGATCGGCCCTGGGGGCGCCGGTGCTCGGCTCGCTCGCTGATCGCTCGGGACAGTGTCCTGTCCTGTTGGTTGCCGCGGCCGTCAACGCCGTGATGGTCATCGCATTGCTTTTTGCCGCGTACCTGACCCCCGATTTCAACACCCCTACGGACACGGCCGCCGTTTTGCTGTCGGCCTTCCTGTCCGGAGCGAGTTGCCCGCAGGTGGGGCCCATGGCCCGCGTCCGGTGGATGGCCCTGACTACTGCGAATGCCGCCGGTCCGGGAAGCGTGGCGTCCAGCCGCGCAGACCTCGACACCGCCTTGTCCTATGAGGGAACCGCGGACGAAGTCACTTTCGTCCTCGGTCCGGCACTGGTCGGAATCCTGGCGAGCCTCGTCGCCCCTTGGCTTCCGCTCGCATTGGCGGCCGTCCTTACGGCCACTCTCGTGCCGGCTTTCGCCATCCATCCCTCGCACTTGGCTGTGGTGCCGGCAAAGCGCAAGGCGCGCACCGGCGTCGGGAGCGTTCATGGTGGGCAGACGTCGGGTGTCCGCTCCGGGGGCTGGCTGAAGGTCGCCGTTCCGGTGCTGGCCATGGTCTGCATGGGAACGTTCTTTGGTGCAACCCAGAATGCGTTGAGCGCTTTCTCCGCCCAGTTCGCGACGGCGGAAATCGCCGGGCTGATGTATTCGGTCGTGGGCTTGAGCTCCGCGGTCGCTGCACTGTCTGTTGCCTACTGGCCGCAACGCTTCGGTCTGGCCATCCGTTGGGCGCTCGCCGCGGCTGCGATGACGGCGTTCTCCCTTCTGTTGTTCCTTCCGACCGGGATATGGCCGATGGTGATCGTTCTCCTGGTGCTCGGAATTCCTGTGGGGCCCGTTATGGTGACGGTCTTCAGTATCGGGGGAGTCGTGGCACCGGCAGGCCGCATGGCCACGGTCATGACCGCTTTGGCGAGCGGCATCGTGGCAGGTACGGCCGTAGGCGCCTACCTTGCCGGCCAGTTGGCACAGACGCAGGGACCTGGCGCCGCCTTTGCGGTGTCCACGGCAGCCTCGGGCGCGCTCCTGGTGCTCGGCATCGTTGCAGGACTCGTCCTCCGGCGCAGGCCAAACCCCGAACAATAGCGACGCCCGGTCACTTGTGGCCCGGTTTTGGGAAACGCCCGGTCACTTGTGGCCCGGTTTTGGGGAACCCCGGGCACTTATCGCCCGCTTTTGGGGAACGCCCGGGCACTTATCGCCCGCTTTTGGGGAGCGCCCGGGCACTTATCGCCCCTTTGGGGAACCCTCTCTCAGATCATCTGCAAAGGGTTCCCGGTTGGCCCCCGTATGTGGGAGTGTCGGAATAACGGTGGATCCGGGGTTGGCCTGACACGCCGGGGCTTTGCCTGGCGGGAAGGACTGATCATGAGCGACACCATGGATTCC
>NZ_JAUSSZ010000019.1 GCF_030812595.1 Arthrobacter bambusae
TCGGCTGGAAAACACCCGCGCAAGCCCTCGAACAAATACTGGAAGAATCAGCAGCATAAAGGACGCGTTGCAACCACCACTTGAATCCGCCGGGCCGGGGAGGGTCAGATGTGAGCCGGCGTCGGGCCGGGGAGGGTCAGATGTGAGCGGGCGTCGGGTTAGATGTTTCCCGTGGATCCCGACGTGCCGCCGAGGAGCGCGGCCATGGTTCGCCATCGGGCGATCTCGCAGCCGTCCGTCCGGCTGAAGCGGCTGCTGACCTCGCGCCCGTGGAACCGGCCCGTCACCAGGGCCACCTGCGGGCCGCCGTATTGCTGGGTACAAATCCGGTCCGGCCGGGGAATCGGAAAGAAGATCTCTTCGCCGAATTGTTCGACGGCCGCAAGCGCCGCGCGGGGGTCCGGAAGGGTTGAGCCCTCGGAGACTTCCCCGCCTGAGCCGAGCAGGACGAACTCATGGTCCACGGCACCTGGTGACTCCGTCAGGGTGACGGTGAGCTCGACGTCGTACTTTCCTGTGCTTGAAGTCATTGCTGTCCTTCGTGAGGCTGTGTTTGTACCAGGAGATCCAGAAGCGGCTGCACGGTTTCGAGGACGCGCCCGCGGAGCGCTTGGGCTTCGGCGGCGAATGCCCGCTGATACTCAACGTACTCGGCCTTGCCTTGCGGTGTCTCGATCCTGATGGCCGGATATCCCCACTCTTCAAGATCGTAGGGCGAGGCCTGCATGTCCATGGTCCGGATCCGCCACGACAGTTCGAAGCAGTCCATCACGAGTTCGCTCGGCAGAGCCGGCGTCAATTTGTACGCCCATTTATACAGGTCCATGTTGGCGTGCAGGCAGCCGGGCTGCTCCATGATGCGTTGGTTGTCCCGCGTGGGGGTGAGCTCGTTGAGCGGGATGGCGTCCGGAGTGTAGAAACGGAAGGCGTCGAAGTGTGAACAGCGGATCCGGTTGTTTTCCACCACGGTGTCTGTGCCTTCGGAACCGAGCCGCAGCTTGAGGTACTCATGGCGGAGATCGAACTTGTCCTGGCGGTAGACCATGGCCCACTCGTGCAGTCCGAAGCAACCAAATTGGGCCGCCCGCGCAACGGTTCCCCGGAGGATGATGCCCGCGAAGCGGACGGCCTCGGTGCGGTCGGACAGGAACCGGCGGCGATCGAAGGTCACCGCAACGGTGCCGGCGGGCAGTCCGACGGCCGCCAGCGCGCCGTCGTCGAGCATTCGGTAATACTTCCACGCTGCCCGCTCGGCGGCTTTGGGGCCGGAGAGGACGACGCCGTCACCCGGGTGCCAGCGCAGCAGCTGGCCGGGCTTCTGGGTGTAGTAGGTGAAGAGGAAGTCCTCGACCGGATGTTTCCGGCCTGCGGAGCGACGGGCCAAGTACGGCTTGGCGTAACGCTCGACGCGGGCGTGGTGGGCAGCCTCCAGCGCGAGCCATTTCTCTTGCGGGAGGTGCTTGTACTTAGGCTCCGGCACCGCTGGAACCAAGGATGTCGGCGACGGCGGCCCATGCGGAAATTTCGCAGCCGTCAGTCAGTTTGTAGGAGGACTCGACGCCCACGCCATCGACAGCCCCGGTGACTATTGCCGTCTGGGGTCCGCCGTAACGCTGGTCGCAGACCTGGTCGCTGGGGCGCGGCGCGCGTGTGAGGAGGGCGGGGTTGTTCTTGAGTGCTGCACACGAAGCGGCTGCGGTGGGGTGGTGGCTTTCCGCGGCGGGGACGCCGCCGGTGCAGACGAGCGTGTAGCTTTCAGGGGCTGCCGTGGGGGAGAGCTTGACGATGATGGAAAGCTCGGCGTCTCCGCGGCTGGGGGAGCTGGGCGCGGTGGGGGAGAACGACGGGGTCGGTTTGCCGCTGGGAGAGGCCGTTTCGTCGGGCAAAAGTCCGGTGGGGCTGCTCGACGGCGACGAGGAGGTGCTGCTACCGGTCGCCGAAGTGCTGGGCGAGCTGCCTCCGGGGCCCGTGCAGGCGGCAAGCCCAGCGACGGCGAGGACGGCCAGCACGGACCGGACTATTCGCAGGCGCATGGGTTTCTCCTTGATTTATGCCAGTTTATCGCCCGTGCCGGTAATCGGTTGCTGCGTGGCCGCGATGAGCCCGGTCATTGCCCGGTGCAGTTCAGCTACTTCGGCCCGGGTCAGCTGGAGCCGCTCCATGATGGTTCCCGGAACGGCCGTGGCCTGTTGCCTGAGCGCGGCGCCTGCCTCCGTCAAGGTGATGGCCAAGGCCCTTTCATTCCCGTGGACGCGGTTGCGGGTCACGAATCCGGCTTCTTCGAGCCGGCGCAGGATCGGTGAAAGGGTGGCTGGCTCGTGCAGGAGGGCGTCGCTGATCTCCTTGAGTGTGCGCGGGCTGCGTTCCCATAGGGCAAGCATCACGAGGTACTGCGGATGGGTCAGCCCCATTTTCTCAAGCACCGGTTTGTAGACGCCAACCACGCTTCGCGACGCCACCGTCAGGGCGAAGCACAATTGGCGCTCGAGCAGAAGGTCGTCTTCCGCCGGGGCGGTGGTTTCAGGGGCGCTGGGTGTGCCTGCGGCAGCCATGGCTTACTCCGTTCCATGTGGGCGACCGGGCGGTGCCGATCAATAGTTAGTGCACTAATTATTAGTGTACTCTTAACTCACATCATCCTTTTGAGAGAGGGTAGACCCGGTGGCCAAAGAGACCATGACCCAGAGATTCATGCGTGCAACCGGCAGGCTGCGGATCATTTTCGGGCCAGCGCACAGCAGTTCCCTGGATCATGAAATGACCGAGGAGAACAAGCGCCTCCTCGCGCGGCGCCAAGCCGAAGCGCAACAGTGGGAGACCATCCGCAGGCCCGACGGCACCACCTACGTGGTGCCAAAGAACCCTGCCGACAGGTCCCTTCGCTAATTTACTCACGCCCCGCCTCGATGGCGTCAGCCCGGGCCTTTTACGGCTTGCGGGCGTAAAATTGGCCTCACTGAACCACTCAGTTCCAACCGCACGGCTGGACCTCGCAGCGGGGAAGGAGGTGGGAATTGTGGGACATGCACTCGATAGTTTCATGAAGGTCACCGATCGACTGCGCTTCTGGTTCGGCCCGGCGGCACGGGGCGACATCGATGCCCCCGTAGTCCACAGGCATGACGACTTCGAGACGGCGTCGGAAGAAGACCTGGGGCATTTCGTCATCGAAACAGACGACCAAGGCCACCACTACGGAGTCCGCAAGGAAACCGCCTGAGGCCTTTGCGGCTCCAAAGCCGCAGGAAAGCAAAGAACCGGAGCGCGAGCTCCGGTTCTTCACGTTTAATTACTCAGATCCCGACGGCTCGTTCCCGACGGCGGAGGTCGCCTAGCGGCCCGTGCCGCCATAGACGGTCGCCTCGGCGTCGCCGTCGAGGTCGAACGCCTTGTGGATGGCGCGCACGGCGTCATCCAGCAGATCGGCGTGCGTAACCACGGAGATGCGGATCTCCGAGGTGGAAATCATGTTGATGTTGATGCCGGCGTCGGAGAGTGCCTTGAAGAAGGTGGCGGAGACGCCCGGGTGCGAGCGCATGCCGGCACCGATCAAGGAAAGCTTGCCGACGTTCTCGTTGTATTCGATGTTTTCGAAGCCGATTTCGGGCTGCGCCGCACGGAGGGCGGTGAGGGCATCGGCGCCTTCGACGATGGGCAGGGTGAAGGAAATATCAGTGCGGCCGGTCCCGTGCGTTGACACGTTCTGAACGATCATGTCAATGTTCGAGTGTGCCTTGGCGATGACCTGGAAAATTGCGGCGGCCTTGCCGGGGATGTCCGGGACGCCGACTACGGTGACCTTGGCTTCTGAACGGTCGTGTGCAACACCGGAGATGATTGGCTGCTCCAAGGCAACTCCCTCTTGAATCGTGATCTTGTCATCGGCGCTGGGCATGACCCAGGTGCCTTCGTTTTGGCTGAATGAGGACCGGACGTGCAGGGGCACGCCAAATCGGCGAGCGTATTCCACGCAACGCAAGTGCAGGATCTTGGCCCCGGAAGCTGCCAATTCCAGCATTTCCTCGCTGGAGATACGGTCGATCTTCGTGGCAGTGGAGACCACGCGCGGGTCCGCCGTGTAGATCCCATCGACGTCCGTATAGATTTCGCAAACGTCCGCTTCGAGCGCTGCGGCGAGGGCCACGGCGGTTGTATCGGATCCGCCGCGGCCAAGGGTGGTGATTTCCCTGGTGCTCCGGGTCATGCCTTGGAAGCCGGCCACGATAGCGATGTGTCCCTTGTCCAATGCTGTACGGATGCGGTGGGGGTCGACGTCGATAATGCGCGCCTTGCCGTGGATGCCGTCCGTGATCATTCCGGCCTGCGAGCCGGTGAACGACTGGGCAGAGGCGCCGAACTTGTTGATGGCCATGGCGAGCAGGGCCATGGAGATGCGCTCGCCCGCGGAGAGGAGCATGTCCATTTCACGGGCGGGAGCGGAATCGGTGACTTGAGCGGCGAGATCCAGGAGTTCGTCCGTAGTGTCGCCCATGGCAGAAACCACCACGACCACCTCGTTGCCGGCCTTTTGTGCGTCAACCACGCGGCGGGCGACACGCTTGATGCCTTCTGCATCGGACACCGAGGAGCCACCGAACTTCTGCACGATCAACTGCTTGGTTTTGGCAGCCTGCGCGATCAGGTCTTCGGTTTTCACATCGGTAGTGGGCAAACTCATGCGCGCACCCTCACTGCATCAATTGGGGATCATACGTTGCGTGGCCAGGTAACGGCACGGCTACGTGGCTTATGTGGCCAGTTTATCGCCGGGCACGTCGGCCGGGGGAATTGTGACCAAATCTCGGCCTTCCGGCGCATGATGGTGCGCAACGGCGTCGGGGTTTTTTGGAAGCGTGCTGCCTACATGAGGGCGTTGCGGCGCCCCTCGAAGGCCCTTCCGAGGGTAACTTCGTCGGCGTACTCGAGATCTCCGCCGACAGGGAGGCCGGACGCGAGCCTGGTTACGGTGATGCCGATCGACTTCAGCATGCGGGCCAGGTAGGTGGCGGTCGCTTCGCCTTCAAGGTTGGGGTCGGTGGCGATGATGATTTCCTGGATGGCACCGTCATTGAGCCGGGTCAGGAGCTCCCGGATCCGGAGCTGCTCGGGTCCCATTCCGGCGATGGGATTGATGGCGCCGCCGAGGACGTGGTAACGGCCGCGGAACGAACGCGTGCGTTCCACAGCCAGGACATCCTTGGATTCTTCGACCACGCAGATCACGGAGGGGTCGCGGCGCGGGTCGCGGCAGATGTTGCACAGTTCCTGCTCGGTGACATTGCCGCACACGGTGCAGAACTTCACCCGTTCCTTTACCGTGGTGATGGCCGCGACCAGGCGCTTCATGTCCTCGGGATCGGCCTCAAGGATGTGGAAGGCCAGGCGCTGCGCCGACTTCGGCCCGACGCCGGGGAGCCGGCCGAGCTCGTCGATCAGCTCTTGTACTGCGCCTTCGTACACAATGTCCTCGTTCGTTTGGTGTGGACGCCGTTGCTGTTCGGCGGCGTCGCGGTTTGGTGGAACCCTTTTGCGGGCACCGGAGGGCTCGCAAAAGTGCTTTCTTGAGGTTTCCCCGCCGAACACCGTGCGGGCCCGTGCAGGGTGCTGTTACAGCGTCCGGTTGTTAGCGGCGCATCCCGTCCAGCGACCGTTCTTCCAGTAGCTTTCCGCCCAGAATACGCTCGACGGCAGCCCGTCCAAAGACTCCTGACTCCTCGATCGTTTCGTCGTCGGCACTAGGGATGTCTTCCACTACACTGCCCGGAGCGACGGCAGCCCGTGCGGGTGCTTTCTCGCGCCCAGCCATCGCTTCGGGACTATTCGAAAGCCGTTGGTAGAGGCTCTGCTTTCCGGTACCCGAAGGCGCCGACACTGTTGCAGGGGCAGGCTCGAGTGCCACGGCCGAACGCGCGGGTTCGCCTCCGGGCGTCGAGCCCGCTGCCGGTGCTCCCGCTGCCGGTGCACCCGGGATGGAGGCTGCGGCTTGTGGGCCTGTGGCTTGGGGCGCCGACCACGTCGTCGACCAATCGGCTGCTGGCGCCGGGGCCGGCTCTGAAGCCTGCGGCTGGCTTGGCATCTGCGCTGCGGCAGGTTCATAGACGGGACTTGGCGTCGCTGACCCCGATGAAGTGGCCTGACCGGCACGGTCGGCAGGGGTGCCCGAGGCCGCGGAGCCAACGTTGGACTCGGTGCCGACCACCCACGAGCCCGGCGCGTGCTCAACAGCCCTGGACCACGGATCATCAGAGGCCTCGGGCTTCTTCTCCAAAGGCGCCTGGGAGGAGCTATTTCTCATGGGCGCAGAGCTGGCGACGCTCGCACCGTTCGCCGCGGAATCAGCTGGTGTCAAAGCGGCGGACGACGGCGCGACTGCCCGGGCGGCGGAACCGGCAGTGGGCATGGCGGTGAAGCCCGAAGGAGCTGCGGGTGCCCAGTCCATGGGCGGCTCTTCGTCCAGAGGGGGAGCGTCTTCGTCCCGCGGGGGACCCCAATCATCATCCGAGTATGAATAGTCGGCGGCCGGGGCCGGCGGGGCCATCGCGGGCGATGGAGCCGTTGAGGTTGACGATGCCGGGGCGGCTGCCGGGGCCGGAGCCTGCGTTGCGGAATCGGGCCGGGCGCGTGCTGCCTCGGATGCAGGTGCCGCAGGTACGGCTGCTGCTGGTGCGGCTGCGGTTCCTGTTGCGGGTGTGGTTGGTGCTGGTGCCGTATTGGCGTTGCCTGTCCCCGTGGCGGCAGGTCGTTGTGCCGCAGCGCCAAGTCCCCATTCGCTATCTACATCTGACGGCACAGCCGGTGAGGTGCCACCCCTTTCGGAGGGCGTCGGGTCAGCCGGTGCTTTTGGGTTTGGCTCAGAGCTACCTGCGCTGTTGCCGCCGACGACCGAAGTGATTTGGCAGTCCATGCCGATCGTCTGGTGGATGGCCTGGCGAAGGTTCTCTGCATGGTCCGCACGGCTGAACGCGCTCGCAAGGCCGTCAGTGCTGAATGCCAGAGTCAGAATTTGGCCGTCGAACTGCGCCACTTGCGCGTTCGCTCCGACCAGTGCCCAGCTGCTGCGTTTGATCTTGGTCAGGGTCTGGAGGATCTCGGGCCAAGCCCGCCGGATCACCTCCACATCGGCCCCGCCGGTAGCGGGACGGGAGCCCTGCGTTGGCGGCCCTGCGGGCGCAGGCGGTCCTGCTTGCGCAGGCGGTCCTGCTTGCGCTGGCGTTTGAGCGGGCGCTGGGGCCGGCGCCGGGACTGGCCCGGCTGTTTGGTGCGCCGCAGGCGTTTGAGCTGGTGCGGCCGCGGGCTGGGGCCGGTCCTGATTTCCCGCTGCTTGGGCTGACGGCGCCTGGGCAGCTAGTGGCGCCACAGGAGCTTGGGTAGGCGCCGGTGCAGCTTGTTCCGGAGCCGGGCGGCTGGTTTGTTGCCTGGTTTCGTCCACGGGCCAATCAGTAGTGGACACCCGCGGCGGCGTCAGTTGTTCCCTGGGCGGTTCCACGGAAGCAACCGGTTGGGTCGGAGCCGAAGCCTTCGCCACCTCCGCCGGCCTGGACGCGGCTGCGCCGGTCATGGGCGAGTCGGACATGGGTGCGCCGGGTGCCGGCGAGACGGGAACGGGACTGGCGGCCGCCGTCGGGCGTTCCGTTGGTTGATCCGACGGACGGCCGGTTGGCATGGCGGAAGTGGAAGGGGCTGCGGCAGCCGCCGGGGACGTATGGGCTTCGGCGGAAGGAAGTGCTCCCCCGTAGTTGAGGCGGCGCTCGACGCGGTCGATGCGGGCCGCGATGCCCCGCTCTGTCTGCTCGGAACTGGGCAGCAGTATCCGGGCGCAGAGCAGCTCAAGATGCAGCCGGGGCGAGGTGGCGCCGGTCATTTCAGTGAGTGCGGTGTTGGTGACATCGGCCGCGCGGGAGAGCTCGGCGGCACCGAGGTTGTTGGCTTGGCTACGCATGCGGGTGATCTGGTCCGCAGGCATGCCGCGGAGGATGGCCTGGGCGCTTTCCGGCATGGCTTGCACGATGATGAGGTCGCGGAAGCGCTCCAGCAAGTCCTCGACGAAGCGGCGGGGATCGTGCCCCGTTTGGATGACGCGGTCAACAGCCCGAAAGACGGTGGCCGAGTCGGACGCGGCGATTGCTTCCACGACGTCGTCCAGCAATGAAGCGTGGGTGTATCCGAGCAGCGCGACTGCGAGTTCGTAGTCCAGGCCGTTGGGTCCGGCGCCGGCCATGAGCTGGTCAAGTACGGAGAGGGAATCGCGCACGGAACCGCCGCCGGCCCGGATGACGAGGGAGAGTACGCCGGGAGCGACCGGCACGTTTTCCTGTTGGCAGAGAAGCTCGAGGTACTGCATCAGGGGCTCGGGTGGCACCAGCCGGAATGGGTAGTGGTGCGTGCGGGAGCGGATGGTGCCGATGACCTTGTCCGGCTCTGTGGTGGCGAAGATGAATTTGATGTGTTCCGGCGGTTCTTCGACGATTTTGAGCAGCGCGTTGAAACCGGCAGAGGTGACCATGTGGGCTTCGTCAATGATGAAGATCTTGTAGCGGTCCCGGACCGGGGCGAAGGTAGCGCGTTCGCGCAGATCGCGGGCGTCGTCCACGCCACCGTGGCTGGCGGCGTCGATCTCGATGACGTCGAGGGAGCCGGAGCCGCCGCGAGCCAGTTCAACGCAGCTATTGCATTTGCCGCAAGGAGTGTCCGTGGGGCCTTCGGCGCAATTGAGGCAGCGGGCGAGGATGCGGGCGGACGTGGTTTTTCCGCAGCCGCGGGGGCCTGAAAAGAGGTATGCGTGGTTGACCCGGTTTTTCCGCAAGGCCGTCATGAGCGGCTCGGTGACGTGTTCCTGCCCGATAACGTCCGCGAAAGAATCGGGGCGATATCTGCGGTAAAGAGCAGTAGTAACAGTCACAGGGGAAACCTACCTATAGGGACTGACATTTAAATAAGAGACCCCTCATGCACCCGCCAGAGCCCATCTACCCTTGCTACCTTCCGGTCCTGGGGGAGTTCAACAGGATGACGCCACATGAGGGGCCGTCGATAAGCTTACCCGAAGTTATCGAGCCCTCCGAATTTGGGGACATGCGCCCCGCGAGACCCAAAAAATGGGCATGTCCCTTTTGCGGTGCAGCGTCCCAAGGGACATGTCCCCTGTGAGGGCCAAGGACTGGACATATCAGGATTATGTCCAGTGCTCGCGGGCAGGGGAGGGCATGTCCAGTGAGGGGCTATCGCCAGCCGTTGACGGGCCAGGTCATGAATGCAGGCTCCTCATAAGGGTGGGCCGAGCGCAGAGCTTGCACTACGGCATCGAGCACGTGCGCCTCAACCACGCACTCGACCCGTATTTCCGCCACTGTTTCGCCTTGCCCCACCGTTCCGATAAACGGCTGCGCTCCGGGCAACGGGGTGAATCGCCCGGTGCCCGGAGTGGTGAAGGAGCAGTGCGAATAGTCGCCGATTCTGCCAGCCCCGGCATCGCCGATCGCAGCCAGCAAGCTTTTACTGTGGGATGCCGGGACGTAGACAACAAGGGCGTTGAGTTGGCTCATGGCACCATCGTCCCAGTGGTCGCTTAGAAACAGGTCAAGGGACGGTTTTTAATCTCCATTGCCAAACGGCTGAACGCGGCGGACTATGGGTATGTACACCGATTGGGGCAATCTCAAGGTTGTGAGGTGCAGGGCCTGGTTTCAGGGGCTGGACCCAGCAGCTCAACGGTGTGCCGGAGGAATGGACGCATTGGGGGCGTCCATTTTTACGTTTAAGCGCACGGGCGGCCCCCTTGGCACCATGACGGCCCCGATTGGGCGATGCCGAAATTCTCGGGTACAGTGGAGTCTGCTTTTGATTCAGAAGCAATGGAGAATTCGCCTAGCGGCCTATGGCGCACGCCTGGAACGCGTGTTGGGTTAACGCCCTCGGGGGTTCAAATCCCCCATTCTCCGCGTTTTGGCCCCGGTCCCTTTGACCGGGGCCTTTTGCGTTCCCGGATAGTGTGCTGACCCTCGGCAGCTCGGCCACCCCGCAACCCCACAACCCCGCAACCCCTACGCCCGTTCCGCGGCCACGCGTTCCAGAACTTCCCGGCACGCAAGGATCGCCGGGTGGATCCGGCCCGCGGTTCGCGTCGAGGTGAAGACCGTCCGCTTGGCATGCCCGGGAAGGTCCAGTAGTTGGACTGGCGTGGTCCTCCCGGTCCAGACGAGGTCCGGCATGAGGGCCACGGCATTGCCCGACTCGATAAGCCGGATTTGTGCTTGGAGGTCGGCGGTTTCGTAACGGACGTCGGGCTCGAAGCCGGCGGAACGGCATGCTTGCTCCGCCCAGTGGCGGGACGCCGCACCGCGCGGTTCCATGACCCACGGCAGTGCAGCGGTGTCCGCGAGTGAGGAAATCGATTCGCCCCCCAAGCCAATCGGGGGAGTGGCCAGCCTGATGGCATCGCTGGTCAGGGTGGCCCGGTCCAGGCCGGGATGGTGTGGGGCCGCGTGCCCCGGGTATTGCTCAGCCACCACGATGTCGAAGTCGCGGGCCCAGGTTTCATAGAGCGCAGTTTCGGGTTCGCGTTGGATCATTTCGACGCGCACTTCGGGATACTCGCCCTTCATGATGGTGAGGAAGTCCGGCATGAGCGCCAAGGCGGCGGTTTGGAACACGGCCAGCCGGACCGTGCCGGTCACGGTGGAGAGCGACGCGGCTAGATCCGTCTCCGCCCGCTCGAGGGTTGCCAGCAAGGACGCCGCGTGCTCCACAAGGATCTCGGCCTGCGGTGTGAGCTGTACCCGTCGGCCGGATTTTCTCAACAGTTTCACGCCGGCTTCTTTCTCCAGCAAAGTCAGCTGTTGGGACACCGACGACGGACTGTACTTCATCGCGTCAGCCACCTCTGCGAGCGTTCCGCGGATCTTTAATTCGTGCAGCAAGCGCAGCCTGCGGACATCCAGCATTCGGCTCTCCAAAAGGGTCGTGAAAGCTAATGAATATTCTTCAGAAAAGATCGCTTTTCCTAATCTGATTGTAGATCCATACTGATGGAAACAAAGCACTCTCCGCACCAAAGGAACGAAGCGCATGAGCACACCAACCCGGGATCCGAGCATCGAAGCCAGGACACCGTCCACCCCGGACTCCGAGCATCAGGAACTTCCCCACGAAGAGTTGGCCCACGAGGCCATCCGACTGGTTCGACACTGGCTCACCGAAGCCGCAAAGGTGCCCGTTGACGTTTCCGCGCAACGCCTCGCCGGCGTCCTTAAGGACCCGAATGGCCTGGACTTCACGGTGGGATTCGTCGACGGCGTCATCCGCCCCGAGGACCTGACCGTCGCGGGCCGCAACCTGGCCAAGCTTGCCCCGAAGGTCCCGGCCTTCCTGCCCTGGTACATGCGCGCGGCCGTACGCACTGGAGGCGTCATGGCCACGGTCCTGCCGCAGGTGGTCATCCCGATCGCCCGCAAAGTCCTCCGCGACATGGTGGGCCACCTGATCGTGGACGCCACGGATGCAAAGCTCGGGCCGGCCATCGCCAAGATCAAGCAGAACGGCGTCCACCTGAACGTGAACCTGCTGGGCGAGGCCGTCCTTGGTGAACGCGAAGCCAGCCGCCGCCTCGAGGGAACCCTCAAGCTCCTGGCCCGTGACGACGTCGACTACGTCTCCATCAAGGAATCCTCCACCGTGGCCCCGCATTCCCTGTGGGCCTTCGACGAAGCCGTGGACCACGTCGTCGAAAAGCTCATGCCGCTCTACCGGCTTGCCGCGTCCTTCCCCAAGCCCAAGTTCATCAACCTGGACATGGAGGAATACAAGGACCTCAGCCTCACCATGGCCGTGTTCAAGCGCATCCTGGACAAGCCGGAATTCAAGAACCTCGAGGCCGGCATCGTGCTGCAGGCCTACCTCCCGGACGCGCTCTCGGCAATGCAGGACCTGCAGGAGTGGGCTGCGGCCCGCCGGGCAAACGGCGGCGCTCCCATCAAGGTGCGCGTCGTCAAGGGCGCCAACCTGCCCATGGAACAGGTCCAGGCCTCCATCCAGGGCTGGCCGCTCGCCACGTGGGGCACCAAGCAGGATTCGGACACCAACTACAAGCGCGTCCTGAACTATGCCCTCACCCCCGAGCGCACCGATGCTGTCCGTATCGGCGTCGCCGGCCACAACCTCTTCGACGTTGCCTTCGCGTGGCTCCTGGCCAAGGAACGGAACGTCACGAAGGCCATCGAGTTCGAGATGCTCCTTGGCATGGCAACGGGCCAGGCCACGGCCGTCCGCAAGGATGTCGGCAGCCTCCTGTTGTACACGCCGGTAGTGCACCCAGGCGAGTTCGACGTCGCCATCGCCTACCTGATCCGCCGCCTCGAAGAAGGCGCCAGCCAGGACAACTTCATGTCTGCTGTGTTCGAGCTCAGCGATAACGAAGGGCTCTTCGAGCGCGAGAAGAACCGCTTCCTGGCATCCCTCGCAGCCTTGGAT
This sequence comes from Arthrobacter bambusae, assembly GCF_030812595.1. Taxonomy (GTDB): domain Bacteria; phylum Actinomycetota; class Actinomycetes; order Actinomycetales; family Micrococcaceae; genus Arthrobacter; species Arthrobacter bambusae_B. Next base: position 12,466 of record NZ_JAUSSZ010000019.1, read on the forward strand.
GACTCCGTTCCGCTTCCCAACCGCACGCAGGACCGCAATAAGCCAGCGGCGCCGGCGCCGACGGACCATTTCGCCAACACTCCTGACACGGACCCCGCACTCCCCGCCAACCGTGCCTGGGGCCGCGCCATCCTGGACCGCGTGCCGGGCTCCACCGCCGGCAACGACATCGTAGAAGACAGCAAGGTCAGCGACCCCCAGGAACTGGAACGCATCATTGCCGCCGCCGTCGAACACGGCAAAGCCTGGGGCGCCCTTCCCGCGGCCGAGCGCGCAGCCATCCTGCACCGCGCAGGCGACATCCTGGAATCCCGCCGCGCCGAACTCCTTGAGGTCATGGCCTCCGAGACCGGCAAGACGATCGAACAGGGCGACCCCGAGGTCAGCGAAGCAATCGACTTCGCGCACTACTACGCCGAACGCGCCAAGGACCTGGAAAAGGTCGACGGCGCCACGTTCGTCCCGGCCAACCTCACCGTGGTGACCCCGCCGTGGAACTTCCCGGTGGCAATCCCCGCGGGCTCTACGCTGGCGGCACTCGCGGCTGGATCCGCCGTCGTGATCAAGCCGGCAAAGCAGGCCCGCCGCTCCGGTTCCGTCATGGTGGACGCACTGTGGGAAGCCGGCGTGCCGCGCGAAGTGCTGGCGCTTGTGCAGCTCGAAGAACGCGAGCTGGGCACCCAGCTCGTTTCGCACCCCAGCGTGGACCGCGTGATCCTCACAGGCGGTTACGAGACCGCTGAGCTCTTCCGCTCCTTCCGGCAGGACCTCCCGCTTCTTGCGGAGACCTCGGGCAAGAACGCCATCATCGTCACCCCGCATGCGGACCTCGATCTTGCCGCCAAGGACGTTGTGTACTCGGCCTTCGGGCACGCCGGACAGAAGTGCTCAGCCGCTTCTCTGGTGATCCTGGTCGGTTCCGTTGCCACCTCCGAGCGCTTCCACAACCAACTCGTGGATGCAGCCCGCTCGCTCAAGGTGGGCTACCCGGAAGAGGCCACCACCCAGATGGGTCCGATCATCGAACCGGCCAACGGCAAGCTCCTCAACGCGTTGACGACCCTCGGCGACGGTGAGAGCTGGGCCGTGAAGCCGGAGAAGCTGGACGAGACCGGCCGCTTGTGGTCCCCGGGCATCCGGTTCGGCGTCAAGCGCGGCTCCTACTTCCACCTGACCGAGTTCTTCGGCCCGGTCCTCGGTGTTATGACCGCGTCCACCTTGGAAGAAGCCATCGCCATCCAGAACGAGATCGAATACGGCCTCACTGCCGGACTGCACTCGCTCGATTCCGATGAAATGGGCGTCTGGCTGGAGACCATCCAAGCCGGCAACCTTTACGTGAACCGCGGCATCACGGGCGCCATCGTCCAGCGGCAGCCGTTCGGCGGCTGGAAGAAATCGGCCGTGGGCGCGGGCACCAAGGCCGGTGGACCCAACTACCTGGTCGGACTGGGCAGCTGGCTCCCGGCCGAGCCCGGCGCCAAGCGCGGTGCCACGCTCAAGGGTGCTGCCGCATCGATCCTCGCGGCAGCGAACGCTTCGGGCGTTGACTCGAGCGACGCGGAGGCCCTGCAGAAGGCGCTCTTCAGCGACGCCGAGGCATGGGCCACGGAGTTCGGCACCCGCAAGGACGTTTCCGGCCTGAGCGCCGAGCGCAACGTGTTCCGGTACAGGGCAGTCCCTGTGACGATCCGCCTGTCCGAGGGCGGGAAGCTCGTGGACTTGCTTCGCGTCGTGGCAGCGGGGGCAGTGGCGGGTTCGGCACTCACGGTGTCCTCCGCCGTCGAGCTTCCCGAAGCTGTCGTCGCTGCGTTCGCTGGCCTCAGCGTGAGCACCCGCATCCAGAACGACGCCGAATGGCTGGCTTCTGCGGCCGGCATCAACGGTGGCCGCATCCGCCTGATCGGCGGCGACAGCAGCGCGTTGAGCGCAGCGACCGGTGGCCGTCCCGACGTCGCGATCTACCACGGCACGGTCACCCCGGCCGGACGCATCGAGATGCTGCCGTTCCTGCACGAGCAGGCCATCAGCATCACCGCGCACCGCTTCGGCACTCCGAACCACCTGTCGGACGCGCTGATCTAGCGATCCGCCGAATCCGCCGAACCCAGCATTCTGCCGAGAAGCCCGGCGGAACGGCCACAAGCCGTTTCGCCGGGCTTCTTTGCGCCTATGCCTGGTACCCCAGGCGGCGCAGCCGTTGCCGGGCGGCCTGCTCGCTTGGGCCGCTGCGGCCCAAAGTCAGTCGCACGATGGCGAGGACCACCCGCGCGGCGAGAATCGACGGCAGCGGGATGGGTCCAAAACGGGCCTTTTCCAGCCCCAGCAGTTTCCGATACCGGGGCTCCAGGCTGGCCACGGCTGCGGCGAACAAAATCCGGTAACCGGGTTGCAGCGACGCTTTCAACGGGGGATGCCGGATGAAATCGATGGTTTCCATGAGCCGCTCGTCCGCGCGGAGATGGCCGGAGGCGTACCACTGGTCCATTTCCGACGCCACTTCGGCGAGGCTCAGGGGAGGGTCCTCGACACCCATCAGGCGGCCCGCTTGGGCCCACTCGCGGACGTAGGCGTCGGCGCCGCCGGGGACCGCCCCACCCCAGATCCGGTGCGCCGCCACGAAGGAATCCGCGTACGCAACGTGGACCCAGCGGAGAAGCTCGGGATCATTGGCTGAATACTGGCGGGTCTGTCCCTGGGCGTCGACGTAGCTGCCCTTGACGGAGTCGTGGACCCTTCGCACGAAATGGGTTGCCGTCTGGGCGGCGTCCATGGAGCCGTAGCTCACCGTGAATATCCACCGGATCGTGTTTGCTAGCCGCCCGAGGGGATCCCTTTTGAAGCCTGAATGGTCGTACACCCCGGCCAAGGCACCGGGGTGCAGGGACTGCATGAGCAGCACCCGGATTCCGGCGACGATCGTGGACATTGATCCGTGGACGGCCCAGACGGCCGAGCCGGGGAGGTGGTATCCGGGGTCGTTTCCGTCAGCAAGCCGCAACACCCAGTCAGGAGTGGACTGCGGATGGCCCGTAAAAGTCATCCGCAGTTCCGATTGCCACTTCTTCAGGAAGTTGACCATGGTCCATTGTTGCGCAGCTTTTGCTTGGCGCAAGCCGCGGCCTTGCTTACTCAGGTGCCGGTCCGCTGCGGGACAGCGGGCCGGCACCTTTCACGCGAATCCGCTTAGCCTGCGTGTTGCTCGGCGAGAGCCCGATGGCGGCGGGCCGGGGACGCCGCCACCAGCAGGGCCGCGATTGCCACGGCAGCGCTCAGGACCAAACCGGGCCTGTACTGATCGAGCATGGCTGCAGCGCTGGCGGTGCTGCTTGTGCCGTCGCCTTGTCCGTGGCCGCTGACCAGGGCAGTGGTCACGGCGAGGACCAAAGCGGCGCCAACCTGCGTGCTTGTCTGGATGAGTCCGGCGGCCAGCCCCTGCTCCGAATCCCGGATCCCGGCGGTGGCCTGGACATTGATGGACGGGAAAGCCAACGCAAATCCGATACCCAGCAGGATGACCGAGGGAAGGATGTCCAGCGCGTAGTTGGGTGAGGTTCCCACCCGGAGGAACAAGAGGTAGCCCAGCCCCATGGCGGTCAAGCCGGTGAGGATAAGCTTCGGGGCGCCGAATTTCTCGATGAACCTGTCCGCGAAGGGCGCGCTCGTTGCCACCAGAAGCCCTGTGGGAAGCAAGGCAAGAGCCATGCCCAGGGGAGACCAGCCGAGCACCGACTGCAAGTACATGGTGAGGATGAACTGGAAGCTCAGGTAGGAACCGAACAATCCGATAGCACTCAGGTTGGCGCGGGCGACCCAGCCTTCGCGAAGGATGCCAAAGCGGATGAGGGGGTGCTTGACGCGGTTTTCAATGACGGCGAAGGTTGCCAGGACGGCAGCAGAGATGGCGAATCCGGCGATTGTTGCCACAGATCCCCAGCCCTTCTCCGGAGCTGAAACCAAGGTGTACACGAGGCCGAGCATGCCGAGCGCGAGGGTGACTGCTCCCCAAACGTCGTGGCCGCTTTCTTCCGTGGACGGCTTGTCCTTGGGAATGAACAGCATGCCGAGAAGCACGACGGCGACGGCGATCGGTACCGATACCAGGAAGGTCCAGCGCCAGCTCAAGCTGGTCATGAGCCCGCCGACAACCAGTCCCAGCGAAAAGCCGCTCGCGCCGAAAGTGGTGAAGATGGACAGCGCCTTGTTGCGCTCGCGGCCTTCAGCGAAGTTGGTAGTGATGATGGAGAACCCGGTAGGGGCCGTGAACGCCGCCGCCAGGCCTTTGATGAAGCGCGTGGCGATCAACAGGGTGGGATCGTTCACGAGGCCGCCGAGGAGCGACGCCGCGGCGAACACGGTCAAAGCGATCAGGAAGATCCGACGCCGGCCCAGCAGGTCCGCGAGCCGGCCGCCAAGGAGCAGCAGGCTCCCGTAGCCCAGGACATAGGCGGAAACGATCCACTGCAGGGAATCGGTTCCGAGGTGGAGTTCATGGCCGATGGAGGGAAGGGCTACTCCAACCATGGACACATCGAGGCCGTCGAGGGCCAGGACTGTGCACACCACCATGAGGAGCAGCCATTGGGCGCGGGTCCAGCTCACGGGTGCATGGAGCTGCTCGGCGGGTCTGACGAGGGTGCTTGGTGAAGTCATGCAAATCAATCTATATGACGCGTCATTCAATGACAAGGAATATGATGGGGAATTTTATGACGTGGACTTTATTTACGGTTTCGACTAGAATCTGGGAATGGCAACAACGCAGGATCGCCAGCTGGTTGAGCAATGGCGCAGCATCCAGAACTCGTACTTCCGCACCGCGGCGGCCATTGACCGCGCACTGGAAGCCAAGTTCGACATCGGCTTGAATGAATTCGAAATCCTCGATCTCGTTGCCGAAAGCGTTGACTCCGCCTGCCGCATGAAGGCCCTCGGGGAGCGGACACCCATGACCCAGAGCGCCGTCTCCAAGGTGGTTGACCGCCTGGAGAAAGCCGGGCTCGTATCCCGCATGACCTGCGCGGACGACCGCCGATCGCTGTACCTCGAGCTGACCGACGCCGGCCGCGCGCTGCATTCGGATGCCGCCGTCGAGCACCGTGCGCTGCTGAAAGAGAACCTGGGCGAGTAGCCCGCCTCTTTCCGATGAGTGGTTAGCGGGCGGGCCAAGTAAAAAGTCGAGTGTTCCCATTCGATTTCATAGCGGCCACAATGGGACAAGCGCGCCCGTACTTGGGGATGAGCGCCTGTCTCAGGAGCCGCTGTGGGAAAGCATCATGAGTCTGGCCAGATTGTCGATCTGGTACTCACAAGAAAATTCGGCCGGGTCCTCTCGGCTTGCTTCCTTGCTGTCGTGGTGATGCTGGCCTTTGGTTTCCAGGGCCCGCGCGTGGCTGAACCGGCAAGCGACGGATCGTCTGCCGCGGGCCAGGTTGAGCCTGGCATGCTACCCACGGACGGTGCCGCAGCCAGCGCGCAGGGGATCGTGCCGCGGGGCCCGTCATCGGCCCCGGTCGCGGCAGGGGACAGAGCCGTGGTGTCTTTTGAACGATCCCCGGTCCAAACCCTCGACAAGAACGGCGTGGGCACTCTGAATGTCGCGTCGAGTTCCCTCGACCGTCCCCCCGCCGGGAAACTGTACGCGCCGCTGGAAGTTCTGGTTCCGAGCTCTCCCTTCGGGTTGAGGATCGATCCCATCACCGGATTGCCGGACGAATTCCACTGGGGCCAGGACTTCGCGGCGGCTTGCGGCACCCTCGTCTACGCAGCCGACTCGGGCGTCGTCCGGGCCGTGGGATGGCACCCGTGGGGCGGCGGAAACCGCGTGGAAATTGATCACGGCAATGGCCTGGTCACCACGTACAACCACCTGCAGGGAATCGCCGTCGTCAAGGGACAATCGGTGCGGGTGGGCGAGGTCATCGCCAGGGTGGGAACCACGGGTTCCTCGACTGGTTGCCACTTGCACTTCGAGACGATTCTCAACGGCGTCTACACCGACCCGATGAAATGGACGTTCCTGCTCACCAAGCAGGTGGATCCCCTTGGAGATATCCCGATGGTCAGCTACCAGCCGGGCTCAGCCACAGCGACCTCGGCAGGGTCTGTCTGGTCCATCCCCGGAGCGGTGCCGACTGACCCGGGTGCCGTGCCCTCCGGACAGGCAGTGACCGGCGGGGTGCAGGAAACCAAGGTCGTGGCGCCGAGCCCGTCCGCTGCGTCCATGCAGACGCCGACGACGGCACCCACCGGTAGTCCGAAGACCCCCAGCCCGACGGCGACGCCGTCGCCGACACGGACGCCTACTCCGACCCCGACCCCGACATCCACTCCGACACCGACAGGTACGAAGCCCGGGACAGGAACGCCGGCCGGGACCCCGACGCCTACGCCTACTGGGACGCACACGCCGTCGCCGACCCCAAGCAAGACCCAGAGCAGCACCCCGAGCCAACCTCCGACGCGAGCGCCGGTGGTGACCCAGGCTCCGGTCGTGACGCAGGCTCCCGTCGTGACCCAGGCGCCGGTGGTGACCGCACCGCCCACGGCGGCGCCGACGTCGGGCCTTCCCGCTCCAGTTCCGACCGGGACTCACACCCAGTCAGTCCCGCCCGGGACGCCCGCTCCCGCCGGACCTACGCCGTCCGCGCCCACCAGCGCCACGCCGTCGGCCACGTCCACCACCAAACCGACCGTTCCCAAGCCTTAAGCCGTCGCATTCCTTTGGAACCCGCCCAACCGCCCGCCGAGCGTAGACTCGAATGCGGCGGTTTGCCGAGGTTCCGCATCGTAAGGAAGCAATTCAATGTCCCCCCTCTACAACATCCCCTTGACGTTCAATGACGGCTCCCAGGCCGACTTTGGGCGTTTCGAGGGCAAAGCCGTACTGGTTGTCAACGTGGCTTCGAAGTGTGGTTTCACGCGCCAGTACTCGGGACTGGAAGAGCTCTACCGCAGATACCGTGACCGGGGATTCGAGATCCTTGGTGTGCCATGCAACCAGTTTGCCGGCCAGGAAAGGGGTTCCGATGCCGAGATCGCGGAGTTCTGCCAGCGCAACTTCGGAGTCTCGTTCCCGCTCGCGAGCAAGACCAAGGTCCGGGGCAAGCAACAGCATCCCCTGTATGCCGAGCTGACCCGTACGGCCGACGGCTCCAAACCGCAGAAGGTGAAGTGGAACTTCGAAAAGTTCCTGGTGAGCCGCGAAGGCGAGGTGCTCGCCCGGTTCCCGTCCGCCGTCGAGCCCGATTCCGAAAAGCTCATCGAGGCACTCGAAGAAGCGCTCGCCTAAGCCAGCAGGAGTGCGCCCCGAGGTGCTCGATCCTGTGGGCGGGGATCACGGGGGAGTACGAGTAATTTTCCAACATTCCGACGGTAAGTTACCCTACGTTAGCCTTTTGTCTGGTTGGATTGGCTTTATTGGGACTGAAACTGGAGGCGCCGTCTCCTACCGACCCGAAGGTAGTAATGGAGCTCATCGAGGCCGAGCACCCGCGGCCAGGACACATACTTCTGCACCTTAGCGACTCCCATTTGTTGGGAGGGTCGGAACCCCTTTACGGTTCGGTCGACAGCGAAGCCCACCTTCGGCAGCTCTTTTCGGAAGTGCACGCGTCGAAGGTCCGGCCCGACGCCGTGATTTTCACGGGCGACCTCGCCGATCAGGGTGAGCCCGGTGCCTACGCCAAACTCCGCTCAATCGTCGAGCCTGCCTGTCGCGAGATGGGCGCACGGGTGATCTGGGCGATGGGAAACCATGATGACCGTGCCAATTTCCGTGCAGGCCTGTTCGACCAGAGCGACAATGACGCCCCGGTGGATCACAGCTACTTCGTCAACGGGCTGCGGATCATCACGCTGGATACCTCCGTGCCTGGCTTCCATCATGGTGAGCTGAGCCAGAGCCAGCTGGACTGGTTGGGATCGGAGCTCGCAACACCTGCCCCGGACGGCACCATCCTTGCACTTCACCACCCACCGGTCCCGAGCGTCCTGGATCTCTCCATCCTCGTGGAGCTTCGCGGCCAAGCGGCCCTGGCCGACGTCGTGCGCAACTCGGACGTCCGTACGATCCTGGGCGGTCACCTGCACTACTCCACCACAGCCATGTTCGCGGGTGTTCCGGTGTCGGTGGCTTCCGCGAGCTGCTACACGCAGGACCTCAACGTTCCGCAGGGCGGCACCCGCGGCCGGGATGGCGCCCAGGCATTCAACCTGGTGCACGTCTACGAGCAGACGATCGTGCATTCGGTGGTGCCGTTGGGCAAGTCGCCGACTGTCGGCGAGTACGTCAGCCCGGAAGCAACCCGGCGTCGGCTGGCCGAAGCCGGCATCAGGATTCCGCAGCGTCCTACGCACGAACGCGGTTCCAGGGCCGACGCCAAGCACCCGGAAATGACCCGCCGCTAGCGGACTACTTCTCCCACGGGGCCTTGACGGGGAAGTACTTCTCCATGAAGTCCGTCACGAGTCCGGCCCGTTCATCGGCCGCCACTTCGGGGAAGCTGCCGTCGTTGAGGCAGAAGAAGTCCACGTTGCGTTTGGCGAGCAACGTGGGCAGATAGTGGAGCCCGGACCACAGGGTGGTATCCACATACCTGACTTTTGCCGACGTCTGCGTCACTGCCCGCCCGGTGAGCAATGAGTAATAGTGGTAGAACGAGTTGGTCACGGAGATGTTGTCCGCCGCACGGAACCTGCTGGCCGCCGTCTTGGCGAACTCGTTCGGAAACTCGCGCTCCATCTCTGCGATCACGCTGCGTCGAAGAGGCGCGGCGGTGTGCTCCAGATGGCGTGTGGTGATCCGCCCGAAGCGCTCCCGGAGGAGCTTCCTGTTGACGCGGGCCGCGTTTTCGAAGCCGCTGCGCTCGGCGTCGTTCTCTCCCAGCCCGATCCGGGTGGAGGCTTCGATGAACTTCGTGATTCCGCCGGGAGTGAAGAACATGTCCGGTGCTACGGGCCGGCCGAAGAACATGTCGTCATTGGAATACAGGAAGTGCTCGGAAAGACCCTCAATGTGGTGCAGCTGGGATTCCACGGCTTGGGAATTGTGGGTGGGCAGCACTGTGGGGTCCTTGAAGAACTCCTCGCTGCGTACGATCTTGACGCTCGGGTGCTCGGCAAGCCATTCCGGCGCGGGAGAGTCCGTGGCGATATAGATCCGGCGTATCCAGGGTGCATACATGTAGACGGAGCGCAGGGCATATTTGAGCTCGTTGATTTGCCGGAAGCGGGCCTCGTGGGCGTCGCCCTCGCCAACGACTGCGTCTTTCATCTGCTCCCGACGCGCCGCAATGTAGGCGGGGTCATTGCCGTCCACCCATGAAAAGACGATGTCGACGTCGAACGAGATGTCGCTCGCGTGATCCGCGAACATGTTCTCGATGGTCGGCCAACTTAGCCCGTGGCGTTCCACCGTGCCCCGGACAGCGTCCTGGCGCAGCATGGTTCGCCGGGTCAAGGAGTTTTCAACCGGCAAGACGAGCTGGTCACCGGCGAACTCCCACAACTCCAGTTGAACGCCGAGCGAGGGGCCGTATGTCAGCCCGCCTCCGGGTTCGACGCGCGGACGGAAGAGCCGGAAGATCCGGGCCTTCCGGTTGTTGGACAGCTCGCCGTCGGCCACCAGCAAGGTGGATTTCTTCCTGGCATCCACGGTCATGGAATAGAACGGCTCGTTCCGGAAAGCGGAGACCAAAGCCTGGCGCAGTTTCTTCCGGAGTTTCCAGTCGACGGCGATCACGGGCCGGTGGTCGTTGCCGCGGACCAGGATGAAATCCAGCCCGGCCGACTCCAGTGCAGCCCGGATGACGAGAAGGTCTTCGACCATCGCCTGCTGCGGAGTGCGGTTCTGGTTCAGCAAGCTATAACGGCCGCGTTGGCGAACGACGTCGGCGCGGTGCTTCAGGCGCGCGTCGACTGCGGGCGACGTCGGTTCGGGAACGACCGCATCGTCGTCGGATGCGGGGCTACCGAAGTAGATTGCTTGCTGGTCCATGTCTGTGATGGCTTTTCTCCGAAAAGGTTGTGGTTGAGGCGGACTTGGTGGCCTTAGCTCCCGAAGGCTTCACGCCAACTGCGCAGGAATGCGCCTCCGGCGTCGTCGTGGATGACGTCCTCGCCCAGGCCGAGATCCGTGGCCGTAAGAACATCGTAGGGCTTGTTGGGGACGCCGTCCGCCGGCCGGACATCGACGTGTTTGACGCTGTGGTCATTGTGGTGGAGCCAGTCCGCCATGGCGTAGTCCGTGCGCGAATCGCCCACTGTCCGCCAGGCCTGCGGGGTGATTCCCTGGGCGGCGAGGAGCTCCACGGCGCGGCTCGCGCCGAGATCCTTGCCGAGCCGGACGGACTCGATGTCCGTGGAGATGATGGTGGGATCAAGCCGGTAGTCAGCGGTGTCGTCGGATTCCGGCGCGTGGTGATCCAAGAGCGCTGCGGAGAGCCCGTGCCTGCCCATGAGCTCCAAGGCATCGGCGTCGAAGAGCTTCTGCTCGGCCAGGTAGTCATCGCTTGAAACGTCCAGGTGCTGCTCGACAGACACCATGGCGCGCTTTGTCTCATCGAAGAACATGTGGGTGGCGTAGTCCTCTGCCACCATGCGGCGCACGTCGTCGCCGTAGGCCTTCGGAACGGCCAGATCATGGTCCACGTGGATGGGTCCCGCGCCGCCAGCGGTGTAGCTGAACCACACCGCACCCTTTTCGCAGATCGCGTGGACCACGGTTCCCTCGGGCATTCCGGCGGCGATCATGGGTGCCATGACCTGCTCGCGGATGAAAGCGTCCGAACGGCCGGTGTTGAAAATGACGGGGATCCCTGCGGATGCCAGGCCCACAAGGTCAGCAATGATTCCGGGCTTCACGTCGCGCGTCACGGGACTCGCGACGGGGCCATCGACGTCGAGGAGGAGTGCGAGGGCGGGAGCAGCCGGGTGTGTGCCTGGCATTGAAGCAGTCATGAACCCATTCTGTCAGTCCGGCGTGATGGCGGCAGCGGTGTGACGGCCGACGGCGGGAGGCGGCGCCCGTTCAGCCCGTTTGGTCCGTCAACGATTACCTTTTGGCCACAACCTTGGTGGCCGACTTCTCACAAGTTCCCTTGGGCGCCTTACTTCTTTAGGCTTGCAAGGTGATCTTCAAAGCCGTGGGCGAGGGACGCCCGTACCCTGACCATGGTTTCTCCACGCCCAAGGACTGGGCCTCGCTCCCGCCCCGTCCTGTCCGGCTCGACGAGCTTGTCACCACCAAGCGCACCCTTGACCTTGAAGCTCTTTTGGCCGAGGACTCTACCTTCTTCGGCGACCTTTTCCCGCACGTTGTGCAGTACCAAGGACTGCTCTATCTCGAAGACGGCCTCCACCGTGCTGTCCGCACCGCCCTCCACCAGCGAACGGCCATCCACGCCCGGGTGCTCGTGATAGATGGTTAACGAAACAATCCCGGAAGAGCAGGTAGCAGTGCCCGAGAACGCGGATCCGAGGAAGAACCGCAAGCGTCCCGGTCGTCAGAAGGACCCGACGATCCTGCACGGGCATCGGGTTGTCACCGGTCCGGAACTCCGTGCGACTTTTGCCGATACTCCCGGGCCTGAGAGCCATGCCGGATGGTTCAGCCGGCGGCTCTTGCACGGGATCGTCCTCGCGCTGCTCGTCGGTGTGGTGGTTGCCGGACTCGTGGGCGCCTGGGCGGTCATGAACGGCGTGATCCGCTTTCCCTCCGCCGCCGCAAGCCCGGCTCCGGCAGTCGTGTGTCCCACCGCTGTTTTCGACTACATGCCGAATAACAAAATCAGCGTAAACGTCTACAACGCCGCTGGCAGGGCCGGCCTTGCCAAGGGCGTAGCGGACCAGTTGAAGGCCCGCGGATACAAGGTTGGCACAGTCGACAACACCACCACCAGCTACACCGGCACGGCAATGGTAGTTTCGGGATCCAGCGGCCAAGCAGCGGCGTTCAACATCCAGAGGAACATCGCGGGCACCGACTACTTCCAGGACCAACGCACGGACGCTTCAGTGGACCTCATCCTGGCCTCCGGCTTCTCGGCATTGGTACCACCGGAACTCGTGGACAATACCCCCGGCAAGCTCAGTTGTCCCCGCCTGGAGCAGCGGATCGCGGACAACGCGAAGCTGCCGCTGCTTCCGACGCCTTAGCCCCGCGGCCCTGGCCCCCCCGGCCGGCCCTGGCCCCGCAGCCGGGTCATGCCAAGCGCGCGGGTCATGCCAAGCGCGCGGGCCGCCCGTCGTCGTCGAACCTTGCTCCCGCGCCCAACTGGATGAACCGCACGGTCTGGACGAGGCGCTCCTCAAGCTCCGATCCGTTCGCCGCGTTGCCGCGTGCCGCGCTCGAGGAAAGCGTTCCGTGGATGAGCCTGGCGAGCTGGCCGACGTCGGTGGCCGGGAGGTAACCGGAGGCGATGCCGTCACTCAGGATGTCCTGGAGCAGCAGGTTGAGTTCGCCCACGTGATCTGCCAATTTCGAGAACGAGGCGGGCGAGAGGACCGCCGCCATGGCAGGCCCCGGCGGGAGGTGCCGGCGGCTCAGGTCTTCCACTTGGGCGCGCACGTAAAGGGCCAAACGGTCCACCGGGTTCTGCAGTGCCGTAAGGGACTCGCGCAGGTCGCCCAGGAACCGTTCGGTCTCGTCCAGGGCGTACGCGATGAGGAGCTGTTCCATGTCGGCGTAGTAGTTGTACACCGCGGTCCGGCCGACCCCGGCGTGCCGCGCGACGTCGGTCATCGTCAGACCGGGCAGGCCATGGGTGAAAAGCAGTTCGCCGAAAGCCGTCAGGACCCGGCGTCGTGTTTCAGCGCGTTGCGCCGCATTGCTGGCGGCCGTAATCCTAGGCATACAGACACTTTACAGGGATCTGTCAGCAAAATTGCGTGTGGGGAGCTGACTCTGGGGAGACAGGCCCGAAACTAGTACCCGTACGGGCCGGAGAAGAGGTGGATCATGGACGAGGCATGGGCGAGGCTGATCACGATGGTCACCACATACACGCCGATGAAGGCCCATATCGGCGCCAACCCCCTGCCGGGCGCGACCTTCCGCACCACCACGGACCTGCCGATCACGTAGACCGCGAGGTTGAGGAACGCCCACGCCCAGTGAAAGGGCCGCACGACGCCGGCCCGGCGAAGCCCTTTCCAGTCGAAATAGGCCGCGACGATCGTCGCCGCGTATGCGAGGACGCCGGCTGCGGCGACCACGAAGTACCCGGGCGTAATGATCGAGGATGGGTCAAGTGTCCTGACGCCCCGCACGTAGACAAAGCGTGGAACGGGGTTCCACACGGCGGCCTGCAGCACAACGACCACGAGAGGGGCGGCGACGATGAGCCAAATGAGGGCGTTGTAGACGGGGGTCTGCGGGCTGATCAAAGGGCGCCACCTGCCGGGAGCAGCCACAGGCTGCGCTGCCGGCAGATACCCCGACCAAGCGGTGCCGTCCCACCACAGGGACCTGCCTGATCCGGCCGGGTCCGGATACCAGCCGGGTGCAGGACGTGATTGGTCCATCGGGCGCTCTGTCATCGTGCTCCTCATGTGGGTGGAAGTCGAGCCCCTCCGGGACTCCCTTCTGTATACCCCACTGTGGGCTGTTTCCGACGCACGCGCGTGCGCACGTCCTAGATCGCGCAGCCGTCCGGGCCGCAGGCTTCTGCGTCGGAACTCCCGACGGCGACCAACGGGTTCGCTTCCTGCCATGCCTGCGTCAGGGCCTGGGTGAAGACCTCGGACGGCTGCGCACCGGAGAGTCCGTACTTGCGGTCGATGACAAAGAACGGAACGCCGGTAACGCCAAGCATCCGGGCTTCGGAGATGTCGCTGCGGACGTCCCCTGCGTACTTGTCGGTGCTGAACAACTCCGCGATTTCGGCTTCCGGCAGGCCCAACTCAGTGCCCAGCTTGGACAGGTATTCGGGGTTGCCGATGTCTCGGCCGTGTTCAAAATGGCCGCTCAGGAGCAGTTCCTTGGCTTCGTCCTGCTTGCCGTGGGCCGCAGCCAGGTGGATGAGTCGGTGTGCCGTGAAGCTGTTGGCCACCACGACGTCGTCAAAGCGGTAGTTGAGGCCCTCGCCCATCGCCTGCAATGCCACGTGCTCGAACATCTGGCTGACTTGGGCCGGGTCCATGCCCTTGCGCTTGCTCAGGTAATCGAGTTCCGTGCCGTCGTAGTGTTCCGGGATGCTCGGATCCAACTGGTAGCTGCGCCACTGGATCTCGACCGTATCGCGGTGCGGGAATTCGGCGAGGGCCTTTTCGAACCTGCGCTTTCCGATGTAGCACCACGGGCAAGCGACGTCTGACCAGATCTCAATCTTCATGACGGCGACAACGGGAAGCCGGGCCCGGGCATTCCCACAATGGCCTGTTGGACTGGTCACATGACACGCAGAGCGGTTTTCGACGCGCAAACGGGCTGACGCTACGCGTATACCAGCCGCATGGGTCTCTTTGCGCGTCGCCCGTCCATTTGCGCGTCACTGACGCATCCCCGGCGTTCCTAGAGCGCCCGTTCCATCACGAAATCGTGCTCCACAGTTTCGCCGAGGCGGAACGACTTGGTGCCGACCTTCCTGAACCCGCTCTTCTCATAGAACCGGATGGCCTTGGCATTCTGGCTGTTGACCCCCAGCCACACGCCGGCGGCCCCCGAGCCGGCAGCGCGGTCCAAGGTGGCCTTCATGAGCTCCGCGGCAGCACCCAGGCCATGGTGTTCCGGATGCACATAGCACTTGCTCAGTTCGGTGGAGGGGTTGAGCGCCAAGGCCGAAGCGACGTCGGCATCAGTCGTGGGACGGGCAACGAGCATGCTGTAGCCGCGGAGTTCCCCGGCGGCGTCGATGGCCAGGATGGTGATGGCCGGATCGGCAAGGTACTGGGTGAACTTCTCCGCGCTGAGCGTCCTGCGCAGGTGCGCCGCAATGTCCTCAGGCGAGGATCCCGGCGGGCAGGCGAGCGGAAAGGTGACGGCCGCCAACTCGGCCAGCCGTCCGGCGTCGTCCGCTGTTGCTTCACGGATTGTCTGGCTCATACGGTCCTCTCTGGCAATCGGGCGCACAACCGGCCCTCAAGATTGATCTTAAGGGCCCTTTCCTAGTCCTGGCTGAAGGCGGCGTCGAAGCTGGTTTGGGAGGCGGGGAAGTCGTATTTTTTGAGGTTGGCGAGGGCTTCGGGGGCGCCGTGGAGGCGGTCCATGCCGGCGTCTTCCCATTCGATCGAGATGGGCCCGGTGTAGCCGATCGCGGTGAGGGCGCGGAAGGAGGATTCCCAGGGCACGTCGCCGCGTCCGGCGGAGACGAAGTCCCAGCCGCGGCGGGGGTCGCCCCAGGGCAGGTGGGAGCCCAGGACGGTGTTGCGGCCGGTGGGGCGCAGCTTGGTGTCTTTGCAGTCCACGTGGTAGATCCGGTCTTTGAAGTCCCAGATGAAGGAGACGGGGTCGATGCCTTGCCACATGAAGTGGGAGGGGTCCCAGTTCAGGCCGAACGCTTCGCGGTGTCCGATCGCTTCCAGGGCCCTGACGGTGGTCCAGTAGTCGTACGCGATTTCGGAGGGGTGGACTTCGTGGGCGAAGCGGACCCCGTTTTCGTCGAAAACGTCCAGGATGGGGTTCCAGCGGTCGGCGAAGTCCTGGTAGCCGGCGTCGATGACCTTTTCGGGGACGGGCGGGAACATGGCCACGTATTGCCAGATGGAGGAGCCGGTGAATCCGACGACGGTGTCCACGCCCAGGGCGCGGGCGAGGCGGGCGGTGTGTTTCATTTCCTCGGCGGCGCGTTCCCGGACGCCTTCGGGGTCCCCGTCGCCCCAGACCTTGGCGCCGACGATGGCTTCGTGGCGGAAGTCGATGGGGTCATCGCACACGGCCTGGCCCTTGAGGTGGTTGGAGATGGCCCAGACCTTGAGGTTGTACTTGTCCAGGACGGCGAGTTTGGAGTCGACGTAGCCGGGTTCGTCCCAGCGCCAGGCGTCCAGGTGGTCGCCGGACACGGCGATTTCCAGGCCGTCGTAGCCCCAGCCGGAGGCGAGCTTGGCGACTTCTTCGAAGGGCAGGTCGGCCCACTGGCCGGTGAACAGGGTATACGGGCGGGGCATGGGTTCTCCTTGCAAGAGGTTCGGGGGTGGAAGGCCGGAAGTCCGGGTTCTCAGCGAGTGGACACCTGGATGATGGCGGACTTGGCGTCGGAGGATTCTTCGATCGCGGCCAGGACCCGCTGGACGGCGAGCCCGTCCTCGAACGAGGGCGACGGCGGGGTCCCGGCGTCGATGGCCCTGAGGAAGTCGCGGATTTCGTGGGTGAAGGTGTGCTCCCAGCCGATCACGTGGCCCTGCGGCCACCAGGCGTCCATATAGGGGTGCTCGGGTTCGTTGACCAGGATCCGGCGGAATCCTTGCTCCCGGACGGGTGCCGTGGCGTCCAGGAAGCCCAGCTCGTTGATGGACTCCAGATCGAAGAGGATGGAACCCTTGTCGCCGTAGATCTCCATTTTCAGGGAGTTCTTTTGCCCGGTTGCCATGCGGGAGACTTCCACCGAGGCGACCGCTCCGGAGGCCAGGATCAGCGTGGCCCAGGCGGCGTCGTCGACCGTTACTCTTTCCGGGCCGTCCGCGCCGGGGCGGCTGTCCACGAAGGTGTGCAGCCGGCCGGAGACCTCAGTGACCGTGTCCCCGAGCAGGAAGAGCACCTGGTCGATGGTGTGGGAGGCGATGTCGCCCAGTGCCCCGGACCCGGCGGTTTCCTTGTTGAGCCGCCATGTCATGGGCGAGTCGGCGTCCACGAGCCAGTCCTGGAGGTAGGCGGCACGGACGTGCCGGACTGTGCCCAGCCGTCCCTCGGCGATGAGTTCCTTTGCGAGGGCGAGGGCGGGGACGCGGCGATAGTTGAATCCGATCATGGACTGGACGCCGCGCGCGCGGGCGGCACGCGCGGCATCCGCCATGGCTTCGGCCTCTGCCAGGGTATTGGCAAGGGGCTTCTCCACGAGGACGTGCTTGCCCGCTTCCAGCGCCGCAGTGGCGATTTCGGCGTGCATCCATCCCGGGGCGCAGATATCCACGATGTGGATGTCATCGCGCTCCAGGACGGTACGCCAGTCCGTGGCGGACTCACTCCACCCGTACTTAACCGCTGCCTCGGCAACCTGTTCCGCGTCCCGGCCCACGAGCACTTTCTGCTCGAAGGCCGGAACATCGAAGAAGCTGGCCACATTCCGCCACGCGTTCGAATGGGCCTTGCCCATGAATGCGTAACCGATGGCGGCGACACCGAGGGGCGTGTTCCCAGCGTTGGTACCCTTCGGGCTGGTGACGTCCCGAAACTGGGGGCTAGGGGAGGAGCTAGTCATGAGTGATTCCTAGAGGGTGGCGGCCATCGGGTCCCAGTCCTCGGGGAGGGCGGGGGAAACGACGGCGGAGCTGTCGACGCCAACGAAGGTGCCGGTTTCGGCGGACTCGGCGATGGAGACCAGGGTGTCCACAACGTGGTACGCGAGGGCGCCCTGGGCGCGGTGCGGAACACCGGCCCGCAGCGAGCGGGCCATGTCCAGCACGCCCATGCCGCGGCCGTTCGCCGGGCCGGTGGCGGGGATGATTTCCGCTTCCGTGGCGCCTGGTCGCCAAAGCTTGAGGTCGCCGTCGAAGTAGTTCGGATCCGGCACTTCGAGCATGCCTTCGGTGCCCGAGATTTCCACGAAGCCCATGCGAAGGCGCGGGGATTCGAAGCTGTAGACGCTGTGCGAGGACGCGCCGGACTCGAACTGCAGCATGGCGGACACGTGGGTGGGAACCTCCACAGGGAATTCCTCGCCGGCCTTGGGACCTGAACCTACCACGCGGACATCCTTGGCTTTGGAACCGACGGCGGCAACCCGGCGGACCGAGCCGAAGGCCTGGACCAGGGCTGTCACGTAGTACGGGCCCATGTCGAAAAGCGGACCTGCACCGCGGGCGAAGAGGAACGCCGGGTTCGGGTGCCAGGACTCCGGACCGGGGGTCTGGAACATCGTCAGGGCGGTCAGCGGGGTGCCGATGTCTCCGCGTTCGATGACCCGGCGGGCGGTCTGCAGGCCCGCGCCCAGGAAGGTGTCGGGGGCGCAGCCCAGGCGGATGCCCGCGGCGTCGGCCGTCTTCAACAGCGCCAGGCCCGATTCGCGGTCCAGGGAGAACGGCTTCTCGGTCCAGACATGCTTGCCCGCGTTCACGGCCGCGGTAGCGACCTCGACGTGCGCTGCCGGGATGGTCAGGTTGACGATGATCTCGACGTCGGGGTGGTTCAGTGCCAGTTCCGGGCCGCCCCACTTTTCAATGCCGTACTCCTTGGCACGCGCTTCCGCGGCTTCCTCGAACAAGTCCGCGATGACATGGACCTTCAGGTCCGGGAAGACCGTGAGGTTGTCCAGGTACTGCTTGCTGATGTTGCCGGCGCCAATGACGGCGACGCCAACCGGTCCGCGGCGCTCGGACGGCGTGTTCTGGTGGGTTGCGGTGCTCATGCGTTCACATCCTGTGCTGAGTGGAGGAATGCGAGGCTCTGGGCAATGCCTTCGAAGATGTCTCCGGCGTAGTCGTCGAACTCCACGACGCCCACTTCCAGGGACTTGGCGGCAGCAACGACGTCGAGCACCGGGATGATGCCCTGGCCCGCCGGCACCTGGGCTTTCGTGTCCGTGGTGCCGGGGCCGTCCTTGATGTGGATGAACTTCACCCGGTCACCCAGGCGGGCGAGCAGGTCCACCGGGTTCTGGCCGCCGACCGCTGCCCAGTACGTGTCCACTTCCAGGACCAGTTCCGGGTCGAGGAGGCCTTCGAAGTACTCCAGGGCGGTCTTGCCCTCGATGCTGGACTCAAGCTCCCAGGCGTGGTTGTGGTAGCCCACGCGGACTCCGTAGTCGGCACCCTTCTTGGCCGCGGCGTTGAGCTTGGCCGCTGTGGCCTGGATGTCCTCGGCGTTCTGCCAGTGCTCTGCCGGCAGGTACGGGTCGATGACCGTGGCAATGCCCAGTTCCTTCGCAGCGGCGAAAATCTCATCCTGGTCCTGGCTCAGCAGCGGCGCGTGCCCGGACGGTGCGCTGAGCCCGTTCTCCTTCAGCGCAGCGCCCAGCTCCTTGGCTGTGGCGACGAAATTATAGGGTTCGACCTGCGTGAAACCGATCTCGGCAACGCGTCTGATGGTGCCCGGCAGGTCTTCCTGCATGGCGTTGCGCAGGGTGTAAAGCTGGATGGAATAAGGCATGGTTTTCCTTTGCGTTGTCAGTTGCGTGGGATACGAGGCGTATAGCGGCCGCTAGCGGCCGGCGAGGGATCCGCCGATGCCACCGACGCTGAAATACTTGTTCAGGGTGGCGAAGACGATGATGGGCGGAAGCATCATGACGACGGCGAGGGCCATGACGCCGGACCAGTCGGTGAGGTTTTGCTGGAAGAAGGACTGCACGCCCACCGGCAGGGTGAAGATCTCGTTGGAGCGCAGGAACACGATGGCGACGAGGTAGTCGTTCCAAGCCAGCAGGAAGGCGAAGATGGCCGTGGAGAGGATGCCGGGCAGGGAATTGCGCAGCACCACCTTCGTGAAGGACCCGAACACGGAGCATCCGTCGATCCACGAGGCCTCCTCAAGGCTGACCGGAATGGAATCGAAGTATGCCGCCATCATCCACGTGGCCACGGTCATTGTCGAGCCGACGTAGATGATGATCAGGCCGAGCAGGTTGTCCACGAGCCCCATCCCCGCAAAAAGGATGAACAGGGGCACCACCGAAGTGATGATGGGCAGGGACTGCATGACGAACAGCAGCAGGGAGTAGCCGGAGACCGCTTTTGAGCGGCCGCGGGACAGAACGTAGCCGGCGGGTGCGGCCACGGCGACCGAGACGATCACGGTGGAAAGAGTGGTGATGAGGCTGTTTGTCAACCAGGTGCCGGCGAGGGTCTTGGAGAAGACGCCGGTGATGTTTTCCAGGGTCAGGCCGGTGGCGGTGCTGTTCGGACCCGGGGTGAGGGCCAGGACCACCGTGACCATGATCGGAACCAGGACGATCGCGGTGATGGCAAGGATCAGGACGAACCGCCACCAGCGTCCGCGTAGGCCGGCTTCGGAGAGTACCCGGTGGGTCTTCTTGGGTCCCGCGACGCCGAGCGCCGGTCCGGATTCGGGGTGGGCGTGGAGTACTGCGCTCATTATTCGACGCTCGACTTTCGGATCTGTCGGTACAGGAAGACCGACACGACGACGAGGGTGACGGTCATGAGGAAGGCGATAGCGACGCCGGGACCGGTCTGGAAGTCCTGGAAGACGCTGCGGTAGGCCAGCACCACGAGGGAAGTGGTGGCGTCGACAGGGCCGCCGCCGGTGAGCAGGTAGATGGTGGGGAAGTCATTGACGCAGAAGATCGTCATCAGGATCCAGCTGATGTAGGTGGAGCGGGCGATCATCGGCAGGGTGATCTGGGTGAACTGCTGCCACTTGCTGGCCCCGTCCATGCTGGCCGCTTCGTAGACAGTGGTGTCCACGGAGGCCAGGGCGGCGGAGATCATCATCATCATGAAGGGGAAGCTGACCCAGACCTTGAAGACCATGACCATGACGGCGGCGAGGTGGGGGTCGGCCAGGAACAGCGGCGTGCCGAGTCCCAGGTTGCGGAAGATGGAGGGGATGAGGCTGTCCGGGGTGGCGACGAGCCAGTTCCACGCGGTGGAGGACACCACAATCGGCACCACCCAGGGCAGCAGGAGGAGGACCTTGAAGGTGCCGCCCGCCGGGATCTTGGTGCGCAGGAGCAGGGCCAGGCCGAGGCCGACCAGCCAGGAGCCGAAGACACCCACGATAGTGAACCACAGGGTGAACTGTGCGGCCTTCCAGAAGGCGGCCGAGGAGAGGACGGTGGCGAAGTTGTCGACGCCTACAAAGTTGCCGGTGTCGATGAGTGAGCCGTCGTGGGTGGCCTGCACGCCGGCGTAGATCAGCGGGTAGCCGTTGATCAGGATCAGCAGGACGATCGAGGGCAGCAAGAGCCAGAAGAACGTCCGCTTGGTCTGCCCCGACAGCTTGCTCTTACGGTTCAGGCCATCGTTCGGGATGCGGTGACCGCCCCCGGAGCCGCCCGGAGCAAGCCCCCGGCGGGCTCGGGCCAAGCCCGATTGCGCGGTGGTTGATGACATGGCTGGGACCGCTTACTTCTTGATGACGGACTGGAGCCCGGACTGGAAGGCCGCGAGCGCCGTCTTGGCGTCGGTCTTCCCTGTGAGGATTGTTTGCGTGAACTGGTTCAGGGCCTGGCCGCCGTCGAGCACTGCGAGGTTGGCGTTCAGGGAGGTGCCCTGCGCGGCGAAGGTCTTCGCGATCGGCTGGTATTCCTTGACGATCTTGACGTTGTTGGGATCGCCGGCGAACTCGGGCAGTTCGGTGATGGACTTGAAGACCGGCAGCCCGTTCATGAGCTTCTGGCGCCACAGCTCCTTGATCTGGCCCATGTAATAGGTCAGGAATGCCTCGGAAGCGTCCTGGGACGGAGTGTTCTTGTACATCATGATGTTGTTCGGGAACACGAGGGTTGCCTTGTCGCCGTGCGGGCCAGCCATCGGGCTCGCCACGAGGAGGTCTCCGGACGTGTCGCCGACCCGCTTGTCGAGGCCGAGGACGTACATGCCGAAAGCCGCCTTCCCGTCCTTCTTCCACTGGGCGTCGAGGTTGTCCGTTGTGTAGCTGACCGCGGCGGGGTCAATGACGCCGTTCGACACCAGCTCCAGCAGGAACTCAACGGCTTCGACGTTGCGGTCGTTCATGACATCGAGCTGGCCGTCCTTGGTCCACACGCCGCCACCGTTGTTGATCATCATCATGATCATCAAGTGGTTGCCGATGTTGTTGCCCGCACCGGAACCCGTTGCGAAGCCAACGGCCCCGATGCTCTTGAGCTTCTTGCCTGCCTCGAGCAAGCTCGGCCAGTCCGTGGGGACAGAGGCGCCCGCCTTGTCGAAGAGGGACTTGCGGTACCACAGCGGGCGCATGTCCAGCTGCCACGGCACAGCCACGTAGCCCTTGTCCGACTTGAACGGGTCCAGCACACCCGGCAGGAAGTCGTCGAACTGGCCGTTCTTCTTCAGCGCGTCGATGACCTTGTCCGCATAGGCGATCTGGCCTTGCTGCTCGAACTGGAACGCCTGGAAACCACCACCCGTGGAGACTGCAGGACCGGTCTTGGACGCGATGGCCGAGGAGAACGTCTGGTAGAAGTTGTTCCACTGGATGATCTGGTAGCTGGCCTTGCTGTTGGCGCCCGAGAAGCCCTCCACGAGCTTCTTCGCGGCATCGTTGTATGCCGGAGTTCCCCACGGCATGTCCCAGAACTTGATGGTGCCACTGCTGCCAGAGCTTGAGGCGGAACCGCCGCCACAAGCTGCGAGCAGGGGGACAGCCGCGGCCGCCGCCGTGAGGCCCAGGAAGCCGCGGCGGGAGAAGTGACGGCTGGTTTCGGACTGAACATTCATGATGGTTCCTTTCGGGACCGCTGCGCTGGCTGCGCGGTTTCTGCGGTCCGGCTCGTCGTCGAGAAGGTGAATGACTGCATTGGTGCGGGTTGAGGAGAGGTGCGGGTTCAGGAGAGGTGCGCGATGGATTCCGTCAGCCGCGCAAAACCGGCCAGATCGGAGGGAAACGTGCCGGCGTCGAGGTGTTCCTTGAGTCGACGCCACGTGGTGCGGTGGGCTGATTCGTACAGTGTGGGCAGGAGGAGTTCTCCTTGCGGCCCTGTTGCCCGGATTTCTGCCGGCCAGGCGGCAAGCGGTTCGGGAACGGCGATGCTAACGCCGCCGTCGTCGGTGTAGAGACGGAAGTCGACGCCGGCAGGCCGGGCATCGCTCAGCACACCCTGGAGCGAAACCGGGGCGCCGTTCGCGAGCCGGGCGCATAGGGTGTAGCCGTGCGGCCCGCGGCGCACCGCGCGGAGGGCGTTCAGTTCTCCTGTAACGCGGACGACGGCGGCTAGGTGTTCGGTGAGCAGGCGTTCCGGGTCCGTGCCTGCCGCGGCTGTGGCAACGGTGTCAAGCATTGCAGCACGACCGGCTACGGAACGGACGGCGTCTTCGGCCGGAACGAGGCCCGCGTTGGACGCCCAGCGCTGGTCCAGGACCACCGCGACCCGGCCTGCTTCAGCGGCGTCGGAGAGGGTGGCGGTGTTTTCCGGGACCGGGTTGACGACGACGATGCCCAAGGCTCCGCCGTCGATCGCTTTGATTGCCTCGTTGGTCCAGCCCGGGGCGCCGTCGAGGGCGCAGACCCGCGCGGGCTCTCCTGCCGCGACGGGCCCGAAGCTCGCCGGAAGCGAAGCGACCGCAAGTGCTACAGATCCGCTGTCTTCGGCTTGGGCGGTCGCGCTGACCGTGTACTGGGCGCTCATGAGCGGGCTCCTGCATGGCTGTTTGAGTGCTGGGCGTGCTCGGCTGCGGCCTCATCCACTGTGGCATCGGCAATGGCAATCGCGAAGGTGAGGTCGTTGATGAGGCTTTCAGCAGACGGCGGTTGCTTGGTTCCGAGGGCCAATTGGGCCAGTTCGCGCCATTCGCCCTCATAGCCGTTGTGCTCGAACGGTCCGAAAGTGGTGCTCCCGGTATTTTGGTTGCCTGCACGGCGGGTGATGGTCGCGATTGCCGAGCCCGCCTGAACGTAGGAAGGGGTGAAATCCACGCGAAGGGCTGCATCGTCCGAGATCGCTTCGAAGACCCATTCCGGCTTCCAGGTCTTGTTCATGGCGGCCCTGAGTTCGATGATCCGCTCACGTGGGCCCTGTTTTCCGGAACGAAGGGATATCACGTAACCGAAGGGGCGGACATGACGTGCCTGGAGCACTTCGAGGTCTTCGAAATCCGGGGTGAAGCGGCGGACGAGCGGGAGGTCGTGGATGGCCAGTCCCATGATGCCGCCCCGGAGGGCGTCCTTGATGACCTCGACGTTGCTGTAATCGGGAGTGCCGCTGGCCGGCCGGGTGATGATTTCGGAAGCGAAGTCTTCGAACCGGGCGTTCGGCGGGAGGATGATGGAGGAGCGGATGGTGTGGACGTTCTCCGGGAGATCGCCCCAATTGGCCTCTGCTGCGAGCCAACCGGGATCGAAGGTGTGCATTGCCCCCACAATGATCGGAACGCCGGTTTCCTCGCTGACCGTCGAAATCCGGGCCGCTTCCTCGCCACTCATGGCGAACGGCTTTTCACAGAGAACGGCTTTCTTTCCCGCACGGCAAGCCGCGATGACTTGGTCCGCGTGGAATTGGTGCGGGCTGCAGATGGCGACTATGTCGACGTCGGGATCACCCAGGAGGGCGTCCACGCTGGTGCTGTGGTTCGCGCCGACGCGGGCCGCGACCGATTCGGCGATCGCGGCGTCGACGTCCATGATGTGGCGGACTTCCAGGATGTTCCGGAGCCGGGCGAGGGAAGGCAGATGGATTGCTTGGGTGACCGGGCCGGCGCCAAGGATGCCGACGCCGAGGGGCTGTGGGGATCCTAACGGTGCTGCCTTCGAGGGGCTGGACAAGATCAGTTACCTCTTCGTAAACGGAGTCTCGGGAGTTTCAGCGCTGCTTCGTGGGCTACGTGATCCTTCTCACAACACAAGCTACGACGACTTTTGACGATGAGCAAGCAAAAGTCGAAATAAAATCGACAACCTTTTGCTGCGTGACACCTATAAGCAAACGTGCTATCACTGATCCATGACCTCAGCACCCGGGAAAGAGCCCGGCAGGGACGCCCCCGCACAGGACGCCGGAAGCCTTTCGCGTGCAGGAGATCTGTTTCAGCTTCTTCGCGATGGCCAGGCGCGAACCCGGGCCGAACTCGCCCTCACTACCGGACTGGCCCGCTCCACGGTCGCCTCGCGGATCGATGCCCTCATGAACTCAGGACTCGTGGGCCCCGCCGGAGAGGCGAGCTCCAGTGGCGGCAGGCCGCCGTCGCGCTTTGCCTTCAACCCGGCAGCCCGCGTCGTTTTGGCGGTCGACGTCGGAGCGACGCACGTGATCGTCGCTGTCACCGACCTCGGCGGAACAGTCGTCGCCGAGCGCCGGCTCGCGCAGGAAGTCGCTGACGGTCCCGACGCGGTCCTCGACAAGGTGGTGGCGGCAGGGCGGGAACTCTTGGCCGAAGCCGGGCGCTCCCTGGAAGACCTTGCCGGGGTCGGCATCGGGCTGCCCGGCCCCGTGGAACACAAGACCGGCAGGCCGATCAAACCACCGATCATGCCAGGGTGGGACGGGTTCGACGTGGTCCGTTATATGCAGCGCTCGCTGCCGGTTCCCGTCCTGGTGGACAACGATGTCAACATCATGGCCTTGGGCGAACGCACAGCATATTGGCCCGACCACGACAATCTGCTCTTCATCAAAATCGCCACGGGCATCGGCGCCGGCATCATCAGCAGCGGCGAGCTGCAGCGTGGCGCCAACGGTACGGCCGGGGACCTCGGCCACGTCCGCGTCCCCCGCGGCGACGACGTCCTCTGCCGTTGCGGAAACCACGGCTGCCTCGAGGCGCTCGCTTCGGGACCCGCCGTCGCCCGCCAGTTGCAGGCCCAAGGAATCGCGGCCACCAACGGCGGCGACGTGCTGCATCTCGCAGCGGACGGAAACCTCCAAGCCATTCAGGCCCTCAGGCAAGCCGGACGCGATGTGGGCGATGTCCTGGCAACCGTCGTCAATCTGCTGAATCCCTCCATGATCGTCATCGGCGGCAGTATGGGGGATGCCGGTGAGCACCTGGTGGCCGGCATCCGCGAAGTTGTCTATCGGCGCTCGCTTCCGTTGGCTACGTCGGATCTGCGCATCGGCATCTCGATGGCGGGCGACCAAGCCGCGATCCTCGGTGCGAGCCAGATGGTCACCCAGCACGTTTTGTCTCCGGCAGTGATTGAAGCCACGCTCCAAGCAGCGGGGTGAGCGGCGACTTATAGCGGCCCGCCGCGGCATGCCGTGATAGCAATGAAGGTGATGCCTACTGTCCCCGCCCCTCCGTGCGCCGCATGAGCGGCCAATTCCTCGCCAAGGTCCCACGCGGCTGGCTGATCCTGGCATGCATCGGCCTCATCGCCCTCAACATGCGGGGCCCCTTCGTCGCGGTGGCGCCGGTGGTGGATTCCCTGAAACGGGATCTTGGATTCTCACCCGTGGAACTCGGGCTGCTGACGGGCATACCCGTGCTCTGCTTCTCGCTCGCCGCGCCGTTGGCCTCAATGGCCGGGCGCAGGTTCGGCGCCGAATTCGCAGTGATGCTGACGCTTGCGGGGGTACTTGCCGGCGTCGTGATTCGCTCCAGCGGCGGCGGTGTTCCGGTCATGGTGGGTACGGTCATCATTGGCCTCGCCATCACCATCGGGAACATCGCAGTGCCACTCATCATCCGCCGCGACTTCGCGCCGCGCCGCCAGGCGACCGCGATGGGTGTGTACACGGCGGCGCTGAACATCGGATCCTTCCTGACCTCCGTAGCCACGGCACCGCTCGCAGAACTTGTGGGCTGGCGCCTTGCCCTCGCGGCGAGCGCCCTGCTGGCCCTGGCGGCCATCCTGTTCTGGATCCCCACCGTCGGTGCCCGCAGCGCGTTCGTTCCGGCTCCGGTGCCCGCCGCCGAGGGATCGCGGGCCGGCAAGCCCACCGGCGTTGGCTGGCTGACCGTTGGGCTGACGCTCGGGTTCGGCGGCCAGGCATTCTCCTACTACGGCGTGACCGCGTGGCTCCCGAGCTTCCTGGCCGACGAGCTGGGCATGGGCACTGCCCAGGCAGGCGCGGGGTCATCGCTCTTCCAGATTTTCGCTATTGCGGGCGGCCTCGGCGTGCCGCTGCTCGCCCGTTTCGCCAGTACGACGGCGGTGGCGGCCACCTTGAGTGCCTTGTGGCTCACGGTGCCCTTGGGCTTGTTGCTGGCCCCGGGCTGGTGGTGGCTGTGGTCTTCCCTGGGTGGAGTCGCGCAGGGCGGTGGCATCACAGTCATCTTCATCGCCATCATCAAGTTCGCCCGCGACCAGGCCTCGGCGGGCAAGATGTCCGCCATCGTGCAAGGGGTTGGCTACTGTTTCGCGGCCTTGGCCCCCACCATCATCGGCTATGTACACGGCGTTTCCGGCAGCTGGACCGTGCCGCTGCTGGTGCTCCTTGGCTCGGTCGCCGCGTTCTGCGTCTGCACCACCCTTTCCGTGCGCTGGGTGGCCCGGCAACGGTAGGGTCCCTTTAACAGCGGCGAACTGGCAGCAGATGCCCATTCCGCACAGTTTTGCGGTCATCTGCTGCCAGTTCGCGTGCAAAGCAGGCAGCCCTTTACGCGGCTACGAGTTCTTCCTTCGTGGCTTCCTCGCGGGCTTCCGTGAGGTAGCGGGCGTAGGCCGGGATGGTCAGGAAGGTGGGGAATTCCTCGGCGAGGGTTACCTCTTCGAAGATGCTGCGGGCATCGTTGAAGCGGTCGTCGTCGAAACGTTCGAGGCGTGCGAACTCCTCATCCAGCAGGTCGTTGATCCATTCTCGGGTGACCACTTCACCGGTGTCCGTGATGGCGCGGGAGTAGATCCACTGCCAAAGCTGCGAACGGGAGATCTCCGCCGTTGCCGCGTCCTCCATGAGGTTGTGGATGGCCACGGCACCGTTTCCGCGCAACCAGGACTCGATGTAGCGGATGCCCACCTCGATGTTGTTCCGGATGCCGGTCTCGGTGATCGTCCCCTCGGTGGAAGCGACGTCGATGAGCGCACGGTCGTCCGGAATGACATCCTCGCGGGAGCGGTCCAGTTGGTTCGGACGATCGCCGAGTACGCCGTCGAACACTTCGCGGCACACCCGAACCAGATCCGGGTGCGCAACCCAGGAACCGTCGAAACCGTCGCCCGCTTCGCGGGTCTTGTCCGCGCGGACCTTCTCGAACGCTGCGGTGTTTGCGGCCTCATCCTTGCGGTTGGGAACGGCCGCGGCCATGCCGCCGATCGCCATAGCCCCACGGCGGTGGCACGCCCGGACCAGTTGCTCGGTGTAGGAGCGCATGAACGGCTGGGTCATGGACACCTGGGCGCGGTCCGGCAAAACGAACCGCGGGCCGCGGGTGCGGAAGTTCTTGATGACGGAGAAGATGTAGTCCCAGCGGCCGGCGTTCAGGCCCGAGGCGTGATCGCGCAGCTCATAGAGGATTTCTTCCATTTCGAACGCCGCGGTGATGGTCTCGATCAACACCGTGGCGCGGATCGTGCCCTGGGGAATGCCCAGCAAGTCCTGGGCCAGGACGAAGATGTCATTCCAGAGGCGGGCCTCGAGGTGGTTCTCTATCTTGGGCAGGTAGAAGTACGGGCCCTTGCCCTGCGCCAGCAAGCGGCGGGCATTGTGGAAGAAATACAGGCCGAAGTCCACCACGCCGCCGGCAACGGGCTTGCCATCGATGAGCATGTGCTTCTCCGGCAGGTGCCAGCCTCGGGGCCGGACCACGATGGTGGGCAGTTCCTCGGCAGCACGGAGCTTGTACTCCTTACCTTCGGGAGTGGTGAAGTCGATCCTGCGTTCCAGCGCATCGGTGAGGTTGAGCTGGCCTTGGATGACGTTGCGCCAGGTCGGGGTGGAGGAGTCTTCCATGTCCGCCAACCACACTTTGGCGCCGGAGTTCAGGGCGTTGATGGTCATCTTGCGGTCCACGGGTCCGGTGATTTCGACGCGGCGGTCCTCCAGCCCGGGGGCTGGGGGAGCGACGCGCCAGTTCGGGTCGTTGCGGATGTCCGCGGTCTCCGGGAGGAACCGCGGGTCCTGGCCACCCGCGATCTGGTTGCGGCGTCCGTGGCGGGCCTGCATGAGTTCCTGGCGCCGCTCCGCCGTCGCACGCTGCAGCTTCGCAACGAACTCCAAAGCATCCGGAGTAAGAACCTCGTTTTGCCGGGCAATGGGCTGCGCGGTCAGGGTGATCCCGTTGAGGGTGTAATTGTCGGTGAAGCTGTTCATTTGAAAACTCCTAAAGCAAGAAGGAAGTTCGACGGCGGGCTGGGCGGCTGTGGTTGGGTTCGGCCTTCGGACCGGCATCGCTCTGCCTGCTATTCCCCACGTCCCGGTTTCGACCTCGCTGAGCGAGGACGGACCGGGACGCAGGACCCCTTTTACGCAGGCTGCCGCGACACCGGCTCCTTCGGCCTTGTGCCCAAGGTGCCGGAAGGCAGCCGGGCAAGGTGATCCGGAAGCGTGCGTAAAGGGGCCCTGTCCCCGTCCTCGGACGAGCTTTGCGAGGCCCTTGGACGGGGATGGGGATAGCACGCGGAGGATTGCCTTGCCCGGCACCCAACCAGCGCGATCGCATTGCCGGTCCGTAGGCCGGTGGTGACCACTGGCTGGCACACAACCAGCGCGATCGCATTGCCGGTCCGCAGGCCGGTGGTGAGGCGAGCCCACCGTCGACGGGAGTTGGTTAGTGGAACTGGCCTTCTTCGGTGGATCCCACCAGGGCCAGGGTGGATGCGTTCGGGTTGAGCGCAGTCGCAATGTCGTCGAAGTAGCCGGTGCCGACTTCGCGCTGGTGCTTGGTTGCGGTGTAGCCGCGGGACTCGGAGGCGAATTCCTTTTCCTGGAGTTCGACGTAGGCGCTCATGCCTTCGCGGGCGTAGCCGTGGGCGAGGTCGAACATCGAGTAGTTCAGGGCGTGGAAGCCGGCCAGGGTGATGAACTGGAACGTGAAGCCCATGGCGCCGAGTTCGCGCTGGAACTTCGCGATAGTGGCGTCGTCGAGGTGCTTCTTCCAGTTGAACGACGGCGAGCAGTTGTAGGAGAGCATCTGGTCCGGGAATTCGGACTTGACGGCTTCGGCGAACTTGCGGGCCAGCTCGAGGTCCGGGGTGCCGGTTTCCATCCAGATCAGGTCTGAGTACGGGGCGTAGGCCTTGGCGCGGGCGATGCAGGGTTCGATGCCGTTGCGGACCTTGTAGAAACCCTCGGCGGTGCGTTCGCCGGTGATGAACTGCTGGTCGCGCTCGTCCACGTCGGAGGTGATCAGGGTTGCCGCTTCGGCGTCGGTGCGGGCGATGACGACGGTCGGGGCGCCGGCGACGTCGGCTGCCAGGCGGGCGGCGTTCAGGGTGCGGATGTGCTGCTGGGTGGGGATCAGGACCTTGCCGCCGAGGTGCCCGCACTTCTTCTCCGAGGCGAGCTGGTCTTCCCAGTGCACGCCCGAGGCGCCGGCCTGGATCATGGATTTCATAAGCTCGTAGGCGTTCAGTGGGCCACCGAAACCGGCCTCGGCGTCGGCGACGATCGGGACCAGCCAGTCCTCAACGCTCTGCACGCCCTCGGAGTATTCGATCTGGTCGGCCCGGAGCAGCGCGTTGTTGATCCGGCGGACCACCGTGGGAACCGAGTTGGCCGGGTACAGGGACTGGTCCGGGTAGGTGTGGCCGGAGTTGTTCGCATCCGCGGCGACCTGCCAGCCGGAAAGATAGATGGCCCGCAGGCCGGCCTTGACCTGCTGCACGGCCTGGTTGCCGGTCAGCGCGCCAAGGGCGTTGGTGTATCCGCCTGTGGTCGCTTCTTCGGTGAGCTGCTTCCACAGCTTCTCGGAACCGCGCTTGGCGAGGGTGTGTTCTTCGGAGACGCGGCCGCGGAGGCGGACGACGTCGGTGGCCGAGTAATCGCGGGTGACGCCTTCCCATCGCGGGTTGGCAGCCCATTCGAGTTCCAGTGCGGCGGCCTGCTGCTGTGCTGAGGTGGGCTGCCCTGGTTCAAATGCTGCGGTCATTGTTCTGTCTCCTTTGACGCTACTTTGGCGTGTTGCTGAAAATGTCGCCCCGGCCGGTCTTCGCTGCGCCTTTGCATTTCCGATCGGCCGGGGCTTCTGTAGTTATTACTTTTCAGCACTTCCAAACGGCTTTCTAGATAGAAACCATGGAAAGAAGTGCACTTCTTCGCGTATTCTCAAGAAATGTCACCTGTGAGCTGGAACCGCGAAGTACCGCCGCCGTCGTCGTCTGCTTCTTCCGCCGAACTGGACGTCATCAGCCTGGGCCGCCGCGTGCGGTACCTGCGCAAGCAAGCCGGGCTGACCCTCGACGACCTGAGTTCCGCCGTCGGGACCGCCCCCAGCCAGCTGAGCCTCATTGAGAACGGCAAGCGGGAACCCAAGCTGGGCCTGCTCAAGCAGCTCGCGGCGGCCCTGGACGTGGGTATCGAGCAGCTGCTCGGTGCGGAACCGCCCAGCCGCCGCGCGGCCCTGGAAATCGAGCTGGAACGGTACCAGCGCGGACCCCTGTACGAGTCGCTGAACCTGCCGAAAATCCGTGTCAGCTCGCGGCTTCCGCTCGATGTCCTCGAGTCGCAAGTGGGCCTCCTGCAGGAGCTTGAACGAAAGCTCAACGAGCAGGTCGCGACGCCGGAAGAAGCCCGCCGCGCGAACGGCGAGCTGCGTGCCATGATGCGCGAGCGCGGCAACTATTTTCCGGAGTACGAGGCCGAGGCGCAGAAGGTGCTCAAGGGCGTCGGGTACACGGCCGGTCCCTTGAGCCAGCACGTCATTGCGGATATCGCGGACCACCTCGGTTTCACGCTGCACCACGTGGGCGACCTGCCCCATTCCACCCGTTCGGTGACCGATCTGAAGAATCACCGAATTTATCTCACGCAGAGCCAGCGGCAGGACCATGATCCGCGTTCGGTCCTTCTCCAAGCACTCGGACACTACGTTCTTGGCCACGAGACGCCCCGCAGCTACGGGGATTTCCTGGCGCAACGCGTCGCCACGAACTATTTCGCCGCGGCGCTCCTGTTGCCCGAACAGGCCACCCTGGAATTCCTGCAGAAGGCGAAAGCCGCCAAGGAGATCGCGGTGGAGGATATCCGGGACGCCTTTGCCGTTTCCTACGAAACCGCGGCGCACCGCTTCACCAACCTGGCGACGAAGCACCTTGGCATCACCACCCACTTCCAGAAGACCCACCAGAGCGGCATCATCTACAAGGCCTACGAAAACGACGGCATTGCCTTCCCCCAGGACCACACCGGCGCCATCGAGGGCCAGCCGGCATGCAAAGCGTGGACTTCGCGTGCCGTGTTCGACGTTCCGGACAAGTTCAGCGCCTACAGCCAATACACCGACACTGTCTCCGGAACCTACTGGTGCACGGCCCGAACCGAGCGCTCAGCGGCGGGGGAGTTCTCGCTCAGCATCGGGGTGCCGTACCAGCACGTGAAGTGGTTCCGCGGGCGGGAAACGACGGCGCGGGCTACCTCGAGCTGTCCGGACCCGAACTGCTGCAAGCGCCCGCCGGCGTCGTTGGCTTCTTCCTGGGCAGGCAACGCCTGGCCGTCCGCCCGCGCCCACTCGCACGTCCTGGCCGCCATGCCGCCGGGCGCCTTCCCCGGCGTCGACGAGACCGAGGTGTACGCGTTCCTGGAGGCGCACTCGCGGTAGCTTGCTTGGGTGTTGCTCAGGGGCGCCGGACTACCCCTTGAGGACCGGGTAGCTCAAGTGGGTGACGCCCACACCCTCGACGACGGTCGGGTTGCCTAAAGTGAGCGGCGCGCTCTCAAGGCGATCAAATAGCCGGATACCGGATCCGAGCAGTAGCGGAACCAGGTCAACGCGGATCTCGTCGAGCAGCCCGGCTTCGAGGCACTGCCGAATGGTGTCCGCCCCGTGCATGCCCACGAACTTGTCTCCCGCGGCTGCCTTTGCCTGCGCGACCGCGCTTTCCAGCCCGTCGGTGACGAAATACACCGTGGAATCGGCGGGAAGTGGCACCTCGGGTTCCTCGTGGGTCAGAACAAAGGCCGGCCCACCGAACGGATGGTGCCCGCCCCACGCTCCGGCTCGATCCGAGGTGCGACGCCCCGTGAGCATCGCGCCGACGTCGTTCTTCAAAGCGCGAAGGTACTCGGCGCTCGCCGGGGAAACGTGGAACGTGAAGTTAGGATCGGATGTCGGGACGTCGACGTCGCCTGAAAAGTACCAGTCGAAGACTTCGTCGACCCCGTCCTCGAGATCCGCCACGTAGCCGTCGAGGGACATCGACATGAGTGCAACTACCTTGGTCATTACCTTGCTCCTTCAGTTTCGGCCCGGTTTGGCCGGCCGGGGCCAGGTCAAACGGACATTGCCCAAGACAAAGCGGCACCGCGGCGGGGCTCGGACGGGTCTATCAGCCGGATTCTATCCACGAGCCGCACGCGCTCGATGAGGGATGACTCGATGAGCGCCAGAACGAACGCATGGTCCTTGGGTCGTGCCGCAATGAGCTTCGCCGCGCAGAGATCGTAAGGATCCAGGCAAAGCCCCGTGCTGTTCCGGGTCCGCTCACTCCGTACGCCGACGAGGCGGTACTCCCAGTCCTCCGGGAGCACCGCGGTCTCCCTTTCGGCCGCCTGGACATAGAACCCGAACTCTTTGTGGAACGGTGACCACTCACCGAGAGCGGAATCGATGCTGTCCGCAAGCGTGCCGGCGTCGTCGTCGGAAAACGGGGCAATGTCGACCGCGTCGGACGTGGTGATCGCCGCCGGTAGTTGGTCCTCCGTGAATGATCCCAGAATTGACTGGCTGCCGATTATGATCACGCGGTCGCCGTGGATGATGTCCGTAGCGGCCCGGATGGCGTGCTCAAGCTCATCGCGGCGCATGGCTGTACCGTACCCCCGGACAGGCCGATTGTCAGTAGCCGCCCCGCCGCCGCTCACGCTCAGCCAGAGCCCGACGGCGGAGCTTCCGCAGGATCTCCTTCACCTCGCCGGGTTGCGACGCGATGTAGTCATTCGCGGTGTCAAAGTGCCCTGGCATGCGCCCGCCCCTTCCAGACTCGGCGGCCCCGGCCCGCCGTCGTCGTGCTCTCAGCGTACCTAGCCGTGCAACTCACGGTAGGCCGCCGCGGCGGCCGGATGCAGCGGCACGCCTACCGTGCTGATAAGCGTCTCCGGGCTGAGGAACTGGACGCCCATGCTGGTTTTGGGAATGAGGTCCTGGGCATGGCCCACCAACAACTCCACGGTCTTCTTTACGACAGGACCGGGCAGGTCGTCCCGGCAGAGGAGCAGGTTGGCGACCCCGACCGTCCACACGGCTGGAATGTCTTGGTAGCTGTTCCGCGGAACCAGGACGCGATCGTAGAAGGCGCCGAAACGTGACCGCGTCGCCGGGATCTGGCCGGAAAGATCGATCAAGCTGAGCCTGGCGTCTTTGTTCATGGCCGTGACGGCGGACGTCGGGACGCCACCAGACCAGAACAGCGCGTCCACGGATCCGCCACGGAGGGCTGCGAGTCCCTGGTTCAGGCCCAGGTTCACTTCCTTGAGCGTTTGTCCCGCGGACGTTGGGGCGTCCGCGGAGAGCCCCGCGGCCGCGATGATGCGGTGGGCGGTCAGCGATGTCCCGGAGCCGGCTTCCCCGACGGCCGCGGTCTTTCCGGCGAGCTCGCCGAAACTGCGGATGCCGCTGTCCTGCCGGACGATGCAGTGGACATAGTTTTCGTACACCTTCCCCAGGGCCACAATCCTGCCGGCGTTCGTGGACGCCTGCTGTGCCGCCGTATCGGCAAGTGCGACGGCGAAACTCGCCTCACCGTCGAGGAGCCGCCGGATATTGTCGAGGCTGCCGCCAGTTGTCAGGGGCTGCGCCTTCTCGGCTATTCCTTCGTGCTGGAGCAGGTCCGCGAGGAGGGTCGAGAACTCCAGGTAGAAGCCGCCGGACTCGCCGCCGGCCACCGTCAGGGAACTCGGACGTTCGTAGGCCATGCAGGAGGTGAGCGGCAGGAAGAGGCCGGCCAATCCCATCGCCAACCCGGCCTTCATCACTGATCGCCGCGGGGGACATGTCCAGCCTTTGCGTACGGCGCTTGGGAGGGCTGGAACGTTTGGAGCATCAGCCATGCGTGGCCTCCCCTCCGGCCGGAGACGGAAAGACGATGCTGGCCACTAGCCCGTGGGGTGAACGTTCCTCAAGCACCAGCCGTGCTCCGTTGGCCTCCGCAAGCCGATCCACGATGGTCATGCCCAGGCCGTTGCCGCGAATGTGCTTGTGTTGGGGAGCCCTCCAGAACCTGGTTGTGGATGAAGCCCTTTCGTCGGCCGAAAGTCCGGGACCGTCGTCGGACACCTTGATCGCCACGGTGCCCGCGCCGGACCGGATGGCAACCTCGATGTGGGCGCCGGGGGCGTACTTGACCGCATTGGTGAGGAGTTCGCCCATCATGTGGGCCAATTCGTCGGCGTTGCAGGCGAGTTGCGCCGGGGGATCCGGCGGCGCATCCAAGATCAGCGATGCTCCCGTGCGCAGCGCAGCGGGTCCGGCACGCTCTACCTCTCCATGGAGCACCGGGAATGGGTCGATAAGCTCCAGTGCGGCGGGGGCAGGCCCACCCGTTCCGCGGGCTGAGCCTTCGAAAGCCTTGTGCTCTGCCGACGCCAGCTTCAACACTCCTTCCAGGATCTGTTCCACGCGCTCCAGCTCGGCCACGACGCCCGCGGCCGCCGCTTTCTCCGCGCCGGTTTGAAGCTCCAACTGCAGCAAGTCGA
Organism: Arthrobacter bambusae; assembly: GCF_030812595.1. Taxonomy (GTDB): domain Bacteria; phylum Actinomycetota; class Actinomycetes; order Actinomycetales; family Micrococcaceae; genus Arthrobacter; species Arthrobacter bambusae_B. The sequence continues at coordinate 47,964 of NZ_JAUSSZ010000019.1, forward strand.
TCCGCAAGCGCAGCGCACCAACGGGATTTCGCAACTCGTGCGACGTGTCCGCGATGAGTTGGCGTTGGGAGTCCATGCTTTCGCTGACCGTCTGCGCCATGGCGCTGAAGGAACGGCTTAGTTGCCGTAGCTCGGGTGGGCCGTCTTCCGGGAGCTGGCTGGTCCTGCCTGTGGCTTCGAGTTCCATGACCGCTGCGTTCAGCCGGTGCACCGGACGCAAAACCCAGCCGGTCACGCGTTCGGCGGCCAGGATCAGCAGGGCCCCGAGCGCGAATGCCGCAAGCCCGACCACGAGCCAGCGGTCCCGCAGTTTCTGTCGCGCCGCGTTCAGGTCGACTTCCAGGACGGCTTCGCCGAGCACTTGGCTCCCGGTACCGAAGGACTTGGCGATCACCTTGGAATCGGTTCCGAACGGTTGAAGGGCGGGGATCGTGGTGTCGCTGAGGTTCAGGCTTGCCTTGGACAGGGCGTCCTGGACGTCCGCCCGGTCCTCGCCCAGGCCGCCGGAGCGCAGTGTGCCCTGCTGTAGGCGAACCAGGATGCCTTCGCCGTACAGGGCGGAGTACCCGTCCATTTCCCGCTGCAATTGCGTGGAGTCGTTGTCCAGGGCCGCGTCGTAAGCCACCTGCGCAAACCGGTTCAGGGCTGCGACCCGGTTGATTTGGACCTCCTGGGTGAGCTCCCTGCTGGCCGACGCCAAGATGATCGAGGAAACTCCGATCACGATGAAGATGGCCAGCATGCTCAAGACACCCAGGACGCGCAATTTCACGCCGGATCAGCCTCAACCCGGTAGCCGATACCCCGGACATTGATGATGAAGCCAGGCAGCTTAAGTTTTGCCCTCAGCCCCGTCAGGTGCACGTCAAGGGACCGGGACGACGCGAGGAAGGCATCACCCCATAGCGCATCCAGGATTTGTTCCCGGGTGACCACCGAACCCGCATGCCGTGCGAGGAGCGCGAGCAACTCGAACTCGGTGGCCGTCAGGGGGAGCACACGGGAACCCACGGCTGCCACCCGACGGTCGAGGTCGACGTCGAGATCTCCCAAGGTGATGCTGTGCGGCTTGCCCGCGCCGGGGCGGGCCGAGCGCCTGGTGACAGCTTCGATTCGCGCGAGCAATTCCACTAATTTCACGGGTTTGACGAGGTAGTCGTCCGCCCCGGACCGCAGGCCGAGGACCACGCTTCGCTCATCGTCCCGGGCAGTGAGGATCAGGATTGGAACGTGCGTTACCTGGCGAAGCTTCCGCAGGACCTCCAGCCCGTCCAGGTCCGGGAGCCCCAGGTCCAGCAGGACAACCTCGAAATCGCGATGGACCAGCAAGGCGTCCGAGCCGCGCGAGACCCTGCTCGATTGGTGGCCGGCGGAGACTACTGCCGCGCCGAGGGCAGCTGCCATGGAGTCGTCGTCTTCGACGATGAGCACCCGCATTGCATAGTCCTTTTCAGTGTTTGGGGCGGCAGTTTCCGGCAGTTGCGCCCCGTTCTGGAGCGTACCCCCATTACCATGCCTGCCAAAACCTAAGGAAGTGTTAGGAATTGCCCGTCCACCTTGGATGTGCCGTGGCTCACGAATAGTTTGGCTTGTGTCCTTCGCACCAAAAGGACCCAGCCGGCCCCGAATGAAAGGCCATGAGCGAGGACGCCATGGCAGGGACTTCACAGGCTGGGACTCCACGCGCAGGACTCACATCAGTCACGGCTGCCGATTGCGGCGTCGTCCAGGAAGGTTCATTGATGAGCACCCAACAAGCAGCGCCCCGGAGCGAGGCCGCGCAGACCCGCAAGGCAGTAGGCAATATCTTGAAAGGCTCTGCGGGCAACCTCGTGGAGTGGTACGACGTGTACATCTACACGGCGTTCTCAGCCTATTTCGCATCCCACTTCTTCAGTTCCAAGGACCCGTTGCAAAGCAACCTGGAGGCCATGGCGGTCTTCGCCGTGACATTCCTGATGCGCCCGATTGGCAGCTGGTTCTTCGGCCGCTTCGCAGACCGCAAAGGCCGCAAAGCCGCACTGACCTTGAGCGTGACCATGATGTCTGCCGGTTCCTTCGCCATCGCGATCCTGCCCACCAAAGAGGTCATCGGGGTATGGGCGCTGTTACTGCTGATCCTGATCCGGCTGATCCAGGGGTTCTCCGTTGGCGGCGAGTACGGAACAAGCGCCACCTACATGTCCGAGGCGGCGACGTCCAAGCGGCGCGGCTTCTTCTCCTCCTTCCAGTACGTCACGCTGATCGGCGGACAGATGCTGGCATTGCTGGTCCTGGTGATCCTCGAGCAGCTGCTTGGCAAGACGGCACTGGGTGAATGGGGTTGGCGCATCCCGTTCCTCATTGGCGGTGTGGCGGCCTTGGTGGTTCTGTGGCTTCGCCGCTCCATGGAAGAGACCATTTCCGCCGAACAGACCGCCGCAGCCGCGCATGCTCCCGCGGCGGGCGAAGCCCAGCCGGGCACACTGAAGCTGCTGCTCACCAGGCATTGGCGGGCCCTGCTCATCTGTATCGGGGTAACGCTCGGCGGGACCGTGGCGTTCTACACGTACACCAACTTCATCCTGTCCTTCATGCAGAACACCAGCGGCATAGCGAAGGAAAGCAGCAGCCAGATCAACTTCTGGGCGCTGTTGATCTTCATGTGCCTGCAGCCGGTCTATGGCATGGTTTCGGACCGTGTAGGCCGCAAGCCCTTGCTCCTGTGGTTCGGGATTCTGGGCGTGCTCTGCACGTGGCCGCTGCTGTCCGCCTTGAGCGCGACCAAGGATCCGTTCGTGGCCTTCCTGCTCATGATGGGCGGGCTCTTGATCGTGGGCGGTTACACGTCCATCAATGCCCTGGTGAAGGCCGAGCTCTTCCCCTCATCCATCCGGGCGCTCGGCGTCGGCCTGGGCTATGCGGTGGCCAACTCGCTGTTCGGTGGCACCGTTCCGCTGGTGGGAGCCGCGTTCCAGAAAGCCGGGCAAGTGGAGGTCTTCTTCACCTATGTGAGCGTGGCCATCGGGATCTCGCTCTTGGTGTACATCTTCGCCCTGAAGAACAAGAAGCCTACCCATCTCGACGACGAGCAAGGCAGCGCCTTCGGCTCTCCGCTCGTGGACAAGGACTCCGTGAGGGCGTAAAACCGGGGTGCCCGCCATCGTGCCCTGTCGGACGCCCGGTCAGGTGTGGCGGGTTTTCCCGGGACGCCCGGTCGGGTATGGCGGGTTTTCCCGGGACGCCCGGTCAGGTGTGGCGGGTTTTCCC
>NZ_JAUSSZ010000020.1 GCF_030812595.1 Arthrobacter bambusae
CCCGGCCCCCCCCCCCCCCTCCACAAAACCTACAAAAAAAACTTTAAACACAAAACAAACCAATCCAACCCCCCCCCCCCCCCCCCCCCCCCCCCCCCCCCCCCCACCACTGTATTTAAGGCAGGAGACCTTTACCAGGCAAGCGATTGAGCCCTGCGTCGGATTTCAGTTTTGCGCCCTTCGCGGAGCGCGTCGACAGGGCGGCCACGCAGCGACTCATCCGGAGTGAAAAGCCACGCAATGAGCTCCTCATCCGTGTACCCGGCATCGCCAAGCACTGCGATGGTGCCTTTCAGGCTATCCACCACATGACCGTCCTGGATAAAGAGGGCAGGAATCGAACGGATGTTGCGTTCGCCCACCCTCACGGCCACCACTGCACGCTCATCCAGAAGACCGTGGACCTTGGTGATTGAAACGTTCAGCAGCTCTGCTACATCGGGCAGCGGCAGCCATTCGGAAACGAGGCTTTCTACATTACTCACGGATCAAGATTGCCACGCCCGCGCGCTTCGCGCCTAGCCAGACGGAGAGCCGGGCCGGAATTTGTGTCCTCGAATTGCCCAGGAATCGAATGAGCCGGGATTTCTTGTGCGTAATCGAAAAATGTGAGAGATTCGCATTGATCACATTTGCATCACTACTAACTTTAGTAACACTGGCAACAGCGGTATCCCCGACATCCGCTGCTGAGATGAGGATTGCTCCCATGACGACGCCCCGCTCGCCCAAGAAGACAACGAGCATGCCCATAATTGCGGCCACCACGGCGGCACTGCCCGCAGTCATGCTCTCTTCATTGGCAATCGCCCAGCCGGCAACTGCGCTTCCGGGGGTAAAAACCCAGAAGCTCCCCGCATCCTTGGCTGCAGCCATGCAGGCCCAGGCAGAGGCCTCGACTGTCGCCGCAAACGTCATCCCCGCGTCCGCGGTCGCCGCGACTATCCCGGCTGCCATTCAGCCCATGGCACCGTCGGCTCCGGCCACGTACACCATCGTGCGGGGCGATACCATCAGCGGCATTTCCGCCCGCTACGGGTTGGACACCAACACCGTCCTGCAGCTCAACGGGCTCTCGGCCAACACCATCATCTACCCGGGACAGCAGATCAAGTTGTCCGGTTCCGGGACCTCCCCCAGTGCGCCGGCACCCGCGCCGAAGACGGCACCCAGCCCGGCGCCGTCGTCGTCCGCGGCCACCTACACCGTGGTCCCCGGGGACACCCTGAGCGGCATTGCCGCCCGCCACGGCGTGGCTCTGTCCGACGTCTTCAGTTGGAACGGCCTCAATGGCCGGTCCATCATCTACCCGGGACAGAAGATCAAGCTGGGTTCGGGAACGAACGCGCCGGCCCCGGCCGCCCCCGCCCGTGCTGCCGCGCCGGCAACACCGGCGCTCGCCAACACCGGCTCGTACACCATCAAGTCAGGTGACACCCTGGGCGGCATCGCAGCCCGCGTTGGCGTCTCCCTGTCATCACTGCTCTCGGCCAACAAGTTGTCAATGAGCAGCATCATTTACCCGGGGCAGAAGCTCGTCATCCCAGGCGCTTCTGCGGCCCCGGCCCCCGCCCAGGCTCCCGTCAGCACCCCCTTGGTTCCGAGCACGTTCCTGGGCTACACCTACCCGGCCGCGGTGGTCAGTTCGGCCAATGCGAACAAGGCCCTGCTCAACGCTTCCCCGGTCCCCAGCACGTCCCAGATGAAGGCGATCGTGGCCGATACCGCTCGTCGGATGGGCGTGGATCCGTCGTTGGCCATGGCATTCGCGTACCAGGAGTCCGGATTCAACCAGCGTGCGGTCTCTCCCGCCAACGCCATCGGCACGATGCAGGTGGTTCCTTCTTCCGGCGAGTGGGCTTCCCAGCTGGTGGGACGCAAGCTGAACATCCTGGACCCTTATGACAACGTGACCGCCGGTGTGGCCATCATCCGGGCGCTCGTGAACACGAGCAAGGACTTGAACACCGCGATCGCCGGCTACTACCAGGGCCAGTACTCTGTGAGCAAGCACGGCATGTACGACGACACCAAGGCCTATGTCGCCTCGATCCTGGCCCTGAAGAAGAGCTTCAGCTAAGTCACCTCGAGATTCCACGGGCCCGGATCGCATGTCGATCCGGGCCCGTGTTTTTGCCCGAGTTCTGCTCAATGTTCTGCTCAATGTTCTGCTCAATTAGGATCGTAGAGTGCAGGAACAAGTTTCGGACCATCTCCTCGGATCCCTCGTGGACGGGCGCTACCTGGTGCGGTCGCGCCTTGCAGGCGGCGGGATGTCGACCGTCTACCTCGCCACGGACGAGCGCCTCGACCGCGACGTTGCGCTCAAAGTGCTGCATCCGCACCTGGCCAATGACCAAAATTTCCTCGACCGGCTGCAGCGTGAGGCCCGGGCCGCGGCCAGCCTTTCCCACCCGCACGTCGTAGGGGTCCTCGACCAGGGCCAGGACGGCCACATTGCGTACATCGTCATGGAATACATCAAAGGCCGCACGCTGCGCGACGTCCTCAACGAGAAGGCTGCGCTCCCGCCCCGGCTGGCCTTTGCACTGATCGACCCCGTCATCGAAGGTCTCGCAGCGGCCCACGCCGCGGGGCTTATCCACCGCGACGTGAAGCCGGAGAATGTCCTCATCGCCGACGACGGCCGCATCAAGGTGGGCGATTTCGGCTTGGCCCGGGCGGTCACCGCCACAACCAGCACCGGCGCCTTGATCGGCACGGTCGCGTACTTGGCTCCGGAACTCGTCCTCGGCAAAGCCGCGGACGCCCGGAGCGACATCTACTCCACCGGCATCATGCTTTACGAAATGCTTACCGGGAGCCAACCCTATGCCGGCGACGTTCCCATCCAGGTTGCCTACCAACACGTCAACGCGGCCGTCGCCCCGCCGTCCCTCGCCGTGCCAGGACTTGCCGCGGACGTCGACGAACTCGTCCAGTGGTGCACCGCGAAGGAACCCGAAGAGCGTCCTGTGGACGGTTCTGCACTTTTGTCGGAACTGCGGCATATCCGTACAACCTTGAGCGACGCGCAACTGGACATCAACCCGCCGGCCGCCAAGGCGCCAACGCCGGAAGCGCAAAATGAAGCGGACGGGGCAACCGCGGTGGTCGCCCCTTTCCATGCCGAACGTACGGAGCCCTTGGAGCGGATAGGCCGCCCGACGGAGATCCTCTCCAGCCAGCGCAATCCAACCACGGTGCTTCCACCCTCGGGGTTCTCCCCCGGCGCGGCGGCTTTCGACCTCCAGGTGCCACAGGACCGTGAACCCGAGGCCGGGGCACGAACCCCGGCGAGCAAACGCGACCTCAAGCGGATGGAGCGCCAGGAAGAGAAGGACCGCGCCCGGGCGGCGGCCACGCCGTCGCGCTCTTTGCGGGAAGGCAATCCGCGCCGCCGGGCGGTGATCTGGACGGTTGTCGTAATTGTCCTGGCGATCCTGGCCACTGCGGCAGGCTGGTTCTTCGGCATGGGCCCCGGCTCGCCCGGAACCATTCCGGACACCAGGAACAAGACTGTTGCGGAGGCACAACAGCTGCTGAGAACCGCAGGCTTCCAGTCCGAGCCAAAAGACGTGTTCGACGATGACGTCACAGCCGGCTTGGCAGTTGGAACGGAGCCCGCGTCCGGCCAAGTGGTCCGGAAGTTCCAAACGGTGTCCCTCTTCGTCTCCAAGGGGCCGCAGTTGTTTCCGCTTGCCGCGATGTCGGGCTTGACGCTCGACCAGGCAAAGAATGCCCTGAACGCGGCGGGAATGGCCCTCGGCAAAGTCACCGAGCAGTATGACGACAATGTGCCTTCAGGCACTGTTATCTCCCAGTCCCCGCCCCAGGACACCGCGGTCCGGCACGGCACCCCCGTGGCGTTGGTGGTGTCAAAGGGACCGCAGCCGCTCCCGGTGCCCGATGTCCGCGGTATGACCCAGCAAGCAGCCGTCCAAGCGATCAACGACGCCGGGCTGACCGCGAAGATTGCGCCGGAACCCGTCAACGACAAAAAGGTCCCCGCGGGGGCTGTGGTCAGCCAGACGCCTGCCGACGGCACCTTGGTCCGCGGCGACGTCGTCACGTTGACCTTGTCCAAGGGGCCGAAAATGGTGCACGTCCCGAACTTCATCGGCAAGCAGGCCGACGCCGCACGCAAAGCCTTGGAGTCGCTCGGATTCGACGTCAAGATCAACAACATCCTGGGCGGGTTCTTCGGCACTGTCCGTGACCAGAACCCCGTCGACAGCGACGCCCCGGAGGGCTCCGTCGTCACTTTGACCGTCGTGTAGGACGGCCGCCGGACTAACGCTTGGTGAGGGCTCCAGCGACGAGGAATGCCATCTCGAGGGACTGCATGTGGTTCAGGCGCGGATCGCACACAGACTCGTAGCGGTCGAGGAAGGCGTCCTGGTCAATGGGATCGGCCCCGCCAAGGCATTCCGCGACGTCGTCGCCGGTCATTTCCATGTGCAGGCCACCGGGAACGGTACCCAGCCCGTGGTGGACTTCGAAGAACCCGCGGACTTCGTCCACGACGTCGTCGAAGTTGCGGGTCTTGTACCCGTTCGGCGAGGTGACGGTGTTCCCGTGCATCGGGTCCGTGACCCAGAGAACCTGCGCGCCGGAGGCAGTGACCTTCTCGACGACGGCGGGCAGCTTCTCGCGGATGTTCTTCGAACCCATCCGGGTGATGAAGGTGAGGCGGCCGGGCTCGCGGTTCGGGTCCAGCTTGTCAATGAGCCGCAACGCGTCGTCCCCGGAGGTCCCGGGACCGAGCTTGACGCCGATCGGGTTGCGCACGCGGGACAGGAAGTCCACATGCGCGTGGTCGAGTTCACGCGTGCGCTCCCCGATCCAGAGGAAGTGCCCGGACGTGTCGTAGGGAAGACCCGTGCGGGAGTCGATGCGCGTCAGGGCACGCTCGTAGTCCAGCAGCAATGCCTCGTGGCTTGCGAAGAATTCCACGCGCTTGAGGGCTTCGAAATCCGCACCGCAGGATGCCATGAACTTGATGGCACGGTCGATGTCCCGCGCCAACGATTCGTAGCGGGCATGGGCGGGGTTCTCGGTAAAGCCCTTGTTCCAGAGGTGCACCAGGCGAAGGTCGGCGAAGCCCCCCTGTGTGAAGGCGCGGATGAGGTTCAGCGTTGAAGCCGAGGTGTGGTAGGCCTTCAGCATGCGGCTGGCGTCGTGGGCGCGGGACTCCGGGGTGAAATCGTAGCCGTTGACAATGTCGCCGCGGTAGGCGGGCAAGGTCACGCCGTCGCGCGTTTCTTCGTTCGACGAGCGTGGCTTGGCGAACTGGCCGGCCATGCGGCCCATCTTGATGACAGGCATGGCCGCGCCATAGGTGAGGACAACCGCCATCTGCAGGATGGTGCGGACCCGTGCACTGATCTTGTCGGCTGTGGCGTCCTCGAAAGTCTCCGCGCAATCGCCGCCTTGAAGCAGGAATGCCTTGCCTTGTGCTGCCGCGGCCAAACGCTCGCGCAATATGTCGACCTCGCCCGCGAAGACCAGCGGCGGAAGCCCGGAAAGTTCCTTGACGGCGGCATCGAAAACGCCCCTGTCGGTCCACGTGGGTTGCTGCGAGATAGGCAGCTGGCGCCAGTCGTCCAAGCCGGGATAGTTTGCCGCGCCGCTTTGCGCGGTGCTGGTCAAGGGGCTGCCCAGGGAACTGGTCAGGGGGCCGGTCACGGACGGTGCGGGGTTCGCGGATAGCTCAGTCACTCTCCAAGAGTAGTTGCCTTGCCCCCGGTTCGGGGCACCGCTCCCGTAACCGTTATTCCCGGGCCGTCACACTTTCCCGGCCACTGGCCCGTCGCCGTCCGGCCCGGAACCGTCAGCGGGCCGGATCCCTCCTCCGTTACCGGCCCCGGCCGGATTCGCTGCGCTTCCGGCCGCCGGCTCGGGCAGCTGCCCCGCCATTCGCTGCTTGACGACTGAGGCGTATTCGTCCACGTATTCCTGCCCCGAGAGCCGCATGAGTTCGTACATGATTTCGTCGGTCACGGCCCGTTGAACGGAATAGTCTTCTTCTTGGCCGTAGTACCGGCTGAAGTCCATCGCTTGGCCGAAAATGATCCCGATACGGCGGATATTTGGCAAACGCTTGCCGATGGGCTGGACCTTCTCCGTGCCGATCATCGCTACGGGAACAACTGGCACCCTGGTTTGGAGTGCAAGTTTGGCGACCCCGACTTTGCCCTTATAGAGCTTGGCATCGGGACTCCGGGTCCCCTCCGGATAGATGCCCAGCAGGCCCCCGGAGGCCAGCACGTCCCTCCCGGCCTGCAAGGACAACTCGGACGCAGCCCCGCCCGAACGGTCCATGGGCAATTGGTTGGTGAGACGGAAGAACATGGCCGTCAGCCTGCCCTTCAGTCCTGTGCCCGTGAAGTACTCGGACTTGGCGAGGAAGCTGACGCGCCGGGGCACCATCACCGGCATGAAGATGGAGTCTGAAAAGGACAAATGGTTGGAAGCGAGAATCGCGGCGCCATCCTGGGGAACATTGTCAAGGCCCTTGACCCAAGGGCGGAACAGCAATTTGAGAAGCGGACCCAAAAAGATCCGTTTCATGACCCAATAGAACACTTTGGTTCCTCTCCGGGGCGGCGTCTGCAAGGCGTCCGGACGGTCCCGGCCCGCATTCAGAAGCCACCCTACTCCAGTGAGAAAAGTCCCGAACAGTGACACGATGGACTCATCACGGAAAGCAGTGCCGCCAACTTCAATAGCCTCGGAGCCATCATGAACCCTCTCCCCGATCCCTCGCCGTACGCCAGCGACTTCACCGGCAGTGGACCCAGCATCGGCGTCGTGATGAGCCACGGCTTCACTGGCAGCCCGCACAGCATGCGCCCCTGGGCCGAGTACCTCGCGGCGGAGGGCTACGCCGTCCGCCTCCCCCTCCTTCCGGGCCATGGCACCACTTGGCAGGACATGGCTACGCGGCGCTGGCAGGAGTGGCACCATGCGGTGGATGCGGCGTATCTCGAGCTCCAGGCCGAGTGCGACTTCGTCTTCGCCGCCGGCCTGTCGATGGGAGGGACCCTGGCTCTTCGGATCGCGGCTACGCGGCCCGTGGCCGGTACCGTGGTCGTCAATCCGGGACTGGTGATCGATGATCCCCGTGCCGCCGTGGTTGGCGTCCTCAAATACGTCATGAAATCCACCCCGGCCATTGCCAACGACATCCTCAAACCAGGCGTGGACGAGGGAGCGTACCCCCGGACACCGGTCGCGGCGGCCCATGAGTTGAAAAAGATGTATAAGGACACCGTCGCCCTGCTCCCCCGGATTTCGGCACCGATACGCGTCTTCCGTTCCTCTGTGGACCACGTGGTTTCGGCTCGAAGCGTCAAACAGTTGTCGGACCGGGTCACAGCACCCCTGGAGGTCAGCACCTTGGAGAACAGCTACCACGTGGCCACGCTGGACAACGATGCCTCGGACATCTTCCGGGGGTCGGCGGAGTTCATCAGGAAAACGATGGCAGGACTGGCAAGCAGTTCCGCTCCGGCCATGCCGTCCGGCACCGAGCTCCGGGATTCACCCCATGAATAGGCCGGGGCCCGATTCCCCCGACCAGAGTGCCAACAAAGACGACGACGCCGTCTGGCTCGATTTGGTGGCCCGGCTTGAGTCGATGCCGTCGTCGGCGCTGGACGAGGCGCCGGCACCGGAGGAGCCCGCACGCGATTCAGGAACAGAGCCCGGTTCGGCGCCGGACAACGTTCCAGGCGGCTCGTCGTCCCGTTCCTTCCAGGACTTCGACCCCCTTGGCTTGGCTGGAATGTCGAAAAGAGGCGCCGCGGAAGAACCCACGGGCAGCGGGGAGGGCAGCGGAGCCTCAGGTCCGCGTGACTACGACGTCGAGGACGAGAACGGGTTCGTGCCGGAGGACCCGCCGAGCCTGGCCGGCACCGAACCGTTGACCATGCTCGCATGGCTCGGAGCCGTGGGCGGCCCGCTTGCGCTGCTCTTCATCGCCATGTTCTGGCGCTCCGCGCCGCTCCTGGCGGTGATGGGCATTCTGGCGATCTTCCTCGCCTCAGTGGTTTACCTCATCATGAAGCTGCCCCAGGAAAAGGACGAGAACGACGACGGCGCCCGCGTCTGAGCCGGCTCCCTCACCCTGGACTCACTCACCTCGGGCTCCCTCATCCTGGACTCCCTCACCTCGAGTTGCCTCGCTTCGAATCGCCGAGAGGCTCGGACTAGCCGCGCGCCCTACCGCTGACCCGGGATAGGTCGGCTGCACCGATCATCCCGGCCCGCGGTCCCAGTGCGGCCAGCTTGATGTCGGCCGCGGGACGGAAACCGCGGCCGGTGAGGTTCCGGGTGAACGATGTCCGCGCGGGGCCCACAAGTAGCTCACCGGCGTCGCACAACCCACCGCCGATGACGAACGTCCCCGGGTCAAGGGCAGCCGCCAGGTTTGCCAGGCCGAGCCCGAGCCAGTGTCCCACTTCTTCCAACAGCTCCATGGAAGCGGAATCCCCGGCTCTTGCCTGCTCCGTCACGGTGACCCCGGTGATGTCCGCTGGGGAGCCCCCGGCAGCCTTGAGCAATTCGAAGGCAACCGGTGAGTTACGCAGGGCCAGTTCCCGGGCTTCCCTGCCGAGCGCGTTACCGGAAGCATATTGCTCCCAGCAGCCGCGGTTGCCGCATTCGCAACGATGGCCGCCGGGCACCACGATCTGGTGGCCGAACTCCCCCGCTACGCCGAAACGCCCACGCTCCACGCGCCCGTCCATGACCATGGCACCACCGATGCCCGTGCCGAGGGTGATGCAGACGAGGCGGCTCTCGCCCTGGCCTGCGCCGAAGCGCCATTCGGCCCAGGCGGCAGCGTCGGCGTCGTTGGTGACGAGGACCGGACGCCGCAACAGGCTCTGCAGGTTTTCGCGCAGCGGCTCATTACGCCAGGCGAGATGCGGGCTGAACAGCACCGTGCCGCCGTCGAGATCCATCCAACCGGCGGCTCCGATTCCCACAGAGGCAATCCGGTGGCTTCTGCCCAATTCCTGGACAAGCTCCACGATGACGCGCTCTACTGCGCGGGCGTCATTGCCCGGCGTGGAGCGCCGCGCTTCCTCGATTACGCGGCCCGCGGGATCCACAACTCCCGCTGCCACTTTGGTGCCGCCGATGTCGATCCCGATTGCCAGCCCCCTGCGGCCGAGATGCGAATGGCGCGCGGCCCAGGGCACCGACTCCCAACGAGGGCCACCGTGTGTCGAGCCGGGGCGGCGGCGGGTTGCGGCCGAACCGGACCAGGACATCTTCCGAACTCTTGCCGGGCTCTGGTCGTTGGATGAATTCAGTGGCATGTCGACATCTTATTCCGAGTGCCGCATATGTACTGACATGCAAGCCCTGCTGGCGGAGTGCCCACGCCGGCATTGGCGGAATCCCGCGCTTCACGTAAAGTTACTCATCAGTAACTTAAGTAAGGTGAATTGCGACACACCCATTACCGGGCCGTATAGAGTTAGAGCAGCCCCGCAATGGTCTGTTGATATCGAAGGAGCTATCGTGCGTGAATTCAGTGTTCCGCCCCTGGTGAATGTTGCCCCCGAAACCAACATCACGGACTTCGTGGTTCGTCAGGCCGCGGACCCGTCCAACCCTGCACTGTTTGCCAAGCTCAACAGCAGCGGCCAATGGGAGGACATCCGGGCAACAGACTTCCTCACGGACGTATCGGCCCTGGCTAAAGGCCTCATCGCGAGCGGAGTCGGCGTGGGCGACCGTGTGGGCATCATGTCCAGGACCCGTTACGAGTGGTCGCTCGTGGACTTCGCCATCTGGTTTGCCGGCGGCATCTCCGTGCCGATCTACGAAACGTCATCGCCGTCGCAAGTGGCCTGGAACCTCGGCAATTCCGGCGCGGTCGCGGCCTTCGCCGAGTCGGCACACCACGAGGACGTCATCCGCCAGGCGGTCAATGCGGAAGGCCTCGACTCCGTCGGCCATGTCTGGCAACTCGAAGGTGGCGGACTTGACGTGCTCCGCACCGCCGGCAGCGGTGTCAGCGACCAGGAACTCGAGGCGCGCCGCAGCAGCGCGGCATTGGCCGACGTCGCCACCATCATCTACACCTCCGGTACCACGGGACGTCCCAAGGGTTGCGAACTCACGCACGGCAACTTCGTGGAACTCTCCGAGAACGCACTGGCCTCCCTCGGCAATGTCGTCAATGAGGACGCCAAGACCATCATGTTCCTCCCGCTGGCCCACGTCTTTGCGCGTTTCATCTCGGTCCTTGCCGTCGCTGCCGGCGCCAAAGTGGCACACACGCCTGATATCAAGAACCTGCTGGCGGACCTGCAGAGCTTCCAGCCGACGTTCATCCTGGCGGTTCCCCGCGTCTTCGAGAAGGTCTTCAACTCGGCCCTTACCAAGGCGGAGGACGGTGGCAAAGGCGCCATCTTCCACAAAGCAGTGGACACCGCGATCGCCTACTCCAAGGCGCGGCAGTCGGGATCGCTCGGCTTGGTGCTCAGGGTCAAGCACGCAGTTTTCGACCGCTTGGTGTACGGGAAACTGCGCGCCGCGATGGGCGGCCAGGTCAGCCACGCCGTCTCCGGCGGCGGCCCGCTCGGCGAACGCCTCGGCCACTTCTTCCACGGTATCGGCCTGCAGATCCTTGAAGGCTACGGCCTGACCGAGACCACGGCCCCCATCACTGTCAACACACCGTCCTTGATCAAGATCGGCACGGTGGGAGCCCCGCTCCCCGGCAATGCTGTCAGGATCGCCGACGACGGCGAAATCCTTGCAAAGGGCGTCTGCGTCATGAAGGGCTACTTCAAGCGGGAGGACCTCGCCTCGGAGACCTTCGTGGACGGATGGTTCCGCACGGGTGACATCGGCGAACTGGACGAGCAAGGGTTCCTGAAGATCACGGGCCGCAAGAAGGAAATCATCGTCACAGCCGGCGGCAAGAACGTTGTACCTGCCCTGCTGGAGGACCAAATCCGTGCAGACGCCCTGGTGTCCCAAGTCCTTGTCATCGGCGACAACCGGCCCTTTATCGGCGCGCTGGTCACCCTCGACGAGGAAGCCCTGCCCGGATGGCTCGAGCGCCACGGCCTCCCCTCCTCCACGACGATCACCGATGCCGCAGACAACGCCCTCGTCCGGGCCGCCGTCCAGGAACTCATCAGCCACGCCAACAAGTCCGTCTCCCATGCGGAGGCGATCAAGTCGTTCCGGATTGTGCCGTCCGACTTCACCGAGGCTTCCGGCCACCTCACGCCGTCGCTGAAGGTCAAGCGCGCCCAGGTCATGAAGGACTTCGACGCCGTGATCGAGGAAATGTACTCGGCGCCCAAGGCGTCCTGACCCTCCACCCGAAACACTCCACCCCGAAGCACTTCACGCCGGAAGCATCCGGCAAGCAAAAAGCAAGGTCCCGGGCCTGACGGCCCGGGACCTTGCTGTGCGCTCCGCGGCGGCGAGAGCGGCTATTCGACCACGATCAACAGATCGCCGCCTTGGACCTGCTCCACGTTGTTGATGGCAAGGCGCGAGACCTTGCCGGGCACCGGCGTCGTGATGGATGCCTCCATCTTCATCGCCTCAATGGTGGCGACAGTATCGCCGGCCTTGACGGCGTCGCCCGCTTTGACGGTGAGGGTCACGGCACCTGCGAACGGCGCCGCGACCTGGCCCGGCTGGGACGCATCCGCCTTCTCCGCAGCCTTCACGTTGCTGACGACCGACTTGTCGCGAACCACTACGGGGCGGGACTGGCCGTTGAGCTTGCACAAAACGGTGCGCATGCCCTTCTCGTCGGGCTCCGAAACGGCTTCCAAGGAGGCAATCAGGCGTACGCCTTTTTCGAGCTCCACGACGTGTTCGGCACCGAGCTGCAGACCGTACAGGTAGTCACGAGTATCGAGGACCGAAAGGTTTCCATAGGTCTCGACGCTCTTGAGGTAGTCCTTGGTGGGACCTGCGAACAGCAAGCGGTTCAGGGTCTGCTGACGCAGCTTCGAATCGCCCTTGAGCGCCGCACTGTCTTCGGCGCTCAGTTCCACGTCGCGGACCTTGATGCTGCGGCCCTGGAGCGCCTTGGTGCGGAACGGCTCCGGCCATCCTCCGGGAGGATCGCCCAGTTCACCCGACAGGAAGCCGATGACGGAATCCGGAATGTCGTAGTTCTGCGGGTTCTCGTTGAAGTCCGCGGGATCCGCATGGATTCCCACAAGGTGCAGCGCGAGATCGCCCACCACCTTGGAGGACGGCGTCACCTTGACCAAATGGCCCAGGATGCGGTCCGCGGCGGTGTACATGTCCTCAATGGCCTCGAAACGCTCGCCAAGGCCCAGCGCGATGGCCTGCTGGCGCAGGTTGGACAGCTGGCCGCCGGGGATTTCGTGCTGGTAGACACGGCCTGTGGGACCGGGAAGGCCCGACTCGAACGGCGCGTACACCCGGCGGACCGCTTCCCAGTAGGGCTCCAGGGAGCTGACGCCGGCCAGGCTGAGCCCGGTGTCGCGCGGGGTGTGCGCCAGGGCCGCCACAAGGGCAGAGGCGGACGGCTGGCTCGTCGTCCCGGCGAGGGACGCAGAAGCGACGTCGACGGCGTCCACGCCGGCTTCCACGGCTGCGAGCAGGGTGGCCAGCTGGCCGCCTGCCGTGTCGTGCGTGTGCAGGTGGACCGGAAGGTCGAAGCGTTCACGCAAGGCGCTGACAAGCTTGGCGGCGGCCGCCGGGCGAAGCAGACCGGCCATGTCCTTGATCGCGAGGATGTGCGCACCGGCGTCGACGATCTTCTGGGCCAGGTCCAGGTAGTAGTCGAGGGTGTACAGCTTCTCGTTCGGGTCAAGGAGGTCGCCGGTGTAGCAGAGCGCTACCTCCGCTACCGCGGTTCCGGTGGCCCGCACCGCGCGGATTGCCGGTGCCATTTGGCTGACGTCGTTGAGGGCGTCGAAGATACGGAAGATGTCGATGCCGGTTGCCGCCGCCTCGTTGACGAATGCCTCGGTGACTTCCTCCGGGTAGGGCGTGTAGCCCACCGTGTTGCGGCCGCGAAGCAGCATCTGCAGGCAGACATTCGGCAGGGCCTTGCGCAGGGCGGCCAGCCGGTCCCAAGGATCCTCGCCGAGGAAGCGCAGCGCGACATCGTAGGTTGCACCGCCCCAGGCTTCGACTGACAGCAGTTCCGGCAGCAGCGCGGAGACCGCAGGGCCGGCCGCGACGAGGTCGCGGGTGCGGACACGGGTGGCAAGCAGCGACTGGTGGGCATCGCGGAACGTGGTGTCCGTGACGGCCACCGCCTGCTGCTCGCGCAGCGCCTTCGCGAAGGCTTCCGGGCCCAGCTCCTGCAGCTTCTGGCGTGAGCCGGCCGGCGCAACAATTCCGGCAACCGAAGGAAGCTTGGATGCCGGGTCCGAATGGACTTTGAGTTCGCCGTTGGGTTTGTTCACCGTGACATCCGCCAGCCAGGTCAGCAGTTTGGTTCCGCGGTCCGCGGAGACGTGCGACTTAAGCAGTTCAGGTCGCTTGTCGATGAAGTCGGTGGCCACGTTGCCCGCAATGAAGTCCGGGTCGGCAAGGACGGCCTGGAGGAAGGGGATGTTGGTGGACACGCCGCGGATGCGGAACTCCGCCAGGCCGCGCCGGGCACGGGCAACCGCGGCCGGGTAGTCGCGCCCGCGACAGGTCAGCTTGACCAGCATGGAGTCGAAGTGCGGGCTGATCTCGGCACCCGAGTAGACCGTGCCGCCGTCGAGACGGACACCCGCGCCACCCGCGGAACGGTAGCCGGTGATCTTTCCGACGTCGGGCCGGAAACCGTTGGCGGGATCTTCCGTGGTGATGCGGCACTGCAGGGCGGCACCCTTGATGGCTACCGTCTCCTGGCTCAGGCCGAGATCTGCAAGGGTCTCCCCCGATGCGATGCGCATCTGTGCCTGGACGAGGTCCACGTCCGTGATTTCCTCGGTGACGGTGTGCTCAACCTGGATGCGCGGGTTCATCTCGATGAAGACGTGCTGGCCGGCTCGTTCACCCTCGGTGTCCACGAGGAACTCGACCGTTCCGGCGTTCACGTAGTTCAGGGCCTTCGCGAAAGCCACGGCGTCCCGGTAGAGGGCCTGGCGGATGGACTCGTCCAGGTTGGGTGCCGGAGCGATTTCCACGACTTTCTGGTGGCGGCGCTGCAGGGAGCAGTCGCGCTCGAAAAGGTGCATGACGTTGCCCTCGGCATCGGCCAGGATCTGCACCTCGATGTGACGAGGACGCAGCACAGCCTGCTCCAGGAACATGGTGGGATCGCCGAACGCAGCGTCCGCCTCGCGCATGGCTGACTGCAGGGCGTCCGGAAGGTCTTCACGATTCTCCACCCGGCGCATGCCGCGGCCACCGCCACCGGCAACGGCCTTGGCGAAAATCGGGAATCCGATCTCGTCCGCTGCGGCGATAAGCTCGTCGATGTCGCGGGAGGGTGCGCTGGACTTCAAGACCGGCACGCCGGCTTTGCGCGCTGCTTCGAGTGCGGCTACCTTGTTGCCGGCAAGCTCCAGCACCTCCGCCGGAGGACCGATAAATGTGATGCCTGCCTCTTGGGCCGCACGGGCGAGGTCCGGGTTTTCGGACAGGAATCCGTAGCCCGGGTAAATTGCGTCTGCGCCCGCTTCTTTGGCGACACGGACGATTTCGTCCACGTCCAGGTAAGCACGGACCGGATGACCTTCCTGGCCAATCAGATAGGCCTCGTCGGCCTTCTGCCGGTGGATCGAATTGCGATCCTCATGCGGGAAGACCGCTACGGTCTTGGCGCCGAGTTCATAGCCAGCGCGGAAGGCCCTGATCGCGATCTCGCCGCGATTAGCCACCAGAATCTTGGAAAACATGCTTCTCCTGCATCATTGCGGGTGTAACGGTCGGTGGTCACAGTGTGTAAGACCTCCATACCCAAACACAAATCTTTGTGGTGACAGTCACACAGGAATTCGTCACGAGCAGTGTACCTTCGCGCAGGATGCAGTTTCACCTGCTAAAAGATGATCGGCTACAGGCGGCCCAAGCCGTGCCGGGCCGATAAGGCGGGAATCGGGGGCCAGTCAACATATGATGTTGAAGGGCAGCGGCAGAGCCCCGGTTCCGGCAACGCCGGAACGCAAGCACCGCGACACGGCAACCGGCGTTAGGTTTTGGGTTTTCAAGTGCAAGTAGTCAGCATCAGCAGCCTTAAAGGCGGCGTGGGCAAGACATCCGTAACCACAGGGCTAGCCTCGGCCGCATTGGCGGCAGGCATCCCCACCCTTGTTGTGGACCTGGATCCCCACGCCGATGCCACCACGGCCCTCGGCGTCCGGGCCGGCGACCAGCTCGACATTGGCCGCATGTTGAAAAACCCCCGCAAGGCGAGAATCTCGGACAACGTGGTCAGCAGCGGCTGGGTTGACCACCCGCGCGGCAATGGTGGAGGGTCCGCCCTTGATGTCGCCGTCGGGTCCGCCTACACCGGTATCTACGATCGGCCGGATCTTGGGCGACGCGATCTCCGTCGCCTGACTGCGGTCCTTGCCCCGGCCGAAAAGTACGAGCTGGTGCTCGTCGACTGTCCCCCGTCGCTGAACGGACTCACCCGCATGGCCTGGAGCGCGAGCGACCGCGTTGTCCTCGTCGCCGAACCAGGGCTCTTCTCGGTGGCCGGCACCGAACGCACCATGCGCGCCATCCAACTGTTCCGCCAGGAGTTCGCTCCCCAGCTGGCTCCGGCAGGGATTGTTGCCAACAGGGTCCGGCCCGCCTCCTCCGAGCACACGTTCCGGCTCGCCGAGATGGAATCGATGTTCGGCGAGCTTTTGCTGGCACCGCATATTCCGGAGCAGGCGAACTGGCAGCAAATCCAGGGCGCGGCACATGCCGTGCATCACTGGCCCGGCGACTCCGCAAAGAACACCGCGAAGCTTTTTGACTCGCTTCTGGAGAACATGCTGTCCTCGAACAACGGCACGCGGGAACGCCGCAAGCGCTGACGCAGAATCTGCAGGCAGCGGCCGTTCCGCGCCGAGAAAAACAATGAAGCCGCCTTCCTGTTGGAAGGCGGCTTCATTGGTCTTCAGCGGCTGTTCGCTCCGATCCCGACGGCGGTTCAGCCGGTGCGGCGCGCTGAACGGCGCTTGCTGAGCTCGTCGTCGGGAAAGGACTGTTCTGCGGCGTGCTCGCTCGGGAGCGCAGCAAGGCTGCCCTCGACCTCGCGCCACACACGGCCTACTGCGATGCCGAATACGCCCTGGCCACCCTGCACCAGGTCAATGACTTCGTCAGCGGAAGTACATTCATAGACACTCGCTCCATCGCTCATGAGCGTGATTTGCGCCAGGTCTTCCACTCCTCGTTCACGCAAATGTTCAACGGCCGTGCGGATCTGCTGGAGGGATACACCCGTGTCAAGGAGGCGCTTGACGACTTTCAGGACCAGGATGTCCCGAAAGCCATAGAGCCGCTGCGATCCGGAACCGGCGGCGCCTCGCACTGCGGGTTCAACGAGTCCTGTGCGTGCCCAGTAGTCCAGCTGGCGGTAGGTAATCCCCGCCGCTTTGCAAGCAGTGGGACCACGGTAGCCGGCATCTTCATCCAGGACCGGAAGGTCCTCGGTGAAAAGCAGACCCTGGGCACCGCTTGCGGGTACAGCAATGCCTGTCGAGGCCTGCTTTAGCTCGCCTGCTTCGCCTTTGGGACTCACGTGACCCTCCTTGTCAGAAGTTCCCTTGGGGATGGTGCATACGGCGACTGACACGAAAAGGGGAAGTGCACTCGTGTAATTTCGACGCGTCCGCACCTTTCAGTGTGACTTGCGCGGGTCCTGTATGCAACGGGAACTTGATATCTTCGACGTTAGGCGTGCGGAAGCCTCAGGTCAAAGACGTCCGGGCGATTTTCGGATCGTGTCGAAACTTTCACCCTCAACTTTAACCTTAGCCCGCCCTTCAGCCTTCGAAGTCCTCTGGCTCCACATCGTCAAGGAACTCCCGGAAACGGCGCAATTCACGTTCCTCGTCGACTTCGGGACCCGGCTCGGCGTCTTCGCCTTCGTCGTGTTCGGTGATCCGCACGCCGGCTTCATCCATCACCGCGTCGGCACACCAGATCCTGCATTTCGCCCGCAACGCAAGGGCCAGCGCGTCGGAAGCGCGGGAACTCACCACAGTGCCGTCGTCGAACTGGAGTTGGCCGTAGAAGATGTTGTCCTCGACCGCCACAATGTTCACGCTGATGATCGCGTGGCCGAGCGCCTCCACCACGTCGATCATCAGATCGTGGGTCATGGGCCGGGGCGGCACCACTCCTTGCTGCGCCAGTGCGATGGCACTGGCTTCGGGTGTGCCGATCCAGATAGGAACATGGCGTTCCCCGTGCATCTCACGCAGGAGGACCAACGGCTGGTTTGAAGGCAGTTCTATCCGCACTCCAACGATCTCGACCTCAATCATCATGCGTCCATACGGGAGATACGGTCCTGCACCAGGGCGCGATGCAGGCTGAGGCAGAGTTCGCTGATTTCGCGGGCGGCTTCCGCAGCCCGGGATTGCGATGCCGCGTCCTTGCGGGACATCAGAGGAGCGACCACTCGCTCCACCAAGCCGAATTCGCGCTCGGCCGCCGCTTGGAACGGACGGAGGTGCCGCGGTTCGAGACCGTGGCCCTCAAGCTGGACACACGCACGGGCAACCTGCAGGGCGTGTTCGTCGAATTTGCCGTTGACGTGGCTGATGAGCCCGAAGCTGAGGAGGGACTGCAACAACGGGACGCTGGCCCCCGATTCCGCCCGCAGCTGTTCCTCGCTCAAGGCGCGTGCGTGCCCCTGCAGCTCAGCCGCAAGTTCGTCCGAGACAATCCGAGGGGAAACCGACACCCCCGCCGGAAGGTTTTCGGGACGCTCGCCGCGATCGATCGCGTCCAGGTAATCCTTGATGACTTTCAGCGGCAGGTACTGGTCACGCTGGAGGGCCAGCACGAAGCGCAGGCGTTCGACGTCGCTCTCGGCGTATTGCCGGTACCCGGCAGGCGTGCGCTTCGGATTGATCAGTCCCTTTTCCTCAAGAAAACGGATCTTGGACGCCGTCATGGTGGGAAAGTCGTCGCTGAGCTGAGCGAGGACTTCCCCAATGTTGAGGACCTGCGGTCCTCGCCGTTCCGGCTGGGGCATTGCCACAGGCGTATCCGGAATCAGTCTTGGCCTGCTGCGCGGGCAGGGCTCAGGTAGTAGGTGAGGCGGAACTTCCCGATCTGGACCTCGCTGCCGTTCTTCAGCAGGACATTATCCACCCGGTCTTGGTTGACGTAGGTGCCATTGAGGCTGCCGGTGTCCACCACTTCGAAGCCCTCGGGTGTGCGCACGAATTCCACATGCTTGCGCGAAACTGTCACATCATCGAGGAAGATGTCCGCATCCGGGTGGCGGCCAGCAGTAGTGACGTCAGAGTCCAAAAGGAAACGGGCACCCGCGTTGGGACCGGAGTGGGCAATCAGGAGGGCCGATCCCGGAGGCAAGGCCTGGACCGCGGCGCGTTCCTCTGCTGCCAGCGGCGGCCGATCGTCCGGCTCGTGGTGTCGCACAGGAGCGAGCTGGATCGAGGTGGTCTCCGAGGTTGGCTGTTCTCCAGCACGGTGCTCGTTCCGGGCGTGGTTCCGCTTGCCGCCAACCATGGAAATCCTCCTCATCCGCCGGAGGTTGCCGTCAACCGCCGGTTACGCATCTGCCCAGTTCCGCCGGGCCAAACAGGTCGCTGGCCCGCCGCCGTCGCACCCCTGTTCCGGGGAGAACCGACTGGGCGGGCCAGATACCAATTAGCCTACCTGTTGTTCGTACTCTGATGCACTGAGAAGGGTTTCGATGGCGTCAGCTTCCGAAAGCTTGACTTCGAACAGCCAGCCGTCACCATAGGGATCCGAGTTGATCAGGGCAGAATCAGTGTCGAGGGCCTCGTTGCGGGAGACAACTTCACCGCTCACCGGGGCGTAAATGTCGCTCACGCTCTTCGTTGATTCCACTTCACCCACGACGTCGTTGCCCTTGACCGTGGTGCCGGGCTCTGGCAACTGGGCGTAGACAACATCACCGAGTGCATCCTGGGCGAAGTCCGTGATGCCGACGCGAACAACTCCGTCTGCATTCGGGGCACTGACCCATTCATGTTCGGCGGTGTAGGAAAGATCGGCAGGAATGTTGCTCATGAGTCGCCTTTCATCGGGACATTTCGGACCACGACGGCGGCCCGGTCATCCGGCCACCGCTGAAAGTATAAGCACATCCATGCCTCCTCCCCACAGGTGTCTGGAATGATTGGAAGCAGACCCGAGCCGCAAGTCCTGCTACGCCGTCGAGGGAGCGCGATCATGCCGGAACTGCCCGAAATCACTGCTTTAGCCGACTTTCTGGACCAGCGGCTATCCGGGTCGCAGCTCACCCGGTTCATGCTTCCATCGGCGTCCGCCTTGAAAGTAGCGGTTGTTTCCCCCGAATCGCTCGTCGGGCGAACGGTACTTTCGGTCGGCCGGCACGGAAAGTACCTCGCCTTCACGATAAAGTCCGCGCCCGAGGCGGTTCCCGCGGAGGGACCGCTCTCTTTGATCGTCAGCTTCGCGAAGGACGGCTGGCTGAAGTTCTCCGATACGCAGCCCGGAACCTCTCCTGAGGGCTACTTCGCAGCCCAGTTGGGTTTTTCGAACAGTGGGCACGACTACGAGATCACGCTGACCGACGATGGCTCCTGGAAGGGCTTGGCCCTTTACATCGTGCGCCAACCCACGGAAGTCCGCGGCATAGCCGAGCTCGGGCCGGATGCCCTCAGCCCGGCCTTCGACCTCGAGGAATTCCATCGGCTTTTCACGAAGAGGCAGCAGGTCAAAGGGCTGCTGCGGGACCAGAAACGCATCGCGGGCATCGGGAACGGCTACAGCGACGAAATCCTCCATGCAGCGAAGCTGTCGCCCGTCGCCATTGCCTCCCGGCTGGAGCCCGACGCCGTAGAGCGCCTTTTCAGGAGCATGAAGGAGATCCTCCAAGGCGCGATCGATGAACTCGCCGGCAAGGGACCCAGTGAGCTGAAGCCAGCGAAGAAAGCGTCGATGCGCGTGCACGGAAAGACCGGCGAGGATTGCCCGGTCTGCGGGGACACCGTCCGGGAGATTGCCTTCGTGGGCACCTCGCTTCAGTATTGCCCCACGTGCCAGACGAACGGTGAGGTACTTGCCAAACGGGGTGCGGGCGAAAGCTGATCCCAAAGAACCGGTCGTCGCCTAGGTGAGCGGTGCCCCCTCAGGTTCGCGCGCGACGTCGGGCGCTGCTTGCGGCTCGGAACCGGTGTGCGCCCCTCCCCCGCGCCGGGCCGCTGCCGCGGCTGCGATCATCACGAGCAGGGCTGCTACGGTGATGCCGGCCCCGGCCCAGATCGGTGAGGTGTAACCCAGTCCCATGGTGATGGTGACGCCGCCCAGCCAGGCGCCCAGGGCGTTGCCCAGATTGAAGGCGCCGATGTTCGCGCCCGAGGCCAAAGTGGGGGCAGTGGTGGCGAAGTGCATGACGCGCATCTGCAGGCCCGGCACAGTAGCGAAGCCGAAGCCGCCCATAAGAGCCAGCGAGAACAGTGTGGCCACCGGGCTCGCGGCGGTGAGCGCGAAGAACACGAGCACCAGCACGAGCCCCGCGAGGATGATCACGAGGGTTTTGTCGATGGACTTGTCGGCCGCCTTGCCGCCGGCGATATTGCCGACGAACAGCCCGGCGCCAAACAGGATGAGGAGCCAAGGGACGGCGTGGGGATCAAATCCGGAGACGTCCGTCAGGGTGAAGGCGATGTAGGTGAAGGCGCCGAACATCCCGCCAAAGCCGAGAATCGTAACGATGAGGGACAGCCACACCTGACCGGAGGCGAAAGCGCCAAGCTCGCTGCGGAGGCTGCTGGTAGCGGCGCCGTCCTTGGTGCGCGGGATCAGGAGGGCGATGCCGGCGAGGGCGGCGGCGCCGATGATGGTGATGGCCCAGAAAGTGGATCGCCAGCCGAGGTTCTGGCCAAGGAAGGTTCCGAAAGGCACGCCCAGCACGTTGGCGGCGGTGAGGCCCGTGAACATGATGGCGATGGCTCCGGCTTTCTTGTGGGAAGGGACCAGGCCGGCTGCGACCACTGAGCCGATCCCGAAGAAGGCTCCGTGGCAGAGGGCCGCGACTATGCGGCCGGTCAGCATAGCCTGGTAGCTGTCCGCGACTGCGGAGAGGAAGTTTCCCGCGATGAACAGGACGAGGAGTCCGATCAGCACAGGCTTGCGGGGCAGCCGCGTTACTGCCGCCGTGACCAGGAGGGCACCGACAACGACGCTCAGCGCATAGCCGGTGATGAACCAGCCTGCCGCTGCTTCGCTTACTCCGAAGTCGGTGGCAATCTCCGGCAAGAGGCCCATAATGACGAATTCGGTCAGGCCAATGCCGAATCCTCCGAGGGCAAGGGCGATCAACCCTGCGGGCATTTTGTTGCTCCTTTGGGGGATGGATTTCCGGGAGAGTGGAAGTGCGTCGCCGAGAACCGTAGAATATTAGTTGCAGACGCTCTATATATAGTTGCACACGCCATGTAATTGCGCAAACAACTACTTTGCGTTGCGTCTGCGCTTTCAACGATCGGCAGGAGTTTCGGGAGACATGGGCATCAAGGACGACGCCGTTGAGGTGCGCGCGCAGGGGTGGCGGACTCTCGCTGCGCTGCACGGGAATATCGAGGCGGCACTGGAGAAGGCCCTGCAAGCTGCCGCGGATCTTTCGGTGGTCGAGTACACAGTGCTCGACGCCTTGAGCCGCCAGGACGGCTGGCACATGCGCATGCAGCAACTCGCCCGCGCCACGGCACTTTCCAGCAGCGCCACCACGCGCTTGGTGAACCGGCTCGAAGACCGCGCGCTGCTGACCCGCATCTTGTGCGCCGACGACCGCCGGGGCATCTACACGGAGCTTACCGACGCCGGCCAGAAGCTTTTGCTGGCCGCCCGCCCGGTGCACGACCAAACCCTGGCGCAATCGTTGGCCGCGGCAGAATCGGTGCCGGAGCTTGAGCCACTGGTGAAAGCGCTAGGGGCGCTGTAGGGGGCCTGAGGCCGCTGGAAATCGCAAGTGCGCCGTCCTGACCTTCTTTGCTTTGGGAAATCGCCTACGACACGGCAAGTCACGTCGCTTCAAGGCTCTGGCCCTTCAAACAAGGTCAGCACGGCGCGTCAGGCTCGGGCGATCCGCGCACACCGTCGGATTCTGCTGGATCATTCCCTTCGCCGGTTGTGCCTGCCCGCGTGATTCCGCGGATCCGGATTTTATCCAGTCGAATGATTGAGCAGGATCCATCATTCAGGCATTGACGGCCCGCCCGGAACCAGGGAACCGCCCCGGAGCGGCGGGGCCAACGTTTAAACGCAAAAGCCGCGGGAACCCTTGAGTTCCCGCGGCTTTGCTTTCCATACCTTGCGGTCGGGCTGACAGGATTTGAACCTGCGACCCCTTGACCCCCAGTCAAGTGCGCTACCAAGCTGCGCTACAGCCCGTCAGTCCTGCCGTTCTCCGCCTAGGTTTTCACCTAAGCAGTCCGGCCGAACCACCTCAAAAAGCTTACACGATGTTCGAGGTTCCCAATGACACCTTGGCGGGTGTCATTTGTGATGCGCGTCTCACTTAGCGCTTCTTGCCGCGCTTTTCACGGACGCGCATGCTGACCTCGATGGGCGTGCCGTCGAAGCCGAAGGTTTCGCGCAGGCGGCGCGTGATGAATCGGCGGTATCCGGGGTCCAGGAAGCCCGTGGTGAACAGCACGAACTTCGGCGGACGGCTGGATGCCTGGGTGCCGAACAGGATCCGGGGCTGCTTGCCACCGCGGACCGGGTGCGGGTGGGCAGCGACGAGTTCGCCCAGGAACGCATTGAGGCGCCCTGTGGGGATGCGCTTGTCCCAGCTCTCCAAGGCGAGGTCCAGTGCGGGCACCAGGCGGTCCTTGTGCCAGCCGGTCTTGGCCGAGATGTTGACGCGCGGAGCCCATTCAACGTGTGCCAGGTCCTGCTCGATCTCACGCTCGAGGTAGCGGCGACGTTCGTCGTCGAGCAGGTCCCACTTGTTGAACGCGAGCACCAGCGCGCGGCCCGACTCGATGGCGAGTTGGAGGATGCGGACGTCCTGCTCGCTGAGCACCTCGTCAACGGCCAGGAGCACGACGGCGACTTCCGCCTTTTCGAGCGCGGCCTGCGTACGCAGGGAAGCGTAGAAGTCCGCGCCCTGCGCCATGTGCTGGCGGCGGCGGATGCCTGCGGTGTCCACGAAGCGCCAGGTGCGGCCACCGAGTTCGATGAACTCGTCCACGGGGTCGCGGGTGGTCCCGGCGAGGGTATCAACGACGACGCGCTCGGAGCCGGCCAACTTGTTCAGCAAGGAGGACTTGCCGACGTTCGGACGGCCGATGAGGGCAATACGGCGGGGTCCGCCGGAGCGTTCGACGCCTTCCACGGTGGAGAACTCGGGCAGGGTGTCCATGACGTGGTCAAGGAGGTCGGCAACGCCGCGGCCATGGAGGGCGGACACCGGGTAGGGCTCGCCGAAGCCGAGGCCCCAAAGGGCAGCCGAGTCGGCTTCCTGCGCAAAGTCGTCAACCTTGTTGGCCACCATGATGACGGGCTTCTTGGACTTGCGCAGCATCTTCATGACGCCTTCGTCCGTGGCAGTGGCTCCAACAGCGGAGTCCACCACGAAGAGCACCGCGTCGGCCAGTTCCACGGCCATCTCGGCCTGCTCGGCGACGCGGGCGTGAATGCCCCGGGCGTCGTGCTCCCAGCCGCCGGTGTCCACCAGCGTGAAGTTGCGCCCGTTCCAGTGGGCCGAATACATGACACGGTCGCGGGTGACGCCGGGGGTGTCCTCGACGACGGCCTCGCGGCGGCCCAGGATACGGTTCACCAGCGTGGACTTGCCGACGTTGGGACGGCCAATGATCGCCAGGACCGGGTCCAGCTTGAGGGGGCCGTCTTCGCCCTCGTCGTCGTAGAGCCCGCTCAGCAGCGCGGCGTCGTCTTCGTCGAGGTCATAGTCTTCCAGGCCTGCCCGGAGGGAGGCTGCGCGGAGTTCGGCTTCGTCGTCGTCCAGGGCGGCGAGGTTTTCAGCCACCTGGTCGGTGCCGGTGGGCGTGTATTCGTCGTCGCCGGCTCCGATGTTGCCGGACTTGTGAGTCGTATCGCTCATTGCACTTTCCTTAGTGGTGATCTGCCGGCGTCCCGGCTACTTCTTCTTGGCGGTGCTGTATTGGCTGTGGGCCGGTTCATTTAGTCCCCCGGAAGGGAATGATCGGTGGTCTTGATGGCATCCTGGACGTGTCCAGCCAGTGCAGCGCGGATCTCCGCGGCCGCCCTGTCCATTGAAACACGCCCCGGCTCGCCATTTCTGCGGGTCACCTTGAGGGGAGCTCCGAAACTGACGTGCAGGCGGCGGCGCGGCCTCGGAATGGAGTCGCGGTGTTCATCCGGGATCCGCGTCCCAAGGATCGCCACGGGAATCACTGTTGCCCCGGACATCAGGGCGAGCCAGGCAACGCCGTTGCTGATGTTGCCGGCGGTGCCGCTCCCCCGCGTTCCTTCGGGGAGGATTCCCACGCAACGCCCGGCGTCGAGCACCTGCTTTCCGAGCTGGAGCGCCGCGCGGTCGCCGGAGCGGTCGACGGAAATCTGCCCGGAGGCACGAAGCACCTTTCCCAGGAGGCCCCCGAACATCTCCTTCTTGACCAGGATGTGCATGGGCCGCGGAGCCGCGCCGAACATCACTGGCCCATCCAGGAAGCTGATGTGGTTTCCCGCGAAAATGACCGGGCCGGATTCGGGAACATTGGAGCGCCCCGTGATCACCGTCCGGTACAGAACATGATCCAGCAGCCAGCCAACCGGCCGGCTCCACGTCATGGTCCAGCGCGCCGGGAGCCGGGCTTCAGTCACCGTAGATGACCTTGCCCACAATGCTCAGGGCCGTTTCAACCGTTTCCTCGAAGTCCAGGTCCGAGGAATCCAGGGTAACGACGCCGTCGGCCGCTCGGCTGAAGTTCACCACAGTGGAGTCTTTGGCATCGCGGTGGATCACTTGGGCGGCGAGCTGCTCTTGGCTCTGCGTTCCGCCCAGCTGGAGGCCGCGGCGGCGCAGCCGGGCTTCTTCGCTCGCGGTCAGCAGCATGCGGACCTCCGCATAGGGCGCGACGACAGTGGTTATGTCCCGCCCCTCCACCACCATGCGGCGGTGGTGCTGCTCGATCAGCTGGCGCTGGCGACGAATCAATTCGTTGCGCGCACCCAAGGTGGTTGCCACTGCGCTGACGGAGGAAGAGATCCGCGGCTCACGGATTTCCTCCGTGATGTCCACGCCGCCGACACTGACGTATTCGGCATTGGCGCTGGTGCTGAGTTCCAGCGGCAAATCCTTCGAGGCCTGCTCGACGGCGGCACCGTCGGCGAGGTCGATTCCTGTCTTGAGGCAGTACCAGGTCAACGCACGGTACATCGCGCCCGTGTCGAGATAGGCGAGCTTCAGGCGCCGTGCAACTTCCTTGCTGACGCTGGACTTGCCGGAACCGGACGGGCCGTCGATGGCGACCACGAGTGGCTTGCCCGGACGTACTACAGGCTCCGGACCGAAAAGTTCACGTGTCATTACTGGAGTACCCGCCATCCACGGTCGGTCAAGGCTTCAACAAGGAGGTCGTGCTTGTTGGGCATGACAGATAGTTCCACCATGCCAACGTTTTGCCCGGAGGAGTGATCCAGGCGGAGGTCTTCAACGTTGACGCCGATCTCGCCGATCTCCGTCAACAGCCGGGCGATCTGCCCGGGCCGGTCATCTACCAGAACTGTAAGCCATGAATACGCCTGCGGGGGTCCGCCGTGCTTTCCCGGGATCCTGGCCTGCCCGGCGTTGCCTTCGCTGATGAGCTGGGCAAGGTCCAGCCGCGCCCCGGGGGCCGTGGGATCCTCCAAGGTGCCGATCAGCCGGTTCAGGTCCTCTCGGACGCCGTGAAGGATATCCACCATCTTGGCTGCGTTGTTGCCAAGGATCTGTACCCAAAGGGTGGGATCGCTGGCCGCAATCCTGGTGGTGTCCCGCAGCCCGTTGCCGGCCAGGGACAGCGCGTGGAGCGGTGTTCCCTGCAATCGGCTGGCGAGAAGCGAGGACATCACCTGGGGCAAGTGCGATACCAAGGCAACGGCTTCATCATGTTCCTCCGCCGTGAACTGGGAGACGATCGCCCCCAGGTCCCCGGCAAGGGAACGTGCCGTCTGCAGGGCATCGGAGCTGGTTTCGTCCGAAGGGCAAAGGACCCAAGGCATGGAGGTGAAGAGCTCGCCGCGGGCAGCGACAGGCCCCGACTTCTCGCGCCCCGCCATGGGGTGCGTCCCGACGTAGCGGGACATGTCCACTCCACGCGAGCGGAGATCGGCCTGGATGGCCAGCTTGACGCTCGCAATGTCCACCACGACGGCATCGGGGTATTCACCCAGTGCACGTTCGACGACGTCGGCCGTCACATCCGGCGGCGCAGCGACAACAACCAGCTGGGGTGGGTCCTCAAGCTCGGACAGGGGCCTGCCCGCACCGATATCCACGGCCACGGCCTGGTTGGTTGGCGACGGGTCCGAAAGGAACACCGGGACACCCCGGCCGCGGAGGCCGAGACCGATGCTGGCTCCGAGCAGTCCGGTGCCGAAAACGACCACCGGGCCGTCAAGGTGGCCCCGGCCGTGCGAGTGGAATGCCGACATGCCCTTACAGTCCTACGGAGGCCAGGAGGTGTCCGACTTCCTGCTTGCCGAGGTTGCGGATGCTGCCCTGGCGCTGGTCGCCCAACCCGATGGGACCGATCTTGACACGCACGAGCCGCAACACCGGGAACCCGACCGCTTCGAACATACGGCGGACAATACGGTTCTTGCCGGAGTGCAGCACAACCTCGATCAGCACGTGGCCCGGAGTGGAGTCCACGAGCCTGAAGGAGTCGACCGAAGCGATGCCGTCTTCGAGCTCGATGCCGGCCTTCAGCTGCGCGCCGACGCCCTGCGGGAACGGGCCGCGGACCTGTACCAGGTACGTCTTGGGCACCTCATAGGAAGGGTGCGTCAAGCGGTTGGCCAGTTCGCCGTCGTTGGTCAGAAGCAGCAGGCCCTCGGTGGCGACGTCGAGACGGCCAACGTGGAAGAGGCGCTCGCCCTTGTTCTTGGCGGACTTGAGGAAGTCGCTGATGCAGGGACGGCCCTCGGGATCCTCCATGGTGGAAACGACGCCCTTGGGCTTGTTGAACACCATGTAGAGCATCGTGTCATCGAGCTGGATGCGGATGCCGTCGACGTGGATCACAGCGGTAGCAGGGTCAACACGCATGCCAAGCTCGGTGGTGAGCTGGCCGTTGACCTCGACGCGGCCTTCCTCGATCATTTCCTCGCATACGCGGCGGGAAGCCACGCCGGCCTGGGCCATGACCTTCTGAAGGCGCACGCCATCGGCGTCGTGCTGCGCGGACTGCGCCACCTCGCCGCGGCGGCCGCTGGGCTTGCGGATCGGACCGAGATTCTGGCCGAAGCGCTCGCTGCCGAAGGCGCGCGAAGCATACTGTTTCTTGTTGCTGGGCTTGGGCTTCAATGCGCCCGGCGTGCCCGGAGCCTTGCCGAAGCCGGGCTTGTTGGAGCCTGGCTTGCGGGGGGCCCTTGCCGGCTTCGCGGCTTCACGACGCTCGTAGCCTCCGGCCGAGGTGGGGTTGTCCGGATCGAAAGGGCGTTCTTCACGCGGACGAGTGGGTTTGAAGGGGCGTTCTCCGCCCTGGGAGAAGCTGCGCTTGCTGCCTCCGGAGGCGCCGCTGGCACGGCTTGCGCCACCCCGGCCGGCACCAAAACTGCCGCCTGCGCGGCCGGCACTGCTGCGGCCTGCGTTGCCGCGGCCTGAGTCTTGCGACTCGTTGCGTCCGGAACCGTTTCGTCCCGAACTATTACGTGGTGAACCCTGGCGTCCCGCCTGTGTCATGACCCGTCCTTTTATTATGTTGGCCGGCTTGTTCTTTCTCAACATTAGCCAGCCGGGCAGAGGATATCTGCCCTGTGTGAACTCTGCCCGTTACTAGCCGGGCGTTTGTAGATCCTTGCAATTCCCCGCGATATTGAGTTGTTTCACGCACTACATGCGCTCTGGGTCGAAGAACTCCTCGATGCCCTCCAGCCCCGGAAGATGCGGCGACAATTGAGGCAGTTCGGCCACCGAGCCAATGCCCATCCGTTCGAGGAAGTACGAGGTGGTCCGGTAAAGGATGGCCCCCGACTCAGGATCGGCACCTGAGTCCTCGATCAGCCCGCGTTGGACGAGGGTCCTCACGACTGAATCGACATTGACGCCGCGGATGGCCGACACCCTGGCCCGGGAAACCGGCTGCCGGTACGCGATGACCGCCATGGTTTCAAGGGCTGCCTGCGTCAGCCGCGCGGTCTGGCCCTCGAGAACGAACCTGCCCACGACGTCGGCAAATTCCGCGCGTGAATAGATCCGCCACCCTCCGGCAACGTTCCGCAACTCAAAACCCCGGGGTGCAGCGCTGGCGCTTGCATCAGTGTGGATTTCACCTTGCGAGTCATCAGCGTCCCTGCCCGGGGCTTTAACAGTATAGCCGCTATACTCCTGCCGCAGTCCCTCGAGCAAATCCTCGACGACGGCGACTGTCACGTTGAGCCCGGCAGCGAGCTCTTCCGCGGTGGCGGGTTCATCGATCACCATCAGGACAGCTTCCAGTGCGGCGCGGGCGCCACCGGGCAGCGCCTCAAGCTCGGCGAGGCCGTCCCCGGCTGTTTCCTCAGCGTTCAAGGTGCATCCTCATTTTCGTAGATCGGAGCGGTGCCGGGCTCGGAATCGTACTCGTCGCTCAAGTTGTCGCTGGTCCAGCCTTCGGGGCGCCCCGTCCAGCGGACAGTCAGTTCGGCGAGCGGCCCCGGCTGGTCAAACGCGACCACACGGTCGCGGAACAGCTCAAGGAGTGCCAGGAACCGGGCCACGACAACAAGCGTGGACTCGGCGTCGGCAATCAGGGCCCTGAAGGATTGCGGCTGGCCCCGCTGCAGGCGGTACCCGATGATCTCGGCTTGTTCCTTGACGCTGACGGGTGTTCCGTGAAGGTGGCCCAGCCCGACTTCCTCTGGCGTTTTGTCCTTCGGTGCCAAGGTCTTGGCCGCCAGCGCAGCGAACTGTTCGGGCGTGTGGCGCCAAATGAGTTCCGGCAACAGTGCCGCGAAATGCCCTTCCAAGGCAACCTGCCGCGGGAAGCGGCGGGCTTCGGAATCCAAGGTGCCGGAGATGATCGCGGCCACCTGTTTGAACGCCTTGTACTGCAGGAGCCGGGCGAAGAGCAGGTCCCGGGCCTCCAGCAAGGCGATGTCCTCGGCATCTTCGACTTCGCCGGCCGGCAGGAGCCTTGCGGCTTTAAGGTCCAAGAGGGTCGCGGCGATGACCAGGAATTCACTGGCTTCGTCCAGGGCCCAGTCCTCGCCCAGTTCCTGCAGGCGCCGGATGTACTTGATGAACTCGTCCGTAACGGTGGCCAGTGCAACCTCAGTGATGTCCAGCTTGTGCTTGGAGATCAGGCCGAGCAAGAGATCGAAGGGGCCGGTGAAGTTCGCCAACCGGACTTCGAAGCCGGCCTTTCGTCCCAACGGCGAGGTTCCGGCGTCCTCCGCGTCGCTTGCGGAGTTGCTTATGGAAGAGTTCGACGGCGGCGCGTCGGCCATCAGGGCCGGCGCTGTTTCGGCGGTGGTTGGCTCTGCCACGCGGGCTAGGGTGCGCCGCCGCGCGAGATCAGTTCCTTGGCCAAGCGGCGGTACGCGTCTGCACCGATGTGGTTCCCGGCGTAGCTCGTGATGGGCTCTGCGGCAACAGTGGCGTCGGCAAACTTGATGGAACGCTTGATGACGGTCTCGAAGACCTTGTCCCCGAACGCCTCCACGAGCCTCGAGATGACTTCGCGGCTGTGCAGGGTGCGGGCGTCGTACATCGTGGCGAGCACGCCGTCGACTTGCAGGCGGGGGTTCAACCGGTCCTGGACCTTTTCGATCGTTTCGACGAGCAGTGCGACCGCCCGGAGTGCGAAGAATTCGCAGATCAGCGGGATGATGACCCCGTGCGCAGCCGTCAAGGCATTGACGGTCAGGAGGCCCAGGGACGGCTGGCAGTCGATGAGCACGACGTCGTAGTCGTCCTCGACGCTCTTGAGCGCGCGGTCCAGCACCTGCTCGCGGGCTACCTCGTTGACCAGTTGGACCTCGGCGGCGGAGAGGTCGATGTTAGCCGGCAGGAGGTCGATGCCTTCGACGCCGGTCTTCTGGATGGCGTCGCGGATGTCCACTTTGCGGTCCATGAGGACGTTGTAGACGGTGAGGTCGAGCTCGTGCGGGTTCGCGCCCAGGCCCGCGGAAAGGGCTCCCTGCGGATCGAAATCGACGAGCAGGACGCGCCGGCCGAACTCTGCGAGCGCAGCGGCGAGGTTGATGGTTGACGTGGTTTTGCCCACGCCGCCCTTCTGGTTGACCATGGCAATGACGCGGGCCGGACCATGAGAGGCCAGTGGCGCGGGTTCGGGGAAGTCGCGGTGCGGGCGGCCCGTAGGCCCCATGACGGCGTCTTCCAGATCGAAATCCGTGCCCTCCAGCGTAGTTGCTCCCCATTCGCTGCTCACGTATCTATCCACTCTCTCCACGACGGTCATTTCCTGCGGCTGTCTCCAGCACCTGCACTGCTCCCCACCTAGGCTACAGCCCTCGACACGGCATTCCACGGAACTTGACATTGCCCGCCATTTGAGCCTTTACCTTCTAGCTGAAGTAGAAGGTTGGTCCTTCGTACCAATGAAAAGCAAGCAAGGCAGGCCCCCTGTAACGGGTTCCTGCCTTGCTTGCGCGGATGCTTCCAAGCAGCGTGCCGGGCTATGCGGCCACTGCCTCTTTCACCTCGGGTTCGGCGTGGTGGCTGATCATGGTCAGCTCGTCGAACGGCTTAGCGCCGGACAGGACATTGGTGACCTGGTTGCGGTCGATTTCCTTGACCCAGGTACCGATCAACACGGTCGCGACGGCGTTGCCCGTGAAGTTGGTGAGGGCGCGGGCTTCGGACATGAAGCGGTCGATCCCGACGATCATACCGACACCGCCCAGCAGTTCGGGCCGGTGTGCCTGCAGGCCTGCTGCGAGGGTGGCCAGGCCAGCCCCGGAAACGCCGGCCGCTCCCTTGGACGCGATGATCATGAAGACCAGCAGCGATACCTGGGCGCCCAGGTCCAGCGGAATACCCATGGCGTTGGCGACGAACAGCGAGGCCATGGTCAGGTAGATGGCAGTTCCATCGAGGTTGAAGGAGTAACCGGTGGGCACCGTGACACCGACTACCGGCTTGGAAACGCCGAGGTGCTCCATCTTGGCGATGAGCCTGGGCAACGCCGCTTCGGAGGAGGAGGTGGAGAAGATGAGCAGGTACTCGCGGGCCAGGTACTTCATCAGCTGGAAGATGCTGACGCCGGCGACAACCCGCAGCAAGGTGCCGAGCACCACCACGATGAACAGCGCACAAGTGATGTAGAAAGCGACCATCAGGGTGAGCATGCCGAAGATTGCCTTCACCCCGGTGGCACCGACCACTGCGGCGATCGCGCCGAATGCACCGACGGGCGCGAGCCACATGATCATGATGAGGATACGGAAGACGAGTGCCTGGCCGTGCTGGATGGCCTTGAGCACCGGCTGGCCCTGCGAACCCATGCGCTGCAGCGCGAAGCCCACCAGGATGGCTACCAAGAGCGTGGGCAGCACGGGAATGTCCGCGGGGATGATGCCCAGCAGGAAGTCAGCGGTGCTGTTCGTGGATGTGGGCGTGTTCGGGTTGTACGGGATCAGCTTCAGTCCCTCGCCGGGATGGATGACGTTGCCGACGACCAAGCCGATGGCGAGCGCGAAGGTGGACATCACCAGGAAGTAGATGAGCGCGAGGCCGCCGACCTTGCCGACGGTGGCAGCCTTGGCGATTGATCCGATGCCCAGGACGATGGTGCAGAAGATGACCGGGGCGATCATCATCTTGATGAGCTTGATGAAGCCGTCGCCCAAGGGCTTGAGGGATTTACCCACTTCGGGGAAAAGCAGGCCGACGACGGCGCCCAGCACAACTGCGGCGATCACGGCGATGTAGAGGTAATGCGACTTGTCCAGCCCCTTGCGCCCGGCCTTTGCGGGTGCAATCTCTCCTCTTTGAGAGGTCATGGCTTTGCTCCTTATAGATACTCTGGAAAGCGCCGTGGTTCCTGCGG
Source organism: Arthrobacter bambusae (assembly GCF_030812595.1). GTDB lineage: Bacteria > Actinomycetota > Actinomycetes > Actinomycetales > Micrococcaceae > Arthrobacter > Arthrobacter bambusae_B. The sequence goes on from NZ_JAUSSZ010000020.1 coordinate 32,340, forward strand.
AATGTCCCTGCGTCGCTCTGCTGTGATATCCATCATTGGGCGCCGCGTGACATGTATCACTATTGCGTTCATATTGGTCACAGGATTGGCCGCGGAAAGGAGGACACGATCCGACGCTGGAGCATTGCCCGGAGGCTCTTCGTGGCAAACCTGCTGTTCATCTTGGCGCTCACCGCGATCGTGGGAACGGTGGCCTTCGTGGACGCCAGGGACCGGGCCTATAACGACGCCGGCCAGCGCATGCAGGCTGTGGCCGCGGCGATCGCAGCCAATCCCCTCGTCCTCCAGGCTGCCGGCGCGCCAAATCCATCCGCAGCCCTCCAGCCCTACGCGCAAGTGGTCATGGCCAACGCCCATACCGACTTCATCACCATCATGGCCCCGGACCGGACGCGCTGGACCCATGCGAACCCGGACGAAATCGGCAAGCCCTATATCGGCACCATCGATCCCGCCCTCCACGGCCAGACATTCACTGAGGTCACTGCCGGAACGCTCGGCCCATCCGTCCGTACCATCGTTCCGGTGGAGGACTCATCCGGAAAAGTCAGGGCCCTGGTCGCCGCGGGCGTCACCGTGCGGACGGTCGACGTCGCGGTGTCAGCGCGGCTCACGACGATCATCGCCTTCTCCTTGGCCATGCTCGCCGGAGGCTCCCTGGCCTCCGGCTTGCTGGGCCGGTACCTGCGTTCGGTCACCCGCGGCTGGGGACCGGAGCAATTGGCGCAATTGTTCGCATACTACGAGTCCGTGCTGCATTCGGTCCGCGAAGGCGTGGTGCTGATCGACACGGGCGGCCGCGTCGTTATGTACAACGACCAGGCCGCGGATTTGCTGGGACTGGAACGGTCCGACGTCGATCCCGTCACGGTGGCCGCACCGCGCCTATCGGATCTCCCCCTGGAATCCAGCCTCCAGGGGCTTTTCGAGTCCGGCCGGACGGCGCACGACGAAATCCACCTCAGCGGGTCCCGGATCCTGGTGGTGAACCAGGCCCCCGCCGTGGGCCCGCCGGGAATGAGGGGCCGGCAGCGGCCAGCCGTGTTCGGGACCGTAGCCACGCTCCGGGACAGGACTGAAATCGAGTCCCTGGGCAGCGAACTCGAAACCATGAAAACCCTCTCCGACGCCTTGCGGGCCCAGACGCACGAACACGCCAACCGGCTGCACACCATCGTGTCCCTGATGGAGCTCGGACGCACCAGCGACGCCCTGGACTTCGCCACCAAGGACCTTGAATTGAGTCAACAGCTGACCGACCACCTCGTGGCATCGGTGGACGAGCCTGTCCTGAGTGCGCTCATCATGGGGAAGTCCGCTGAAGCGCACGAACGCGGGGCGGAGCTCACCGTCACGGTGACCGGCGGGGAGGGCCTCCGGGGCCTGGCCGTCCAGGACCTGGTGACGATTTTGGGGAACCTGCTGGACAACGCCCTCGACGCCGCGGCTGCCGCTCCCCCGCCGCGCAAAGTGGAACTGGGCATCGAGTCCGGACCCGGCGGAACCACCTTCACGGTGATGGATTCCGGCCACGGCATCGATCCAGGCATCGTGGACGACGTCTGGCAGTACGGCTTCAGCACCAAGGCGGCCGGCATCGGACAGGCCGGCCAACCCGGAGCGCCTTCCCGCGGCGTCGGGCTGGCCCTGGTGCGGCAAGCGGTGCAGCGGCTTGGCGGTACGCTGTCCATCAGCGACTCCACAAGCGCCTTGGGCGGTGCGTTCTTCCGCGTAGTGCTCCCGGCCCCGGACTCCTGGAAAGAAGCCGAATGACCGATATCCGCGTTCTCGTCGTCGAGGACGAACCCATCGCCGCCGATGCCCACGGCGTTTACGTCGGACGAATCGACGGCTTCACCGTAGCCGGAACGGCCCCGGACGGACAGTCGGCCCTGCGGCTACTCAACGATTTCGCCGTTGCCGGGCAGCCAGTGGACCTCGTCCTGCTCGACATGAACCTGCCGGATCTTCACGGCCTGGACGTCGCCCGTCGAATGCGCGCTTCCGGACTGCTTGCGGACATCATCGCCATCACCGCGGTGAGGGAGGTGAACATTGTCCGCAGCGCGGTGTCGATCGGCGTGGTGCAATACCTCATCAAGCCGTTCACCTTCGCAACGTTCGCGGACAAACTCGCCAGCTACCGCACCTTCCGCGAGCAGCTCGCCGCACCGGCGTCGGGCGCGCGGGCGAGCGGAGCCTCGCAAAGCGATGTGGACCAGGCGTTTGCAAGCCTCCGCGCACCCAGCGAAGTCCCGCTGCCCAAGGGGCTTTCCGCCCATAGCCTGGAGTCCGTCAAAGACCTCCTGGCCAGCCTTGGCCGGGCAGTATCCGCAAGCGAGGCAACTGTGGCCTTGGGGATGTCCCGGGTTACTGTGCGGCGCTACCTCGAGTACCTGGCCGACGCCGGCATGGTCACGAGGAATCCGCGATACGGCACTCCGGGACGGCCGGAGAACGAATACCGCTGGAATCGGAGTTAGACCTCGATTCCAGCAGGCATGTATACACACACTTCGATAAGTGACTCTAGTCCATCTCGATAAATCAGCATTTTATGGTCGAAAGGGTAGGCCGAATCGAGCTTTATGTATACACTGAGGACATCCGCCCAATGAAGGAGGGTCCATGCGTGCCAGCGACAAAGCCTATGCGGCCCTGCGCGAAGACATCATTGAATGGCGTCTTCTGCCGGGAACGGTCCTCGCGGAAGTGGAACAATCCGAACGTCTGGGGGTGTCCCGGACACCTGTCCGGGAGGCGCTGAGCCGGCTCACCGCGGAAGGGCTGACGACGTCGGCAGGCGGCCGCGGCGTCGTCGTCACCGATATCTCGCTGGAGGACATCGACGAACTCTTCGAGCTGCGCGAAACCCTGGAAGGTAAGGCCGCCGCCCTCGCCGCGGAACGCGGTGAACGCCCGGTATTCGAGCAACTCCACGCCGAGCTCCTCCGCGCACCGGAGATGCTCAACGACAGCGACCCCGCGCGGCACGATTACTACGCCTTGGTGGGACGGCTCGACGAGGCGATCGACGAAGCAATCTCCAACTCCTACCTCGCCCAGGCCATGCGCAGCCTCCGCGTGCACCTCGTGCGGGTCCGCCGCCTCGCGGCCGACGACGCCGAACGCCTCCATGCCGCGGCGTCAGAGCATGCGGCGATCGCCGAAGCCATCGCGGCAGGCAACCCCCGGCTCGCCGAAGCCGCCACCACGCTGCATTTGCACCGCAGTCTTTCCCACGTCAAAGCCACCCACACACCTCACTAAAGGAGCACCATGGTGAAGAACAACCACGTCCGCGTCTACAAGAGCGAAGAAAACCTTGCCCGTGAGGAGCAACTGGCGCACAAGATCGCCACAGTAGCCGCCGACTCCGTCGAGGTCACCCCCGAGGTCACGGACATGATCATCAACCGGATCATCGACAATGCCTCCGTTGCTGTCGCGTCATTGAACCGGGCCCCGATCATCGCTGCCCGGGCGCAGGCCCTGACCCACGCGCCCACCACCAACGGCAAAGGCTCCAGTGTCTTCGGGATCAGCGACAAGGTCTCCCCCGAGTGGGCAGCCTGGGCCAACGGCGTCGCCGTGCGTGAACTGGACTACCACGACACCTTCCTGGCCGCGGACTACTCACACCCGGGCGACAACATCCCGCCGATCCTCGCCGTGGCCCAGCACGTCGGCTCCAGCGGCCGTGACCTGATCCGCGGCATCGCCACCGGCTACGAAATCCAGGTGAACCTGGTCAAGGCCATCTGCCTGCACAAGCACAAGATCGACCACGTGGCCCACCTCGGCCCCTCCGCCGCCGCCGGTATCGGCACCCTCCTGGGCCTGGACGTGGAAACGATCTTCCAGTCCGTCGGGCAGGCCCTGCACACCACCACCGCCACCCGGCAATCCCGCAAGGGCGAAATCTCCACCTGGAAGGCCCACGCCCCCGCGTTCGCCGGCAAGATGGCCGTCGAAGCCGTCGACCGCTCCATGCGCGGCCAGACCTCCCCCGTGCCGATCTACGAAGGCGAAGACGGCGTCATCGCCTGGATGCTCGACGGCCCGGACGCCTCCTACGAAGTCCCGCTGCCCGAGGCCGGGGAAGCCAAGCGCGCCATCCTGGACACCTACACCAAGGAACACTCCGCCGAATACCAGGCCCAGGCCTGGATCGACCTCGCCCGCAAGCTGAACAAAGAGCACCCCGAGGCCACGGACCCGGCCAACGTGGCCTCCGTCCTCATCAAGACCAGCCACCACACCCACTACGTGATCGGCTCCGGCGCCAACGATCCGCAGAAATACTCCCCGACCGCCTCCCGCGAAACCCTGGACCACTCCATCCCCTACATCTTCACCGTCGCCCTCCAGGACGGCGCCTGGCACCACATGGACTCCTACGCCCCCGAACGGGCCGCCCGTCCGGACACCGTGGAACTCTGGCACAAGGTAACCACAGTGGAAGACCCGGAATGGACCCGCCGCTACCACTCCCTGGACATCGCCGAGAAAGCCTTCGGCGGCAGCGTTGAAATCACCCTCAACGACGGCACCGTCATCACCGACGAGATCGCCGTCGCCGACGCGCACCCCCTCGGCGCCCGGCCGTTCGCCCGCGAACAATACATCAACAAGTTCCGCACGCTCGCGTCCGGTCTGGTCGAGGAGGCCGAGATCGAAAGGTTCCTCGCCGCCGTCGAACGCCTCCCCGAACTCGGCGCGGGCGAACTGGACCAACTCAACATCCAGGCCGCACCCGGCGTCATCGACCTCGCCGCAGCACCGAAAGGGCTGTTCTAAATGCTGTACTCCAAGACCACACCGGAACAGAAGCGCCTCGCCCTGCGCGAGATGCTCGCTTCCGGAACCATCGTCCAGTTCCCCGGCGCGTTCAACCCGCTCTCGGCGAGGCTGATCGAGGAGAAAGGCTTCCCCGGCGTCTACATCTCCGGCGCCGTCCTCGCCAACGACCTCGGCCTGCCGGACATCGGGCTCACGACACTCACCGAGGTCGCCACCCGCGCAGGGCAGATCGCCCGCATGACCGAACTGCCGGCCCTCGTTGACGCCGACACCGGATTCGGTGAACCGATGAACGTAGCCCGCACCATCCAGGAACTCGAAAACGCCGGGCTCGCCGGTTGCCACATCGAGGACCAGTTCAACCCCAAACGCTGCGGGCACCTGGACGGCAAGAACGTCGTCGACACCGACACGGCCGCCAAACGCATCCGCGCCGCAGCAGACGCACGACGGGACCCGAACTTCCTCATCATGGCCCGCACCGACATCCGCGCCGTCGACGGCATCGAAGCAGCCCAGGAACGCGCCCAGGCACTCGTCGAAGCCGGCGCCGACGCGATCTTCCCCGAAGCCATGAAAGATCTGTCCGAGTTCCAAGCCATCCGGGACGCAGTGGACGTGCCCATCCTGGCCAACATGACCGAGTTCGGCAAAAGCGAACTCTTCACCACCGAACAGCTCCAGGGCGTCGGTGTGAACATGGTCATCTACCCCGTCACCCTGCTCCGCATTGCCATGGGGGCTGCAGAGCGTACGCTGGAAACGATCAAGGCCACAGGAACGCAGGAAGCACAGGTGGAGAGCATGCTCACCCGTGCGCGGCTCTATGACCTGGTGGACTACGAGGCTTACAACCACTTCGACACAAGCGTTTTCAACTTCCAGATTCCTGGGCTCAGCCGGTAACTGGATCAACCAAGGGATGCAGGCACGCCGGCTAGTCCGGAGTGCCTGCCGATGAACGAAGGAGGACAGCATGGTAGCTGTTGAGATCAAGAAGGGCCTGGCCGGCGTCATTGTTGACTACACCGCGATCTCCAAGGTCAACCCGGACACCAACTCGCTGCTGTACCGCGGCTACCCCGTGCAGGAACTCGCCGCCAAGTGCAGCTTCGAAGAAGTCGCCTACCTGCTGTGGAACGGCGAGCTGCCCACGCCGGAGGAACTTGAGGAGTTCACAGCCCGCGAGCGCGCGGGCCGCGCCCTTGACCCTATTGTGAAGCAGGTCATTGATGCGCTCCCGACGACCTCCCATCCCATGGATGTCTGCCGGACGGCCGCTTCCGTCCTGGGAGCACGGCACCCGTTGGCCGAGGATTCCACGCCCGAAGCCAACATGACCAAGGCAATTGACCTGTTCGCAGCCATGCCCGCGGTGGTCGCCTACGACCAGCGCCGCCGGCGCGGCCAGGGAGTCATCGAACCCAGGGATGAGCTTGGCTACTCCGCGAATTTCCTGTGGATGACCTTCGGCGAAGACCCGGTGGAAGAGGTCGTGAAGGCTTTCAACGTCTCGATGATCCTTTACGCCGAGCACTCCTTCAACGCATCCACGTTCACGGCCCGGGTTGTCACCTCCACCCTCTCGGACCTGCACTCCGCGGTCACCGCCGCGATCGGCGCCCTCAAGGGTCCGCTTCATGGGGGCGCCAACGAGGCCGTCATGCACACCTTCGAGGAAATCGGCATCCGCACCGAGGAATCCCTCGAGGAAGCGGCCGCCCGGGCGAAGACCTGGATGGAGCGTGCCCTCGCGGAAAAGAAGAAAGTCATGGGATTCGGGCACCGGGTCTACAAGCACGGCGACTCCAGGGTGCCCACCATGAAGGCCGCACTGGACAAGATGATCGCCCACTACGGCCGGCCAGAGATCCTGGGCCTGTACAACGGTCTTGAACAGGCCATGGACGAGGCCAAGGCCATCAAGCCCAACCTCGACTACCCCGCGGGACCTACCTACCACCTGATGGGCTTCGACACTCCGACCTTCACCCCATTGTTCGTCGCAAGCCGCATCACCGGCTGGACCGCGCACATCATGGAGCAGCTCGGATCGAATTCCCTGATCCGTCCGCTCAGCGAATACAACGGCGTTGACGAACGGCACCTGCCGTAGTTCTTCCCAAAGTACGACGTCGGGCCGCTCGCCTTCATAAGGTGAGCGGCCCGACGTCGTTCTCGTCGCTGTTGCTTTCCGTGATTTAGCGGGTTGCTCCCGAATCCAACCACTCGGCGGTGCGCACTTCAGCGACGCTTTCGTTGTCCTCGGCGAGCACCACCTCGACCGCGATGCGTTGGCCGGAAATCATGGCAGGCAACCAGTGCTCGGCGTCGGCCCACATCCTCTCCACAGGAAGGCCCGCCACCCGGTACCACTGTGGAGCGATCTCATCGCTTTCGGCTGGCTCGCCGGTCCATGTCCCAGTCAGATAGACGGTGGTGAACATGTTCCACTCGGGCTTGGCAGGGAAGACGAAATCCACCGTCCCGGCAGGAATGAGGTGATGTTCCTGCACGTCCACGAAGATTTCCTCTTGTACTTCCCGGCATACTGCTTCGGCCGCTGTCTCTCCCGGCTCCACATGTCCGCCGATACCCACAATTTTCCCTGTGCCGAAGCCGGTCTTCTTCCGGCCCAGGAGCACCTCCTGGCCAGCGTCGCCGTCGCGGAGCAGGAAGCACAGGGTGACGTGGGCTGCAGTCATTGACCAAGCCTAACCCTGCAGGCGTCAGCCGAGCGCCCGCGGATGGGCCGCCGCGTACACTTCCCGCAAGGTGTCGGCAGTGACCAAGGTGTACACCTGCGTGGTTGTCACCGAGGCATGGCCAAGGAGCTCCTGCACAACCCGGACATCGGCGCCGCCCTCAAGCAGGTGCGTGGCGAACGAATGCCGGAGGGTGTGAGGGGAGACGTCCCTCGCGATGTTGGCCTTCTCCGCCGCGGTCTTCAGGATCGTCCACGCGCTCTGCCGGCTGATCCGTCCCCCGCGGGCATTCAGGAACAGCGCCGGGGTCCCTTTTCCTTTGGCAGCCAACGCGGGCCGTCCGCGAACCACATAGGAGCCGACGGCGCGTGCACCGTAGGACCCCAGTGGCACCAAGCGCTCCTTGGAGCCCTTTCCGAAAAGCCGTACGATCGCGGGGCCATCGGCTTCAGCTTCGAGCGAGACATCGTCGACGTCGAGCCCCACGGCTTCGCTGATGCGGGCGCCCGTGGAGTAAAGGAACTCCAAAAGAGCCCGGTCCCGCAAGCCGGTGGCGGTATCGGCACCGGCGGCTTCGAGGATCCGGGTCACTTCGCCGACGCTGATGGCCTTCGGCAGGCGTTTGCCTGGCATTGGCGGGTGGACATCGCTCGCGGGGTCCGTCGTCGTCGTCCCCTCCAGGGCCCAGAACTTGTGGAGCCCCCGGACGGCGACCACAGTGCGCGCCGCAGAGCGGACGCCGAGTGCGGCCCCGCCATCGGAGCCCTCGGCCAAGGCCTGGACGAAGGCAGTGACATCGCGGCGGGAGATGTTGCCCGGCTTGTCGACTCCGGACGCGGCCAGAAAGTTCGAATAGCGGTTCAGATCCCGGCGGTAAGCGGACAAGGTGTTGCTTGCGAGACCCCGTTCGACGCCGAGGTGCTGCAAGTAGTCCGTAACGGCCCGATCAATGGCGGTCGGGACCCGGGTCTCCGCGAGCCGGGGCACGGTCAGCGCTGGCTCGGGTGGGCAGGCCAGGGAGCGTTGGCGGGGCGCAGGTTCCTGAAGCCGTCGGCGCGCGCGGCCGCCGCCGCGAGGATCCCGACGACGGCGGACGGGTTGTGCAGACGGCCTTCGAGCACTGCCGAAACAGCGTCGTCGAGGGTGACCCACACCAGTTCGATTTCGGCTTCTTCATCCGTGCGGACGTGCCGTTCCGCCTCGGGAACGCTTCCCAGTCCGCGCGCCAGGTAGATTCGAACCGCCTCGCTCGAGGACCCGGGCGAGTTGAAGAAGTCCGCGAGGACATTCCACGTAGCCGCCGTAAGGTCGGCCTCTTCCGCGAGTTCCCGGGCCGCGCCAACCACGAAGTCTTCGCCGGCGACATCAAGAAGACCGGCAGGAATCTCCCAAAGATCCATCCCCACGGGGTGGCGATATTGCTTGAGCAACAGGATTTCGCCGTCAACGTTCATCGGCAGCACCGCAACTGCGCCAGGATGGTCGATGTAGTCACGGACCAAGGTCCCCGTGTCTTCGCCCAGCTCGAAGGCATCACTGACGACATCCCAAATGCGGCCTTCATAGACCTTGTTGGACGACAAAAGACGGCGCGGGCTCGGCATGTCCGAAACCTTCCGAAAAGTGCTGGGGGTTTCAGAAATACCGGGCATCGCGCCGTCCTTCGTTTGTGTGAGCGATTACTTCGCAGCGACCTTGCGGGCTGACTTTGCTACCGAATCCACGCCTGACTGGCGCTCCAGCGCAGCCTTCACGAGGCCGGCAAACAGCGGGTGGGGGCGCGTCGGCCGGGAGCTGAGCTCGGGGTGGGCCTGCGTTGCGACGTAGTACGGGTGTACTTCGCGCGGCAGTTCCACGAACTCGACCAGCTTGCCGTCGGGAGACGTTCCGGAGAACACGAGTCCCTCGGCTGCGATCTGCTCACGGTACTTGTTGTTGACCTCGTAGCGATGGCGGTGGCGCTCGCTAACGGTTGTCGCACCGTAGGTCTCCGCAACGACGGAGCCTTCGTCCAATTTTGCCTCGTAGAGGCCAAGGCGCATCGTGCCGCCAAGGTCGCCCTTGCCGTCCACGATGTCCAGCTGTTCTTCCATGGTGGCAATGACCGGGTACTTGGAGTCAGGCTCGAACTCGCTGGAGGATGCACCCTCAAGGCCGACCACATTGCGGGCGTATTCGATGACCATGCACTGAAGACCGAGGCAAAGGCCCAGCACCGGAAGCCTCGTCTCGCGGGCGAACTTAAGCGCGCCGAGCTTGCCTTCCAGGCCACGGATACCGAAGCCGCCGGGAACACAAATGGCGTCGACGCCGGCCAAGGACTTGGTGGCGCCTTCGAGTGTTTCGCATTCGTCGGACGGGACCCAGCGGATCTTGACCTTGGTTTCGTTCGCGAAACCGCCGGCACGCAACGCCTCGGTCACGGACAGGTAAGCGTCCGGGAGGTCGATGTACTTGCCCACGAGGGCAACTTCAACCTGGTGCTTGGGATTGTGGACTGCTTCGAGGAGCTTGTCCCAGCTGGTCCAGTCGACGTCCTTGAACGGCAGGTCCAAGGCGCGGACGATGTAGGAATCAAGACCCTGGGAGTGCAGCGTCTTGGGGATGTCGTAGATGCTGGGTGCATCGGCGGCGTTGACCACGGCGTCGATATCGACGTCGCACATGCGGCCGATCTTCTCGCGCATGGCGTCAGGCACTTCGCGGTCCGAGCGGATCACGATCGCTTCCGGCTGGATGCCGATGGAACGCAAGGCGGCAACGGAGTGCTGCGTCGGTTTGGTCTTCAGTTCCTGCGAAGGGCCGATGTAAGGCACCAAGGAGACGTGGAGGAAAAAGACGTTGTTCCGGCCGATGTCCTGGCGGACCTGGCGGGCGGACTCGAGGAAAGGCTGGGACTCGATGTCGCCAACCGTGCCGCCGATTTCCGTGATGATGACATCAGGAGCGTTCTTGCCTTCAGCGGGGAGGCGCATGCGGCGCTTGATCTCATCCGTGATGTGCGGGATGACCTGGACGGTGTCGCCGAGGTACTCACCACGCCGTTCCTTGGCGATGACCGTCGAGTAGATCTGGCCGGTCGTGACGTTGGCCGAACCTTCAAGGTTCTCATCGAGGAAACGCTCGTAGTGTCCGATGTCGAGGTCGGTTTCGGCGCCGTCGTCAGTGACGAAGACTTCGCCGTGCTGGAAGGGGTTCATCGTGCCCGGATCCACATTGAGATAGGGATCGAGCTTCTGCATAGTTACAGACAAACCGCGTGCCCGCAGCAGGTGGCCGAGGCTCGAAGCCGTCAGTCCCTTACCGAGCGAGGACGCCACACCGCCGGTGACAAAGATGTGTTTGGTCGTCTTGGACGAGCCCGGGAACCGGGAATTTATACGGGAATTTGATCGCTGCACCACGGAATTCGAGCCTATCATCAATTGCGCCTCCAAAGGATCCGCTAGCCGTTTTCCCAAATGCTCAATAGTCCCCTGCCATCGGGCAAGGATCAAGAGTAAAGCCCACCCGGACCGGCCGGACCGGGTGGGCGTAGGTCACCGGTGGGCCGGCCGGCAGCGGGTTTGCTACGCCTGCTGCGGCAGAAGCTTCGCGTCGTCCAGCAATTCCTGGGCGTGCGCACGGGCGGACTCGGAGTCTTCCTGCCCCGCCAGCATCCTGGCAAGCTCCTTCACCCGTTCTTCGTCATCGAGAAGCTGCACGTCGCTGGACGTGAAGCCAGTGGCGGTCTTGCCGTCGCTTCCGCGGACAGAGGTCTTGGTGACCCGGACGTGTTGGTCGGCGAAGGCGGCCACCTGCGGCAGGTGCGTCACCACCAGCACCTGGACATGGCGGGCCAGCATGGCGAGCCGGCGTCCGATCTCGACAGCCGCACGCCCGCCTACTCCGGCATCCACTTCGTCAAAGACGAAGGTCGGCACCGGATCCACGGCGGCGAGGACCACCTCGATGGCGAGCATGACCCGGGACAATTCACCGCCGGACGCGCCCTTGCCGAGGGGACGGGCAGGGGCACCTGAGTGCGGTTGCAGGAGGAAGGAGATGTCATCGACGCCGTGCGGCCCCAACTCTCCCTGGCTATCCACCTGGATCACCAAGGTCGCGTCGGCCATCGCAAGGGCGGTAAGTTCCGCGCTCACGCGGGCGGAGAGCTCTTTGGCTGCCTTTGATCGCGACTTCGAGATGCGCGCGGCTTGCTTCCGCAACGTGGCCTCCGCAGCCGTCACCTCGGCGTCAAGGGCTTCGATCCGGCTCGAGTCATCCTGCAGTTCGTCCAGCCGGGTCCTCGAAACCGCTGCCCATTCCAGGACCTCGTCGATGCTCGGAGCGTATTTCCGGATGAGTTTTGCCAGAGCCGCGCGCCGCTCCTCGATCTCCGAAAGGCGTTCGGGTCCCTCGGAGTCCAACGAGGCTTGGTAGCTGGACAGCTCCCCCGCGATGTCGTTGATGAGGAAGCCGATTTCGGCGAGCCGTGTGGCGGCTCCCGCCAACGCTTCGTCATGCTCGGAAACCTGCTCCAGGGCCCGTTTGGCCGAGTCAATCAGCGTCGTGGCATCGGCTGTCTCGCCGAATTCCTCCGAGATGAGCGCTTCGTGTGCTGCCGCGGCGGCAACCCGGAGCTCTTCCACGTTCGCCAGCTTCATGGCCTCGGCTTTGAGGGATTCATCCTCGCCCGGTTGGGGATCGACGTCGTCGATTTCGCGGAGGGCGGCCGCGAGCGATTCCGCCTCGCGCAGCCGTTCCCGGGCCTCGCTGCGGAGGGTATCCAGCTCCGCTTGGCTGGACTTCCAGTGGCCGTAAAGCTCCTGGTATTCCGCGAGCGTCGCCGCAAGGTCGGCCCCGGCGAAGCGGTCCAGTGCGTGCCGCTGCGCCGCGGCACCCTTGAGGCGTATCTGGTCCGACTGGCCGTGCACCACCACGAGGCTCTCGCCAAGTTCGGCCAGCACGCCCACAGGCGCCGACCGGCCGCCCACGAAAGCACGGCTGCGGCCGTCTGCGCCGACGGTGCGGGCGAGCAGGAGCTGTGTGCCGCCGTCGTACTCTTCCGCGTCGCCGCCGGCCTCCACGGCCCGTTCCACGGCGGCGTGCGCCGGATCAAGCAAGAGGGTGGCCTCCGCGGAAGCCGACTTGGCACCGGAGCGGACAGCACCGGCGTCGGACCGCGCCCCCAGAAGAAGGCCGACGGCGGTGACCACCATGGTCTTGCCGGCACCGGTTTCGCCCGTGACGACGCTCAGGCCGGGCCCCAACGGCAACGTGGCGTCGGTGATGACGCCGAGATCACGGATCCGAAGTTCCTCGATCATGGTTTACATCTCCTTCGTGGGATCAGCCACTCTGCCCGTCCGCACGTCCTGGGGCGTCGGCAAAGGGCTCGGCTTGAAGGTCCTGATCACGGGGGTGGGACCGGTGTGGATATCAGCCGAACGGGGCGCCGGACCCCTCCAGCCGTGGATGGGGAGCTCAAACTTCCGGACGAGCCGCGCTGAAAACGGGGTCTGGTGGGTGCGGGCAAGCCGCACAGGCCGGGTGGAGCGGGTAACTTCGATCCGGGCGCCCGGCGGGAGGTCCACGGAACGTCGGCCATCGCACCAAAGCACGCCCTGGGCGTCGGTCCGGGTGAGGATCTCCACGGCCAGCCTGGACCGCGGCGAAACCACGAGGGGCTTGGCGAAGAGTGCATGGGCGCTAATGGGAACAATCACCAGCGCCTCCACCTCGGGCCACACCACCGGCCCGCCGGATGAGAAGGCATAGGCCGTGGAGCCCGTAGGCGTGGCAAGCACCACTCCATCGCAGCCAAACGACGTCAGCGGACGTTCATCCACTTCGGTCACCACTTCGATCATGCGCTCCCGGTCGGCCTTTTCAATGGCAGCCTCGTTGAGGGCCCAGGTGTGCCAGATCTTCTGGCCCCGGACCCACACCTGGACGTCGATGGTCATGCGCTCTTCCACCGTGTATTCACGGCTGGCAATCCATTCGACCGTCTGGGCAAGATCGGCACGCTCGCTCTCGGCGAGGAAGCCGACGTGCCCGAGGTTGACGCCCAACAGCGGAACGTCGACGTTGCGGACCAGCTCGGCCGCGCGCAGGATGGTGCCGTCGCCGCCGAGAACCATGACAAGTTCGACGTCCTCCAGGCGGACATCCTCGTGGAGTATCTCGATCGGTTTGTCCACCACGCCATAGAACCGTTCGATATCGTCCAGTTCAGACTTCTGCATCACCGGGATCAAGCCGGAGTAGTGGAGCTGCCCGCAGGCATCCCAGGCCGCGCGAAGGGAGTCCTCACGCCCGGTATGGGCAAGGACCAAAACGCGCCTGCTCATGGTGTTCTGCTTTCTAGTGGGTGGTCCAGATTCGTTCCAACAGTGCAGTAACTTGCTCGTCCCGCTCTTCGATCTTAGGCAAGTCCGCCTGCATCCTGCGTTTTATCCACAGGAAGTACTCCACATTTCCGTCCTGCCCGGGCAACGGGCTCGGTGCCAGGCCGCAGAGTTCAAGCCCTGCGTCCACGGCCGCTGCGGCAACTTGGGCCACCGCGCGGCGCCTTTCATGGTCCGAGGTGACAACACCGGTGCGGCTCAGCCGCTCCTTGCCGACCTCGAATTGAGGCTTCACCATGAGCACCAGGTCTCCCCCTGCTTTGGTGCATTCCGCGAGCGGCTCCAGGACAAGGGTCAGGGAAATGAAGGACAGGTCCGCCACCGTCAGCGCGGCCGGGCCGCCGACCTGCTCCGGAGTCATGTAGCGCACGTTGAGGCCCTCATGGACTTCGACGCGGGGATCGTTCCGCAGGGACGGCACGAGCTGGTCATGCCCGACGTCGACCGCCACCACCTGCGCGGCGCCGTGCCGGAGCAGCACGTCAGTAAAGCCTCCGGTGGAGGCTCCGGCGTCGAGGCACCGCTTCCCTTCTACAACAACGGAAGGGAACGCTGCCAGCGCCCCGGCGAGTTTGTGTCCGGCGCGGCTGACGTAAACGTCCTCGGCGTGGGCTTGAACATCAATTTCAGTCTCCCCGGAGACCTGCTGCGCTGCCTTGGCGAGAATGCTGCCCCCGGAACTGACTTTTCCGTCCGCAATGAGCTTGGCGGCATGGGTCCGCGATCTCGCCAATCCACGGTTGACGAGTTCCTGGTCGAGTCTGGCCATGCTCAGCGTTCGTCGGCGTCGAGGGCCGCCAACAAGGAGTCGTGGATGTCGGCGTAGATCGCGCTGTGCTCGGCGACTGGTACAGCCGAGACCCCTTGCAATCGCGCCAAGGCGGAGTCCACCGCTGCGTCACCTGTGGTGGCCATGCCGTCCGGCCACGGCGCATCGTGCGGTTCGATGGCGTCGGGCTCTGGGGCGTCGGGCGCTGGGGCGTCGGGCTGATCGTTCAACTCGCTCATTGGACCAGTCTAGTTTTCCAGCCATTCAAGGCGCGGCGATGTAGCCTCTGCCGCGTCGGGATTTGCGGCCCACCAGGCGGCGCATGCTGCACGCCAGCCGTCCAGGTCCTTCTCGGACCCGGTCACGGTGATCAGGCCATCCTGGACTTCCGCGGTTGCCTTTCCGCAGCGGAATGCGCTGTCCTCTTCGACGATCTCGGGGTAGGGCTCGTACAGTTCCGTCAGATCAGCCAGCAAGTAGCCGGGGCGTTCCGAACTCCGCGCAGCCAGGATTGACGCGGGCGTGTCGACGCCCGTGAGGACGGCCGCCGTCGCGAATCCCGCACGGTTGCCGCCCAAAATGTCGGTGTCCAGGCGGTCTCCGACAACGATCGGCCGCTGGGACTTCAGCCGGCGGGCCGCAGAGTGGAAAAGCGGGGCTTCCGGCTTGCCTGCGACCCGCGGCTCTTTGCCGGTGGCGGACGCGACGGCGGCCACGAGGGCTCCGTTCCCGGGAGCAATCCCCCGGGCCTGGGGAATGGACATGTCCGTATTGGTAGCCACCCAGAGGGCGCCGGCCGCAACAACGTAGGACGCCTCGGCCAGATCCTTCCACGCGATTTCCGGATTGAAGCCCTGGACCACAGCCACAGGCTTCTCTTCGGCGCTGTGCACGGGAGTGAGGCCCACGAGTTCGATTTCGTGGGCCAGCGCCGCGCTTCCAGTGATCATCACACGTGAACCCGGAGCCAAGAGCCCGGCCAAAAGATCGCCGGCCGCCTGCGAGGAACTGACCACTTGGTCATCCTCAGCAGGCGCACCAAGCTCACGAAGATGCGCGGCCACCTGCGCCGGAGTACGCGAGGCGTTGTTGGTGACATATCCCAGGCGCACGCCGACAGACTCGAGCCGCTTCAGGGCCTCCACAGCGCCCGGAATGGCGTGCGGACCTGTGTAGACGACGCCGTCCAGATCGGCCAGAACGGCGTCGAAACGGGAAACCAGCGAGGCCTCAGTCATTCCTGGTCTCTTCGCCGTCCTCGGAAGCCTCTTCTCCGTCTTTTCCTGCGTCCTCGTCTTCCTCTACGGAATCGAGGTCGGACTCGGCGTCGTCGGACTCAAAGTAGTCCGACTCGACGTCGTCCAGTTCGACCTCGTCGTGTTCGGAGGGCTCGGCGGCGGCGACGGACTCCGCCATTGCGGGCGCTTCCTCGGGCTTGCTCTCTTCGGCCCGCTCCCCTGTCTCGTCGAAGTCCCGGAAACGAGGTTTGCGGGTTTCGTTTTCATCGTCCTCGCCGAGGTCGATGATGTCCGGGTCTTCGAACTCTCCTACGCCGAGGGCATTTTCAGCCACGACTGCCTGGCGCTGCCACTTGCCGGCTTCCTCCGTGCGACCCACTGCGGTGAGGGCGTCTGCGTAGGCACGGAACAGCCGCGGGCTGTAGGAGAAGGCGCGGTTGATGTCGAGCTGAATGATCTCCAGTTCGGCTACCGCGGCGTCCAACTGGCCAAGGTCGGTCCTGGCTCCCGATGCCACAATTGCCAACTCAACCTTGCCAGGAGCATCGAGGTCCTGTGCTTCAGGCGAGCGGACAACGTCCAGCGCGCGGTCCGGCCGCCCCAGGCCGCGTTCGCAGTCGGCCATGAGCGGCAAATGGACGTTGGAGCCGCTGATCCGGCGGTACGTGCGGAATTCGCGAAGCGCCTCACCGTAGTGGCCGGCGGCATAGGCGGTCAGGCCCACTGCTTCGCGGACGGCTGCCAGGCGACCGCCCCTTCGGCTGGCAGCCAAGGCATGCTGGAAGGACATCTCGGGGTCGATATCGATGAGGCGGCCCGCCATCACGAGGTGTTTGGAAACCCAATCGGCATTCGTGCCCTCAAGGGTCTTGATCTGGTGCTTGGTGGCCCGGTCAAGCTCCTGGCCCGTAACGTCGTCGTCGATCTCCGGAGAACGCTCGCGGTCCGGGCGGTTGGCGCTGCGCAGATCCGCGGCGTTCGGAACCCGGGCGGGACGATCCTCCCGAGATCCGCCGCCGAAGCTGCGCCGCTCGGTACGTGGACCATCGAACTTGCGGGGACCGCGCTCGGGGCGATCGCCGAAGCTGCGCCGCTCCCCATCGCCTTCACGGCGCGGACGATCACCGAACGGTTTGCGATCACGATCACGGTCGCCGAAGCTTGGACGCGCATCGCCTTCACGGCGCGGACGATCACCGAACGGTTTGCGATCACGATCACGGTCGCCGAAGCTTGGACGCGCATCGCCTTCACGGCGCGGACGA
>NZ_JAUSSZ010000021.1 GCF_030812595.1 Arthrobacter bambusae
ACACCCGAACCAATTCACGCCGAACCTCAGGCCGACCAAAACGTCCCACAACACCACCAACCACTCAGGCGTTGCAACGACCCCCTGAACCCGCCAGGAGTTATCCGGTCATTCGTGAGCTGGCGTCAGGCCTTGGCGATCGCTTCCGCCAACGCCCCGAGAACCAGCTGCACAGATGCCCGGTTGGCATTCGGCCCCATCATGCCGATCCTCCAAACACTCGAGGCGAACGCACCCGCCCCCGCGCCAATCTCGATACTGAAGTTCTCCAGAAGGTAAGACCTGACCCCCGCTGAACTGACGCCGTCGGGCACTTTGACCGTGGTGAGGCTCGGCAATCGGGAACCCTCCGCGGCGAACAACTCAAGCCCCATCACTTCAAGGCCATCTCGCAACTCGGCCGCGGCGGCCTGGTGCCGTGCCTGGACTGCCGTGAGCCCCTCTGCCAAGATGCGGTCCAATCCGGCCTCAAGCCCGGCGATCATGGTCACCGGCGCCGTATGGTGATAGGTTCGGCTGCCACTCGCCGCGCCGACATACCCGCCCAGAAGCCCGATATCCAGGTACCAGGAGCGCGGATCCCTGATACGCCGTTCGAAAGCGCGCTGGGACACCGTGAACGGGGACAAACCAGGAGGCACGCCCAGGCATTTCTGCGTCCCGGCATACCCGACGTCGATCCCCCACTCATCAGCCTGGAGTTCCAGTCCGCCGATTGACGTCACCGCGTCCACGATCAGAAGGGCATCACCCTTGCCAGCGCCCAGGGGAGCGACGTCGGACAGGACACCTGTGGAGGTTTCGGCATGAATGGCGGCAATCACCTTGGGATGCGGGTGCGCTGCGAGCACGCGCTCCGCATCCACGGGTTGGCCCCACTCGTGATCGACGCGCACCACTGTGGCCCCGCAGCGTCGCGCGACCTCGCACATGCGCTCTCCGAAAAGCCCATTGACGGCAATGACTGCGACGTCGCCGTCGGACACTGTATTCACGAAGGCCGCCTCCATGCCGCCGGAGCCAGTGGCACTCAACGGCAGGGTACGTGAATTCCGGGTCCCCCACACCGCCCGAAGCCCGGCGCACGTCCGGTCCAGGCGCTCTATGAACAACGGATCCAGATGCCCGATCACCGGATACGCCAATGCGGCGGTCACTTCCGGATAGCAATTGCTGGGGCCCGGTCCGAAAAGATACCGGGAAGTCAGGACCTCTGGCATGGCGGAACTCCTTTGGCTCGTTGCTGACATTGTCCATCAGCCACCAAACGTGAGCGAGCGTTTCAGTAAAAGCCACCAAACGTGAGCGAGCGTTTCACTAAAAGCCACCAAAGGTGACCGGGCGTCCCGGGAAACACCGCTGGAGGTGACCGGGCGTCCCGGGAAACACCGCTGGAGGTGACCGGGCGTCCCGGGAAACACCGCTGGAGGTGACCGGGCGTCCCGGGAAATACCGCTGGAGGTGACCGGGCGTCCCGGGAAATACCGCTGGAGGTGACCGGGCGTCCCGGGGGCGGGCCCGGAGGACCGGGGTGCGGTATTCTCTTGACACCAAGGCGGTCATTGGATTGACTATTACGTATGCTGAAATAACAGTTCCATGATGTGGAAAGCCCGAGAGCGGAGACGCGCAGGCTCATCCGGCATAAATCGCCGGAGTTCCGCATAGCCGACACCATGGATGCCAGCACTCGCACGAGGAACGAACAAGCATGCAGCTTGAAACATTCAACAGCGTGGACCGCACGGACGCCATCGCCGTCCTCCGCCCATGCCTCGACATCCAACGTTGGGTGGAGCACGTCGCGGATGCGCGCCCCTTCCGTGACTTGGACTCTTTGCTGGACTTCGCCCGGGAGACCGCCGAGCCGTTCACCCCAGACGAAGTGGCGGCCGCGATGGCCCACCACCCGAGGATCGGCGAACGGCCCAAGGCCCAGACCACCGAAGCCGCGATGTCACGCTCCGAACAGGCCGGCGTCGACCCCGGCGATGACGGCATCGTCACCGCTTTGGCCGAAGGCAACCTTGAATACGAAGCCAAGTTCGGCCGCGTCTTCCTGATCCGCGCCGCGGGCCGGACCGCCAAGGAAATCCTTGCCACCCTCCAAGAGCGCCTGGCCCACACCGCGGAAGAGGAAGACACCATCGTGGCGGCCCAGTTGCGCGAAATCGCGTTGCTGCGCCTTGCCGGCATAGTCAGCGAATCCAGTGTGAGCAGCGAAGGAGCCACCCACAAATGAGCGTTTCCCAGATAACCACCCACATCCTCGACACCGGTTCCGGACGCCCGGCCGCCGGTGTCGCCGTCGTGCTGTCAGTGCGCGACGGCGACACCTGGAGGCCCGTGGCTAGCGGCACCACCGATGCGGACGGCCGGATCAAGGACCTGGGTCCTGAGAGGGTCGACGGCGGCAGTTACCGGCTGAATTTCGCAACCGGCCCGTATTACAAGGCCCAAGGCGTGGACACCTTTTTCCCGGAAGTGGACTTGAGCTTCACGGTGTCCGACGCCGGCGAGCACTACCACGTGCCGCTCCTGCTCAGCCCCTTCGCCTTCTCCACATACCGGGGCAGCTAACGCGTCGATTGCTCCGTAACAGTCGTTTTCAGGCCCCAAAAGGACCGTTACGGAGCAATCGACAGACGCAAACCGAGCGCTAGTCGATCGGGGTGACGTACGCTCCGGAGATTCCGCCATCAACCATGAAGGTCGACGCGGTGATGAACGAGGCGTCGTCGCTCGCCAGGAAGGCCACCGACGCGGCCAGTTCCTCGGGCTCGGCGAAGCGGCCCAAGGGCACATGGACCAAGCGGCGCGCTGCCCGCTCCGGATCGGAGGCGAAGAGTTCCTTCAGCAACGGGGTATTTACCGGTCCTGGGCACAAGGCGTTGATCCGCACACCCTTACGGGCGAATTCGACGCCGAGCTCGCGGGTCATCGCCAGCACGCCACCCTTGGACGCGCTGTAGGAAATCTGCGAAGTGGCCGCGCCCATCACGGCCACGAAGGAAGCGGTATTGATGATCGAGCCCTTGCCCTGCTCCAGCATGTACGGCAGCGCGTACTTGCAGCAGTAATAGACGCTCGTCAGGTTGACCTCCTGGACCCTACGCCAGGCGTCGATTCCGGTGTCGAGGATCGAAGCATCGTCGGGGGGCGAAATACCCGCGTTGTTGAACGCGATATCCACGCTGCCATAGTGGCTCTTGGCCGCGGCAAAGAGGTCGATGACTTCCTGCTCGTCCGTGACGTTGACCTTCACGAAGATCCCGTCAACGGCGGCCGCGGCTGCTTCCCCGGCTGAAGGATCGATGTCGGCAATGACCACGTTGGCACCCTCCGAAGCGAAACGCTTTGCCGTGGCCAAGCCGATCCCGCTGCCGCCGCCGGTGATGACGGCCGTGCGGTCCTTGAGTCGGTTCGAAATGAATTCGGTCATGGTGATCTCTCCTTAAATGATGGGGCTCTACGAAGTTGTCGGTTCAGTGCGCGATGAAAACGTTCTTGACTTCGCTGAAGGAATCGAGCGCGTCGGGACCCAGTTCGCGGCCCAGGCCCGATTGCTTGAAGCCGCCGAACGGCGTCGAATACCGGACTGAAGAATGGGAGTTCACCGAGAGGTTTCCGGAATCCACTCCACGGGCCACACGCAAGGCACGGCCAATATCCTGGGTCCAAATCGATCCCGAGAGCCCGTACTCGGTGTCGTTGGCGATCCGCACCGCGTCCGCCTCGTCCTTGAAGGGTACGACGACGACGACCGGTCCGAAGATCTCCTCGCGCACCGCCGGATCGTCGAAGGAGTCGGGAGCCAGGACCGTGGGCGGGAACCAGAAACCGGGCCCTTCGGGCACCTCACCTTGGAAGGCTATGGGTGCTCCCGAAGGCACGAAGCCCGCGACGGTTTCGCGTTGCCGGGCGGAAATCAACGGACCCATGACGGTACTTTCATCCGCAGGGTCGCCAACTTTGACAGCCCGGACGGCGGGCTCCAAGAGTTCCAGGAAACTATCGTAGGCCGACTTTTCCACCAAGATCCGGGACCTGGCGCAGCAGTCCTGGCCGGCGTTGTCGAAAGCACCGCCGGGGGCTGCGGCGGCCGCGGCCTGAAGGTCGGCGTCAGCGAACACGATGTTCGCGCTCTTGCCGCCCAACTCGAGCGTCACCCGCTTCACTTGATCGGCACAACCGGCCATGATCTGCTTGCCAACCCCGGTAGACCCGGTGAAGACGACCTTTCGCACCGCGGGGTGGCTCACGAAGCGGGCGCCCACCACGGACCCCTTTCCCGGGATGATCGTCAGCACGCCGTCGGGCAGTCCGGCCTCGCGGGCCAGCTCTCCCAACCTGATGGCCGTCAGCGGCGTAAGTTCGGCGGGTTTGAGGACCACGGTGTTGCCCGCCGCGAGCGCCGGCGCGAAGCCCCACGCCGCGATCGGCATGGGAAAGTTCCAAGGGACAATGATGCCGACGACGCCCAGTGGCTCGTGGAACGTCACATCGAGGCCGCCGGCAACAGGGATCTGCCGCCCGAAGTGCCGCTCGGGAGCCGCCGAGTAATAGCTGATCACATCGCGTGCATTGCCCGCTTCCCAGCGGGCATTGCCGACGGTGTGGCCCGCGTTGCGGACTTCCAGTTGTGCGAGGTTCTCCAGATCGGCGTCGACAGCGGCCGCGAACCGGCGCAAGAGCAGCGCCCGGTCCGACGGCGACACCTTCCGCCAACCCTCAAAAGCGGCAGCCGCGCGAGCAATCAGTGCGTCGGTCTCCGCGAGGGATGCCAGTTCAACGGTTTGAAGGAATTCCTCGGTGGCCGGATTGATGATGTCAAAAGTTGTGGCACTCACGTCCAGCTCTTTTCTGTCGGTTTGAATTCCGTCGCTGGCTCGAGGCGCCCAGCGTCATCTTCGCCGTCCCGGTATCTCCTGGCGGCATCAACGAATCCTTCAAAGAGGCGCAGGTCGGAACGATCTTGTTCAGGGTGAAACTGAACGCCCAACGCCCAACTCCCCTGGGTCGACTCCACGGCCTCGATGGTGCCGTCCGCCGCGTAAGCCGTGACACAAAGCCCCTCAGCCACCCGGTCCAGAATTTGGTGGTGATAGACCGGCGCCGATGCCCGTTCGCCCAGCAGCCCAGCGATGATGCTCCCCGGCTGGGTACCGAACTCAACTTCCCCATGGACCCCAGGTGCGGGTTGGTAGTTGGCGTCGGGCAGGACGTCCGGCACGTGCTGGATGAGGTTTCCGCCCAAGGCCACGTTCAGGATTTGCGCGCCGCGGCAGATTGCAAAGAGAGGAACTCCCTTCTCCAATGCGGCCAGCGTCAAGGCGATGTCGTGCTCGTCCCGGGCGGGCTGGCTGCGAGTGGTTGGGTGAGGCTCGGCGTCGTACTTTCCGGGGTCGACGTCGGCTCCGCCCACCACAACCAGGCCATCCACGAAGTCAAGGACCGAAGTATCCGTGCCGATAGGCGGCAGAAGGACAGGTGTGCCGCCAGCTGCCACGACTGCTTCCAAATATGTCGCCGGCAGCACCGCTGCCTGCGCATCCCAAACCCCCCATCTCGCGTCTTGCAGGTAGGTGGTCAAGGCGATCCGAGGCCTCGGGAGCGAGCCTGGCGCCTCGGCGCGCGTTTGATTCCCAGTCATGCCTAGAGCCTTTCGAAACCGCGGCGGAGCTCCCAGTCCGTAATGGCGGACTCAAAAGCTGCCAGTTCGACGTCGGCGTAGTTCACATAGTGCCGCACCACTTCCTCGCCGAAAACTTCCTTGGCGATCACGGAGTCGGCGAACAGATCGCGGGCTTCCCGCATCGTCGTCGGCACGGTGGGAGCGCCCGAAGTGTAGGCGTTGCCACTTGTTGCGGATTCGAGTTCGAGCTCATTCTCGATTCCGTAAAGCCCGCCGGCAAGCATGGCCGACAACGCCAAATACGGGTTGACGTCACCACCCGGCAGCCGGTTTTCCAGCCGGGCACTCTGGCCATGCCCTACCAGACGCACCGAGCAGGTGCGGTTATCAAGGCCCCAGGCCACCGCCGTCGGGGCGAACGAGCCCTTCACGAACCGCTTGTACGAGTTGATGTTGGGAGCGTAGAAGAGCGTGAATTCCCGCATCGTGGCAAGCACGCCGGCGATGAAGTGATCGTAGGTTTTAGTGCGGGCACCGGTGGCTTTGTCCCAGAAAACCAGCTCGTCGTCGAGTCCGCGGAGCGAAAGGTGGATGTGGCAGGAGTTGCCCTCGCGCTCGTTGGGCTTGGCCATGAAGGTAATGGATTGGCCCATGTCATGGGCGATATCCTTGGCCGCGGTCTTATAGACGGAGTGGTTGTCGGCCGTCGTGACCACTTCGTCGTACTTGAACGCGATCTCGTGCTGGCCGAAGTTGCATTCACCTTTGGCTGATTCAACGGTCATGCCGGCCGCGTACATATCGTTCCGGATCCGGCGAAGAAGAGGTTCCACACGGCCGGATCCCAGGAGCGAGTAGTCAACGTTGTATTGATTGGCAGGGGTGAGGTGCTTGTAGTCCAGCTCCCACGCCTGCTCGTAGGAGTCGTTGTAGACCACAAACTCCAGCTCGGTTCCGGCAAGTGCCTTCCAGCCGCGTTCGGCCGCTTTGGCCGCCTGGCGCTTGAGCATCGTTCGGGGTGAAACAGAGACCGGAGTGCCGTCGGTAGTGGACAGATCGCACTGGATCAGCACGCTGCCCTCCCGGTACGGAAGGACGCGGATGGTCTCCAAATCCATGTCGAAGAGCATGTCTCCATAGCCCTTTTCCCACGAGGAAATGTCATAGCCATCCACGGTGTTCATCTCGGTGTCGACGGCAAGGAGGTAATTGCAGCCCTCGGTGCCATGCTCCAGGACCGAATCCAGGAAGAATTGGGCGTGAAGAAGCTTGCCTTGCAGCCTGCCCTGCATGTCTGTGAAGCCCAGAATGACGGTGTCCACGGCGCCCGCGCCAATCTGCGCCTTGAGTTGCTCAACGGTGAGCATCCGGTCATTGCGCGGGTGGACGGTAGTCGATATGTCGTTCAGATTGTCCTTCGGATTGTCGTTCAGATTGTCCTTCATCGTGGTGCTCATTGTGACGCTCATTTCAGTAGTCCCTTGAGTAGTGCGGCAGTGGACTCGCAGTGCAATTCCATGACGCTTCGGGCCGCTGCAGGTTCGCCGTCGAGGATGGCCTGCACTATCAATCGATGTTCCTGGTTTGAATGCTCGATGTTCCGTTGCAGGAAGGGGATTTCCGCCAGGAACTCGTGGATCTTTGTCTGGATGGTGGTGCTGGCCTTATTGAGTTCGGACGAGCCCGCCACAGCGGAGAAAGCCAGGTGGAGGCGGGCATCTGCTTGCCTGTATTCCACGGGTGAACCCGCGTTTTCAACCTCAGCCAGGGAATCAGTGAGAAGCCGGCGCTGATCCTCATTCAACCGCAGCGACGCCGCCCGCTGGCAGGCTCCGGGCTCAATCACCGAACGGAAGATGAGGATGTCGCTGATTTCCTCCTGCCGGTCCTTGTTGTCGAGCCGCTCAGGCGGCCGCGCATTGTCGACCGGTTCCACGATGGTTCCGCCGCCCCTCCCCCGGACGGTCGTGACGAAGCCCGCGGCGCGCAATGCGCTGATCGCTTCACGCAGCGTGGCCCGGGAGACCTGCATGCGCTCGGCCAAGTCACGCTCGGGCGGGAGGCGTTCGCCGGTTTTGAAGATCCCCAGCTGAATTGCCGATCCCAAATGCTCGACGCACGACTCGAAAGCCATGTGTCCGCGCACCGGAAGCAGAACCGTCTCCAGTAGGGGGGATTCAATAGGTTCAACGAGGAACATGGCGGCCTTCCTGGCTGGGAGGCCGCCGGCGGGGAACCGCCGGCGGCCCATGGTTGGGCTAGCTGAGCAGCTTATCTGCGTCGATCGTAAGGTGCTCTTGCTCGGCGCTCGTCATAAACGTCCGGCGCCCGGTCGTGTACCAAAGCACGGTGGCCAGGAGGAAGACGACCACGACGGCGATTGGCGCGTAGTTGAAGGTGTCGATGGTGATATCCGCGACGGGTGGAAGAACAAAGAGAATCACGATGATGGCGACCCACACAATCGCTATCCAGTTGATGAGTGGGCTCCACTTGCCCAGATGCCACGGGCCCGGCACGAAGTCCTTGTTGAGCCTGCGGAGCAACACCGGGGTGATGTACGCGATGTAGAGGCCGATGACGGCGACGCTCGTCACGGCAAAATAGGCGGTGGTATTGAACAGCGCAGGCGAAGCTAGCACGATCGCGCAGCCGACGCAGAGCCAGATTGAATTAGTGGGGGTGCCGCTCCGGGCATTGACCTGGGCCCAAATACGGGAACCCGGCAGTGCATTGTCGCGGGAGAAAGCGTAGGTCATGCGTGAGTTGGCGGTCACTGATGCCATTCCGCAGAAGAACTGTGCTCCCACCACGATGGCGAGCAGGAACTTGGCTACGCCGGGGTTGCCCAGCGCATCCAGGAAAATCTGTGCCGGGGGCAATCCGGTTGCCGTGGCTCCAAGGGTGGTCAGGCCCTCCTCTGAGCCGTCCGGTATCGCCGCAACGAGTGAGTAGAGCAGGATCCAGCCACCAATGACGGAGATAACCACGCTCATCACGATCCCCTTCGGGGCCGCGATGGCTGCGTTCTTGGTCTCTTCGGCGACGTGGGCCGAAGCATCGTAGCCGGTGTAGGTGTACTGCGACATGAGCAGGCCCATGAGGAAGACATACGGCCCGAAGGTGAAGCCGGTTTCGTTGTGCCACGCCGTCATCGTCCAGTCGAAGGACTGGTGGTTCGTAGGCATGATCCACAGGGCGGCAACGATGATCGCGACGCCCACAATGTGCCACCATGCGGAGACATTGGAGAGGAAACTGACAATTTTGACGCCGAAACTGTTGAGCAGGGCGTGGATGACCATCAGGACGACGAACAGTGCGAACGTACCGCCAGCTGTGGGCTCGACCCCGAAAGTCAGAGCCGCGAAAGCCATCATTGTTGTGGCGCATCCAAAATCGATTGCAGCCGTGACGGCTACTTCACCGAGGAAGTTGAACCAACCGACGTACCAGGCCCAGGCCCTCTTGTTGCGTTTGGCGAGCCTGCCCGCCCAGAAATACAGTCCGCCGGCTGTGGGGTATCGGGAGCATACCTCGGCCATTGAAAGGGCCACGCACAAGACCAGGAGGCCAACGATCGGCCACCCGAGGTTGATGGCGGCCGGGCCGCCGGACTTGAGCGCAATGCTGAAGGATGTGATGCAGCCAGCCAGGATCGAAATGATGGAAAACGAGACTGCGAAATTGGAGAAGCCGGACATGCCGCGATGTAGCTCTTGCTTGTAGCCAAGCTCCGCGAGGGCGGCAGCATCTGCGTCTTGCACAGCCTGCACCTTCGCTGCCGTAGAACGATCACTCATGATTATTCTCTTTCTAAACGGAAGGGGGAGCGGGCCGACACCGCTCGCATCGATAGTGACCTACTTCACATCTATCTGTCAATGGTCTGACTTCAGACCACAAACCAACCGTCCCGGAACGGTAGGCTGGAAGGCATGGTTTCTGAGGACTCGAACACCGGCGGCACGTCACAAAAGAGCACGTCACAAAACGGCACGTCACCAAACAGCACCCCGGAGCGTCGCGGGATCACAGTCCGCCGCGCGCCGAAGTTCGTTCCCTTCATGGGCCTGGGCGGCGTGATTGGCATCATTGTCGCCGCATTCGTGGCCTATGGGATCCCCGGGGACGAAAGTTTCGACACCGGGGCGGTCTTCGGCTTCTTCCTCGTATCCTTCGCCGCGGGTGGCGTCTTGTTGGGTGCCATCACGGCACTCGTCCTGGACAAGGTCAGCGTGCGTCGCTCCCAGCGGGCCGTCGTCGAGTCCGTACCCAACCCCACAGAGCACGATCCCGAAGCATAGGATCCCGGTCACAATGCCGCGTGGGGGAAAGTACCACGCCAACATCATGCGACAATTGACCAGTGGCACGTGGCGACGGAAAACTTTCTCATGATCTTCTCCCCGACGAAAAAGGACCTCAGGACGCTTGTGGCGTCTTCGGGGTCTGGGCGCCGGGCGAAGAAGTAGCAAAACTCACCTATTACGGGCTGTATGCGCTGCAGCACCGCGGACAAGAATCGGCTGGTATTGCTACCAGTGACGGCAAGCGCATCAATGTCTACAAGGACATGGGCCTCGTGTCCCAGGTCTTCGACGAGACGACCCTCAACACCCTCACCGGGCACCTTGCCGTGGGCCACTGCCGCTACTCCACCACCGGAGCAAGCCACTGGGCCAATGCGCAGCCCACCTTGGGCGCAACCGCTACGGGGACCGTTGCCCTCGCGCACAACGGCAACCTGACCAACACTGCCGAGCTCCGGGAAATGATCCTCGAACTCAACGGCGGTCAGTTGACCGGAGAAATGAAGCAGGGCAACACCTCGGACACCGCCTTGGTCACCGCCCTCCTCGAAGGCGAAGAGGGCAAGACCCTCGAAGAGACCGCGCTTGAACTGCTTCCCAAGATCCGGGGCGGTTTCTGCTTCGTGTTCATGGACGAAGGCACCCTCTACGCCGCCCGCGACACCTTCGGCATCCGCCCCCTGTGCCTTGGCCGCCTCGAGCGCGGCTGGGTTGTCGCCTCGGAGCAGTCTGCGCTGGCCACCGTCGGTGCGAGCTTCATCCGCGAGATCGAACCCGGCGAGTTCATCGCCATTGACGAGAACGGCGTCCGCTCCCGGCGTTTCGCGGAAGCGACGCCCGCCGGTTGCGTTTTCGAGTATGTCTACCTTGCGCGCCCCGACGCTTCCATTGCCGGGCGCTCCGTGTACGAATCCCGCGTGGAGATGGGCCGCCAGTTGGCCCGCGAAAACACCCAGGTAGCGGACATCGTCATCCCCGTCCCCGAGTCCGGAACTCCGGCAGCAGTGGGCTACGCCGAAGAATCCGGCATCCCGTTCGCGCACGGCTTCGTCAAGAACTCCTACGTTGGCCGGACGTTCATCCAGCCTTCACAGACCTTGCGCCAGCTCGGAATCCGGCTCAAGCTCAACGCCCTCGAATCAGTGATCCGGGGCAAGCGCGTGGTGGTGGTGGACGACTCGATCGTTCGCGGCAACACCCAGCGGGCCATCGTCCGGATGCTCCGCGAGGCCGGCGCCGCGGCCGTCCACGTCAAAATCTCCTCACCGCCGGTCCAGTGGCCCTGCTTCTACGGCATCGACTTCGCATCCCGCGCTGAACTGATCGCCAACGGTGCCACGATCGAGGAAATCTCCCAGGCCATTGGAGCAGACTCGCTGGCCTACATTTCCGAAGACGGCATGATCGGCGCCACCCAGCAGCCACGCGAACGCCTTTGCACTGCCTGCTTCACCGGCCAGTACCCCATCGCACTTCCGGGCTCGGACAAACTGGGCAAAAACCTCCTGGAGCGCACCGACCTCGGCGAGCTGCCGACGTCGGGCACCTCCCCCGAAGCCGTCACCGCGGACTCGGACGACCCGGCCAACAAGCCCGGCGCCACGGGCTGCGATCCCGGACCCGACGCCGAGTTTGAGAACCTGCTGACCGACGCCGATAAGAAAGAGTCTGTATGACCCCCGCATCCTCCGCCGCTGATAACACAACGGGCATCACCTACGCGTCGGCCGGCGTCGACGTCGAGGCAGGCGACCGCGCCGTCGAACTCATGAAGGACGCCGTCAAGGCGACCCACAACAGCTCTGTGCTCGGCGGCGTCGGCGGCTTCGCCGGCCTGTACGACGTCTCCAAGCTGCTGACGTACAAGAAGCCGCTGCTGGCCACGTCCACCGACGGCGTGGGCACCAAGGTAGCGATCGCCCAGGCCATGGACATCCACGACACGATCGGTTTCGACCTGGTCGGCATGGTGGTGGACGACATCGTGGTGGTCGGCGCCGAGCCGCTCTTCATGACCGACTACATCGCTTGCGGAAAGGTTGTCCCCGAGCGCATCGCGGACATCGTCCGCGGCATCGCGGCGGCCTGTTCCGTCGCGGGCACTGCCCTGGTGGGTGGCGAAACCGCTGAGCACCCGGGCCTGCTGGGTGAACACGAGTACGACGTCGCCGGCGCAGCTACCGGTGTTGTCGAAGCCGATGCCCTGCTTGGCCCGGACCGGGTCCGCGCAGGCGACGTCGTGATCGGCATGGCCTCCTCGGGCCTGCACTCCAACGGGTACTCCCTGGTTCGCCGCGTGATCAACCACGCCGGCTGGGCCCTGGACCGCCAGGTCTCCGAGCTGGGCCGCACCCTGGGCGAAGAACTGCTTGAGCCCACCCGTGTCTACGCCGCCGACTGCCTGGACCTCGCCCGCGCTTTCCCGATCAACGGCCTCGCGGCTGCGCCCGGCGCCGTGCACGGCTTCAGCCACGTCACCGGGGGCGGCTTGGCAGCCAACCTGGCCCGTGTCCTGCCGCAGGGCCTCGTTGCCACGGTTGACCGCGCCACATGGGAACTGCCGGCCATCTTCAAACTGGTCTCCGAGCTCGGCAACGTGCCGCTCGCCGACCTCGAGCGCACTCTCAACCTCGGTGTCGGCATGGTGGCCATCGTGTCCCCCGAAATCGCCGACGCCGCCGTGGCGCGCCTCAACGAACGCGGCCTGCCGTCGTGGGTCATGGGTACTGTTGCGGCGGATTCCTCGTCCGTGGACAAGAGCGGCCCGGACTATGTCCAGGGCGCCAAGGGCGTCGACGGCGGAGCCGTGCGCCTGGTGAACGCTTACGCCTAAGGGTTCTTAGCTCAAACGAGTGCCCACCCAATGACCGTTCTGGCCATTTGGGTGGGCACTTTCGCTTAAGCCTAAGAGCTTTCGCCGGCCATCACGCTGAAGGCTGCTCCGGCAGGATCGCCGAGAACCGCCATGCGGCCGACACCGGGGACATCGAAGGCAGGCGCGAAGACCTGGGCTCCGAGTTCCACCGCCTTCGCGACGGACTCGTTGACGTCCGCAACATTGAAGTAGGTCATCCAGAACGGCGGCATGCCCTCCATGGGCTGCTTCATGGCGCCGGCCACGGCCTTGCCGTCCACCACGAGCTGGGTGTACTCCTGGAGATCGCCCGCCGCAGCCGCCTCACTGGAGCATCCCGTCACGCTTTCGTAGAAGGCCACGGCCTTGGCGACGTCGTTTGTCTGCAGCTCGCTCCAGATCACCGTGCCCGGTTCGTTGACCAAGCCGGCCCCGTGGTGGTTTCCGGCCTCCCAGAAGCCAATCTGCGCGCCGGTGGGATCGGCAGCGAAAAACATCCGGCCACTGCCGTTGGGGACGTCGTCCGGCGGGAAGAGGATGTTTCCGCGTGCCGCCGTGGCACGCCCTGCGGCCTCATCGACAGAATCGACTGCGAGGTAGTTAGCCCAGTATGACGGCATCCCGGCCGCAGCCATGTCCGGCATCTGCTGCATCATGCCCGCAACGTAGCAGCCCTGCAGCTTGGCCATGTAGTACGTGCCGCCGTTGCCGGCGTCCATCGCGTCCAATTCCCAGCCGAATAGATCGCCGTAGAAAGCCTTGGAAGCCTCAATGTCCGACGATGACAGGTCCACCCAACATGGAGTTCCCTGCTTGTAGCTATCAACCTGCGGCATTGCTGTCCCTTTGTTGAGATGCCGGCATGTGCCGGCGCTCCAAGCTGGAGGGCGTCTGGGACAACCCTGTCCAGCGGCTCATTAGCCGCTCCTATCCACTGGATGACGCCAAGCTTGAGCGTGTGGCAAACGATCACCGAAAGATCCTCGCCGCTGCCCGCGCCAATGACCTCGAGGCACTCATCCCGCTGCTGGATTTGTGCCACCAAAAGGACTGAGCGGGAAAAGGGAAAAAGAGGACGAAAAAGCCCGCAGGGCATGCCAAAAGTGGCGCCCTACGGGCTTGATCATTTTGGGTGGCATCCGGAGATGTCAAATGACTTCGTGTACGACGGCGGTACGCAACTCGATGCCGAAAGGCACCTGATTGTTGCTACAGCTATCCGATGCGGCGGGTGTCTACCTCGTCGTCATCGTCTTCCAAGTCCTGTGCGTACTTGTCCTCGTAAGCCGAGTAGTCCGGCTCCGGCGGATCATCCGCGAATCGGCTCGTCGCACGACTTGATGGCCCGGTCAGCTCGCGCTGGAGGGCCGAATAGTCAGTGTTCGGGGAGTAATACTTGATGTCCCGAGCCTGCTTGGTAGCTTTTGCCTTTTGACGGCCGCGCCCCATGGCGTGACCCCCTTTTGTACTTGGACCGGAGGTGGTCACCTTGGCGATCGGTGAGGCCCCGGAATGTTTGGTCAATTTGTCGTATGTCTAGATTACATGCTTTCTGGAGCAACTGCTTGCCATGACCTCCGCGAAACCGCCGTCACAGTTCCACCCGGCAGCATCACCGACCAGCGGCATGAAAAACTTGGGTAGAGTCGCCCTAATATCGGGCCGCACGCATGAAAGGCGCAAACTCAGACATGGGCCAGGACAACACCATCCCGGGCAACAACGGTACAGCCGGCAACGAGTCACCGGTAGACCCTGGTTCAGGGACCGAAGATCCGCGGGTTTCTGGCATCTACGCGGAAAATGGTGTTCCTGGCAAACCCGGGCCCGCCGACGGCTTTCCCCCCGAAGAAGGGCAATCCCTGCGGAGCGCACTGGACGCCAGGACGCGTTATCGGCTCATCATTGGCGGCATTGTGCTTGCCGTGTTGATCCTCATCGGCGTAGTCATCTGGGTCATCCTTGGGGCCTTGGCCAACCATCCAGCGGCCGGTCCTGCCCCTGCACCGTCCACGTCCAGCAGCCGCGGCCCCCTCCCGGCAGACGTCGAGGCAAAGGATTACCAGCTGGGCGACTGCTTCGCCGATTTCGACTCGAACGCCACCAAGTCCAGGGTGGTGGACTGCAACACCGACCATTCGGCCCAGCTAGGCGCTGTTTTCCGGTACAAGGCTGATGACAGTTTCCCCGGGGCCACTGCCTTGCGTGACAAAGGTCGCGAAATCTGCCGTGATGTGATGCTCAATGAAGCCTCCACCAAGTACCCGCTCCTTCAGCAGAACGTGTACCCAAGCGCCACCAGTTGGAACAACGGTGACCGCCGAGTGGACTGCTTCATCGTGGTGAACTCAGGAAACACACTCAAGGAATCCATCCTCCAGAAGTAGCCCCGCAGCTTACAGCCCAGGCAGCTGGCAGTTCTCAGTTGGGTGCACGCCGCACCCTCAGGCCGTTACCCGCAGGAGCCCCGCCGTCGGAACCCGCCAAAGCTTCGAGACCCTCGATGGTGAGCTCGTCGACGTCGGCCGCGGTGTCCACCAGCACGGTGTCGCCGTCCGCGATGTGACCCGCGAGGATCTCCTTGGCCAGGCGGTCGCCGATCTCGCGTTGAACCAGCCGCCGCAACGGACGGGCGCCGTAGGCGGGATCGTAGCCCGACATCGCGAGCCAAGCGCGGGCGCCGTCACTGACTTCAAGGGTGAGCCGGCGGTCGTGCAGGCGCTTGGTGAGCTCGCCCACGTGCAGCTCGACGATCCTGGCAAGCTCGTCCACGCTCAGGGGATCAAAGAGGACAATCTCGTCGAGCCGGTTGAGGAACTCCGGTTTGAAGGACGCGTTGACCACAGCCATGACCGCATTTCGCTTCGCCGTGGCGTCCAGGGTCGGATCCACAAGGAACTGGCTACCGTGGTTTGAGGTCAGCACCAGGATGGTGTTCCGGAAGTCCACGGTGCGGCCCTGCCCGTCGGTGAGGCGACCGTCGTCGAGCACTTGCAGGAGGATGTCGAACACCTCCGGGTGCGCCTTCTCCACTTCATCAAGCAGGATCACGGAGTACGGGCGGCGGCGGACCGCTTCAGTCAGCTGTCCGCCTTCCTCATAGCCTACGTAACCGGGAGGGGCACCGACCAGCCGCGCCACGGAGTGCTTCTCACCGTATTCGGACATGTCGATCCGCACCATGGCCCGTTCGTCGTCGAACAGGAAGTCGGCCAGCGCCTTCGCCAGCTCGGTCTTGCCGACCCCGGTGGGGCCCAGGAAGAGGAAGGAACCCGTGGGGCGGTTGGGGTCGCTGATGCCTGCGCGGGCGCGGCGGACCGCATCGGAAACGGCCGTCACGGCCTTGGATTGGCCGACCAGCCGCTTGCCGAGCTCCTCTTCCATGTGCAGCAGCTTCTGGGATTCTCCCTGCAACATGCGGCCGGCGGGGATGCCGGTCCAAGCCGAGATGACCTCGGCAATATCGTCCGCTGTCACCTCTTCCGCGACCATGAGGGCAGGCTTGGCTTCGCCGCGTTCTTCCCGGGCGGACTCTTCCTCGGCCGCGGCGCTGAGTTCGCGCTCCAACGCCGGCAGCTCACCGTAGAGGATGCGGGAAGCAGCTTCGAGATCGCCCTCGCGCTGGTACTTTTCGGCGGCGGAACGCAATTCGTCGATTTTCGCCTTGAGGTCGCCAACGCGGTTGAGTCCGGCCTTCTCAGCTTCCCAACGGGCGTTCAACGCCGCCAAGGCTTCCGCCTTGTCCGCCTTGTCCGCACGGATCGCCGCGAGGCGTTCCACGGAAGCGGCGTCCGTTTCGCGGGCGAGGGCCAGTTCCTCCATGGTGAGCCGGTCCACAGACCGGCGAAGCTGGTCGATTTCCTCCGGAGCGGAGTCGATCTCCATGCGTAGCCGTGACGCTGCCTCGTCCACGAGGTCGATCGCTTTGTCCGGCAACTGACGGCCCGAGATGTAGCGGTTGGAGAGCGTGGCGGCGGCGACGAGGGCGGAGTCTGCGATCGCTACCTTGTGGTGGGCCTCATAGCGTTCCTTGAGGCCGCGGAGGATGCCGATCGTGTCCTCCACGCTCGGCTCACCCACGTAGACCTGCTGGAAACGGCGTTCAAGGGCAGGGTCCTTTTCGATATTCTCGCGGTACTCGTCCAGGGTGGTGGCGCCGATGAGCCGCAGCTCGCCGCGGGCCAGCATTGGTTTGAGCATGTTGCCTGCGTCCATGGCGCTTTCACCGGTGGCACCGGCTCCCACCACTGTGTGGATTTCGTCGATGAAGGTGACGATTTGCCCGTCGGAGTTCTTGATTTCCTCCAGCACGGCCTTAAGCCGTTCCTCGAACTCGCCGCGGTATTTCGCGCCGGCCACCATGGACGCAAGGTCCAGGGCGATCAGGGTCTTGCCCCGCAGGCTTTCCGGAACGTCCCCGGCCACCATGCGTTGGGCGAGGCCTTCGACAACGGCGGTCTTGCCGACGCCGGGCTCACCGATCAGCACGGGGTTGTTCTTGGTTCGACGGCTCAGGACCTGGATGACCCGCCGGATTTCGCTGTCCCGCCCGATCACGGGATCCAGCTTGCCCGAACGTGCCACGGCCGTGAGATCGGTGCCGTATTTCTCCAACGCCTGGAACGTATTTTCCGGGTCCTGCGAGGTGACCTTCCGGTCGCCACGGACACCCGGGACTGCGGCGAGAAGCGCCTCATGGGAGGCACCGGCGTCGCGCAATAGCTTTCCTACGGCATCGCTCCCTGCAGAAAGGCCCAAAAGGAGGTGCTCAGTGGACACAAACGAATCGCCGAGCTTCTCTGCCTCGTTCTGGGCAGCCTGGATGGCCTGCATGGCAGGTCGCGAAAGTTGCGCTTGCTGCACGGAACTGCCCGATGACGCCGGCAGTGCCTTGATCGCCGAACTCGCCTGCACGCTGACGGCATCCGGATCCGCTCCGGTGGCGCGCAAAAGCGCCACCGCGACGCCTTCGCGCTGGTCCATGAGCGCTTTGAGCAGGTGGGCCGGCTCCACCTGCGGATTTCCTGCGGTGGAGGCGTTCATGGCCGCCGCGGAAAGAGCCTCTTGGCTCTTGGTGGTGAATTTGACGTCCATGGATGAGCTCCTTCCGGGAAAATGACTATTTCAAAGTTGAGTCTATTATGCTCAACTTTGCGAGCGCAGTACACCTGCTCCATGTTTGCCGACGGCGAAACGGCTGTCCATAGCCCCGGGGCGGCGCGGCGCCTCCCGGTCGAAAACGTTGGTGCGGGCCGAGGGCTGCGGGCCGGAACGCAGCCCTCGGCCCGAACCCACGACGCCGCCGAAGCGCCGTACGATATGCACATGGCACCCTTCACAGTCACTCGCAATGCACTGGTTCCGGCCGCGCCCGAAGGGGACGGCACCCGCGTCACCACTCGGAAAAACCCGTAGTCCTCGGGCACAGGCCATGGCCGTCTATCTTGATCCCCCGCTGTGGCCCGCGCACGGAACTGTGTTTTCCCACCTCGTCTCGGACACCTCGCTTGAGGAGCTGCATGCCTTTGCCATGGCCGCGGGGATTCCTGAGCGCGCCTTCGACGGCGACCACTACGACGTCCCGGAACGCCGCTACCAGGATCTCCTGTCCGCCGGCGCCATCCCCGTGGAGGCCCGGATTTTGGTGCGCAAACTGATCGCGAGCGGCTTGCGGATTCCCGCCCGCCAACGCAGCAAGGCCCTCACTGTGCCGTTGCTGGAACGCTGGAATTCGACCCTTCCGGGACATGAGGAGCTGGGTTTCGAGCTCCTCGAACGCTGGGGCGAGAAGCATCGGAAGTACCACAGCCGCACGCACTTGTTGGCGGTCCTGGAAGCCTTGGATCTCCTTACCGAACCCGGGACGCCTGCACACTCAGTGGCTCTGGCCGCTTGGTTCCACGACGCCGTCTACGAGGGAATTGCCGGGCAGGACGAAGAGCAGTCGGCAAGGCTGGCCGAGGACCGCCTGGCCATTGCCGGGCTTCCCGGGCCGGCAATCGACGAAGTTGCCCGGCTGGTCAGGCTGACATCCACCCACAGCCCCGAACCCGAAGACCACGCCGGCGCCCTCCTGTGCGACGCCGATCTGTCCATCCTTGGCGCGGAACCCGCGGATTACCGCCGCTACCTGGTTGCCGTCCGCGAAGACTACGCCCACGTGAGCGACGCAGACTTCGCCGCGGGCCGGGCCGCGGTGGTCCGCCAACTGCTCGCCTTGGATCCGCTCTTCCACAGCGAACGCGCGAAAAGCCTCTGGCTGGATCGCGCCCGCCGCAACCTGGAGGCCGAACTGTCATGACCACGGCGGGGACGGTGCACCGGCAGCTTCCGTTCACGGTGAGGTTTGAGTGGGGGCTCGACGGCGCCCGTTCCATTGCGTCCGGAGCGGACCTCGCCGTCGTGGTTGACATCCTGTCCTTCACCACGTGCGTCAGTGTCGCCGTCGACCGCGGCGCGTTGGTGTTCCCCTACCCATGGAAGGATGCAGGGGCCGAGGAATTCGCCGCCCACCACGATGCCCAACTGGCCGGTCCGCGGGGTGGAGGCGGGCTCAGCCTCTCGCCGTCGAGCTTGCGGGACGCGCGGACGTTGAGCCGCATCGTATTGCCTTCACCCAATGGCTCTTCCGTCGCCCACGAGCTCGCCCGGGAAGTCTCCCTTATTGCGGCCGTATCACTGCGCAACGCTGCCGCCACTGCGGATTGGGTGGCGTCCGAACTCGCCCCGGATGCAGTGGTGGCGGTGATCGCAGCCGGCGAGCAATGGCCCGGTGGTTCGCTCCGGCCCGCCCTGGAGGATCAAATCGGGGCCGGCGCCTTCCTCGCCGGTCTCGCTGCCGCAGGGCGGGGCGGATTCACGCCGGAAGACGGCAGGGAAGGTTTCGCGCCGGAGGCCAACGCAGCGATGGCCGTGTTCAACGCTGCCGAGCCCCGGCTCCATGACGCCCTGCGGGGCTGTTCCAGCGGGCGGGAGTTGATCGGCGCAGGATACGCGGACGACGTCGAGATCGCCGCCGAACTTGACGCCGGGACCGCTGTGGCCATCTTGAGGGACGGCGCGTTCCAGCGGATTTGAGTGCGCTTCAGCGTGGTTTCCGCAGGGGCTTGCAATTCCACTACCTAGCGATACTATGTACCAGTAGCTAGCAACACTGAGTAGTGAATGGAGGCGTCCGATGGGCAGGCAGATGACGGAGATGCTCAAAGGGACCCTGGAGGGCATCGTTCTCGCTCTCCTGACAGGGAAGCCTGCATACGGGTACGAAATCACGACGCTGCTCCGGGGGCAGGGCTTCACGGAGATCGCCGAGGGCACCGTGTATGCGCTGCTCGTCCGGATCGAGCAGAAAGGCCTCGTCGACGTCGAGAAGCGGCCGTCCGAGAAGGGACCGCCGCGCAAGGTGTATTCGCTCAACGAGCAGGGCGAGAAGGAACTGGACGAATTCTGGAACACGTGGAGCTTCCTGTCCGAGCGACTGGAACAGCTCCGGAAGGCAGGGAAGTGAACATGGCCGCAGGGTGGATCGAGCAACTCACGGGATCGCTCGAACAGAAGAAGCAATACAGGCAAAACAAGGCCCGCTTGGAGCAACTTCCCGCGGACTACCGCGCGGCGGCGACCGCGCTGGAGCGGTACCTGATGTACTTCGGGGCCATTGCCAAGGGCGATGTGCTGCTGCGGATGCTCGGAGATCTCACCGATCTCTTCGAACAGAGCGCCGCGGACGGAACGCCGATCCGCGGGATCGTCGGCGACGACCCGGTGGAGTTCGCGGAAACCTTCATGCGCAACTACACGGGCGGTCAGTGGATCAACAAGGAGCGCGAACGCCTGGTCAAGGCGATCGACGCCGCCGCCGGAGACGATGGGAAGGAAGGGAGGTCATGACCAACGCATCCACCACCCGCGAACCCTCGATCCGAGTGCGGAGCGTCGAAAAGTCCTACAAGGACTTGCACGTACTGCGCGGCGTGGACTTCGACGTGGCACCGGGCAGCATCTTCGCCCTTCTCGGCTCCAACGGAGCAGGAAAGACAACGATGGTGAAAATCCTGTCCACACTCTTGAAGACCGACGCCGGGACAGCCACAGTCAATGGATTCGATGTGGCTACGCACCCTCTGCGGGTCCGGGAATCCATCAGCCTGACCGGGCAGTTCGCAGCGGTCGACGAGATCCTCTCCGGTCGCGAGAACCTGGTGCTGGTAGCCAGGCTGCGGCATCTGGAGAATCCCCGCGAGGTGGCTGATGAACTTCTCGCACGCTTCAACCTGGCGGATGCAGCATTGCGAAAGGTATCCACGTATTCAGGGGGCATGCGCCGCCGCCTTGACATTGCCATGAGCCTGATCGGGCACCCGAAGGTCATTTTCCTTGACGAACCGACCACAGGACTCGATCCCGAAGCACGAATCGACGTATGGCAGATCATCAAGGATCTGGCCACCCAAGGCACAACGGTTTTGCTCACCACGCAGTATCTCGACGAGGCTGAACAGCTTGCTGAAAGGATCGCCATTCTTCACCAAGGGCGCATCATCGCGAATGGCACCCTCGCCGAGCTCAAGCAACTACTCCCGCCGGCGAAAGCCGAGTACGTCGAAAAGCAGCCCACCCTGGAGGATGTCTTCCTTGCACTCGTGGGCAACGAGGGCAAGGCCGCGACAACTGCCGCAACAAGCAAGGAGCAGTCATGAGAACACACTTCTTCGCAGACACGAGCGTCCTGCTGGGCCGCTCCATGCGTCACATCTTCCGCAGCGCGGACACCATCATCACCACCGCGATCACGCCGATCGCCCTCATGCTGCTGTTCGTCTACGTATTCGGCGGAGCGATCAGGACAGGCACGGAGAACTACGTCAACTACCTGCTGCCGGGA
Source organism: Arthrobacter bambusae (assembly GCF_030812595.1). Classification (GTDB taxonomy): domain Bacteria; phylum Actinomycetota; class Actinomycetes; order Actinomycetales; family Micrococcaceae; genus Arthrobacter; species Arthrobacter bambusae_B. Next base: position 21,687 of record NZ_JAUSSZ010000021.1, read on the forward strand.
ATCATGCTGATCGCGATCGCCTCGGGCATCGCGTACACCGCCGTTCGCTTGTTCTACGACATGCAGAGCGGCATTTTCGAGCGGTTCCAGTCCATGCCGATCGCACGATCATCCGTGCTGTGGGCGCATGTGCTGACTTCCATGGTCGCCAACGGGCTTTCGCTCGTGATCATTGTGCTGGTTGCCTTGGCCATGGGATTCCGGACATCGGCCAGCCTGCTGGCATGGCTCGCCATCGTGGGAATCCTGACGCTGTTCACCCTTGCACTTACCTGGCTCGCAATCATCGCGGGCCTGACAGCGAAGTCCGTGGACGGCGCCGGCGGGTTCTCCTACCCGCTGATCTTCCTGCCGTTCATCAGTTCGGCGTTCGTTCCCACCGCCACCATGCCAGGTCCCGTGCGCGCCTTCGCCGAGAACCAGCCGGTCACGTCGATCGTCAACACGATCCAGGATCTCTTTGGACAACGGCCGGTCGGCAGCGATATATGGGTCGCACTCGCATGGTGCCTCGGCATCCTCGTTCTCGCGTACTTCTTCGCCGCGGCCGCTTACCGGCGCAGGGTCAGCTAATCAACCGGAGAGTCCCGAACGGTCTCGTATCATGGAGGTGTGACCTCCTACCTCCAGCGCTCCGGTGCCGAAATCCCGCACGCCCGCCCCGACGTCGAGCACGTCCTGGCCGTGCGCGGTACGGGAGGCTACCGACAGTACCGCATCCCCGCACTGGCGGTCTCGACGGCGGGAACTGTACTCGCCGCCTATGACGGCCGGCCGAACCTGGACGATCTGCCCAATCCGATCGATCTCCTGCTCCGGCGCAGCACGGACAATGGCCGCAGCTGGGAGGAACAGCGGGTGGTCCGCAGCGGCCCGGGGCTCCACGGCTACGGCGATCCCAGCCTGTTGGTGGACACAGTGACAGCCCGGATTTTCATGTTCCACGCCGCGGGGACACATGCCGGTTTCTTCGAGGCAGTAGGGGGCCTGGAACCGGATGACGACGTGCAGCACTGCGATCTCAGCTTTTCCGACGACGACGGGATCACCTGGCAGCACCGGCGGCTCACCGATCAGCTCAAGCTGGGCCGCGGTGCCGGCGACCGCGGCATCACCGGGGTGTTCGCCGCGGCCGGGCAGGGAATCCAGATGCACACCGGTCCGTTCGCCGGGCGCCTGGTGCAGCAGTTCGTGGTCCTCGTGGACGGAGAAATCATGGCGGCTTCCGCTTACAGCGACGACCACGGCGAGAGCTGGATCCTTGGTTCGCTGATCGGAAAGAACGCGGACGGGATCGGCCCCAACGAAAACAAAGTGGCGTGCCTCGACGACGGCCGACTCCTCCTGCATTCACGTGCAACTCCCCGGCGCCTGGCAGCAATCTCCCATGACGGCGGCGAGACGTGGAGCCGACTGGAAGCGGTGGAAGACCTCCCCGACCCGAGCGACAATGGCTCACTTGTCCGCTTCGACGGCCTGCCGAATGTGGCTTCCCTGGCCGGCCCGGCCACGAACGGCTGGCTACTGGCGAGCAACAACCAGGACACATCCCTGCGTCGCAATACGGTCCTCAGCCTGTCCCCGGATAACGGGGACAGCTGGCCCGCCAAGCTGGTCCTGTGCGAGGGCAGCTCGGCCTACTCGACGGTGGCGCGGCTTCCGGACGGCAACATCGGCGTTTTGTACGAGCGGCAGGGATACCGCGAAATCGTCTTCGTTTCCGTCCCGGCGGAGCAGCTGACGGAGCAGCTTTTGGGTCCGGCGGGTCCGGCCCGTCCGGCCTGCGCGGCGGCCGAAAACCAGTCGCGTCCCCATGGCGTCGGCGGCATCGAGTTCCACATGGAACTGCGCTCCATCACTCCCGGCCGACCCGCTGTGTGGCAGAACGCCGGCGAATTCCACGCCATCTCCCCGGACAACGACGGCGACTGGGACGTTCGGACGTGGAAGGAAATCGGCCAGGGCTACTCAGCGGAACAAGCGCAGATCCTGGGAACCCGCGAAGCCCAGGACCTCAACTACGGTCCCATCATTCCGGGCTACAAGGCCGGGGACATCCTCGCCTTCACCGGGCGCGCCCGGAACCTGGGCACCCAAGCGGCGTCCGGCGTCGTACTCCTGGGACCGCACGCCAACGCGGCGGACTTCCCGCCCGCCGACCTGGCGCCGGGAGCGGAAGCGCTGTACTTCACGCCCGTTTACACCATCACCGAGGCGGATCTGGCGCGGGAATCTCTCGAGCTGACTTTTGCGGTGGCATACGACGGCGGTGCGCGGGACGCCGAGCGCAGCTTCAGTTTCGATCTGCGCACAGGAGCCGTGACAGCCGGCTAGTTCCGCGCGGGGGGACGGTTCAGAAGATTTGGCGGATGTTGGTCTTGGCGAGGTCGATGAGCTGATCGCCGCGGCCGGAGAGCACCGTCCGGATGGCGTAGAGCGTGAAGCCCTTGACCTGCTCGGCGCTGATTGCCGGCGGAATGGACAGTTCCTGCCGGGCCGTCCGGACGTCTATGAGGGCCGGGCCGTCGTGCGCAAAGGCTTCATCCAATCCCGCCCTCAGCCCGGATGAGTTGTCCACCCGTATTCCGCGAATGCCCAGCGACTCTGCCAGCTTGGCGAAGTCCGGATTCTCAAGCTCCGTGCCGTAATTGACGAATCCCGCGGCCTTCATCTCGAGCTCCACGAAGTTCAGCGAGGAGTTGTTGAAGACCACCACTTTGACGGGGAGTTTGTTCTGGACCAAGGTGATCAGCTCGCCGAGCAGCATGGTCAAGCCGCCGTCCCCGGCCAAAGCCACCACCTGGCGGCCGGGGTACGCGGCAGCCGCACCGATTCCGTGCGAGAGTGCGTTGGCCATGGTTCCGTGGTTGAACGAGCCGAGCAGCCGGCGTCGTCCGTTCATGCTGAGGTACCGGGCCGCCCAGACGGTGGGGGAACCGACGTCGCACGTGAAAACCGCATCCGGGGCTGCCAGCTGATCCACCAGCCTGCCTACGAACTGAGGATGAATGGGCTGGCCATCCTTGGCCGGAGAGGCCAGGTCGTCGAGTTTGGCGCGCGATTTGGCGTAGTGCTTGAGCGAAGTACTCAGGTGTGTCCGCCTCGACTTGCGCTCGATCAAGGGCAGGAGCGAGGCTGCTGTGTCCTTGACGGTGCCCACAAGGCCAAGATCGATCCGGGACCGCCGGCCGAGTTGCTCGCCCCTGATGTCCACCTGGATGATCTTTGCGTTCTCCGGGTAGAACTGCTGGTACGGAAAGTCGGTGCCCAGCATCAGCAAGGCCTCGCAGCTCTCCATGGCACGATAACCGGAGCTGAACCCCAAAAGTCCCGTCATGCCGACGTCGAACGGGTTGTCGTATTCGATGTGCTCCTTGCCGCGCATCGCGTGGACAATCGGCGCGCCCAGCGCGTCCGCCAAGGTCATGACCTCGGCGTGCGCACCGGCCGTACCGGCACCGGCCAGGATGGTGACTTTGCCGGCCGTGTTGAGAATGTCCGCTGCTTCGGCGAGTTCCCGGGGGTTGGGCCTGATCTCCGGACGCGCGGCCCGGATCACGGCCGTCCGGTTGCTTTGCGCCTCCGCGAGGGCAACGTCGCCGGGAATGACGACGACGGCGACACCCCGCTTCTCGACGGCCGTCCGCATGGCGATTTCCAAGACCCTGGGCATCTGGGAAGGGTGCGCCACGTGCTCGACATACACGCTGCATTCCCGGAACAGCTCCTGGGGGTGCGTTTCCTGGAAGTACTGGCTTCCGATCTCCTCGCTGGGAATGTGGGCGGCGATCGCCAACACGGGAACCCTGGACTTGTTGGCATCGTAGAGGCCGTTGATCAGGTGCAAGTTGCCCGGGCCGCAGGATCCGGCGCACACCGCAAGTTCATTCGTGAGGCCCGCCTCGGCGGCAGCCGCCAACGCCGCGGCCTCCTCGTGGCGGACATGCACCCAACGGATGCTCTCGTCCTCCCTCAGCGCGTCCGTGAATCCGTTCAGCGAATCTCCGGGGATCCCGTAGACGCGCTGGACGTTGTTGGCCTTGAGGGTGGCGACGATGTTTTTGGCAACGGTGTTCCGGGCGGCGGACATGGACTGTTCCTTTCGAGGGGAGGCAGTGCAGACACCGCCTACGCTACTCCCGAACAGTCCTTGGCGCCTGATGCCCGGCGCGGGGACGCCTAGTGGTAGCTGCTGACGAACGGGCGGTTGCTAGGAACGATCCGCTTGCCCAGCGGCATGAGCGACACGGGAATGAGCTTCAGGTTCGCGATGGCCAGCGGGATCCCGACGATGGTGATGGCCATGGCGAAGGCCGTGAGCACGTGACCGATCGCGATCCAAATGCCCGCAACCAGCAACCAGATGACATTGCCCAAGAGCGCAAAAGCGCCCCCACTCCCGGGCTTGTCGACCACCATGCGGCCAAATGGCCACAGCGTGTACGAGGCGATCCGGAAAGAGGCGATGCCCCAGGGGATGGTGACGATCAACAAGCAGCAAACAATTCCGGCCATGAAATAGCCCAAAGCCAGGACGAAGCCACCACAGACGAGCCAGATAATGTTGAGCAGCGTTTTCATACCCCCATTCTGCCCTTGCGGGACCCCGCGGGGACCTAGGGGTCCGCAATGAAATCCCCCTGGCCTTCCGATCCCCGCTCACATACGGGGCCCTCCCGGCACACCCTCGCTCACATACGAGCGATGGATCCCGTGGAAAAGATCACTTGCAATTGGCGCTTAGCCAAGCCGTAACGGGAGCCATTGCCTTTTCGAACTTGCCGCTCGAGTAGACGGTTTGGTCTTTCAGGCCTGCGATGGCAGTGTCCTTCAGGTTGGTGAAATCAGCCTTGAGCGCGTCGGGGACGCGATCGGCTGTGGCGCTGAGCTCGGTCTTGTATTGCTCCAGCTCGGCGGTCTTTCCCTGCGCCGCAGTCATCGGCAGCAACGAAGCTCCCGTGGCTTCCTGAGAGATGGTGGAGCACATTTCAGCTGCCGAAGCGAAGCCTCCGAATGGCCCCGATGATGGGGTTGGGCTTGCACTTGCGGAGGCGGACTCGCCCCCGGAAGAGGCCGACGGCGTGCCCGCCGCAGCGGAGCCGCCAGCCTGTGAGGAGCAGCCGGACATCGCCACGGCGGCGAAGAGGGCGACTGTCAGGAATCGGATAGGGCTGTTAAGAGGTTGAGCAAAGATTTTCAAAGGTCGCATTCTGCTTGATCGTCTGTCTCCGGAACCTTTCAGCCCCCGGAGCAATGGCATTCTGTCCCCGCCGTGGAGTGTAGCCCGAATGGGCCTGGACCTTCCAAGTTGACTTCGCGCCCTTCAGGCCACTTCCCTATTGCCGCACCAGCAAGCGGTCCAGCTTGCTGAACGAAGTCCCCCATCCCTCGCGGGTCATTTCCACCCATTCGTCGGAGTCGAAGGGGCCCTGAGTGAGACGAAGCAGCGTGCGTCCGCCATCCAGCACCTCGAACTCAAGGCGCATTTCGAGCAAAAGTATGGTCCCGGCGTCGGGCTCTGCTTTCTGGGTGGCGACCAGCAGGGCGGGCGGATCATATGCGGTGATGACGGCGTCGATGGGCGATTCCTTGACAACACCATCCTCCTGCCAGGTCATGACAAGCTGCCAGGCTCCGCCCACCCGTGGGTCGACGACTATCCGGTCACGCGGCGAATCCACGCCCACTGGCCCGAACCATGCGGCGAGCTGGTCGGGATCCACGAACGCCTGGAAGACGAGCTCGCGCGGGGCATCGAATTCGCGGGTCATGGTGAGAATGTGCTGTTCCGTGTTCATTGTTTGACTCCTGGATCCTCTGAATCGTGCTGAATCTTGCGTAGGTGGGCATCGAGGCGGATAAAGCTGGCATCCCAGAAACGCCTGTATCTGTCCATCCACTCGGTGGCTTCGCGCAACGGTTCGGCTTCCAATTTGGACGACCGCCATTGTGCATTCCGGCTCCGGCTGATCAGCCCTGCGTTTTCCAGGACTTTGAGATGCCGCGAGACGGCAGGAAGGCTGATGTCGAACGGTTCGGCAAGCTCGTTCACGGTGGCCTCGCCCTCCGAAAGCCGGGCCAGGATGGCCCTGCGGGTGGGGTCGGCCAAGGCCGAGAAAATGAGACTGAGCCGGTCTGCGGACATCGCCTGTGCCTTTGTGTTTAACTGGTCAGCTAATTAACTGATGCGTTAAATATGCGACCGCCGACGTGGGCTGTCAAGGGGTTCTGCCACATCCTTGCTCAGATCAAGTGAACGAGCGTCTGGAGAAAGGGGGTTGAAAGTGACCGAGCGTGCGCGGGGGGCGTCAGGCTTTTGCGGCTCGGACGAAGGCTCGAACGAGGCCGAGGTCCTTCACTCCACGCGAAGACTCCACGCCACTGGACACGTCGACGCCCCAGGCCTGGGCTTCGAGCGCCGCGGCTCCGACGTTGGAAGGGGTCAAACCTCCGGCCAACAACCACTGGCGCCCGCCCAGGTCGAGCTTCCGGACGGAGGAATAGTCCCATGCCTCCCCGGAACCCGGAACGGCGGCGTCGATCAGGAGAAGCTCTTCCCCCCACTCCGCGAACTCGTCCGGAGCCGCACCCATGGTGACGGCCCTGACCAGTTTCATGCCGGCGTCGTGCACGGTCTTAACGTCTTCCGGCGAGCGGGTTCCGTGCAGCTGGACCCATTCGAGGCCAGCCTCGCGGGCGGTTGCGACGGCGTCGGCGGCTGTCTCGTGACGGAAGACCCCGACGGCGGCCACACCATCCGGTACGTGGACCAGCAAGTCCCGGGCACGGTTAGGGGATACCTCGCGGGGACTTTTCGTCAGAACGAAACCCACGGCGTCTGCGCCGGACTCGACGGCGGCCTGCACGGATTCAGGCGTGCTCAAACCACACACTTTGACGAACATTCCGCGCCTCCAACCGTTTACCTTCTTACGACGTTAGCAAGGGCTTTCGGGATTGTTGAACCGTGCCAAGATTGCACCGATGTTACGAGAGCGTTCAATCGGCGAACGGCGGCGTCGGACTAGGCTGGAGAGCATGGAGATCATCCGCTTTGCCGAGCTCAAACCCGAACCATGGCGCAACGGAGGCGGGGTGACCCGTGAACTCGCCAGCCACCCGAAGGCGGCGTCAGCGCAAGACGGAGCGTGGGACTGGCGGGTCAGCATCGCCGACGTCGGATCGGCCGGCGAATTCTCGACATTCCCGGGCATGGAGCGCGTGCTCACGGTGATCGATGGCGAACTGCTTCTGCTCACGGTAGACGGCCAGGAACACCCGCTGGAAAAGTATCGGCCGTTCCGGTTCTCTGGCGAGGCGGCTTCGGCCAGCGCACTGCCGACCGGCGACATCCGGGACCTCAATGTGATTGCCCGGGCGGGCGAGTTCAAGGGTTACACGTCCATCATCGAGCTCTCCAAGAAGCGCGCACACCCAGTGTTCGAAGGCCAGCTGGCAGTCCTTTTGGAGGGCAAGGCTTCTGTTAGTCCCGGGGCGGATCCTGCGGAAACGGCGGACGGCTCGGAGGGTGAACCCGACGTCGAGACAGCCGAGCTGGCACGTTACGACGCGGTAGTGGGTTCCGACACTCGCAGCCCGGAAATCCTGGGCCGTGGATTCCTCGCCGTCATTTCCATCGACCGCGTGGAGCATGCGCACCCCTAGGTCCCAGCACTGGACATCATGCAGATATGGCCGTTCGCTGAGCCGAAGACTGGACATGTCCCCCGGTGAGGCTCGCCACCAAAGCTGGCAACCCGGCGTCGGGCTTTGCTAGCCTCGAAGGAAGGCCCGCACAGGGACCTCCGGACGACGGTTCAGTACCCGGCACGCGACAAGACTGGCCAAAGGATCTGTCATGTCGTGGTTAATCCTGGTTCTGTCCGGCGCGCTTGAGGCTGTCTGGGCCGCAGCGCTTCACCGGTCCAACGGCTTCCGCCGGCCGCTGCCCTCCGCCGTCTTCCTCGTCGCCGTCATCGCGAGCACAGCCGGACTGGCCCTCGCGATGCAATCCATTCCCACCGGAACCGCGTATGCGGTGTGGGTGGGGGTCGGCGTCGTCCTCACGGCCGCTTACGCGATGGTCACCAAAGTGGAGCGTCCGACGGCGGCCCGGCTGCTCCTGCTGGCCGGAATCGGTGTGTGCGTGGTCGGCTTGAAGGTGGTGGCGTAGCCGTGACTGCTAAGTTCGCATGGGCCATATTGCTGGCCTCCGCGGTGCTCGAAGCTGTATGGGCGACGGCCCTTGGACTGTCCGATGGCTTCAGCCAAATCCTCCCAACCGTGGTCTTCGCCGTCGCGGCCACCCTCAGCATGATCGGCCTCGGGATCGCAGTGAAGCTGGTCCCGCTGGGCACGGCCTACGCCGTCTGGGTGGGGATTGGCGCGGCATTGACAGTAGGCTGGGCGATGGCCACCGGGGTCGAGCCGGGCAATCCGCTCAAGCTGCTGTTCATCGCGGGAATCGTGGGTTGCGCGGCCGGGTTGAAGGCCATTCCCGCGGAGAAGCCTGAGCTTTGAGGAAGACACCGGAATACTCCCCCGCTCCACGGAGTTGCGAGCAATGAAGCGAACATTCGGCGAAGGAGAACACTCATGAGCACGGAAACCACGAACGTACAGCTTGGCGATGGCCTGACGGTGAGCCCCCTAGGCTTCGGCGGGATGGCACTGACGCCCGTATACGGCGACGTGGATCCCGCCGAATCCCTCAAGACACTGCATCATGCCGTGGATGCCGGCATCAGCTTCATTGATACCGCGGATATCTACGGTGCGGGCGACAACGAGGAACTGCTCGCGAAGCTGCTGAAGGATCGCCGGGAGGAGGTCCAGCTTGCTACCAAGTTCGGAATCGTGGGCAACCCGCGCGAGGGCTACACCGATGTGCGGGGAGATTCCGCGTACGTGGCCCAGGCTGCGGACGCAAGCCTTCGCCGCCTGGGCACCGACGTGATTGACCTTTACTACATGCACCGCCGTGACCTCCGCGTTCCGATTGTGGAAACCGTGGAGGCCATGGCGGAGCTTGTCCGGGCAGGCAAGGTCCGGCATCTTGGGCTGTCTGAAGTGACAGCCGAAGAGTTGAGGGAAGCCAACACCGTGCACCCGATCGCCGCAGTGCAGAGCGAATGGTCTATCTGGAGCCGGGACGTTGAGCGCAACGTCGTCCCGACTGCGGCGGAGCTGGGCGTAGGCTTCGTACCTTACTCGCCGCTTGGTCGGGGCTTCCTCACCGGAACCGTCAGCGCCGATCAACTCGGCGAGAACGATTTCCGGCATCGCATTCCCCGTTTTGCCGACGGCGCACTGGACGCCAACCAGGCGGTTGTTGCCGCCGTGCGCGCCATCGCCGCGGAGCTGTCCGAGAGCACCGGCCGGGATGCAACTCCCGCCCAGGTGGCTCTGGCATGGCTCTTGGCCCAGGGCCGTCGCCGCCAGCTCAGCGTGGTCCCCATCCCCGGGACGCGCAAAGCGCACCGAATCGATGAGAACCTGGGCGCCTTGTCGCTCGAGTTGAGCGCCGCTCAACTCGACGTGCTCGACGGCGCTGCGGACGCCGTCGTCGGCTCACGGTCCGCGGACCCCACCTGGGTTTCGCAGGGCCGCGAGTAGCCGCCAAGCCGCAGGCAGCTTCCGTAGAGTGGACCAATGGACTCACTCATTCATTCACTGCGTGACATCACCATCCGGCGAATCTCGGTCAGCGAGATGGATAACAACGTGTATCTGCTCACTGCCAAGGCAAGCGGAGCGCAGCTCCTGATCGATGCCGCGGACGACCTTCCAGCCATCCAAGGGATGATCGAAGACTCCGCGGCGGACACCACCGCCACGCCGAAACTGGCCCTGATCGCCACGACCCACCAGCACTGGGACCACGTCCGCGCACTTCCCGGGTTGGTGGAAGCCACGGGAGCGAAGACCTCGGCCGGAGTGGACGACGCGGACGCGCTGCCCGTGCCCGTGGACGTGCAGCTGCACCATGGCGATGTGGGAAACTTCGACGGTTTCGACATCACCGCGGTGCACTTGCGCGGCCACACTCCCGGTTCGATCGCCTACGTGTACCTGGACCCGGAAGGACCCGCGCACATTTTCAGCGGCGACTCGTTGTTCCCTGGAGGCGTCGGCAACACCCAGAACGATCCCGCGCGCTTCACGTCGCTGTTGAACGACGTGAGCGAACGGTTGTTCGAGGCCTACCCGGATGACACCGTGGTGCATCCGGGCCATGGAGCTCCGACCACCCTCGGTGCAGAGCGGCCGCACCTTGCGGAATGGCGCGAACGCGGCTGGTAACTCCGCGCACCACCATGCCCATTTTTTGAGGCCACCGATGGACATGCTCAGTGCTCGCCCAACCACACCGAGGAGCATGTCCAGCTTCCGTGGCGAGGAGTGGACATACGAGGATTATGTCCACTCCTTGTTGCCCACGTTGAGCATGTCCGGTGGTGTAGCTAGTGCCAGGAGCCCCGAGCGACCTGAGCTAGCTGCTACCTAGCGGCCGCGGCGTTCGTTCGACGCCGGAGCCGAGGCGCGGCGCGGTCCGCTGCGGGCCGGACGACCGGAACCCGACTTGCCCGAGCCGGAGCCGTACGAACCGCCGGAAGTTCCGCCCGTGTTCGAGGACCACACAGCCTTGTTGCCGCCCGAGTTGCGAGTCGAGGTCGCGGATTCCGAGCGCGGAGCCGACGCGGCACGGTTACCCCCGGAGGCGCGCTGGCCGGTTGCCGGACGGCCGCTGCGGCTGTTCTGGCTTTGTCCACCTTGTCCACGAGCACCAGGAACGTCGTTGCGGTGGCCGGAACCTGCGTTGCCGCGCCCACGCGAGCTGCGGGCGACGTCGTCATTCGCTGCTGCGCGACGCTCGGCACGGTTGATATCGGTGCGCACCGGCTCGGCCGAGACCTTGCCACGCCCGCCGCGGCCACCACGGCCACCCGCTGTGGGTGCAGCCTGGCCGGAACGACGGGCCCGCTTGCGCTGGGCGTTGGCACCGTTGGAGGTGCCGCCCTGCTGCGGAGCCTTGGCCGCCAGCAGCGCCGCGCGGGTGCGTGGGTCTACCTTGTCGGCAACCTCGCCCACCAGCTCGGCGACCAACGGCGATGACGCGGTGACGCGCTCGAACGTGACGTCGACGCCGGCGGCCTTCATGAGCTTCTTGACGTCGGCCTGCTGGTCGGGAAGCGTCAGCGTGACCACGGTTCCGTCGGAACCCGCGCGGGCCGTACGTCCGGAACGGTGCAGGTAGGCCTTGTGCTCTGTGGGCGGGTCGACATGGATGACCAGCTCGACGTCGTCGACGTGCACGCCGCGGGCGGCGACGTCGGTGGCCACCAGGACCCGGACCTCTCCGCTGGAGAACTCGGCAAGGTTGCGGTCACGGGCGTTCTGCGACAGGTTGCCGTGCAGGTCGACGGCGGGAATGCCGCAGTCGGTCAACGTCTTGGCGAGCTTGCGGGCGTGGTGCTTGGTCCGCATGAAGAGGACCCGTCGGCCTGCGCCGGAGGCCAGCTCGACGATCAGCTGCTTCTTGACAGTCTGGTCGTTCACCACGAGGACATGGTGTTCCATGGTGGTGACGGCGGCCTGGGGGTCGTCCACCGAGTGGGTCAGCGGGTTGGACAGGTAACGGTTGACCAGTTTGTCAACACCGTTGTCCAACGTCGCGGAGAAGAGCAGGCGCTGGCCCTGGGTCGGGGTCATGTCCATGAGCTTCTTGACCACGGGGAGGAAGCCGAGGTCTGCCATGTGGTCGGCTTCGTCCAGCACGGTGACCTCGACGGCTTCGAGCGTCAGGATGCGCTGGCGAATGAGGTCTTCAAGACGGCCGGGGCAGGCGATGACAATGTCGACGCCGGCACGCAAGGCCTTTTCCTGGCGCGCCTGGGAGATGCCGCCATAGATGACCGTGGTGTTCAAGCCCATGGCCTTGGCCAGCGGCTCGATGGTGGCATTGATCTGGGTGGCCAGCTCGCGGGTCGGTGCGAGGACCAAGCCCATGGGGCGGCCGGGCTTGCGGAAGTGCTTGGCTTCGCGCTCGGCGAGACGTGCCACGAGCGGAATGGCGAAGGCGATCGTCTTGCCGGAGCCGGTGCGGCCCCGGCCCAGGACGTCGCGGCCTGCGAGCGTATCCGGGAGGGTCTTGACCTGGATGGGGAAGGCTTCTTCGATGCCGTCCGCTGCGAGGGACTCGGCGATGGCCTTGGGCGTGCCAAGGGCAGCAAAAGTAGTCATGTGTTTCAAGGGTCTTTCTGGCGGTGTCCAACGGACATCGTCCCCCGACGCCGGTTGGGCCAAGGGTTCGCCGAGGAAAAAGTCAGTGATCGACCGGTAGGCAATAAGCCGTGGCCGGGACCAGAGAATACGCGTTCATCGACGCAGGATGTGCCTCTCACATGAAAAAAGCCCACTTCCCGAGTTCGGAACCAAGCCAAATTCGGGGACTAAGCGGGCATCACTGCACATCAAGTAGATCCATTCTAGCATCCGCGGGCAGCGGGCTTTTCACAGGGCGCACTCCGCGGGGGCGTTGCCTCGTGGGGGCATGCCAAGGCAGGCTTGAGCCATGACGCACGAGCACGACGCCGACGCCCACCTTAACAGCCAATCCGACGACGCGGGCGCCGCGCAGTTTTGGGACGGGGTGTACCTGGAAAAGGCGAAGAGGTGGAGCGGGAACCCCAATCCGCAGCTGATCGCGGAAGCCAAGGGCCTGGCTCCGGGCACCGCCCTGGACCTCGGCTGCGGGGAGGGCGCGGACGCGATCTGGCTCGCCCAGCATGGCTGGACGGTGACCGCGGTGGACGTCTCCGCCGTCGCGCTCGAACGGGCCCGAGCCCATGCGGTCGAGGCCGGGCTGCAAGACCGGATAGCGTGGCTGCCACGGAACTTCGGCTCGTGGCAACCGGCAGAGGGCTTCGACTTGGTGTCCTCCCAATTCCTTCATTCTCCGCTTATAACGTGGCGCGATTCGCTCGCTTCGGCCGCGGCCGCCGTGGCTCCGGGGGGCGCTTTGCTGGTGGTGGGCCATCATCCGGATGGCCTGACTCCGTGGAGCGGGCATAAGGACATGAAGGACAAATTCTTCACTCCCGAGGACTTGGTGCAGGCGCTCACGCGCGGCCCCGGCTCATGGCGGATCAACGTTGCCGACTCGCGGGAACGGGAGGTTACCGGCCCGGACGGTCAACACGCCACCACGATCGACAGCGTGCTCCGGGCGACCCGAACAGCTGGATGAGCAGTTCCAATCGAATTAGTTGAGCATGAATTCACAAACCCACGCGAAAGGACTCTCTGACTTGTGAATGAACCATTCACCACTGGTCCCGAATCGAGAGTCGCCTGGTACCTGGAGCAGACTCGCGGCCATGACAGAGGATCATTGGCCGGATTGATACCGCCTATCTATCCCGCGTATGCCCGGGTGATGAACCCCGTAGCTACGCCGGGCGGCCAGCGGCTGCGCTGGTCCGACATCGCGGGAGAAAGGCTTCCGGTCGATGCAGCCACGCAATGGAGCGACATCATCATTGCCGCGAACCCTGATCCGTCCACCTACTACGAGCCCGAGACGGGAACAATCGATGCCGGAGTCGCGGCGAAGCTGTTCGCCATTCTTACGTCGTTCGCCAGGGCGCAGATGAAATGCGCTTTCCTCATATGGGAGGGATATGGTTCCCTGCGACGTGACATCCGCCTCGCGCCAGCCATCTCCAACGCCCAGGGGCGGATCATGCACGTGCACGAAGCACTCCTTGGACGGGCAGTGGAATCAATCGAGGAACCGCCAGACCGGCTGCCCATGAATTGGCTTCCCACAGACGGCAGTTGGTGCGTTGCCAACGACATTTTCGCCCGATCAGTATTCGTCGGCGGCCCCGCTGCCGTGATCGGGAGAATCCTCGGCTCACCTGGGCTGGAAGCCTACTATGTGCGTCCAAACCATATGGTTGTCCCGGAGGACTGACCTGCACCCGGCCTCCTTACCTTCCTGGGAACCAATTCCTAGGAATGAACATTCTTCAAGTCCCCTTCGGCCGCGCCACGCGCCTCGGCAGCACTTTCACTAGCCGCGGGCCGCCGGACGGCTACCCGCGGCGCAATGATGAGTCCGACGAGGGCGATCGCCGACGTCAGTACGAATACCCCCGCGAAGGATCCCGCCGTCGTCGTCAGCGCACTGAAGACGAGGCCCGTCACGGCGAGCGAAAGGGCGCCGCCGAGGGAATCGGAGATGGACATCGCAGAACTGTTGAAGCCTTGATCTTCGGGCTTGGAAAGGGCAAGGGTCATGACACTCAGGCGCGGGTACATCAGGCCCATCCCGGCGCCTGCGAACAGCCAGCCCGCGATCGCCACGGCCGCGGGCCATGCAAACACGGTGGTCACGAGGACGATTACCACCGAAGCCAGCACCAGCGCCGAGCCGACCCCGACGGCCAGCGCATTGCCAAGCCGGGAACCCATGCGGCCCTGCACGGCGGACGCCGCTGCCCACGCGATCGCGGAGCCTGTCAGCGCGAGGCCGGCAAACGCCGGGGAGAACGAGTACCGCCCCGTGAGGAGGTACGGCACGTAAACCTCGGTACCGAAGAAGGCCGCCGAGGCAAGTCCGCGCATGAGGATAACGCTTGGCAATCCGCGGTGCGCGCCGAGCGTGCCGCGCGGGACCAGGGGCCGCACTGCCAGCATGGCGATGACGAGCGCGACGGCGGCCATCACCCAGCCGGCGCCGGGCACCTGTCCGGAGAGGTTCAGGCCGAGCACCGAGAGGGCCGCGAGCGCGGCCCATCCCATCCGGCCGAAGGCCCAGGGAACACGGGAGCTTTCAGGTTCCGCCCCGGAACGCATGCCCCGCATGGCAGGGAGGATCATTGCCAGAGCCGGAACAACGAGGCCGGCGACGCCGAGGAAAACCCAATGCCAACTGCTCAACTCGGCAACTACGCCGGCGGCGAAGGGGCCGATCATCGAGGGAATGACCCAGGACGCCGAGAACGCTGCGAAGACCTGGGCATGCAAGCGGGCCGGGTAGACGCGGGCGATCACCACATACAACGCCACGGTCATCCCGCCTATGCCTAGGCCTTGGACAAGCCGGCCGGCCACGAGCATCGGCATGGAAACCGCGATGCCTGCGATGAGCAGCCCCGCCGCGAACAGCGCCACGGATGCGTACAGCGGGGCGGCCGGACCACGCCGGTCGGCCCAGTTCCCTGCAGCCACCATGCCGATCACGCTTGTGGCGAGCGGGCCGGCGAAGGCCAATGCATAGAGTCCGGCACCGTCCAGATCGCGGCTCACAAGCGGCATGATGGTAGTTACGGCCATGGACTCGAAAGCTGCCAGGAAAACCAACGCACAGGCACCAGCGGTCGCCAGGAGATAGGGGCGCTGCAGTATGCCGGCTGTTGCGTCGTGGCTTGTCATCATCCCAGCCTAGAAGGGCGGACGAGTTCGGGGCCAGCTTAAAAATCCATTCAACTGATTAACAGTTTTCTAAAATTAACTCTGGGCAAACAATTTATTAAATAGCTAACTCTCGGTTGTCTTCCGTAATCATTTCGTGATGCACTGCTTGGCGTGAACTTCACAAGACGCAATTTCCTTTCGGTCGCCGGTTCCGCCACGGCAGCGACGCTTGTCAGCGGCGCCACCGTGAGGACCGCACCTACAGCTTCGGCACTCCCGCAGCCCGGTTCCTCAGGCATCGACCACATCATTGTGGTGATGATGGAAAACCGTTCATTCGACCATTTCGTTGGATGGATGCCCGGCGCGGACGGAAAGCAAGCCGGTCTGACGTTCGTTGACCGGTACGGCATTCCGCATACAACCCACCACTTGATGGATTTCCAGGGCTGCGGGCATCCCGACCCCGACCATTCCTATGAGGGCGGCCGGATCCAGTTCAACAACGGCAAGAACGATGGCTGGCTGCGGGCAGGCGAGAACGACGAATTCGCCGTCGGATACTACGACTCGAGCGACCTCGACTTTTGGCGCCAAGCGGGTCCCGACTGGACTGTTTGCGACCGCTATTTCGCAGCCACCCTGGCCGAAACCTATCCGAACCGCTTCTATCAGCACTCAGCGGCTACGGACAGGCTCCATAACTCGACCGTCACCAGCACCATGCCCACGATCTGGGACCGTTTGGCGGCTGCCGGAGTTCAAGGAAAGTACTACTACGGCGACATCCCCTTCACCGCCCTCTGGGGAACCAAGTACCTCGGAATCTCCAGGCCCTACTCCGAGTTCCTCAGCGACTGCAGTTCAGGCAAACTCCCTTCGGTGTCCTTCGTGGATCCCCGCTTCACGGATGAGTCGAGCGGAACCTCCGGCGATGACCACCCACATGCCGACATCCGCTCCGGTGAGCTGTTCCTGGCGGAGGTCTACAACGCCGTGACCAAGAGCCCGAACTGGGCAAACACCATGCTGGTGGTCAATTACGACGAGTGGGGCGGGTTCTACGACCACGTGCCACCGGAAACAGCGCCGGACAGCAATCCGGACACTGCGCGACGCGGCTTCCGCGTACCGTCCATGGTCATCTCTCCACGCGCCCGCCGGCAATACGTGTCACATGACACCTACGACCACACCTCGGTCCTGAAGGCCATCGAGTGGCGCTGGGGACTTCAACCCCTGACACCGCGGGACAACGCCGCCCGCAACATCGCCGAAGTGCTCGATTTCCAATCAACGCCCAATTTGACTGCTCCGACATACCTCGTGCCGCCTTATGCCGCCGGACCTGCGTGTTCCCCGGTCGGACCGCCAGCGGAAGAAGAATGGGCCGGATTGAAACAGAAAGCACTTGCGGACGGATGGATCCTGCCATGACCTTCAAGACCTTCGCCATTTCCAAGATGCGGCTCGGATTGGCTGCGCTGATGGTTGTGCTGCTTGGGGCCTGCAGCATCGCCTTCGGAATGCAGCAGCCGCAAGCGCAAGCGAGCCAGCCCCAGACCGTCCAGAGCACCGGATATCTCCCCGGAGCCCAGCACGTATTCGTGATCAACCTGGAAAACAAGGGCTACGACACGACATGGGGGCCGGGCTCGGCGGCACCGTACCTTTCCACCACGCTGCGCAACCAAGGCGTCCTCCTGAACCAGTACTTCGGTACGGCGCACAATTCGCAGCCAAACTACGTGGCCCAGATTTCGGGGCAGGGCCCCAACCCGCAGATGCAAGCCGATTGCCAGACGTATTCCCCGTTCGTGAAGACGGGCACGGCAACTCCCGGGCAGGCCGTCGGGGACGGCTGCGTGTTTCCCGCGGATGTTCCGACGGTGGCCGGCCAATTGACGGCGGCCGGGAAGACCTGGAAGGGCTACATGGAGGACATGAGCACACCGTGCCGCCACCCGGCCCTCGGCGCGCCCGATGACACCCAGAAGGCGAAGGTCGGGGACCAGTACGCAGCCCGCCACAACCCCTTTGTCTACTTCGCGGGAATCACGGGATCACCGGACTGTGCCAAGAACGACGTGGACCTCGGCGCCCTGCAAACCGATCTCGCGTCGGTCTCCACGACGCCCAACCTGTCCATGATCACGCCCAATCTCTGCCACGACGGACACGACTCTCCCTGCGTTGACGGACAGCCCGGTGGCCTTACCAGCGCGGATGCATGGCTGAAGCAGTACGTTCCGATGATCACCTCGTCCCCCGCGTTCCGCCAGGACGGTGTCCTGGTGATCACCTTTGACGAATCCGACAGCCCCCAGTCGGACGCCTCGGCGTGCTGCGGCGAAGGTCCCGGACCCAACGCTGCGCTTCCCGGGATCGTTGGACAGGGTGGCGGCCGGGCGGGCGCTTTGGTCATCTCCCCCTTCACCAAGGGCGGCACCTGGTCCACTACGCCGTACAACCACTACAGCCTGCTGGCCAGCATTGAAGACACTTTCGGTCTCCCGTACCTCGGCTATGCCGGCACCCCTGGACTGAACCGCTTCGGTCTCGACGTCTACAACGCCGGGGTCTAGTCCGATGGCCTGACCCGCACGGCGGGTCAGGCCGTCGTCGGCACCTCGATCGCGGGGATCAGCTCTCCCGCGGCGGTGGGCACGACGGCGCCGGTCGCCGTCGAGTCCGGGTTCAGCATCCAGCCGACCCGCTTGGCCGTGCCCAGCATCACGACGCTTTCGACGAGTTCGATCCTCGGGATACGTTGCTGGATGGCGAGTTCTATCTCCAGGACCTCGCCCAGCGAACGCAACCACATGATGATTGCAAAGTTGGTGCTCCCGGTGGTGGAGGCCGTGAACCTGATATTCCTGATGGCCCGCAACTCGGCGGCCGCGGCCTCATGTTGCCCGGCCGGAACATTCGCGAACCATTGGCACGTTATCGGGTAGCCGGAAAATTGCTGGGCTATCTCGCAGCGGAAGGACAGCAGCCGGCTCGCGAGCACCCTGCCGAGTTGCCGCTGCACGGTGGCGGGATGCCGCCCCAGGGCACGGGCGATCTCCGCGGCGGACGCCCGCCCGTCCCGGGCGAGGAAGGGAAGGAGCGGCAGATGGCTCTCCGGCAGCGGCGGGACGATCGCGTCGGGAGCGGACGGATTAGCGGCTTCGGGCCCGGCCAGCGCGCGGAGCGCCTGCTGCTCCGCCCGGCTCAGGACGTTGAGCCGCCACGCATAGCCGCCTGTGTGGATCCGGGTGCAGAGCGAGGTCCTGTATTTGGTGAGCCCCGGGATTTCCTTGAGCTGGGGCAAGAGCCGGCTGCTGAATTCCCCCAGGTCCTGGGTGATCACGGTCAGCATGAGATCCCGGTTGCTGGCAGCTTCCTCAACCGTGATGATCTCCGGGATCGCTGCGAGCGCGGCCGTAACCTCAGGCCTGAGGTGCATTTCGCAGTCCACGTCCAACAGTGCCAGGCAGGCGTTTTTCGGGTCGCCCATGAGGTGCGCCGTGGTCCAGGCGGCTCCGGATTCGCGCAGGCGGTCCCAGCGGGAGGCCAACGTAGTGGCATGGACTCCCAGGACCTCCGCCGCGTCGGACCAGCTGATCCGAGGCGAGACCTGGAGGGCATTGATCAGCCGCAGGTCCTCTTCACTGAGTTCCATTGGCAATCCTCCCCTTTACTCCCCGAGCCGTGCGCGATTCCTGTTAATTCTGCCACGTTCCTGAATTTTTTCAGGGCTTTGAAAGATTGTGAGGCTAGTCACTCCACAATGGCTATGGATACCTAACAATCGTTCAGGAAACAGGAGAACAAATGTCGATCGCCGCAGACGCCAAAGAGATGCAGGCAGAAATCGCCCGGTTCCGTCACGAGCTCCACCAGGAACCGGAAATCGGCCTGGACCTGCCGCGCACCCAGGAAAAGGTGCTCAAGGCGCTCGACGGGCTCCCGTACGAAATCACCCTTGGCCAGAGCACGACGTCGGTCACCGCGGTCTTGCGCGGCGGCGCGCCCCACGCTTCCGAGCAGACGCCAACAGTGTTGCTCCGCGCAGACATGGACGGCCTTCCCATCCAGGAACGCACCGGCGTCGAGTTCACCTCGAAGCTCGACGGCGCCATGCACGCCTGCGGCCACGACCTCCACACGTCCATGCTCGCCGGAGCCGCAACCCTCTTGTCCGAGCGTCGTGATCAGTTGGCTGGCGACGTCGTCCTGATGTTCCAGCCCGGCGAAGAAGGCTTCGACGGCGCGGGCCACATGATCCGCGAAGGCGTCCTGGATGCCGCCGGCCGCCGCGTCGACGCCGCCTACGGCATGCACGTCTTCTCCTCACTGGAGCCGTACGGCCAGTTCTGCACCAAGTCGGGCGTCATGATGAGCGCTTCGGACGGACTTTTCGTCACGGTCCTGGGTGCCGGCGGTCACGGTTCGGCGCCGCATGCGGCCAAGGACCCCGTGACTGCGGCGGCGGAAATGGTGACGGCGCTCCAGGTGATGATCACGCGGCAGTTCAACATGTTCGACCCCGTAGTCCTGACCGTGGGCGTGCTGCAGGCCGGAACCAAGCGCAATGTGATCCCCGAATCCGCGCGTTTCGAAGCCACCATCCGTACGTTCTCCGAAGCTTCCCGGGACCGGATGATGACTGCGGTTCCCCGGCTCCTCAAGGGCATTGCCTCAGCGCACGGCCTGGAGGTTGACGTCGATTACCGTGGCGAATACCCCATGACCGTCACCGACGAAGACGAGACGCACACCGCCGAGAACGTCATCTCGGACATGTTCGGCGATTCGCGGCTTTCCCGCTGGGCCACGCCCATCAGCGGCTCGGAGGATTTCTCCCGGGTCCTTGCCGAAGTTCCGGGAACCTTCGTGGGCCTCAGCGCCGTGCCGCGCGGGGTGGACCACACCAGCTCACCGTTCAACCACTCCCCTTACGCCACCTTCGACGACGGTGTCCTCTCCGATGGTGCGGCGCTCTACGCAGAGCTCGCGGTCTCCCGCATCGCCACCCTCGCCGCCGGCAGCTAACCACCACCCACACCATGGAGCAACACATGACCGCCACCGTTGGCACTTCAGCCACAGCCCGGGTTCACAAGTCGCACCTGCGGACCCTCATCGGTACCGGCATCGGCAACGCCGTCGAATGGTACGACTGGGCCATCTACGCCACCTTCTCGCCCTTCATTGCGAGCGCCCTGTTCAGCAGCGCCGACCCCACGTCCGCGGTCCTTTCCACTTTGGCGATCTTCGCCGTCGGGTTCGTGGCCCGGCCGTTCGGCGGCTTCGTCTTCGGCTGGATCGGCGACAGGATCGGCCGCAAGACATCCATGACCGTCGCCGTCGGCCTCGCGGCTCTCGGCAGCCTGCTCATCGGTATCGCCCCGACCTTCCAGGCTGTCGGGGCCCTGGCCTCCGTGATGCTCCTGGTGGCACGCCTCATCCAGGGCCTCGCCCACGGCGGCGAGCTGCCGTCGTCGCAAACCTACCTGTCCGAAATGGCACCCAAGGAAAAGCGGGGCTTCTGGGCAACGCTCATCTACACCTCCGGCACCGCAGGCATCCTCGCCGGAACACTGTTGGGCGCCATTCTGACCGGAATGCTGAGCAAGGCCGACATGAACGCCTGGGGTTGGCGTGTACCGTTCCTGATCGGCGGCGCACTGGGCATCTACGCCTTGGTCATGCGGGCCAAGATGAAGGAGACCGAGGCGTTCGAAGCCGAGGCGCCGAAGGAAAAGCGCGAGCCCATGTGGCCGCAGATCGTCAAGTACCGCAAGCAGGCCCTGCAGGTCATCGGGCTGACGGTTGGCCTCACCGTTGTCTACTACATCTGGGGTGTCGTGGCCCCGAGCTACGCTGCCAGCACGCTCAAGATGGACCGCGGCGCAGCCCTGTGGGCCGGCGTCATCGGCAACATCGCTTTCATCGCGGCGCTGCCCTTCTGGGGCAAGCTATCCGACCGGATCGGCCGCAAGCCCGTAATGATCATGAGCGCTGCCGGGACGGCGTTGCTGCACTTCCCCATGACGTGGCTCCTAAAAGACTCACCATGGCAGCTGGCCGTTTCGATGTCCGTCACGTTGTTCTTCATTGCCGGCAGCGCCGCCATTGTCCCGGCAGTGTACGCCGAGTTGTTCCCGACCAAGATCCGCACCGTGGGCGTGGGCGTCCCGTACTCCATTTGCGTGGCAGTCTTTGGCGGGACGGCACCGTACCTGCAGACCTGGCTCGCCAGCATCGGGCAGGCCAACATGTTCAACGTCTACGCCGTGATCCTGTTGGTCATCAGTATCGCGTTCACCTTCACGATCCCGGAGACCAAGGGCAAGGACCTGACGCACTGACTCTGCATCCGGCCGCCCGCTGGACCTCCCCTCTTTTCAGTCCCGACGACGGCGACCCCCGCTCAGTAGCGCGGGTCGCCGTCGGCGTTTGGATCCAAAACCGGGGAGTTCCAGCGGCCCCTCCGGTTCCGCCTAACTGACATAGCGGTTGCGGCCGGCACGGATGCCGAAGAAGGCTGCCAGGGACCCCACCACGAGGAACAGGATGCCGGCGGCCGCGAAACCACCGGTGGCTTGGTGCAACTGGCCCACCATGAGCGTTCCCGTGGAACCCACGCCATAGCCGACGCCCTGCATCATTCCCGAAAGGTGCGAAGCGGTGTGCGAATCGCGGGTTCGCAGCATGATCATCGTCAACGCGACAGCCGTGAGGCTCCCCTGGCCCAGGCCCAGCAGCCCTGTCCACACCCAAATCAGATCCGTGGGGCCGAAAATACTCAAGGCGAAGCCGCCGCCGGTCATGAGCGCCACCACGGTGTTGATAACGCGCTGATCCTTGAAACGCGCCGCGAGCCCCGGGGCAACGAACGAACCAAGCATCTGCAGCACAATCGACACGGACACGATCAAGCCGGCCGTCCCGCCGTCAATTCCGCGGTCACGCAGGATCGGTGCCAACCAGGCGAACACGCTGAAGGACATCATCGACTGCAACACCATGAAGATAGTGACCTGCCAGGCGACGGCGGAACGCCAGACGTTCCCACCGCCGTCGGCGGCGTTGTGGCGGACGGGGTGCTGGCGGACCGCCAGCGGCAAGAAAAGCAAAAGGACGACGGC
Organism: Arthrobacter bambusae; assembly: GCF_030812595.1. Classification (GTDB taxonomy): domain Bacteria; phylum Actinomycetota; class Actinomycetes; order Actinomycetales; family Micrococcaceae; genus Arthrobacter; species Arthrobacter bambusae_B. The sequence goes on from NZ_JAUSSZ010000021.1 coordinate 44,249, forward strand.
GGCCGGGAGCGCCCAGAACCAGAGCGCCACGGTCCAGTGACCGGTGGCTTGGAAGACGGGGTAGGTGAAACCGGCGCCAAGCGCGGCAGACGCGCAAATCGCCGTCGTGTAGAGGCCGCCCATGAGTCCCAGCCGATGCGGGAAGTCACGCTTGACGACGCCGGGCAGCAGCACGTTGCATAGCGCGATCGCGGCGCCGCACGCCGCGGTGCCGGCAAGAAGGGCGGGCAAATGCCCGGCGTCGGCGAGGTCCACCGGACGGATCAGCAACCCCGCTGTCAGCACGGCCATCGCACCGAGCAACACCCTCTCGGCACCGAAACGACGGGCCAGGACCGGGGCGAGCGGCGCGAAGACACCCAGCAAGGTCACGGGCACCGTGGTGAGCACAACCACCGCCCATCCCGGCAGCCCGGCGTCGGCGGTCACTTCCGGAAGGACCGCCGAAAAGCTCGAGAACACCGTCCGCAGGTTCAGGCCGATGAGCACCAGGCAGACCCCAAGGAAGGCGAGTCCGCCGCGCGTCTTGACCCGGGTGGGCGCGGCGGCGGGAACCTCGTCGATCTCGGCGTCGACGAGGGTCTCGGAAACGCCGGAGTGCGGCTTGGGGTTCTCGGGGGAGCTTGAAGCGCGGGTCACCAACCCATTCTGGCAGTCGCGCCGCCGGCGTCCGGCACCGCACCGGTATTCTGGAGGAGATGAGTGAAACCCCAGATTCCCCTGAAACACCGCAGTCTCCGCGACCCGTGACCCCGGGCAGCCAGGCCTCGTTCGGCACTTATGGTGGGCGGCCTGTCAGTTTCGTGCGCCGCGGTACGCGCCTTCAGGGCCGCCGCCAGGCAGCGTGGGAAGAGCACTCGGACCGCTGGGCCATCCAGGTTCCGCGGCATGTCGCCAACACCTCCGTTCATCCGGACTACGTGTTCGACGCCGAGGCCGAGTTTGGGCGCAAGGCACCGTTGATCGTCGAAATCGGTTCGGGACTTGGCGACGCCGTATGCCATGCCGCGGAGGAGAACCCGGACAAGGACTTCCTCGCCGTGGAGGTCTACACCCCGGGGCTGGCCAACACCATGATCAAGATCAATAGCCGCGGGCTCAGCAACGTCCGAGTGGTGGAGGCCAACGCCCCCGAGGTACTGGCGACCATGCTCCCTGCGGGTTCGGTGAGTGAACTCTGGGTCTTTTTCCCGGACCCGTGGCACAAATCCCGGCATCACAAACGCCGCCTCATCCAGCCTGCCTTCGCCGAACTCGCTGCGCGGTCCCTTAAGAAGGGTGGCTTGTGGCGGATCGCCACCGACTGGTCCAACTACGCCATCCACGTCCGCGAGGTCCTTGCCGGTTCCACCGAGTTTGAAAACCTGCACGACGGCGAGCGGACCGGCGCGGAGAGCCCCCTCACGCAAGTGTGGGAATCCGGAGTCGAATCCATGGTGGGCGGGGCACCCGTCAAGGAAGGCCGGGCACCTGTCAGCACCGAGCACACCGGCCCGAACGAGGGAGTGGACCACGTGGGCGGGTGGGCTCCGCGCTTCGATGGACGGATCCGCACGAGCTTCGAAAACAAGGCCCACGAGGCCGGACGCATGATCTTCGACCTCAGCTACCGCAGGATTTAGCTTCAGATATTAATTGGTCCCGCACCTCAAGGTGGCTTCTTCCCAGGCGCTGTCGGAGAGGGTTCAGCGGCGGTTGACGGCCCTGCTGCGAACGACGAGGCCAGCAACAGGGCTGACGTGGCTAGTACAAATGCTTTCTTCATGGCATCCCTTTGCTATTGCTATTGCTATTACTGTTCGGAAAATGGTCCGGAAAGACCGTGGACATTATGAAAGGGTTGAGGCGCTCAAGTTTTCAGGTACCCTGTCAACATGACTGCGGTGTGGATAGTCCAACACGATGAAGAGGAACCTTTTAATGCCGTGCTTGGCGTCTTCGCATCTCAAGACGAGGCGGAAGAGTTCGCCGACGAAATCAAAGATGAGTACGCCAGGGGGGTCATTTACTCCCGCTATGAAATCGGATACCGCTACAACAGGGGACCCGGACACGCGAGTTTCGGTCCCGGCGACCATTAACTCGCCCAATCCCCGGCTTAGGCCTTGACCGGGGCCACGACCGCCTGGCGGCAGCGCACAGCATAGTGACAACTGCGCCGGAGATTTTAGGGTTCGCGTCTTTAGATTCATGCTGTCCTTCTGCGAGTGTTATTGGGCAGACCCGTCGAAGCAAATGCTCAACAATAAAATTATGCAGTCATAACAAATTAAGCAAGACCATTCAATAAACAGGTCAGAGCACTTTTTCTCAGGAATTATAGAATCGGAGGTCGGCAATTTCGATCGATACTTATTCCCCAATACTCAGTCAACAATCCATACGCCACTCAATTTATTGATTACGAGTACTCAATATTGCATATCGACCACTCAATCCAGAGCAAAACCCTTGACACCGAGTAAGGGGGGGCGCTAATGAGATACTCTCGCCGAAGCCAACACCGGACACTCAACTTCGTCCGGCCAGATCCCAGGAGCTCGGCCAAACACACCGGTTCTTTGCGTGCCGTACAGGCACCGGATACCATGTGAAGCGTGTCACCGAGAGGTGGCACATGCTTATGATCTGCGGCGGGAGAGCCCTGCCGGTACGTTTCAGCAGGCGCCGTAGGAGCAAATCCTCCCCAGGAATCTCTCAGGCCCACGTACCGCCGCGGCAAGGCAACTCTGGAAAGCAGCCCGGGCAACCGGACTCACCGACGGTGCAAGCGTCCAGCCGAGAGGCGGGACGCGGAAACTCTCAGGTCCAATACAGAGCGGGGAGGAACCGAATCATCGTGGCGCGTCCGCGCCACCTGAATTATGGAGTTCCTCATGACCCTGGCACCTGAAGGCCGTAAGCTGCTGCGCGTTGAACAGCGCAATAAAGCCGTCCCGGTCGAACGCAAGCCCGAGTGGATCAAGGCCAAG
>NZ_JAUSSZ010000022.1 GCF_030812595.1 Arthrobacter bambusae
ACCAAGTCCAACCTGATCCTGGGCATGGGCGAAACCCGCGAAGAGATCTCCGAAGCCCTCGCCGATCTGCACGCCGCCGGCTGCGACCTGATCACCATCACCCAGTACCTGCGCCCCTCCGAACGGCACCTGCCCGTGGACCGCTGGGTCAAACCCCAGGAATTCGTGGACCTCGCCACCGAAGCCGAGGAAATCGGCTTCCTCGGCGTCATGTCCGGCCCCCTGGTCCGCTCCTCCTACCGCGCCGGACGCCTCTGGGCCACCGCGATGCGCAAGAAAGGCCGCGAAATCCCGGAGCATCTGGCCCACATCGCCGAGGGCATCCAGGACTCCGGCACCACCCGCCAGGAAGCCCGCACCCTCCTCGCACACCACGCATAGCACGTCAGTAAAAGCACGGTCAAAGGACCGGACCCCGGACAAATCCGGCGTCCGGTCCTTTGGCATAAATCACGTAGAATTAAGGCACTATGGCGAAATCCCCTGATTCCAGCAACTCGACAACATCGGCTGCCGACGCTCCCAAGCGCGGCTTGTTTTCCCGCAAGCCCAAGGAAGCCAAGGCCAAGAAGCCGAGCCAGCTGAAGCAGATCGGCGAGGTCTTCAAGATGACCCGCCGCAATGACCCGATCGTCGTGTGGCTCATGCTGCTGGCGTTCCTCGGCGTCATTGCTGTCAGCCTCATCGTCGGGCTCCTCCTGAACAACTGGATCACGGGCCTGATCATCGGCATCCCCTTGGGCCTGCTGGCAGCAGTCTTCATCCTTTCGCGCCGCGCGGAGCGCGCGGCCTTCGCGCAAATCGAGAACCAGCCCGGAGCTTCCGGTGCGGCCTTGGGGACCCTGCGCCGCGGCTGGATCACGGAGGACCAGCCGGTCGCCGTCAACCCGCGTACCCAGGACGCGGTGTTCCGCGCCATCGGCCGTCCCGGCGTCGTGCTGGTCAGCGAAGGACCTTCGCACCGCGTCAAGCCCCTGATTGATGCGGAGCGCAAGAAGCTCTCGCGTATCCTGCCAAACGTCACTATTCACGTGATCGAAAGCGGCCGCGGCGAAGGCCAGGTGCCCATCAGCAAGATCGCGAAGACCATGAACCAATACAAGAACGAGCTCACCAAGGTTGAGGTCGGCGCTGTCAGCAAGCGAATCTCTTCGCTAGGTAACCGTCTCCCCATCCCCAAGGGCATCGACCCCTACAAGGCACGCCCTGACCGCAAGGCAGCACGCGGACGCTAACGAAAACGCAAGCCGCCCGCTCCTGGAATCTCCAGGGGCGGGCGGCTTTTTTGTCCGCTAAAATTCTTTGCCCGGTAAAATTTGCCGGGTAAAAGTCACATACGAATGAGAACGGTGTTCATGGCCCTGTCGTGGATGCCGCGCTGGTCAGGATCGAAAACCACCGCGGGAATCACCAGGCACAGGAGGATCGTCCTGACCAAGGCAGCCAAAGGTCCGGCCTGTGATCCTCCGAGCCGTACCACGTGGATGCCCGCGACCCGGTGTCCGATGCTGTAGCCCAGCGTGCCGATGAGAAGGATCTGCTCCACCGCAAAGACCGCAAGGGTTGCCCACTGGTTGCCACCGAAGGCAAAGTTGCTGATCGCCAATGCAATGACCCAGTCGATGCAGATTGCCAGGATACGACGGCCTGCCCGGGCGATGGAGCCGGGGCCGGACTCGGGCAAGCCAAGCCGTGCTCCCGGGTACTTGGAGATTCCGGACGTGTCCGGCCCTGTAAGCCATGAACCAATATCTTTACGATCAACCACACTTCAAGCTTACGGCTTCACCGTCGGATGCCCGACGGCGCCGGGTACGGGTGGTTTATCGTTCACAGTGTTCACAAGGAAACTGACACACGGACGTAAGACATAGACTGGCACTGCAGTAGACCAGTAGCGTTTACACGGAAGGCAGTTCCGTAACCTGCTCGAAACAATACCGACACTCCGGGGAAATCCCGTTTCCCTATGGTTGGAGAAGTTGCTAGCCACCGCATCAGGGATACTTTTTTGTTTCCCTGCTTTCGGTTTGGGCTGGACCAAACGGCCCGAGGGCCTGTTATCTGTTATGCGTTAGGAGCATAGATGTTCAAGACTGCGGACGAAGTCCTCAAGTTCATCAAAGACGAAGACATTAAGTTCGTCGATATCCGCTTCACCGATCTTCCGGGCGTCCAGCAGCACTTCAATGTGCCGGCCAAGAGCGTTGACGCTGACTTTTTTGTCAACGGCCAGCTCTTTGACGGATCTTCCATCCGCGGTTTCCAGGGCATCGCCGAGTCCGATATGCAACTTATTCCGGACGTGACCACGGCCTTCGTCGATACCTTCCGCATCGAGAAGACCCTCGCACTGAACTTCTCCATCGTGAACCCCCGCACGGGAGACCCGTACCACCGCGACCCGCGTGGCGTTGCCGAAAAGGCTGAAGCCTACCTGGCCTCCACGGGCATTGCGGACACGGCATTCTTTGCTCCCGAAGCTGAGTTCTACGTCTTCGACAACGTCCAGTTCGAATCCTCCCCGCAGGGTTCCTTCTACAAGGTCGACTCCATTGAAGCCCCTTGGAACACGAGCCGCGAAGAAGAAGGCGGAAACCTCGGTTACAAGACCCCCTTCAAGGGCGGCTACTTCCCGGTATCCCCTGTAGACCACCAGGCTGACCTCCGCGACGCCATGTGCATCGCCCTCGACGAAGCCGGCCTCGAAGTCGAGCGCTCGCACCACGAAGTCGGCGCCGCAGGCCAAGCTGAGATCAACTACAAGTTCACCACTCTGGTGCACGCTGCCGATGACCTGCAGAAGTTCAAGTACGTCATCAAGAACACCGCTTGGGAGTACGGCAAGTCCGTGACCTTCATGCCGAAGCCGATTTTCGGTGACAACGGCTCGGGTATGCACTGCCACCAGTCCCTCTGGAGCAACGGCGAGCCGTTGTTCTACGACGAGAAGGGCTACGCCGGCCTGTCCGACACTGCCCGCTGGTACATCGGCGGCCTGCTGAAGCACTCCTCTGCCGTGCTGGCCTTCACCAACCCGACGGTCAACTCCTACCGCCGACTGGTCAAGGGCTTCGAAGCTCCGGTCAACATGGTCTACTCGCAGGGCAACCGCTCTGCCGGTATCCGCATCCCGATCACGGGCTCGAACCCGAAGGCCAAGCGCATCGAGTTCCGCGCCCCGGACGCCGCGTCCAACCCGTACCTGGCGTTCTCCGCCCAGCTCATGGCTGGTATCGACGGCATCCGCAACCGCATCGAGCCCCCGGCTCCGATCGACAAGGACCTGTACGAACTGCCCGCCGAGGAAGCCAAGGACATCCCCAAGGCTCCGGGTTCCCTTGAGGAAGCACTTGAGGCTCTGCGCGAGGACAACGAGTTCCTGCAGGCTGGTGGCGTCTTCACCCAGGACCTGATCGACACCTGGATCGAGTACAAGTACGAGAACGAGATTCGTCCGCTGTCCCTGCGCCCGAACCCGTTCGAATTCGAGCTTTACTACGGCGTCTAGTACTACGGCAAGAGGCAAATGAGGGGCCACAGTTCATTTCGTGAACTGTGGCCCTTTCGCTTTAAACGTTCCGCACGCTAATAAGTTCAACGGGCAAAAAAGAACGGCTGTGTCCCTCAAGACACAGCCGCCCTTTTTGTAAAGGCCACCCCGGCGGATTGCCGAGGCCGGAGCCCGATTTCGCTACACCCCGCGGCGTCCGCTCATCATCCGGAAGAGGAAGACGATGATCGCCAGGACGAGCAGTATCGGAGCAACCCAGAGGAGGAACCCCATCGCCTTTACCATGCCGCCAACAATAAAGAAGATAATCGCGATGACCGCGACGATTCCGAGGATGACATTCATGATGTACCTTCCGTTTCAGTCGAAAACATTCTGATTGCCTTTTATCGTGTGCAAACCTGAGTAACCTTACTGTAAGTATCCTTACTAATCTAATCGGAAGCCGCCGACACGCCCACGGCTTGTGTCGAATCGAAGATGCACAATGTCCCCAAATTGTATCTCCCGAGGGTGCTCAGCGGGGCTCCGGCAGGACCCCCGGCCTACTCGCCGAAACCCCGGTACATCGTCCATTGCGGGCCGGAGGAACCACCCAGGTACCTGCCGGTCTGGAGAAAACCCGCCCTTGCGTACGCGGCCTTGGCTGCTGGATTGCGTTCGTTGACGGAAAGCACGACGCCGGCCTGACCGCCGCCCAGCCTCGCGGTCAGGTTCCGCGCTTCCCGGGCAGCGGCGGCAGCCGACAATGAGCCCAGGCCCCTCCCCTGGCTCGCCTGGTCGATCAGGAATCCACGCAAGAGCCAAGCGGAATGGTCGTCGGGCCATCCTGCCAAGGTCGCGGCCCCCGCCTGCAAGGTGAAGACTCCAACGGCCGCACCGGCGGCTTCGATCACATATGGCAGGCGGCTTTCGTCTTCAAGGCCCATGAGCATCATCTTGAACGGGTCTCCGACGAAGTCTTCCTGCCCGGCGGCCAGCCCCATTGTTGCGACGTCCCCCAACGTGATGGCGCGGGCGTCTTCGTCGAGATCCTTCAGGGGAACAAGCCACACGGTTTCAAGCATCCTCCGAGCTTAGCTGCCTCCACAGGGCGCGGGGTTGGGGCTCACTGGCCGTAGAAGTCCTTCTCAAACACGGCGCGGGTCCGCCGGCTCAAGCGTAGATAGTCTTCTTCGAACACCGCGGCTTGCCCCGGAGCATAGCCGCACCACCTCGCAACGGCCTCCAGGTCCCTTCGGGAGGCAGGAAGGACGTCGGAGGCCCGCCCGGTGCAGATCACATTCGCCGAGCGGATTCGGCTTGCGAGCCACCAGGCTTTGCGAAGCAACACGACATCACCCTTGGCGATCAGGCCCAGCGATTCAATCGCGTCGAGGGCCTGCAGGGTGGAAGTTGTCCGGAGTCGGGGGTGCTTCCCGGCATGTTGGAGCTGCAGCAGCTGCACAAGCCACTCGACGTCGCTGAGGCCGCCCCTGCCGAGCTTTACATGCCTGGCCGGATCGGCGCCTCTCGGGAGCCGTTCCGACTCAACCCGCGCCTTGACGCGTCGAATCTCCCGTACGTCGCTCTCATCGAGCGATTGCGGGTAGCGGATCGGGTTGATCAGGCGGAGGAACTCCGCGGCCAAGTCGTCGCTGCCGGCCATCGGCTGGGCCCGCAACAGCGCCTGGGCCTCCCAGACGAGGGACCATCGCCGGTAATACTCCGCATAGGACTCGAGGGATCTGACCATGGCCCCGTTTTTCCCCTCGGGGCGAAGATCAGCGTCGACGGCCAGGACCCGCTCCGCCAGGATCGCCGGTTTGAGGGGTTGGGTCAGCAACGCGGAAAGGTGCCCCACGATGGCAAGGGCTTGCTGCTGGGCTTCGGATTCACTCGCGCCCGGAAGGGCGCGATGGACGTACATGACATCGGCATCCGAACCGTAGCCGATCTCGCGTCCGCCTTGCCTGCCCATGGCAACCACCAGCACCTGCGTCTTGAGGGGCCCGTCCGAGGCAACGATGGACTCGGCGACGTGCAGGGCGCCCAGAACCGCAGCGCGGTCGGCGTCGGCCAACGCCGCGCCCACTGCGTCCTGTTCGAGGAGGCCGGAACTGTCCGCGATGGCTATCCGCAGGATTTCCCGGCGCCTGATGAGCCGGATGAGACGCATCGCACTTGCGGGCTCCGCATGGCGCGACATCTTGGACTGGATTTCCTGCCACTGGGCTTCGAAGCTAAGCGGCATGAGGTCTTTGTCGGAACCAAGCCAGGCAACGGATTCCGGAGATACTTCCAAGAGGTCCGCAATCAGCCGTGAGTTGGAGAGCACGTGGCAAAGCCGCTCGGCCGCCGCTTGGGAGTCCCGGAGCATTCCGAGATACCAATGGGTGGTTCCGAGGGCTTCGCTGACGCGGCGGAAGGCGAGCAGTCCGGCGTCGGGGTCTACTCCTTCGGCGAGCCAACCGAGCAGGATGGGAAGCAGTTGCCGCTGCAAGGCGGCGCGGCGGCTGACCCCTGCCGTAAGGGCTTCGATGTGGCGCATGGCGCCTTGCGGGTCGCGGTAACCGAGTGCTGCCAGGCGGCCTTGGGCCGCTTCGGGAGTGAGCCGGGCGTCTTCGGTACTCAATTTCGCGGCCGTGTTGAGCAGTGGCCGGTAGAAGATCCGATCGTGCAGTTCGCGAACGGACCGTTTGGTCTTCTGCCAGGTTTCGATCAGTGCATCCGGATGCGGGCGACCGGTGGAGAAGGGGCCCAAGACGGCCTTCGCAAGGAAACGCAACGACTCCTGGCTCGTAGGCATGAGGTGGGTACGACGCATCTGGAACAACTGGATGCGGTGTTCAAGAACCCTCAGGTAGCGATAGGCGGCGTCGAAGGCAGCCGCATCCACCCGGCCGATGTAGCCACCCGCGGAGAGGGCGGCTATTGCCGACGTCGTATCCCTGCAACGGAGCGTTTCATCGGACCTTCCGTGGACGAGTTGCAGCAGCTGGACCGTGAACTCGACATCGCGCAGGCCGCCGGGACCCAGTTTGATTTGGCGCTGTTCTTCGGCCGGAGCGATGTTGTTCGTCACCCTGCGGCGCATCGCCTGGACCGATTCCACGAAACCTTCCCGGCCGGCCGAAGCCCAGACGAGCGGCTGGACGGCTTGCTCGTAGCGCGAGCCCAGGTCCCTGTCCCCTGCAATGGTCCGGGCCTTGAGGAGCGCCTGGAACTCCCAGCTTTCGGCCCACTTCGCGTAGTAGCTCAAGTGCGAGGGCAACGTCCTGACGAGGGGCCCGGATTTCCCCTCGGGCCGCAGGTTCGCATCGACCTCCCACAAACCGGGTTCGGACCCCGTGGATGAAATGGCCCGCGAGATCCCGGCGGCCAGGGCTGTGCCGATGGTCGCAGCCTCGGCATCTTCCAGGTCCGGGGCCTCGATCACGTAAATGACGTCGACGTCGGAAATGTAGTTGAGCTCGCGGGCACCGCATTTGCCCATGCCGATGACGGCCAGGCCGACGCCGGCAACATCGGCGGGATCGAAAGTCGCCGCGGCTTCCGCCCTGGCGACCGCCAGTGCGGCTTCTATGGCCGCACCGGCGAGATCGGCCAGTTCGGCGCCGACGGCGGGCATGAAGTCCTGGGGGCTGGCGGCGCAGAGATCCTTGATGGCCAGTTCGGTGAGCCCGCGCCGGTAAGCGGTCCGGAGGGCGGTGTAAGCCGCAGCTCCCGTCATGGCGGCAACGGGACGGGGAGAGCTGGGGTCGGCCTTCACCGACCGGAGCAGCTTCGTCCGCAGCTCACCGGCGTCGGCGGACAAGGGCTCCGGACTGACGCGGACGTCGAAGACGTCCAGATGCTCCGGATGCCTGATCAGGAACTCCCCCAAGGCCTCGGACGCTCCCAGCAAGCGGTAAAGCGGCTCACTGCGATCCGGGTGTTCCCCCGCAAGCTGCCTGAGTGAGGGATGCTTCTCAATCAAACGGACCAGCGACTGGAGCGCGGTGTCCGGGTTTGCGCTCAGATGCAGGCCGGCAAAAATCGTGTCCTGGTCGATGCCGTCGAGTTCACGCGCAGCAAGGAACCGTTCGCCCTTTTCAAGGTCGCTGAAGCCGGCCGAGATGAGCCGGCGGGCCAGGCTCACACTCACGGCCTAGAGAATGCCGAGATTGCGCTTGAGCTCGTAGGGGGTGACCTGGAGCCGGTAGTCCTGCCATTCCGCACGCTTGTTGCGCAGGAAATGGTCGAAGACCTGCTCGCCCAGGATGTCCGCCACGAGTTCCGAATCCTCCATGGCGCGGATGGCGTCGTGAAGGCTGGCCGGCAGCGGCGTGTGACCCATCGCCTTGCGCTCGGCGGAGGTCAGCGACCAGACATCGTCTTCCGCGGCAGCCGGAAGGTCGTAGCCTTCCTCGATCCCCTTGAGCCCGGCCCCGAGCAACACGGCGTAGGCGAGGTACGGGTTGGTGGCCGAGTCGATCCCGCGGTATTCGATCCGCGCGGACTGGCCCTTGCCCGGCTTGTAGAGCGGCACGCGGACCAGCGCCGATCGGTTATTGTGGCCCCAGCTCAGGTAGCTGGGCGCTTCGCCGCCGCCCCAAAGACGCTTGTACGAGTTGACGAATTGGTTGGTGACGGCGGTGAATTCCGGCGCATGGTGGAGGATACCCGCAATGAACTGGCGTGCGGTCTTGGACAACTGGAATTCAGCGCCGGCCTCGTAGAAGGCATTGGTGTCGCCCTCGAACAGCGAGAAGTGCGTGTGCATGCCTGAACCCGGGTGATCGGTGAATGGCTTGGGCATGAACGTGGCGTAGGTGCCCTGCTGCAGGGCCACTTCCTTGATGACCGTGCGGAAAGTCATGATGTTGTCCGCGGTCTGGAGGGCGTCCGCGTAGCGCAGGTCGATCTCGTTCTGGCCGGGGCCGCCCTCGTGGTGGCTGAACTCCACGGAGATGCCCACGGATTCAAGCATGGTGACGGCCGTGCGGCGGAAGTCCTGCGCTACGCCACCGGGAACGTGGTCGAAGTAGCCGCCCTCGTCAACGGGAACAGGAACTCCGTTGGCGTCGAGGTCCTGGGACTTGAGGAGGTAGAACTCGATTTCGGGATGCGTGTAGCAGGTAAATCCCATGTCGGCGGCCTTGGCGAGGGTGCGCTTGAGCACGTTCCGGGGATCGGCGGCCGATGGCTCGCCGTCCGGGGTCAGAATGTCGCAGAACATCCTCGAGGTCTGCTCGGTTTCACCGCGCCACGGAAGGATCTGGAAAGTGGAGGGATCGGGCTGGGCCAGCATGTCGGACTCGAAAACCCTGGCGAGGCCCTCGATCGCCGAGCCATCGAAGCCCAGGCCTTCTTCGAAGGCGCCTTCCACTTCTGCCGGTGCAAGTGCCACCGATTTCAGCGAACCGACGACGTCGGTAAACCACAAGCGTACGAAGCGCACATCACGCTCTTCGATAGTTCGCAGAACGAACTCTTGCTGGCGGTCCATGGGGCCTCATTTCCGGGTCAACGTCCATGCCGCCGATTCGAGGTTGAAGCCGACGACAACTCAGCATTCACTCTACTAAGCATTGGCACGGAATGGCTGCACCGCGGTTCGCGTAACACAGGGTTTACAAATGTGAGGCTCGTCATGGGCCGGTGGCTAGGACGGCCGGTACCGCATACGCTCTATTCATGGCCCCAAGCAACAGTTCCGATTCCAGCATGCCCGCCGAAATTCCTGCGCCTTACGGAACCGGACCTGCCGCTGCAGGTTCCGGAGGGTCGCCGGACGCTTCAACGCCGAAGCCCGCAGGCCGGATCCGCACCCATCACCTTCAACAGGCCAAGGCCAAGGGTGAGCGCTTCGCAATGCTGACGGCCTACGAGCAATACACGGCTGAAATTTTCGACCAGGCCGGCATCGAGGTCCTGCTGATCGGCGATTCGGCGTCCAACAATGTCTTTGGGAATGAAACCAGCCTCCCTGTGACCGTCGACGAACTCCTCCCCCTGTGCCGCGCGGTGGCCCGGTCCGCCAAGCGCGCCCTGATAGTGGCCGATCTTCCCTTCGGCAGCTATGAAGTTTCGACGGAGCAAGCGGTGGCCACGGGTGTTCGCTTCCTGAAGGAAGGCTTGGCCCACGCCGTCAAGATCGAAGGCGGCGCGTTTTATGCGGGAACCGTAAGGGCCATGGTGCAGGCGGGCATTCCCGTGATGGCGCACATCGGGTTCACGCCCCAGAGCGAACACTCGCTGGGCGGCTACCGGGTCCAGGGGCGCGGCGATGACGCCGCGCGCCTGGTCGAAGACGCCGTCGCCCTCGCAAATGCCGGAGCGTTCTGCGTGCTCATGGAGATGGTTCCCGCGGACACCGCGGCCGCCGTCGACGCCGCTATCGAGGTGCCCACCATCGGAATCGGCGCAGGCAACGCGACCACGGGACAGGTTCTGGTGTGGCAGGACATGGCCGGACTGCGCGGCGGCAAGATGGCCAAGTTCGTCAAGCAATACGCGGATCTGCGAACCACGCTGAGCGACGCGGCGAAGGCATACGCCGACGATGTCAGGTCCGGCCAGTTCCCCGGCCCGGAACACTCTTTCTAGGACCGGAACCGGCCCTCGTCGCCGCTAGTCCTCGTCGTCTTTGTCCCACGCTTCGTTACGGGCTTTGACCTTTTCCAGGGCGTGCTCCGCTTCCTCGCGGGTCTTGTACGGACCGATGAGCTGGCTCCAGTCGGACAACGCGTCCTCTTCGATTTGGTGCGTCTGAACGTTGTACCAGAACTCTGCCACGGTCTCTCCTTTGCAATTCCCGCCGTAACCTCGGCGGGGCCGGTTGCCCTTCGCGCGGGCCAATACTCTAACTGCTCGATACTCTTAATCGCTCGATACTTTTAACTGCACAGTTACTTGCGTCTCGTGCGTCCCTTATATGATCAATCTATGCCTTCTCCCGCTCTGACCGCACCCATTGGCACGCTCACCCGTGGAACCGTCAGCCCACAGCTGCCTGTGCCGGCATCCATCCCCCGCCCGGAGTATGTCGGCAAGCCAGGACCGGCCAAGTTCACCGGCTCAGAGGTCAAGTCAGCGGAAACCATCGAGAAGATCCGCATCGCCAGCAAAATTGCGGCCCAGGCAATCGTTGAGGTAGGCAAGCACATCGAACCGGGCGTCACCACGGACCAGTTGGACCGGATCGGCCACGAGTTCATCCTGGACCACCATGCCTACCCGTCAACGCTTGGCTACCGTGGCTTCCCCAAGTCCTTGTGCTCCTCGCTCAACGAAGTGATCTGCCACGGCATTCCGGACAGCACGGTGGTGCAGGACGGCGACATCCTGAACATCGACATCACGGCCTTTATCAACGGCGTCCATGGAGACACCAACTACACCTTCCTGGTGGGAGACGTAGACGAAGAGTCCCGGCTTCTGGTTGAACGTACCCAGGAGTCGCTCAACCGGGCCATCAAGGCCGTAGCCCCGGGCCGGGAAATCAATGTCATCGGCCGGGCGATCCAGTCCTACGCGAAACGATTCGGCTACGGCGTGGTCCGGGACTTCACCGGCCATGGCGTCGGCGAGGCCTTCCACACGGGCCTGATCATCCCCCACTACGACGCCGCGCCGGCCTACAACACCGTGATTGAGGCCGGCATGGTCTTCACGATCGAACCCATGCTCACTCTCGGAACGATCGAGTGGGACATGTGGCCCGATGATTGGACCGTTGTCACCCGCGACCACAAGCGGACGGCACAATTTGAACACACCCTGTTGGTCACCGAGACCGGCGCCGAAATCCTGACTCTTCCCTAAGCTCTCCGGAAGGTCGCCTGCAGCCGTTCGTGCTGCGACATGCCCACCCCTCCTGCCATGAACGGAAACGCATTGACCAAGAAGGATGAGAAGATCCACAAGAACGGCCCCCTGATCGGCATCGACGTCGGTGGCACGGGTATCAAGGGCGGCATCGTCGATCTCAAGAAGGGCAAGCTGATCGGCGACCGTCTCCGCATTCCCACCCCGCAGCCCGCCACTCCCGAGGCCGTCGCCGAAGTGATCGCGCAGATCGTCCACGAATTGTCGGCCCGTGAGGATGCTCCGGCCAAGGGCTCGCCGGTGGGCGTCACGTTCCCCGGAATCATCCAGCACGGCGTGGTTCGCTCGGCCGCCAACGTAGACAAGTCCTGGCTCGATACCGACATTGATTCGCTGCTCACCAAGCGCCTTGACCGTCCGGTCGAGGTCATCAACGACGCCGACGCCGCCGGACTCGCCGAAGCCCGCTACGGCGCGGGCGAAGGGGTAAACGGTACGGTCCTGGTCATCACACTCGGCACAGGCATCGGATCGGCCTTCATCTTCAACGGACACCTCGTGCCCAACGCCGAGCTAGGCCACCTCGAAGTGGACGGCCACGACGCCGAAACGAAGGCCTCCGCCGTCGCGCGTGAACGCGACGGGTTGAGCTGGGAAGAATACAGCGTACTGCTGCAGCGCTATCTCTCCCACGTGGAGTTCCTGTTCTCCCCCGAACTCTTCATCATTGGCGGCGGTATTTCGAAGCGTTCGGACGAATACTTCCCCCACTTGAAATTGCGGACCCGCATCGTCACGGCTGAACTGAAGAACGACGCCGGGATCGTGGGCGCCGCGCTTGACGTTGCCCTCCACCACAAGCTCGCCAAGTAGCGGGTGGTGCCGGTGGTGGCAGCGGCTTCCCCTCCGCTGCCACCACCGGAGCTAGATGGGGCTCTTCTCGGAGCTCTTGCCCTTGGCGATCTTCGCCGCATTCTCCGCCGCTGCGTTTTGGGCCTCGTGACGGAGCAGCGAGATGGCAGATTCGAAGTCCTCAAGCGATTCGAAGGCCTGATAGACACTGGCGAAACGCAGGTAGGCGACCTCGTCCAGTTTCTGGAGTGGGCCAAGGATGGCCAAACCGACCTCGTGTGCGTCGATTTCAGCCGCACCGGAGGAACGGATATTTTCCTCGACTTCCTGGGCCAGCATCGCGAGGTCGTCTTCGGTCACGGGACGGCCCTGGCAGGCCTTGCGAACGCCGTTGATGATCTTGATCCGGCTGAAGGGTTCTCCCACGCCTGAACGCTTGATGACGGAAAGACTGGTGGTCTCCACGGTTGTGAAACGGCGTCCGCATTCGGGGCATTGGCGGCGACGGCGGATGGCTGAGCCGTCGTCGGCCATCCGACTGTCCACAACGCGTGAGTCGGGGTTTCGGCAGAACGGACAATACACGCTGGGCCTCCCCTGCTCGGCTCCGGCAGCCTGTCCACGCGGCGTCGCCGGGAACGCAAAAGGTGCCGGAAGTTTGACTTCCGGCACCAGTTTACGACTATGTGAGGCCTAATAACAAGACTGTAATTACTATATGTAGTGGTTGTTACCCATACATGTAGTGGTCAGGCGCCTGCGAAACGAATCTTCACGGCATCGCCGTGGCCGGGAAGGTCTTCGGCGTCGGCGAGGCTCACGATGTGCTTGCTGACTTGTTCCAAGGCAGCCTTGTTGTAGTCGATCACCTGGACGGCGCGCAGGAATGTCGTCACGTTCAGGCCGGAGGAGAAGGCCGCGGTACCGCTCGTGGGCAAAACGTGGTTGGAGCCCGCGCAATAGTCCCCGAGGCTCACCGGGCTGTAGTCCCCCACGAAAATCGCGCCCGCGTTGCGGATCCTCGTGGCGACAGCGCCTGCGTCCGCCGTCATGATTTCCAAGTGCTCCGCAGCGTACGCATCGCACACCGCGATGCCCTGTTCGAGATCGTCGACAAGCACCACGCCTGACTGCGGGCCGGACAATGCCGTGGAGACCCGTTCGCCATGCTTCGTGGTTCCCGCCTGCACCGCGAGCTCCCGCTGCACGGCCGAGGCGAGCTGCTCGGAATCGGTGATCAGGACAGACGCCGCCTTGGGGTCGTGCTCAGCCTGGCTGATGAGGTCCGCGGCCACGAGCTCGGGGCGGGCCGTAGCATCAGCGAGGATGGCGATCTCGGTGGTTCCGGCCTCCGAGTCGATCCCCACCACGCCTTTCACAAGCCGCTTGGCGGTGGCCACGAAGATGTTTCCGGGTCCGGTCACAACGTCCACGGGCTCGATGGGCTGATCATCACCGGTTCCGGGAATGCCGTAGGCAAAGGAAACAATCGCCTGGGCACCTCCGATGGCATAGACCTCGTCAATTCCCAGCAAAGCGGCTGCGGCCAGGATAGTGGGGTGGGGCAAGCCACCGAAGTCCTTCTGGGGCGGGGAAGCCAGAGCAATCGAGGCGACGCCGGCCGCAAGCGCCGGAACAACGTTCATGATCACCGAGGACGGGTAGACGGCCAGTCCTCCGGGAACATACAGCCCGACGCGGCCCACCGGCACCCAGTTCTGGCTGACGACGGCACCGTCCCCCAGTTCCACCTGCACGTTCGCGGGCCGCTGGCCGTCCGCAAAACGCCGGGCACGGCTGATGGACTCTTCCAAGGCCGCCCGGACGGACGGGTCCAAATTCTCGAGGGCTTCGGCAAGTGCGGCAGCCGGCACGCGGGGGTGGGACTGTTCGACGCCGTCGAACGCCAACGCGAACTCACCAAGCGCTTCGAAGCCGCGGGAGCGGACGGCGGCGATGATGTCCAGGACTTTTTGCTCGGCGTCCGCAGCAGTCTGATGCTTCGCCCGGGGCACCACGGCGCGCAGCTCCGCCAAGGTCAGGGTCCGTCCGCGCAAGTCAATGCGGCGGAGGTCCAGGGACTGGGCGGCGGTGTCGGCAGTGTTCTCCGGAGAAGTGGTCACCAGATCATTTTACGGGGCGCGCGGCGGTGCATCGGGCTGCTTTCCCATCAAGCCGAAAAGAGTCAGGAGGAAGGTCACGAGGGCTGTCGCTCCCGGCCACAGCAAAAGTGCCGCCACCGCCCGCAAGGAGAAGCCTTCATTTCCGTTTGAGCCAGGACCCCACCACTGGGCTGCCAGCAGGCCCACCTGCCAGGCCACCAAGGCCCCCACGGCACCACCCAGGATCGCCAGGACCGTGCGTATGCCGCTCCCCGGTTTCATGACCTTGCTGTCGAGCAGGACTGCCGTGAAGCAGCCGGAAAGCAGCAGAAGCCCCGCGAGGACCAAGTCCCTCGGAAGCCGGCCTGCCGAGGCTGTCGGATCGGCGAGGGCGGGATTTCCGGAGATCACGTTGAGGCCGCCCGGAGCCAACAGCCACCAGGCCAGGCCCAACCCAATGCCCGAGGCTGCGGGCACCGCAATCCATAGCCACAACTTGCGGTCCCGACTGCCCGTGCCCGTGCCGGTGCCGGTGTCCAAGTCAGTGTCCCGGGTGGGACCGGCGTCAAGAAGGTTCCGTGTTGGCTTGGTCATGACACAAACATTAACAAACGTTTCTGTATGCCCAATGAGCAGGCGCCCCGGCGAGCAGGGAATACGCTGGATCCACCAGCGTTATCACCAATAGCTCACGCAGGAGATCGGCAAAGTGGCTTCGGACAATTCGGCTTTTGAAGGAACTTTCAAACAAATGTTCCGCCGGCATGCCGCAGGGGTGGCCATCATCACCGCCGAGCTCAACGGCAAGCCGTTCGGTTTCACCGCGACATCGGTGGCTTCGCTGTCCGCCGAGCCCCCGCGCTTCACGTTCAACATGTCCCGGAGTTCCAGTTCCTGGCCGGCGGTAGCTAATTCGACGTACATCGGCCTGCACATGCTGGGGCTCGAGAACCAGGCCCTCGCTGACCGCTTCGCCCGCACCCAGGAACGCTTTGAAGGCGACCACTGGGAGCCGGGCCCGTTCGGTGTCCCCATCCTGAAGAACGTCGCCGGCTGGTTGATCGGCAAGATCCAGATGCGCCTGTCCTTCGAAAACAACGCGATCGTGGTGGTGGAGGTGGTCGACGGACTGGTCGGCGAGGATGACACGCCACTGCTGTACCACTCGGGCACCTATGGCCAGCCGGTTCCGCTCGACTATGAAATCTAGCCCAATCAACTATCCAGGCAGGTCGGGCCGAGAAGGACCTTGAGGTCACCGAAAAGCGATGGGGTGGGGTTCACGCGCAAGTGCACCGGCAGGCCCATGACCTCGACCTTGGAGTCACCCTGCAAGTGGAGCCTGACCTCGGAGTTTCCCCGGTGGGTGGTCAAAACATCGCGAAGATCGGTGACCACGGCCTCGGTCGCCTTGTAGGTGGGCATTGTGATGACCAAGGGACCGTTGGTGCCCTCGCTCAGGTCCGGGACCGAGAGCTCCATGCAGTTCAAGGTGACCGCACCGTCGTCGCGCCGCTGGAGGCGGCCCTTGACCACCACGATCAGGTCCTCCGCGAGGACCGAAGCGATGGGGCCGTAGACCTGGCCGAAGAACATGACCTCGATGGACGCCCCGAGGTCTTCGATCTCCGCCCGCGCGTAGGCGTTGCCGCTTGCTTTCGCAATCCTGCGGCTGAGCGAGGTGATCATGCCCGCAACGGTGACGATGGCGCCGTCGTGCGGTCCGTCTTCTCCCAGGATCGAGGTGATCGACTGCTCCGCATGCTGGCTCAATACACCTTCGAGCCCTTGCAGGGGGTGGTCCGAGACATAGAGGCCAAGCATGTCCCGCTCGAAGGCGAGCTTGTCCTTCTTCTCCCACTCAGGCAGGTCCGGGATCTCGGTGCTCAGGGAGGCCTGCGGCTCCTGGTCCTCGAATCCGGCGAAGAGATCGAACTGCCCGATCGCCTCATTGCGTTTGAGCGTGATGACAGAGTCGATCGCTTCTTCGTGGATCATGGCCAATGCCCGGCGGTGATGGCCGAGGGAATCGAACGCGCCGGCCTTGATGAGGGATTCGATGGTGCGCTTGTTGCACACGACCGCCGGAACCTTCATGAGGAAGTCCTTGAAGGAGGTGTAGGCGCCCTCGCTCGCCCGGGCAGCCACCATGGCCTCGACCACGTTGACGCCAACGTTGCGGATGGCCCCCATCCCGAAGCGGATGTCAGTTCCTACAGGCGTGAAGTTGAGGCTCGATTCGTTGACGTCCGGCGGCAGTACCGTAATGCCCATGCGCCGGCACTCATTGAGGTAGATGGCCGATTTGTCCTTGTCGTCCCCCACCGATGTGAGCAGCGCCGCCATGTATTCGGGGGCGTAGTGGGCCTTCAGGTACGCGGTCCAGTAGGAGATGACCCCGTACGCGGCCGAGTGCGCCTTGTTGAAGGCGTAGTCGGAGAACGGGAGCAGGATGTCCCACAAGGTTTTCACGGCATCCATGGAGTAGCCGTTGTCCTGCATGCCCTGCGAGAACCCGGCAAACTGCTTGTCCAGTTCGGATTTCTTCTTCTTGCCCATGGCGCGGCGCAGGATATCGGCTTGGCCCAGTGAGTAGCCGGCCAGCTTCTGGGCCACGGCCATGACCTGCTCCTGGTACACGATCAACCCGTACGTTCCGCCCAGGATTTCGGCGAGCGGCTCCTCGAGCTCCGGGTGGATCGGGATGACCTCTTGGATTTTGTTCTTGCGGAGCGCGTAGTCCGTGTGCGCGTTGGCGCCCATGGGGCCCGGCCGGTACAGCGCCAGCACTGCGGAAATGTCTTCGAAGTTGTCGGGCTTCATGAGCTTGAGCAGGGACCGCATGGGCCCGCCGTCGAGCTGGAAGACGCCCAAGGTGTCCCCGCGCGCCAGCAGCTCGTACGACGCCTGGTCGTCCAGGGCCAGATGCTCAAGATCGAGGTCCACGCCGCGGTTCATTTTGATGTTTTCCAGGGCGTCGGAAATGATCGTCAGGTTCCTCAGGCCGAGGAAGTCCATCTTGATCAGGCCAAGGCCTTCGGACGTCGGGTAGTCGAACTGCGTGATGACCTGGCCGTCCTGGATACGGCGCATGATCGGAATCACGTCGATGATGGGGTCCGAGGACATGATGACACCAGCGGCATGCACGCCCCACTGCCGCTTCAGCCCCTCAATGCCCAGCGCGGTCTCGAAGACCTTGGCGGCCTCCGGGTCGGTGCTGATCAGTTGGCGGAAGTCTCCCGCCTCGCCATAGCGCTTGGCCTCCGGGTTCTGGATGTCCGCCAACGGGATGTCCTTGGCCATCACTGCCGGCGGCAGGGCCTTGGTGAGCTGTTCACCCATGCTGAACGGGTAGCCGAGCACGCGGGAGGAGTCCTTGAGCGCCTGCTTGGTCTTGATGGTGCCGTAGGTGACAATCATGGCCACGCGCTCGTCGCCGTACTTCCGGGTGACGTAGTCGATGACCTCGGAGCGGCGACGATCATCGAAGTCGACGTCGAAGTCGGGCATGGACACGCGGTCCGGGTTGAGGAAGCGCTCGAAAATCAGGCCATGTTCCAGCGGGTCGAGGTCAGTGATGCGCATGGCATAGGCCACCATGGAGCCCGCACCGGAACCACGGCCCGGGCCTACCCGGATCCCGTTGTTCTTGGCCCAGTTGATGAAGTCGGCCACCACCAGGAAGTAGCCCGGGAACCCCATGGACGTGATCACGTCGAGCTCATAGTCCGCTTGCTTGCGCACCTTGTCCGGGACGCCCTGGGGATAGCGGTAATCCAGTCCCTTGGCTACTTCCTTGACGAGCCAGGACGTCTCGTCCTCGCCGGGCGGGCAAGGGAACCGGGGCATGTAGTTCGCGCCTGTGTTGAATGACACTTCACAGCGCTCTGCGATGAGCAGGGTGTTGTCGCAGGCCTCCGGGTGGTCGCGGAACAGCTCCCGCATCTCCTGCGGCGACTTCAAGTAGTAGCCGCTCCCGGAGAAGGCGAATCGTGAGCCGCCGTTGTCATAGGTGGGTTCCAGGAGGGTAGAGCCCGACTGGATCGCCAACAAGGCCTCATGGGCCTTCGCGTCGTGTTCATGGGTGTAGTGAAGGTCGTTGGTGGCCACCAGGGGAAGCTTCAGTTCCTTGGCCAGCCGCAGCAGATCTCCCGTCACCCGCCGCTCGATGTCCAGCCCGTGGTCCATCAGTTCGCAGAAGTAGTTTTCGGCACCGAAGATGTCGCGGAATTCAGAAGCCGCAGCCAGTGCCTCCCGGTATTGACCGAGGCGAAGGCGGGTCTGGACTTCACCGGAAGGGCAACCGGTGGTGGCGATCAGGCCTTCGGAATAGGTATTGAGCAACTCCCGGTCCAAGCGGGGCCATTTTCCGAACACCGAGTCGAGGGAAGCAATCGAGGATGCCCGGAACAGATTGCGCATGCCGACGTTGTTGTAGCTCAGCAGCGTCATATGGGTGTAGGAACCGCCACCGGAGACGTCATCCTTGCGCTGGCTCTCTTCCCCCCAGCGGACGCGCTCCTTGTCCCCGCGCGCCGTGCCCGGCGTGACATAGGCTTCGACGCCGATAATCGGCTTGATGCCCTTGTCCGTTGCCTTCTTCCAGAAATCGAACGCACCGAACAGGTAACCGTGATCCGTCGTGGCCAAGGCAGGCATCCCCAGCCGCTCGGTCTCATCGAACAATTCAGTAAGGCGCGCCGCACCATCCAGCATGGAGTATTCGGTGTGGGTATGCAGATGGACGAACGAGTCATTGCTGGGAGTCACCACGACAGTCTACCGGCAGGGCCCGCGCGGTTGGAGTGGCGCGCTGGAAGCGTGGATCCCGCTACGCGTTGCCGCTTTCAAGAAGTTCCAGGGCATACCGGAGGTCCGCTGGATACTGGCTGGTGACCTCCACCCATTCGCCGGTCCGGGGATGGTTGAAGCCAAGCCGGCGCGCATGCAACCACTGCCGGGTGAGTCCCAGGTTGGCAGCCAGACGCGGGTCCGCGCCATAAGTCAGGTCCCCCGCGCAGGGGTGCCTGAGGGCCGAGAAATGGACCCTGATCTGGTGTGTCCGGCCTGTCTCAAGGTGGACTTCCACGAGGCTCGCTTTGCCATACGCCTCGAGGACTTCGTAGTGCGTCACCGAGGGCCGGCCATCCTCGATCACCGCAAAGCGCCAATCATGCCCCGGGTGGCGCCCGATGGGCGCGTCTATGGTGCCTTCCAGCGGATCCGGCAGGCCTTGGACGACGGCGTGGTACACCTTGTCCACTGTGCGTTCCTTGAAGGCCCGTTTGAGCACCGCGTATGCGTGTTCGGTCTTCGCCACTACCATGACGCCCGACGTCCCGACGTCGAGGCGGTGGACGATGCCGGCCCGTTCAGGCGCGCCGGACGTTGAAATCCGGTATCCGGCGCCGGCAAGACCGCCGACCACGGTAGGGCCCACCCAACCCGGCGACGGGTGCGCAGCCACGCCAACAGGCTTGTCGATGACAACAAAGTCGTCATCGTCCAACAGGATATTCAGGCCTTCCACGACTTCCTCCACGACTTCCAAGGGATCCCTGCGTTCGGGAATGGTGACTTGCAGGACAGACCCGGCAACGAGTTTCGCCGATTTGCCCACCGTGCCGGCGGCGACAGTGACGTTGCCTTCGGCGATCAGGAGGGCGGCCGCGGAGCGGGAAATATCCATCAGTCTCGCCAGGCCGGCATCGGCCCTGGCGCCGCCGAGCTCTTCGGGCACCACGAACTGCTCAGACATCGCCGGAGCCCCCATCCTCAGGAGTGCCGGTCTTGGCCCGCGGTGAACCGGACGAGTGGTGGCGGGAGCCGTCCAGGCCAATCCCCCGCAAGGTCAACAGGCAGATGATCACGACGCCGGAAACCACTGCCGAGTCGGCGATATTGAAGATGGCGAAGTTGGGCAACTGGATGAAGTCCACCACGTGGCCCATTGCAAAGGAAGGCTCCCGGAAAAGCCGATCGGTGAGGTTTCCGAGCGCCCCGCCGAGCAGCAGGCCGAGTGCCAGCGACCACCAGGCCGAGCCCAATCGACGCACTTGGACAAGAATCGCCACCGAAACGGCCGCCATGACGATCGTGAAGACCCACGTGACGTTTTCACCGATGGAGAACGCAGCGCCGGAGTTTCGGATGTAGTACCAGTGCAGGAGCGGAGGGAGCACCGAGGTCCGTTCGCCCTCGACCATGGTGCTGGTGACCCAGAGTTTGGTCAGTTGGTCGAAGGCGTACGCGAACACGGCGAAGCCCGCAAAGACCCAAAGAAGTGCTGGACGCCGTGTGCGGGCTTTGAGGCGGACCGGCTCCACGCTGCTGTTGGTTGGCTCGGTGCCGTCGATTTGTTCGTCGCTCATAGTACTTTCATTCGGTAACCGTGGCTTCTGGCGCCTTAACAGGCGAAAGCCGGCGGCCGAGGAATCCCCAGCCACCGGCTTTCAGAATACTTGCTAGACCTCTGCGGCGGCTTCGCCGACCTCAGGGGCGGCAACTGAACCGCGGGCATCCAGGTCACGCAGCTGGCCTTCGATGTAGGCCTTCAGCCGTGAGCGGTAGTCGCGCTCGAAGCCGCGGAGCTGCTCCACCTTGCGTTCGAGGACGCTGCGCTGCTGCTCGAGGGCACCGAGGATCTTGCGGGACTTGTCCTGCGCGTCGTTCACAAGGCTGGAGGCTTCGATCTGTGCCTCGGCGATGATCTTTTCCTTCTGCTGCTGACCATCAGCGACGTGCTTGTCGTGCATCTGCTGCGCCATGGCCAGCAAGCCTGCTGCGGACTCGGCAGACACAGAGCTGGCAGAGGGTGCGGCCTGGGCAGCCGGAGCGGCCGGCTTCTTCTTGTCGGCTTCGGCCGCCTTTGCTTCGGCTTCCGCCTTGGCCTGTGCGTCCTTGTCGGCCTTCACCGGTGCGGGCACCTTTTCGACCACGGGTGCCGATGCTGCGCTGGCAGGGACCGCGTTTCCGCTTTCGGCGAGCTTCTTGCGCAGCTCGTCGTTCTCTTGGTTCAAGCGCCTCAGCTCGACGACGATTTCGTCGAGGAAGTCATCGACCTCGTCCTGGTCGTAGCCTTCGCGGAACTTGGTCGGCTGAAAGCGCTTGTTGACAACGTCTTCTGGCGTCAAAGCCATCTGGTCACCTCGTTGGTCTAGTTAGTCAGTAGGCCTTCCGGCCGTTCAAAACTACGGTACCTAAATATCATCTGATTCCCCCAATTCAACACCATCGTGTTGGGTCGGAGGATTGCAGCCCCCAGCCGAAGAAACAGATCGACGGCATTGGCCTGCGGAAAAGCTACGCCAGCGAGTAGACAAATCCCATCGCGATGCTGACGACAATAAACACGATAAGAAATGCCAGGTCAAGGGACACCCCGCCAAGCTGCAGCGGTGGGATCAGCCGGCGGATCCGTTTCAAGGGCGGATCAGTCACAGAATAGACCACGTGCGCGGCCACCAGCGCAGCGCCACGGGGCCGCCACTGGCGCGCAAACATCTGCACCAGATCAAATACCAGCCTGATGATGAGGGAGACCAGGAACAGCAGCAATGCAATGTACAAAAGGCCGAAAACTATGCCCACGTGTTAGCTCAGATCTCCTAGTTCGCCACTTTTCTCGGTCAGTCCCTCTATTGCAACACAGATGCCAGGCAGATCGCTCTGCCTGGCATCTGGGACGACTGCGCTAGCTCTGGTTGAAGAAGGTCGCTTGGGCTTCGCTGACCTTCTTGTCGTCGCCAAGGACTTCGACGTACGACGGCGACAACAGGAAAACCTTACTGGTGACGCGCTCAATGCTGCCGTGGAGTCCGAAGACCAGCCCGGCGGAAAAATCGACAAGGCGCTTCGCATCGCCCTCACCCATATCGGTGACGTTCATGATCACCGGGATGCCGTCCCTGAAACTTTCGCCGATGATCTTGGCGTCGTTGTAGGAGCGGGGATGGACGGTGGTGATTTGCCTCAGCCCGGAGGCGTCTTCGCGGCTGGATGCCGCACGCTTGATAGGTGTCACGGGTGCGCGGTATTCCTCTTCGGCGACAGGGGGGACTTCACGGACTACTTCACGTACAGGTGCAGGGGCGCGGCGTTCTTCACGATCGCGGTCGACGGACCGGTCATCATCGGTGTGCTGCTCGTGCTGCTCAGACTCGTAGTGTTCATCGCCATCGGCGAGCCCAAGATAAACCATTGTCTTGCGCAGTGCGCCAGCCATGCTGGACTCCTATCGTGTCTGCAGTAGGCGGGCCGCCCATGACTTGACATAGCTGAAATCCCGGCCCGTCGCTTCCAATACTCCGACGCTACCCCACCCGCGGACGCGAACCGAGAATATCGGAACCAATTCGCAGGTGTGTCGCACCAAATTGAATCGCGGCTTCGAGGTCCTGGCTCATTCCGGCGGATATCGCCACAGCGTCCGGATGCAGTCCGCTCAGCTCTTGTGAAACGACGGCCAGTTTCTCGAACGCCCCTTCCGGAGGCGCCCCGAGCGGCGCGACCGCCATCACCCCTGCCAGGCGCAGCCCGGAGGCGGCAGTGATGGATTCGGCGAGGCGCTCGACGTCGGACGGGGCGGCGCCCCCGCGGTGGGCACCGCCGTCGTCCTCAAGACTGACCTGGATGTAGCAGTCAAGGTCCGCCCGGCCGGACTCGGATTGTTGCCGCGCCATAGCCTTGGCCAGGGCCTCGACAAGTTGCGGACGGTCGACTGATTGCACAGAGTACGCGTACTTGACCACGGACTTGGCCTTGTTGCCTTGGAGCTGGCCGATAAAGTGCCAACGCATCGGAAGCCCTGCAAGTTCGGCAGACTTCGCTGCCGCTTCCTGGTCCCGGTTCTCACCGACGTCCGTCACGCCGAGTGCCGCCAGCCGGGCGACATCCGCTGCGGGATGGAACTTGCTGACAACGATAAGTTGCGGCTCTTCGCTGCGCCCGGCAGCATGGGTGGCCGCCGAAATCCGTTGGCGGACCGCTGCGAGCCGTTCGCGCAATTCTGCGGTCCGCGGATCGCCGGCTGCACTTTCCGCTGTTGGGAAAGTCTCACTCATGCGTCCACACCAACCCCGCAAAACGGCCTGTTTGCTGACTGCGCCGGTACGAGTAAAGCTGCGGGGTTTCCAGCGTGCACTCCCCCGCGTACTCGACCGTGACGTCGAGTGCTTCCAGCTGTGCGCGCACGCCGGCGGGCAGATCCAGCGCGGGCGTGCCCCACGACGTGGTGGACCAGGTTTCGGGGACGACCGCAGCTACGTCTGCCCGCAATTGTTCCGGAACTTCGTAGCATTCGCCGCAGATGGAAGGACCCACCCAGGCGCTGATGCTCGCCGCGCCGTGGCCTCGCATTTCAGTGATGGTGGCCGAAACGATGTCCGCAGCAACTCCGGGCCGGCCGGCGTGGACCACAGCAAGGACAGGGGTCGTTCCGTTGGGTTCGTGGGGCACTTCGCCCAACAGCACGATAGGGACACAGTCGGCCACCATGACAGCGAGCGGCTGCCCCGTGGACACCATGGCGTCGGCCGTCGGTCCCTCCCCGTGCGCGGAAATAAACGCGACGGTTTTTCCGTGGACCTGGTTCATGAATTGGAAATGGCGTTCGCCGAGCCCGGCTGATGCTTCCAGCCGGGCCCGGCGTGCCATGACATCGTCAGGATTGTCCGCCACGTGCAGTGCAAGGTTGCCCGCATCGTCATCGGAGAAAGCGACCGATATCCCCGGCCGCACTTCTTTTCGCCACCAAAACACTACTGGTTGACTCTCCTGGGTGGTTTTGGACGGACGGGCTACTTCAGGAAGTCCGGAACATCGAGGTCGTCGGTCCGGCTTCCCGAAAGGTCAGGTTCAACCACGGCCGGAAGGTCGACGTCGAAGCCCGAGTCAGCCGGCAAGGCCGAGGGGCGCTGCTGGCCCCAGCTGCTCAAGCCGGAAGCACCGACGCCGGCGGAAACGTGCTGGGGCGCGGCATAGGCCGGGGCGGCTGACGGTGCTGCAGGACGGTCCGGCGCCGGCGGGGCCTGGTGCTGGCCCGGCTGCTGGGCTGCAGGCTGGTTCATTGACGGTGACGTGGCCTTCAGGTCGTCAAAGCCGGCGGCGATGACGGTGACGCGTGCTTCGTCACCCAGGGCATCGTCAATGACAGCACCGAAGATGATGTTGGCTTCGGGGTGGGCCACTTCCTGCACAAGCCGTGCAGCTTCGTTGATTTCGAACAGGCCCAGGTCCGAACCGCCCTGGATGGAGAGCAGGACGCCGTGGGCGCCGTCGATCGAAGCCTCCAGGAGCGGCGAAGCGATGGCGAGCTCGGCGGCCTTGACAGCACGGTCCTCGCCGCGCGCCGAGCCGATGCCCATCAGCGCGGAGCCGGCGCCCTGCATGACCGACTTGACGTCGGCGAAGTCAAGGTTGATCAGGCCAGGAGTAGTGATGAGGTCAGTGATGCCCTGGACACCCGAAAGGAGCACTTGGTCAGCGGACCGGAAAGCGTCCAGGACGGAGACGTTGCGGTCGCTGATGGACAGGAGGCGGTCGTTGGGGATCACGATCAGGGTGTCGACTTCGTCGCGCAAGGCGTCGATGCCCGCCTCGGCGGAACCCGCGCGGCGGCGGCCTTCGAAGGTGAAGGGCCTGGTGACGACGCCGATGGTCAGGGCGCCGAGCGAGCGGGCAATCCGGGCCACGACCGGAGCGCCGCCGGTACCGGTACCGCCGCCTTCACCTGCGGTGACGAAGACCATGTCGGCGCCACGGAGGACCTCTTCGATCTCGTCGGCGTGGTCCTCGGCGGCCTGGCGTCCAACGTCCGGGTTGGCGCCCGCTCCCAGTCCTCGCGTGAGTTCGCGTCCGACGTCGAGCTTGACGTCCGCGTCGCTCATGAGGAGCGCCTGGGCATCGGTGTTGATGGCGATGAACTCGACGCCGCGAAGGCCGACTTCGATCATTCGGTTGACTGCATTCACGCCACCGCCGCCGATGCCGACGACCTTGATGACGGCCAAGTAATTCTGCGGTGCTGCCACGTTTCGTGCCCCTTGCTTGTGTCCTATAGCGAAACAGATCGAGTCCAACTTGAATCCTTGGACCTTAACCCTCTAGTTGAAGGTTATAGTTATGTCAAGTAACTCTTATGTGACGGTATGGGCTATGAATCCGACATTCAATGACCGCCTCAGCGTGTCGTGTGAAAGTCCGAAAAATAGCCCCGTGCGTCAGCGACGTTACTTCCTGGAATGGCCTATTTGGTGAACGGATGCCTCGGTGCGCTGACGTCGTAGACATTCACCGGAACTTTCGGATTGGCCGGAGCCTTGAGCAACGCCTCCAGGACGCGCGCCTTCAGCTCCTTCTCGTCCGCATTTCCCCACACGACGGTCTTGCCGTCCGTGAGCTTGAGCTCGACGGCGTCCGGAGAGGTGGCCGAGGCGCTGGCCATCTTCGCGAGAACGTCTGCGGGCAGCGTCGCAAGGACGGCCGTGATCGCCTTGAAAAGATTCTGGTTGGCGCCCTGCCCGTCGATGACGGGCAACGCAGCGGATGCGGGATCGGCCGTTGATCCGAGCTGGACTCCATCGACGTCAACCAGTGAATAGTTGTCACCGCTCTTGACGAGGGCCACCGGTACACGCTCAACGATGTGAACCAAAAGTTCCGACGGCGGCCGCGCCTCGGTACTGACGGAACGCACCTGCACGAGGGGCTTGAGCAGCGCGGCGATTTCGGCGTCGTCGATTTGTGGGAGGGGCTTTCCCTTCACCGGTTCGAGGGCCTTCTGTACGCTCCCGGCTTGGAGTAGCTTGGTGCCGTCAACCGTCACTTTGCGCACAGCAAACACCGGCGAGTAAACCGCCGCGACGATGATTCCGGCGACCAAGGCGACGACGATAGCCAACACCGTGAGCACCGTCCGCCGCTGCTTGCGCCCCTTGGGCTCCGGGAACGCCAGCACATTGCTGTCCTTCCCGCCAGTCGCTGCCGACGGGCCCCCGACGGGATCGCCGAGTCCGCGTTCAGCACTGACGACGCCCTGCCGGGTGCCGGCGTGCGGCTTGAAAGTGGGCTTCCGGGTATCAGCCACCCAACAGCTCCACGATCCGGGGCCCATAGGCCGTCACGTCGCCGGCTCCGACGGTGAGGACAATGTCCCCCTCGCCGGCCGCGGAGAGAACCGCGTCCAGTGCCTCCTGCCCGCCGCCCACGAGCCTGCCGTTTGTGAGCCGCCCCGTGATCAAGGTGCTCGTGACCCCCGGAATGGGATCCTCGCGGGCGGGATAGATGTCCAGCACGAAGGCAGTATCCGCTTCGCCGAGCGCCTCGGCGAACTGCTCCGCGAATTCGTGGGTGCGCGAAAAGAGGTGCGGCTGGAAGAGCACATGCACTTTGTTGCCGCCTGCCACGGAGCGGGCAGCGGACAAGGCGGCGCGGACCTCAGTGGGGTGGTGTGCGTAGTCGTCGTAGACCCGCACGCCCCTCCCCTGCCCTTTGAACTCGAATCGCCGCGATGCTCCGGTGAAATGGCCGAGGGCGGCGGCCGCGGCCTGGGGGGCCACGCCGAGTTCGACCGCGACGGCGAACGCGGCAGTCGCGTTCAAGGCGTTGTGCCGCCCGGGTACTTGGAGGTCGAGCCGGTACTTCTGTCCGTCGATGGACACCCAGACGTCGCCGGGTCCCCCGTCGTGGAGGCGGATGTCGGCATCCTCTGCCGTGCCATAGCCCAGTACCCGGGTTTTGCCCGCCGCCCGGGCCCGTTCCGCGAGGGCCCGGGCGCCGCCGTCGTCCGCGCACGCAAGAAGCACGCCGTTGGCGGGCAGGAGCGCCGCGAAGCTGTCGAAGGAGGCATCGACGGCCTCCGGTGTGCCGTAGTAGTCCAGGTGGTCGGCCTCGACGTTGGTGACGACGGCCACGAGGGGCCGGTAGTTCAGGAAGGAACCGTCCGATTCGTCGGCTTCGGCAACGAAGATGTCCGACGTGCCGTGCGCGGCATTGACACCGAGTGCGGGCACGTTGGCACCGATCGCGAACGAGGGGTCCAGGCCCGCTTCCTTGAGCAGCACGGCCACCATTGAGGTGGTGGTGGACTTGCCATGCGTACCGGCCACTGTCACTACGCGGTCTGTGCCCATGGTTGCTGCCAGAGCCTCCGATCGGTGGAGGACCGGAAGGCCGGCCGCCCGTGCCGCTTCCATTTCCGGATTGTCGGGCCGGATGGCCGAACCGGCGATGATCGTCTGCGCGTCACGAAGGTTTTCCGCGGCGTAGCCAACCGCGATCCGCGCCCCGGCGGCCTTGAGGTCCTGCATGACGGGCAGGTCCTTCGCGTCCGAGCCGCTCACCGGAACGCCGCGGGCCACCATGATGCGTGCGACGGCCGACATGCCCACGCCGCCAATGCCAATGAAGTGGACGCGGCCGAGGGAATCGAGGTCTGCGAGGGGCTGGGTCATTCGGTTACCGCTTCCAAGACAAGATCAGCCATCCGCTGATCAGCATTTCTGATGCCAAGTCCCTTTGCCTTGCTGGCCATGTCGTCCAGGCGGGCCTGGTCCGTGAGCAAGGGAATCAACTCGGCTTTGAGCCATTCGGCCGTCAATGACCGGTCGTCGACCAGAAGGGCTGCCCCGGCCTTGACCAAAGCGGAGGCGTTCATCGCCTGCTCGCCGTTTCCGACGGGCAGCGGAACGAAGACGGCAGGGAGCCCGACGGCGGCCACCTCACTCACCGTTGCCGCGCCGGACCGGGCGAGGAGGACGTCAGCCGCGGCATAGACATCCTCCATGCCGTCCACGTATTCCACCTGGTGGTAGCCGTCGGCAGCCAGGAGGGCGCCGTCGTCGTTCGTCACTGCCTTGCCACGGCCGGTGATGTGCAGAGTCTGGATACCGGCTTCGGCCAAAGCGGCGACCGCACCGGCAATAGTGCGGTTGATGCTCTGGGCGCCTGAAGAACCGCCCGTGACGATGAGTGCTGGTTGTCCGGCGTCCAGGCCCAGTGACTGCCTGGCATTCGCGCGCCAAGCCGAACGGTCCAAACCGGCGATGGCCTTGCGCATGGGCATCCCGACGTGACGGGCATGCCGCAGCCGCGTCTCGGGGAAGGCCACGCCGACGTGCTTGGTGAACATCGCGCCTACCCTGTTGGCAAGCCCGGCACGGGTATTGGCCTCGTGGATGACGATGGGGATCCTTCGACGCCAAGCCGCGAGGTACATCGGCGTGCATACATAGCCGCCGACGCCGAGGAGGACATCCGCCTGTGCGTCGTCCAGGATGCGCCCGGCTTGCTTGACTGCCGCTGCGAGCCTGCCGGGCAGCCTGAGCAGGTCCGCTGAGGGCTTCCGGGGAAATGGAACCCGGTCGATGGTTGCCAACTCATAGCCGGCAGCCGGAACCAGGCGCGTTTCCATGCCATTGGGTGTGCCGACGGCAAGGATCCTGGCGTCCGGGCGCAGCGATTTGATGGCATCGGCAATTGCGAGCAGCGGACTGATGTGTCCGGCGGTCCCGCCGCCGGCGAGGACCACGGAAAGGGGCTTGGGCTGGGAATTCATGAAGTGCTATGTACGCTTTCGTGCAGTTTTCGCAAGTCGCCAACGCGGCTTGGAGCGGCTTGCGGGGGCCATTTGGGCGCGGGCCAAAGACAACACTACGCCCACGCCGCACAGCGACATCACCAACGCTGAACCGCCGTAGGAAATGAAGGGCAGCGGAACGCCGATAACTGGCAGCAGGCCCGCAACCATGGCCATGTTGATCGCGGCTTGTCCAAGTATCCACGCCATGATCGAGCCGCCGAGCACGCGGGCGAAGAGGTCTTCCTGGTGGCTGACTACCCGGTAGATGGCAACGGCGAGCAGGGCGAAAAGCACAAGGACCACAACGGTCCCGACAAGTCCGAGCTCCTCCCCGATGACGGCGAAGATGAAGTCGTTGTGGGCCTCGGGAATCCATTGGTACTTTTGCCGGCTCTGGCCAAGGCCGACACCCAACCAGCTTCCCGACGCAAGGGCGCTGAGTCCCTGTTCGCTCTGGAAACCGATGTCGCTTGCCCCTGCGCAGCTCTGCCCCATCCACGACGTGATCCGGCACATCCGGTTTCCGCTCGTGAAGGCCAGGATCAACGCGGCGGCGGCAGCGACACCACCAGCAGCAGCGAAAAGCTTGAGGTTGACGCCGCCGAAAAACAAGCCGGCCGCCATGATCAGCATGACCACGAGCGACGTTCCAAGGTCATGCCCCAGGACGATGAGCGTAATGATGACACCGGAGACCGGCACGATCGGTACGAGTGCGTGCAACCACTTGTCGAGAAGCTTTGCCTTCATGGAGAGGACCGTGGCCATCCAGAGCACCA
Organism: Arthrobacter bambusae; assembly: GCF_030812595.1. Lineage (GTDB taxonomy): Bacteria > Actinomycetota > Actinomycetes > Actinomycetales > Micrococcaceae > Arthrobacter > Arthrobacter bambusae_B. Next base: position 29,620 of record NZ_JAUSSZ010000022.1, read on the forward strand.
GGGCGAACTTTGCGTACTCCGATGGCTGGAAGGTGAAGCCACCGATCTCGATCCAGTTCTGGTTGCCCAGCACACGCTTGCCGATCACCAGGACCAACACCAACAGGGCGCCGGCAAGGATGATCGAGGGCCACGCGAATCTCTTCAGCCACAGGACGTTGACCCGTGATAGCACCAGCATCGCAACGACGCCGATGGCTGCGAACATAGCTTGCTTGGTGGCGATGGAGTACGGGGAGTCGCCTGCCGCAATCGCTTCGACGCTGGACGCGGACAAGACCATGATGATCCCGATGGCTGTGAGCGCCAGGGAGGCACCGAGAATCAAGTAGTAGCTTGACCCGCCGCTCGATTTGCCGCCTCCCTCGAGGGTCGACCAGAAGCCGGCAATTCCCGAGCGTATGCGGGACGGCAGCGACGCTCGCGCAACGCCTGCCGCGCGTCCGGCGGGTTTTGCCTCGCCGGCCCGGGTCCGTCCGGGCCCGCTGCGCGTGGGCGTGCTGACCATTGTTACTCCTCGGTGGTCTGTGCCTGGCCTTCCACAAGCTCGCGTACTGCCCGGATGAAAGCATCGCCACGGTGAGCGTAGGAAGAGAACTGGTCCATGGAGGCAGCCGCCGGGGCCATCAGCACGGTATCGCCGGATTCAGCGACACTTGCTGCCGACTCGACAGCATGGGCCATGACGGTGTCGCCGAAGATCGGAGACGATTCCGCGATGGCACCAGCTGAATCGGCGGACTGCACCTTTTCAGTGTCGCCCTTGGGCTGCCCGATTACGGGAACATCCGCCGCGTGTCGCTTGAGGGACGCTTCAAGGTCGGCTGTGTCGGTTCCGATCAGCACCACCGCCTTGAGCCTGTGCGCGTTGCTCTTGACCAGCTCGTCATAGTTGACGCCCTTGGACAAGCCGCCCGCGATCCAGACGACCTTTTCGAATGCCGACAGGGCTGCCGAAGCAGCGTGCGGATTGGTTGCCTTGGAGTCGTTGACCCAAAGCACGCCATTCAACTTGGCCACTGGCTGGATGCGGTGGTCTCCCGGGAGATAGTTCCTGAGCCCCTCACGGACTGCCGCCGCTTCGACGCCGTAGGCGCGCACCAGCGCCGCAGCGGCCAGTGCGTTGGCAACCATGTGGCGCGGGGCGGACGGTCCCAGGTCCGCCAAGGAGGCAAGTTCCACTGCTGAACTCTTGCGTTCTTCGATGAACGCCCGGTCCACGAGCAATCCCTCGACGACGCCGAGCATGCTGACGGCCGGGGTCAAGGTGGTGAAACCGATCGCCCGGCAACCCTCGACCACATCGGCGTTTTCCACCATGCGTTCGGTCTCGATCTGCTCGGCGTTGTAGATGCACGCCTTCTGGGTGTTCTCGAAAACCTTTGCTTTGTCCGCGAGGTAGCCCTCGTAAGAGCCGTGCCAGTCGACGTGGTCCTCGGCGACGTTGAGGCAAACGCTGGCCAGCGGGGAAAGGGAATCGGCCCAGTGCAGCTGGAAGCTGGACAGCTCAACCGCGAAGGCGTCGTACTCGACCGGGTCACGGAGTGCGTCCAGGATGGGTGTGCCCACGTTTCCCACGGCGATTGCCTTGAGCCCGGCTGCCTGCAGCATGGCTTCGGTCATGCCCACTGTCGTGGTCTTGCCGTTGGTTCCCGTGATGGTGAGCCAGTCCGCCGTCTTGCGGCCTTTGCGCTCACGCAGCCGCCAAGCGAGTTCGACGTCGCCCCACACCGGCACATGGGACCGTTTGGCGGCTGCGAGCAGGGACTGGTCAGGCCGCCAGCCCGGCGACGTCACGACGAGTTCGGCCTTCCCACCGTCCACGAGGGGCAGGGTTTTGACGGCGTCCTGCCCGAGGAGGACGTCGGCTGCGCCCACGATCTTCAAGGTGTCCGCTTGGGCGAGGGCCTTGGCGCTGGTGGCGGCGTCAACAACCACCACCCGCGCACCGAGTTCGATCAATGTGTCGGCCGCCGCGAAACCGGAGACGCCGATGCCTGTCACGACGACGCGCAGGCCCTTCCAATCGGAATCCCAACTGACGAGGTTCTTGAGCCGGTCGTTGGCCGATGGCTTCGTTTGAGGACTCGCGCTCACAGCAGCACCACCCATTCAGCATAGAAAATCCCAAGCCCTGCGGCCACGAACAAGCCACAAAGAATCCAGAAGCGGACCACCACCGTGATCTCGGCCCAGCCCTTGAGTTCGAAATGATGCTGAAGGGGGGCCATCTTGAAGACCCGCTTGCCCTTGGTGACCTTGAAGTAGCCCACCTGGATGATGACAGACAGGGTGATGAGGACGAAGAGTCCGCCGATGATGCCCAAAAGCAGCTCCGTGCGGGAAAGGATCGCAAAGCCGGCCACGGCGCCGCCGATCGCCAAGGAACCGGTGTCGCCCATGAAGATCTTCGCCGGAGACGTATTCCACCAGAGGAAGCCCACCAGCGCGGCACTGCAGATAGCTGCCAAGAGCGCCAGATCGAGCGGGTCGCGGACCGAGTAGCAGCCGCTGCCCGCCTCGCGGGGTGAACCACAGGCCTGGTTGCTCTGCCAGATCCCCATGAGGGTGTAAGCCCCGAAGACCATAATGGAAGCGCCGGCGGCAAGGCCGTCCAGCCCGTCCGTAAGGTTCACGCCGTTGGTTGCCGCGGTGACGATCAGGTTCGACCAGATGACGAACAGTATGGCTCCAAGGATGGTGCCCCCAAAGGCCAGGTTCAGCCAGGGAATGTCCCGCACCAGGGAAATGTGCGTCGAGGCCGGGGTGATCCCCTTCGCGTCAGGGAAGTTCAGCACCAGCACTGCGAAGACGATCCCGACGAACGCTTGGAGGATCAACTTGGCTTTGGCATTGAGCCCGAGGCTGCGTTGCTTGGAAATCTTAATGAAATCGTCCAGGAAACCAACGAATCCCATGCCGACCATCAGGAACAACAAGAGCAAGCCCGAGGCCGACGGTCCCGGTGATCGCGGGTTCATCATCCACATGATCAGGTGGGTCAGCCCATAGCTGATGAGCACAGCGGCCACCACGACCGTCCCGCCCATGGTGGGAGTACCGCGCTTGGTGTGGTGGGAAGTGGGTCCGTCGTCGCGGATGAACTGGCCGTATCCCTTGGTGACGAGGAACCTGATGAAGAGTGGCGTCCCGACCAAAGCCACCAGGAGGGCGACGCCAGCGCCGATCAACAGTGCAATCACAGCAGCTCGTTCCCTTCATCGGCGGCAGGTGCAGCCGCGGTGTTCGCACTCGTCCCGGTTGGGGGTAATGCTATCCGATCCCCCAGATACCTTAGCCCGACCCCGTTTGAGGACTTGAAAAGCACCAGGTCGCCCGGTTCAAGCTCAGCCTGCAGCAGTTCGTAGGCCTCATCGGCCGTCTCGGTGAAACTGCACTCGTCGCCCCAGGAGCCTTCCTGGATCGCGGAAACGTACAGTGCCCGGGCTTCGCGGCCAACCACTACGAGCCTGGAAATGTTCAAGCGGACCACTTGCGTTCCGACTGCCGTGTGTTCACGGATGGAATCCTCGCCGAGCTCCAGCATCGCGCCCAGCACCGCCCAGGTGCGGCGTCCGTGACCGAGGTCGGCGAGGGTGCGCAAGGCAGCGCGCATGGATTCCGGATTCGCGTTGTACGCGTCGTTGATGATGGTGACGCCGTCTGCCCGCTCGGTGCGTTCCATTCGCCAGCGGCTGGCCGGCGACTGCGCGCTCAGCGAATCGGCGATGTCGGCCGCGGGGAGGCCTGCCGCAAATGCGGCGCCCGCCGCGGCAAGCAGGTTGATGATGTGGTGCGCACCGATGAGCTTGCTGTGGACCGGATGCGGGACCCCGCCGTCGGGCAAGAGAAGTTCGAACTCCGGGTGGCCGTCGTGGTCGACGTCGAAGTTCCTGGCTTCGACCGCGGAGGCGGTGTTGCCGGAGGCGGAGTTGCCGGTAGCGGTGGTTCCGAGAACCTTGGCCCGGGTACGCGAGGACATCGCCGCCACCCGCGCGTCGTCGAGGTTGATGACGGCGGTTCCGTCCTGCCCCAGCGCCTCGACGAGTTCGCCCTTGGCCTTGGCTATGTTCTCCACGCCACCGAACTCGCCTGCGTGGGCGCTGCCGACGCAAAGAACGACGCCGATGTCCGGCCGCACCATTTCGGCGAGGTACTTGATGTGGCCAACGCCGGTGGCGCCCATTTCAATCACAAGGTAGCGGGTCTTCTCATCGGCTCCGAACACGGTGAGCGGCACTCCGACTTCACCGTTGTACGAACCCTGCGGCGCCACGGTGGCCCCGGCGCGGGAAAGAACGCCCGCGAGCAAATCTTTGGTGGTGGTCTTGCCCGCCGAGCCTGTGATGCCGATGACAGTGAAGTCTTCCCCTTGTGCTGCACGTGCGGCACGGATGCGGCGGACGGACTCCGCAGCCAGCGCACCCATTGCGATCACGGCGTCATCGACGACGACGGCGGGGTAAGGCCTGCCGTCGTCGTCGGAAACGTCGCGCTCGGTCAGCGCCAGGACGGCGCCGCGCTCAAAGGCGGCGCCTACATAGGCGTGGCCGTCAGCGTTCTCCCCTGGCTTGGCCACGTACAGCGATCCGGCAACCGCCTCGCGGGAATCGGTAAAGACGGACGTCGGGACAATGCCCGGGTCGGCTGCCAAACGGCCATTGGTAATATCGGCGATCTCCGCCGCAGTAAGTGCAATCATCTCGGTCTAGGACTCTATCCGCTCGTCCGTGGAAACCTTGAATCCCCTGGCTGTCAAGGCCGCACGGAGTTCGACCCGGTCATCGAGGGCAAGGTTGACCCCCTTCACTTCCTGCCACACCTCATGGCCACGGCCGGCGACCAGGATGGTGTCCTTCTCGGTGGCCAGTTCCACCGCTTGGCGGATCGCGACATCCCGGGGGTACGCCTCCACGATCTCGCAGCGGAGGTCCTCTGACTCGCGGGCGGCACGGGCCCCGGCGATGACCTCCGAACGGATCGCCGCAGCGTCTTCGTCATGGGGATCGTCGTCGCTGACAATCACGACGTCGGCGAGTCGGGCGGCTATGGCCCCCATCGTCGGCCGTTTGCTTTGGTCGCGCTGTCCCGTGGCGCCGAAAACGACGATCACCCGGGATCCGGGTGCTTGCGATCGTACGGCCTTCAGGGCCCTCGCCAGGGCGTCCGGGTTGTGCGCGAAATCCACCACGGAGGCCGGAGCATCCGAGATCAGCTGCATCCTGCCCGGTACCGAGACGGTGAAGGGATCGTGCCTGTCCAGCGCCGCTTGCAGGGCCTGCGGGTCGATGCCGGATTCGAGCACCATGAGAGTGGCCAGGGCCGCGTTGGCGACGTTGAAGTCCCCCGGCAGTCCCGTGTGGACTCGTATCACCGTTCCATCGCGGTGGCGCAATTCGAAGTCCGTTCCAAGCCCGCGTTGCTTCGTTGATGCCACTGTCCAGTCAGCGGTTCCCGTCGGCGTGGCCGACAGCGTGGTCACGGGGATTCCCGCCTCGTCCGCCAGCAAGCGCCCCCAGGGGTCGTCCACGGTCACGACGGCCCGCCGTGCGCGCGCGCTGGTGAAGAGCTCCGCCTTCGTCCGGAAGTACTCGTCCATGCTTCCGTGCAGATCGAGGTGGTCCTGGGTCAGGTTGGTGAAGCCGGCAACATCGAACATCACCGAGTCGACCCTGTGGAATGACAGGGCGTGGGAGGAGACCTCCATGGAAGCCGCGTCCAGCCCGCGTTCACGCATGAGAGCGAGCAAGGCATGGACATCGGTTGACTCCGGCGTGGTCAGCAGGCTCGGGATGGGCTCGCCCCCCGCAAGAATTTCGATCGTCCCGATGAGGCCGGGATTCTTGCCGAGGGCGCGGAGGAGGGAATTGATGAAATAGGTCGTGGTGGTCTTGCCATTCGTACCGGTCACACCGAAAAGCGTGGGCGAAACCCCGTCAAGGGGCTGGCTCCGGTAAATGAGCGCAGCGAGGGTCCCGACGGCGGCCCTGGGATCGCCGACGATCAGCACCGGAACGGCAATTTCCTCAAGTGCCAATCGGCGGGCACCGTCTTCATCGCTCAAGACGGCCACCGCACCGGCTTCCACCGCCTGGGTGACAAAGTCTGCACCGTGGCGGGTCGCTCCCGGCAAGGCCAGGTACAAATCTCCCGGCTCCACAGTGCGCGAGTTGAGGGTCACACCAGTTACCGACGTGGCGCCGGAGTCCGGGGGCAGCGCGATTCCAAGCGAGGCCGCAATGGCCTCGAGCGGAACAGGCGCGACGGCGGCTGGACGGAAGCCGGGTTTGTCCGGAGCCGGCGGGTTCCCGGTAGGGATCGATACGGCGTCATTCTGCTCTGACAAGGTGGTCTCCGTTGGTACTCATGAAACTGGCCGCCGGGGAATCTTGGGACTCCCGGAATGGCATGGGTGGATCGAAATGTGGCCGGACAGATGCCAACTAAGCTTACTTGGCAAAACCGGGCTGCCTGCCGTGCCGGCCCCTATTTGCCGTATTGGGGGAACCGCACAGGAGTGCCGGTGGACGGCGGGACGTTGTAGGTGCGCAGGACCTGGCCCATGACCGAACGGAAAATCGGTCCTTGGGTGATGCCGTAGATGTTCCCTTTGGGGCGCTGGACAACTACCTCGACGATGAACCGCGGATTCTCCATGGGAGCCATTCCAATAATGGAAGCAGTGTAGCCGTCGAAGCCGGGCAAGCCGTCCTCGCGAGGCGCCTCGGAGGTTCCGGTCTTGGCACCTACCCGGTAGCCATCGATGCCTGCATCCTTCACTTCGCCCATGGTGACGTTGCTCTCCAGGATGTCGCGGACCTGCTGGGCCGTTTCCTTGGTAACAACCTGACGGGTGTCCTTGGCGGGCACCTTTTGCTCAACTCCGTCGGCTCCCACGTAGCCGTCGATCAGCCGTGGTTGAAGCATCACGCCGTCGTTGGCCACGCTTTGGTAGGCCCTGACAGTTTGGACAGTGGACTGGGAGACCCCTTGGCCGAACAGTACGGTGTATTGCTGCCGGTCGTCCCATTGGTCCGGCTTCGCCAGGATGCCGGTGGATTCAGCGGGTAGGCCAAGGTCCGGAGCTTCGCCGATGCCGAAGCGTGTGAGGTAGTCGTAGCGCTGTTGCTTGCTCAGTCGGCTGCCGATCATGACAGTGCCCGTATTCATCGAATAGCCGAGGATGCCTGCGAGGGTCCTCTGTTCGGTGCCGTGCACGAAGGCGTCGGTGAAAGTCTGGCCGTCAATGGTTACGGCCGGCGGAATCGTGACGGTGTCCAGCGGGTTGGACTTACCTTCATTGATCGCGGCCGACGCGGTGATCATCTTCTCCACTGAGCCGGGCTCGTAGGCCGCCGTCACGGACCGCACGCCGCGGTCGGCAGCGGCCACCTTGCCGGGGTCATTGGGATCGGGCGCGTTCGTGTCTGCCATCGCGATGAGGTTTCCGGTCTTGACGTCTTCGACCACGATCGATCCCCACTCGGCATTGAGTTGGTTGACCTGCGTTTGGATGGCCTGCTGCGCAAAGTACTGGATGTCCGTGTTCAGCGTCAGCTTGACGTCTTTGCCGTTGACAGCGGGGGTCAGCAGGTCCGTTGCCACGGGTATACGAAGACCGTCGGCGCCGATTTCGAAAACACGCTTGCCGTCTTTGCCGCGGAGGGTCTCGTCCTGGGTCTGTTCGAGCCCTGCCTGGCCCGTGGTGCCGTCCTTGAGGAACCCGATGATTCCCCCGGCGACGCTCCCGTTCGGATAGACCCGTTGGCTGATGCCTTCGGACACGACACCGGGGATATGAAGTTGGGAAATCCGGTCTTCGACGTCCGGCTTCACTTCCTTGGCCACGATGTTGTACTTTTTCGTGCCGGTCACCGCTTGGGTCACCTGGTTGACGTCCATCCCCAGGGCGGTGGCAAGCTCGGCTATGCCCTGGGACCTGGATATCGTGTCAATGGCCTGGGTCCGGGAGTTGTATCGAGGAAACTGATCGGTGTTGGTGTTGACCGTTTGGTCCACCACAATGTTGTAGCGGATCACGCTGCTGGCGAGCACGGTGCCGTTGGCGTCAAGGATCTTGCCGCGTTCGGCCGGCAGGACGGTGGTTGTCAGCCGGTTGTTGTAAGCGGCCTCGGCCAATCCCCCGACGTCCAATCCCTGGACCAGGAACAGCTTGCCCCCGACCACCAGCAGCAGCGTCAGCATGATCCCGAGGCCGATGCGCAGGCGCTTCTTCGCCGCCGGCGTTCTCTTGATCTTCGAATTGCCGGTTTTCTGCACCACGTCGATTCCTTGCTGCTTGCCTTGCTGTTTACCTGGGATCAGGCCGGCTGGACGCTACTGCCCTGGGACCTTCTGCTGCGGGGCAGGAACCGAACCGCCGTGAAGATCCACAACCGGCGGCTTGGGCGCCGCAGGCACCGCGGGGGCCTGCGGTTTAGCCGGTGTCGAGTCGGCGGTCCCGCTGGGTTTACGGCTGTCCAGCGAATCATTCTTGGCGGGTGCAGGAGGTAGCACACTGGACTGGCCCGCAACCAAAGGAGCAGCAATGACGGCACCGGGATTTTGTCCCTTGGCCGCCGGCGTGGCTTTTCCTGTGACCGTCAGGTTGTCCAGATCGATCTGACCCGTGGCAGTGGAAGCTACCATTCCCAATTCTGCGGCTTTGGCCGCCAGATTCTGGGGAGCTTGGTAGTTCTGGACCTGCTGTGTCAGATCCTGGTTCTGTTTGTTCAGGGATGCATCGTCGTTCCTGAGCTTCACCAGGTCGTACTGGGCCGTGGAAACGGAGATGTTGAGCACCAGGACCGTCAACAAGGCGGCCGCCAACACACCGAAGCAAAAGACGACGAACGGAGTTCGCCGTCGTCCGGGAACACTCTGCACGAGGGAGAGCGGAGTCCGTGCCTTGCGGCTCGTGTCCCGCTCCGGTCCCCGCGCGGGCAGGGCACGTGCGGTGTTGCCCACAGTGGTCGGCGGGATCTTCGCGGCAGCGGTGCTCATGCTGTTCTCCTCGCTTTGATGCGCTCCACGGCCCGGAGGCGGGCAGATGCCGCACGCGGGTTTTCGGCGATTTCTTCTGGTGTGGGCACTTCCGTGCCCTTGGTCAACGTCTTGAATTCCGGCTTATGTTCTTCCAGCTCCACCGGGAAGCCGAGCGGCGCCGATGACTTGGACCGGGACTGGAAGACGGACTTGACGATCTTGTCCTCGAGCGAGTGGTACGACATCACCACTACTCGGCCACCCATCGCTGAGGCTGCGAGGGCGGCAGGCACTGCCCTCTCCAGGACGTCGAGTTCCTCGTTCACTTCGATCCGCAAGGCCTGGAAAGTCCGCTTGGCCGGATGGCCACCCGACTTTGCAGCGGCCGCAGGAACAACGGCCCGGATCTGCTCGACGAGTTCGCCGGTGGTGGCGAAGGGCTTGGTGGTCCTCGCCGTGACGATGCGGTTGGCGATCCTGCCGGCAAACTTCTCTTCGCCCCACTTGCGGATAATCCGCACCAGGTCTTCTTCGGAATAGGTGTTGACTACGTCGGCGGCAGTCTGGCCGCGGCTGGTGTCCATCCGCATATCCAGCGGCGCGTCGTAGGAGTAGGCAAAGCCGCGCTCCCGCTCGTCCAGTTGCAGGGAAGACACGCCAAGATCCATCAGGATCCCGTGCACCTCGGAAATTCCAAGGTCCGCCAGGACGGCTTCGATTTCGTCATACACGGCATGCACAAGGTCAGTGCGGGCCGAGAATGGGCGCAATCGCTCTCCGGCGAGGGCGAGGGCCTCTTCGTCCCGGTCGATCCCGACAAGGTGCAGATCGGGGAAGCGTTGCAGCATCGCTTCGGAATGGCCGCCCATTCCCAACGTGGCGTCGATGGCCACGGGCGTTTCACCACGGCTGCGGGCTGCCTCGAAACCTGGGGCCAGCAAATTGATGCACCGGTCCTTCAGGACCGGTACATGTCGCTCCGAGGTTGGCTTTGGCGCGTCTTGCTCCTCCATGCGGCCTCCTCAGAGATGAATTGTTCGGTGCGTCTGGCTGTCAGTTTCGTGCTGAGTGGTCGCTTCTTGAGCCGGATCCCCATCCGCGCCTATCGCAGCGTCTGCCTGGCTCCGGGGAAGTTGAGCCAGGAAAACAATGTGATGGGCGGCTGGAGATCCCGTCCAAGAAGCCCTGTGGCTTCCTGTCCGGCTTCTAAATGAATCCGGGAAGGTTGTCGTCGTCGGTCTCCGAGAAGGCGGCTTCCTTCTCGGCCAGGTACTCGTCCCAAGCCTGTGCATCCCAGATCTCCGCACGGGTTCCGGCGCCGATCACCGCCAATTCCCGTTCGAGCCCTGCGTAGCTCCGGAGCGCCGGCGGAATCGTCACGCGCCCCTGCTTGTCAGGTACCTCGTCAGAGGCTCCGGACAGGAAAACCCGGATGTAGTCACGTGACTGCTTGGAGGAGATGGGGGCCTCCCGCATGGACTCGTGAATACGTTCGAATTCCCGCTGGCTGAAGACGTAGATGCAACGTTCCTGGCCCCTCGTGAGCACCAGGCCGTCCGCAAGCTCCTCGCGGAACTTGGCGGGAAGGATGATCCGGCCCTTTTCGTCCAGACGCGGAGAATGAGTGCCCAGAAACACTGGCCCACCGCCCCATCTGTCAAAGGTGCCCGTACCTGCCCCACGCCGCCACTACCCTCTTACTTGCTCCACTTTACTCCACAAGCCACCACAGTCAACGCAATTGGGCGTGTTTCTGCCCCACGTTCACGTCCGGGGGCCCGAAAACATGGGGATTTCAGGGGCGGTCCCCGGTGGAGGGGACTTCGCGGCGGCCTCCCGGGAGGAGGACGACGGCGGCGCTGAGACCGCGTCTGCTGGCTCGCGGTGCGCGTCTAATGCGGCGTTAAATGCGAAAAGACCCGAAATTCGGGTCTTTTCGCAATCAGGCCGCAGCCTGGTGGATCAATGTGGAGGGCTCGACGTCGGGGGAAGACAAGCCCCTGAACGGAGCGCTCAGCTAGTCCTCGCCGCGGCGGCGCTCGTCCCAGCGTTCCTCGAGATTGCTCATGAACGAGTTCCTCGCCTTGCCCGGCTTGGCACTCTTCGACTTGCCGCCGGCTGCCCGTCTCAGGGTGGCGAAGTAAACGCCGGCGCCCATGACAATAAAGCCCAGCACCCCAAGGAAGATGTTCTGCAAGGACACACCTACCAGCAACAGGAGAATCCCGGCGATAGTGCCTAGAACGCCAATAACGATGTGCCTGGTCGACCATGAGCGAATGGGGTCAGAGCCCATTGAATTGGCAAACTTTGGATCGTCCTCATGCAGTTGCTTCTCGAGTTGCTCGAGGAGCTTCTGTTCGTGCTCCGAGAGGGGCATCGCGACCTCCTTTAGTCGGCCAGCGCCTGGATACGCCGCGGCCGTTGCGTCTTCTCTTTTGAACGGACGAGCCCAAAAAAGGGTTCCCGCGGGCCGGGTCTTGTGAACACGGCCTCACGGAACGGACGCAACAGAGCAATTTATCCAGACGGTCTAAATCTGTGTATCTCTAGGATAGTTTGTTGGCCGCAGTTCTGAAAGACACGCCGTAGGCACACAGGAGGGCGCGCGAGGCCTTCGCCGCCTAGGGAGAGCCCGGGCGCTCGGGCTCCGCATGGGGTTCCAGAAGCCTTGCTGGAAGGACTGTCTTGCTGCCGAATCGCTGGGCGACCCGGTCAAGCGCCTGCTCGGCCGCCCGCCAGTTGTCGTCCCTTCGGTCGAGGCTTAGCTGCAGCGAGGCATGTTCCGCCGGTTCGAGCTGCTCGGCCCGGACGCCCACAAGGCGCACGCTCATTGGCCGGTTCCCCAAGGACGCGAGCAACTGGCTCACCACCTCATAGATCAACTGGGCACTGTCCACCGGGGTATGCATCGTCTTGCTTCGGCTTATTGTCGAAAAATCGGCATAGCGCAGCTTCAGCGCTATGGTCCGGGCCAGCATTCCGGCTGCCCGCAGCCGCGCCGCGGTTCGATGGGAGAGCCTTAGCAACTCACGGTGCAGCAGCGCGTCATCCGGGGTGTCAACAGCGAACGTTTCCTCGGAGCCAATGCTCTTTTCGAGGCGCGTGGGCGTGACCGGACGCGGATCCAAACCCATGGACAATCGGTGGACGTGTTCGCCCGAAGCTCCGAGGATCTTTTTCAAGGAAGAAAGCGGCGTCGCCGCGACATCGGCCACGGTACGGATCCCCAGCCTGGCGAGGACATCGGCGGTCTTGGCCCCCACTCCCCACAAGGCGTTCACGGGCAGGCCATGTAAATAGGCCACGGTCTGGCCCGCCTCAATAAGTAGCAGCCCGTCGGGTTTGCAGCGCGTGGAGGCTATTTTGGCCACGAATTTATTGGCGGCAATACCCACCGACGCAGTTATTCCCAGCTCGGAGGCAACACGGCGCCGGATCAATTGGCCAATCCGGAGGGGTGGACCAAGCCGCCTGATCGCGCCGCCGACGTCCAGGAAAGCTTCGTCGACGCTCAAGGGCTCCACGAGGTCCGTTATTGATTCAAATATTCCCATCAGTTCCCGGGACACCTCGTAGTAAAGGCTGTGGCGGGGTTCGATGATGACCGCGTTGGGGCACATCCGCATCGCGTTGGCCATGGGCATGGCAGACTTCACGCCCATCGCGCGCGCCTCGTAGGAGGCGGACAGAACAACGGAGCGATCCACCGGGAAACCCACAATGACGGGCTTGCCCCTGAGTTCGGGCCGGGTGCGCAATTCCACCGAGACAAAGAAGGCGTCCATGTCCACGTGAAGGATGCTGGTGCGCCTCAATTCCCGCAGGGCATCGGGATCCGGGGCGAATTCTTGTCCGGGGCCCCGCCCGTTGTTCTCTGCTTGTGGTCTCACATGGAAATCCTATGCCGCGGCGCTGGTTACTGGAGGCAGCACCCGGCGCCCTAAACTGGAGGCAGCACCCGGCGTCGTCCCCAGGAGGAAATCCCTGTGAAGCTCTTTGGAAAGCCCCAACCCGTCAGTCTGGCCCTGTTGGCCACGGGCGTCGCGTTGGCCATCTCAGCTTGCGGTGCGTCCCCTGCAAGCACGGCATCCCAAGGTGCGGCGCCAACATCGTCCGGGGCGGTCACCGCCCCGGTTAGTCCGGCGCCGGGTAACACGTCAACGGCGGCCGCGGGAGCTTCGGCGGCCGTCGGCGCCCTGGTGCCGGGATTTCCGCAGCAGCTTATTCCATTGATGCCCAAGGCAGCAGTGGAGTCCAGCAGTTTCGACAAGAACTCCTCCCCGGCGTCGGTGGCACTGGTCGGCAACATTGCGTCGCCGGCGGACGCAGTAGTTGCCTTTTATACTTCTGCGTTCACGGCGCAGGGTTTCAAGGAAGTCCCCGGCAGCACCGTGGGGAGCATCAAGTCAAAGGATTTCCTCCGCGGCGACAATGAAACGGTGAATATCTCGGTGGTCGAAACCGCTGGCAACTCCACATTCACCATCGGCGCCAATGTGGCCGCCGGGTCAATCAAGTGACTACGGAGAGCCTCGGTTCGGAACAGAGCCGTTTTGTGGCAGATGTCGCCGCCAAGCTTCACGGCTTCCTTGGCGTGCAACAAGAAACCATGGCCACCATCTCCCCGGATGTCGCTCCCCTCATGGGTTCAATCTCCAGCCTTGTCACCGGTGGCAAGAGGCTCCGGGCCTTGATGTGCTACTGGGGGTGGCGAGGCGCCGGGGGTGCGTCCGGACATCCCGACATCATCACTGCGGGCTGCGCTTTGGAACTCTTTCAGGCTGCAGCCCTGATCCACGACGACATCATCGACCGCTCTGATACGCGGCGCGGCGGTCCAAGCGTCCATAAGCGGTTCAGCCAGCTCCATGAGGGCGAAGGCTGGGCCCTCGACAGCGAACGGTTCGGCCACGCCGCCGCGATTCTCACCGGGGACCTCTGCCTCTCCTTCAGCGAGGAGGCGTTCACGGAGATCGGCACCAGGGCCGCCGCCGGCACGTCTGCACGGCGGATCTTCAACCTCATGCGCGCCGAGGTCATGGCCGGCCAATACCTGGACATCCTGGAGGAAGTCGCAGGCCCCGCGCGGGACCGTGCGGGTGCAGTCCACCGCGCCCAGTCCATCATCCGTTACAAGTCAGCCAAGTACTCAACGGAACACCCCTTGGCTCTTGGGGGCGCCTTGGCCGGTGCCAGTGATGAGCTCCTGCAAGGCTATTCCGACTTCGCATTGCCGCTTGGTGAAGCATTCCAGCTGCGCGACGACGTCCTGGGAGTGTTCGGAGACCCCGGGACTACCGGAAAGCCCGCTGGAGATGACCTCCGCGAAGGCAAACGGACCGTGCTGGTGGGCTTCGCCATCAACCAGGCCGGAGCTGCCGATTCGAGCTACATCGATACCATGCTCGGAAGGCAGGACCTTGGCGAAGCCGAAGTTGCCGAGATCAGGCGGATCATCGTGGATTGCGGAGCGCTCGAAGCCACTGAATCGATGATCGAGGAACTGAGCAACGAGGCTTTCGAGGCATTGGAACGACTCCCCTTGGCGGAACTCCCGCTTACCGCACTCAGGCAGTTGGCTGAAGCCGCTGTCAGCCGGGCCGCGTGAACTCTTGCCTAAATCCAGGTTAAATTCAGGCTAAATACCTGCCTTAAATACAGTGGTGGGGGGGGGGGGGGGGGGGGGGGGGGGGGGGGGTTGTTGGTGAGGGGAGGAAACCAGGCGGAGGTTGTGCCGGCGGCGGGGGGGGGTTGTGGGGGGGTGGCGGGGGGGGGCGGCCCGGGG
>NZ_JAUSSZ010000023.1 GCF_030812595.1 Arthrobacter bambusae
AGCTAAAAAGCCCCCCCCCTTTATTGCATATAAAACCACTATCCATGGGGGCGGTCCCGGTATGTTCAAATTCCGGGGTAACTTTGCGCCCCCCGGCCCCCGCCCCCCCGGGGGGGCGCGGCGCCGTCGTCGTTCTTTCCCAAGCAACCCGCGGGGCGGGAGGTCAGGGAGCGAGGACTGAACGATAGACCTCAAGGGTTGTTTCGGTGATCGACTCCCAGGAAAAATGCTCCTCCGCCCGGACACGGCCCGCGGCGCCCATGACCTTGGCCCGCTCAGGATCGGACACAACTTCATTGAGGGCAGCGGCAAAGTCCGCAACGAACTTTTCGGGGTCCAGCGGGGTGCCGGTACCGTCCGTGACCTGCTCCAGCTCCACCAGCAGCCCGGTTTCACCGTGCTGGACCACTTCGGGGATGCCGCCCGTGGCGCTTGCCACCACTGCTGCGCCACAGGCCATGGCTTCGAGGTTGACGATGCCGAGCGGCTCGTAGATCGACGGGCAAGCGAACGCCGTGGCATGGCTAAGGACCTGGATGAGCTCATGCCTCGGAAGCATGCGTTCGATGACCAGGACACCTTGCCGTTTGCTTTGCAGGTCCTCGATGAGCCGGGCAGTTTCCGCTGCGAGTTCCGGAGTGTCCGCCGCACCCAGGCAAAGTACCAGCTGCACGTCTTCCGGGAGGCTCGCCGCGGCCCTCAGGAGGTAGGGAACGCCCTTCTGCCGGGTGTTGCGCCCGACGAACACCACGCTGGGCTTGGACGGGTCGATGCCCAGGGCGCGAATTGCGTCTTCGCCGTGGTCCGGCTGCCACATATCGACGTCGATGCCGTTGTGGACCACCCGGACCTTGGCCGGATCGACGTTCGGATAGCTACGCAGGATGTCCTTCCGCATACCCTCCGAGACGGCGATGATGGCCGCGGCGGCCTCATAGGCGGTCTTTTCAACCCATGAGGACAAAGCGTAGCCACCGCCCAACTGCTCCGCCTTCCACGGCCGCAACGGCTCCAGGCTATGGGCACTGAGCACATGGGGTATCCCATGCAACAAGGACGCCAAGTGGCCGGCCATGTTTGCGTACCAGGTATGGGAATGGACCAGGTCCGCTCCGGCGACGTCCGGCACGATGCGCAAATCCACCCCGAGGGTCTGCACGGCGGCATTGGCCGCCTGCAGGTCATCCGGGGTGGAATACGACGTCACCGTTGCCCCGTGGAAGTCCGCATCACGGGGCGCGCCAAAGGCACGCACCTGCAGATCCACGTGTTTTGCAAGGACGCGGCTGAGCTCGGCAACATGCACACCGGCCCCGCCATAGATTTCGGGTGGAAACTCTTTAGTCACAATGTCTACGCGCACGCTACCTAACGTAGTCGTTCCGGAGTATGTGTTCTAGTGTGAAAGGGTCCGGCAACCCGGGCTTTTTCGGGGGCTATAAAGACGTACAGGGAGAACAAACACCATGGCGTTGAAGAAAGTATTGTCAATTGTGTTGGCTGGCGGCGAAGGAAACCGCCTTATGCCATTGACGGCAGACAGGGCCAAACCTGCAGTGCCGTTTGCGGGAGGGTATCGCTTGATCGATTTCGCTCTCTCGAATCTGGTCAATTCCGGGTACCTGCAGATCGTGGTGTTGACCCAGTACAAGTCCCACAGCCTTGACCGCCATATTTCGGAGACCTGGAGGATGTCCACCCAGCTGGGCAGGTACGTTGCCTCGGTTCCGGCCCAACAGCGCGTGGGCAAGAGCTGGTTCCTTGGCAGCGCGAATGCCATCTACCAGTCCCTGAACCTCATTCACGACGCCGACCCGGACATTGTGGTGGTGGTCGGAGCAGACCACGTCTACCGCATGGACTTCCAGCAAATGGTCCAACAGCATGTGGCCAGCGGAGCCAAAGCGACAGTTGCGGCCGTGCGCCAGCCTCTGAGCATGGCCAACCAGTTCGGCGTGATCGAGGTCGACAAAAACGATCCCCAGAAGATTTCGGCGTTCGTGGAAAAGCCCGCTGAAACCGAGGGCCTCGCCGCCGACCCCACGCAGTTCCTCGCCTCGATGGGCAACTATGTTTTCGACGCCGACGCCCTGGTGGAAGCACTTCGCATTGATGCGGAGCGGCTGGACACCAAGCACGACATGGGCGGGGACATCATCCCTTACTTCGTGTCCCAGGGTGAGGCCGGCGTCTACGACTTCACGCTCAACGACATTCCCGGATCCACCGACCGTGACCGCACCTATTGGCGCGACGTTGGCACCATCGATTCCTTCTATGACGCCCACATGGACCTGATTTCCCCGGTCCCCGTGTTCAACCTGTACAACTCGGAATGGCCCATCTACACGCGGCAGAGCATTTCTCCGCCGGCCAAGTTTGTCCGGGGCGAAAACAGCACGGTCGGCACCGCCTTGGATTCCATCGTGGCCAGCGGCTCGGTCATCTCCGGGGGAATCGTGGAAGGCTCAGTCCTCTCGAACGATGTCTACGTTGGAACGGCCTCCAGGATCCAGGACTCGGTTTTGATGGACAAGGTGCGCATCGGCGAAGGCGCCGTGGTCAAGCGGGCCATCATCGACAAGAACGTGCAAGTACCTGCCGGGGCCGCAATTGGCTTGGATGCGGACCTTGACCGCGCCCGCGGCTTCAAGGTCACTGAATCCGGGATCACCGTTCTCTCCAAGGACCAGGTGGTGCCGGAGCCTGACGCTTCCGAACTCGCCATGGCTGCCGCGCACCGCCGCTCAGTGCCGGAAGCGATCAAGGCTGCCACGGAGAAGTTCCCCGACATCAGGGACTCCGCAGAGCAGGTCACGAAAATCCAGGCTTCCTCTGTAGAAGTCTGACCCGGCACCGAACAGCCCCCGGCCTCCCCGGCGACAGCGGCTCTCCAGCCCCTGCCGCCTGGGAGGCCTTGCTGTGCCCGAGCCTGTAAAATTGACCCAATGAGCCCCGCCGATTTGACGCCTGAAGAGATCCAGGCCTGCATCAAGGTCTTGAACACCATCCACGCCTACGACGAGGAGCACCCGGACTACGTCGCCATCCGGCGCGCTACGGGGAAGATGTTCAAAGCCGTCAAGCGCCATCGCCGGGTCACCAAGCGGGACGAGATCGCCGAAGCCGACCGCGCTGTCATCGCACTCACAGCCACAGCAGCTCCGGACAGGATCGACGACGAAACCCGCGGCAACAAGCTGGCCACCTCGGCCACGGGCGAAATCGCAGGCCACCTCATCAGGTCCCGGCCCTGCTACATCTGCAAGCAGCACTACACGCAGGTAGACGCGTTCTACCACCAGTTGTGCCCCGAGTGCGCGGCGTTCAGCCACAGTAAGCGCGATGCCCGCACGGACCTCAGCGGGCGCCGCGCGCTCCTTACGGGCGGGCGCGCCAAGATCGGCATGTACATCGCGCTCAGGCTGCTCCGCGACGGCGCACACACCACCATCACCACCCGCTTCCCCAAGGACGCGGCACGCCGCTTTGCCGCCATGGAGGACAGCGCGGACTGGTTGCACCGGCTCAGGATCGTGGGCATCGACCTTCGTGACCCCTCACAGGTCATGGCCCTTACCGACTCGCTCAACGAGGCCGGCCCCCTCGACATCATCATCAACAATGCCGCCCAGACGGTCCGCCGTTCAGGGAATGCGTACAAGCCCTTGGTAGACGCCGAGGATGAACCGCTTCCGGAGGCCCTGCAGGCAGCCAACGGCGGCCCGGAGCTGGTCACGTTCGGCCATGCCCACGACAAGCACCCGTTGGCCCTCACCCACAGCGTCACCGAACATCCCGTGCTCGCCGGGGATGCGATTACCTCGCTTGCGCTGTCCACGGGTTCCGCGTCTTTGGAGCGCATCGCGACAGGTACCGCGGTCGACGCCGGCGGACTGGTTCCGGACCTTGCGACGATCAACAGCTGGACCCAAGTGGTGGACGAAGTCGATCCGCTGGAAATGCTGGAGGTCCAGCTCTGCAACGTTACGGCGCCGTTCCTCCTGGTCAGCCGGCTCCGTGGGGCCATGAAGCGTTCCACCGCACGCCGGAAGTACATCGTGAACGTCTCGGCCATGGAGGGGCAGTTCTCCCGCGCCTACAAAGGCCCAGGGCACCCGCATACCAACATGGCGAAGGCCGCGTTGAACATGATGACCCGGACCAGCGCTCAAGAGATGCTGGACAGTGACGGGATCCTGATGACCGCCGTCGATACCGGATGGATCACGGACGAACGCCCGCATTACACTAAGGTCCGGCTCATGGAGGAAGGCTTCCACGCGCCCCTCGACCTCGTGGATGGGGCGGCACGTGTTTACGATCCCATCGTCATGGGAGAAAAGGGCGAAGACCAGTACGGCGTCTTCCTGAAGGACTACAAGCCCTCCCCCTGGTAATAGCCAGGCGGAGGGCCGGGCCTGGCTAAGCGAGCCGCGTGATTTCGACGGTCACGGTGAGGCCTGAGCCGCCGCCGCCGGACAAGATGCCCTTCAGCGGAGGAACATCCCGGTAGTCCCGGCCCCGTGCGACTGTGACGTGGAGATCCCCAGCAGGCTTGTGGTTTGTGGGATCCCAGCTGCGCCATTCGCCGTCCCACCATTCCAGCCAAGCGTGGGATTGGCCTGCGACGGTTTCGCCGATCTCGGCCGTAGGCCGTGGATGGATATAGCCGGACACGTACCGGGCCGGAATGCCGCAGCTGCGAAGCGAGCCGATGGCCAAGTGGGCCAGGTCCTGGCAAACTCCCTGACGCTGGTTCCAGGCTTCCTCGGCGTTGGTGGTGACTCCCGTGGTGCCCTTCATATAGCTCATCTCGCCGCGCATCCACTCGAAAACCGCCAGGGCAGTCTCGTGCGGGTTCTTGCCGGCCACGACGGCGGGAATGATGCCGAGGACCTCCTCCCCCGGACCTGTGAGCTGCGACTGTGGCAACCAGTCGCTGAACTGGTCCCGGATGCCGTCGGAAGCCATCACATCCCAGCCGACGATCTCTTCGTCCAAGGCCACCCGCTCCACCCGGTGGACCTCGACGGTGGTGGTGGCCACCACTTCGAGTCGCTCGTGCGGCATCTGCATATCGAAGGCAGTCACGCGGGTGCCCCAATAGTCACGGTAGGTGCTAACGGCAGCTTGCGACGGCGCGATCTTCAGCGAGGATTCAAGGACCACCTGTTGTGGATCAGTCAGTGGCGTCATGCGTGCCTCGTTGTACGACAGGGTCACGCGGCGGTTGTATTTGTAGGCCGTCTTATGGACGATGCTCAGCCGGGTCATGAAACTTCTCCCACCCAGGCCAGTTCATCCGCCTGATTGAAGTACTTACGGGAAATCGCGTCCGAGGCCTGCGTTACGGCCTTCTGCACCCGGTCCATATGCTCGGGCAGCTCGGACATGAGATCGTCCGTGCGATGGAATTCAAGGAAGGTACGCGCCTGGCCGACGATCCGCCGGGCGTCATTCATGAAGCCCACCCGCTGCGCCGAGGGATCCAACTTGGCCAGGCATTCGTCGGCGTCGCGCAGGGCGAAGACGATGGAGCGCGGAAACAGTCGGTCCAGCAGGAGGAACTCGGCAGCGTGTTGGTCTCCGAAGGCCGCCCGACGCGTCCGAAGGAACGACTCATAGGCGCCGGCACAACGCAACATGTTCACCCAGGACATTCCAGCGGAGAGTACATCCCTGGTGGACAGCATCCGTGCGGTCATATCGGCACGTTCAAGCGAGCGGCCAAGGACTAGGAAAAGCCAGCTTTCGTCGTGGCTCACCGTGGTATCCGCGAGGCCCCTGACCATCGCGGTGCGTTCCAGTACCCAGTTGCAGAAGCGGTACGTACCCACGACGTCCTTGCGGTGCTGGTTCAGCCCGTAGTACGTGGTGTTGAGGCTCTCCCACAAGGAAGATGACACGGTCTCGCGAGCCCGCCGCGCGTTCTCCCGGGCAGCCCCCAAGGAACCGGCAATGGAGGTGGCACTTGTCTTGTCGTAGGCGAGAGCGTGGAGCAGTTCAGGCAAGCCGAATTCCTCACTCTGCGGCCTGGCTCCCATGACAGCGAGGAGTTCCCTGGCCACGCTGCGTTGCTCCTCGAGCGGCAGGTGGTTCAGGCGTTCGAGGTGGACGTCCAGGATTCGGGCCGTTCCGTCGGCCCGCTCCACGTAACGGCCGATCCAGAAAAGGGATTCAGCAATGCGGCTCAGCATGGGGCCGTGCCTCCTTCGGGTCCTGCGTTGTGACGATGAATGTATCCAGCTCCGGCACCATGGCGTGGCGGATCACTGCTGTTGGTCCGATTGGCGGTCCCGCCAGTTGCTTTCAACCGGCCAGACCGAAACCTGTTCACGGACTGTGATGGGTGCCCGGGGCAGCTCTGTTGCCGGCAGTTGCGGGGAGTCCGAGAGAACCCAGGTGTCCTTGGAGCCACCACCTTGGGAAGAGTTCACGATCAGCGAGCCTTCCTTCAACGCCACCCGGGTCAGCCCGCCGGGCAACACCCAGACGTCGTCGCCGTCGTTGACCGCGAACGGACGCAGGTCCACGTGCCGGGGCCCGAAGCGGTCCCCGGAGAGCGTGGGCACGGTGGAAAGCTGCAACACAGGCTGGGCGATCCATCCGCGCGGGTCAGCCAAGACCCGCTTCCGCAAAGCATCCAGCTCCTCCCGGGACGCGTCCGGACCAATTACCAGGCCCTTGCCTCCAGACCCGTCCACCGGCTTGACGACGAGTTCCTCAAGCCGGTCGAGCACCTGCTCAAGGGCTTCCTTCTCTTCCAGCCTGAAGGTCTCCACGTTGGCGATAACCGGCTCTTCGTGCAGGTAGTAGCGAATCAGGTCAGGGACGTAGGAGTAGACCAGCTTGTCATCAGCCACCCCGTTGCCTACCGCGTTCGCGATCGTCACCCCGCCTGCCCGGGCCGCGTTCACCAGCCCTGGACAACCGAGCATGGAATCGGAGCGGAACTGCAATGGATCCAGGAACTCGTCATCAATCCGCTTGTAAATGACGTCCACGCGCTGTTCACCGGCGGTGGTACGCATGTATACCCGGTTTCCGCGGCAGATCAGGTCCCGGCCCTCGACCAGTTCAACGCCCATCAGCCCGGCCAGCAGGGTGTGTTCGAAGTAGGCGCTGTTGAACACCCCGGGGGTCAACACCACCACAGTGGGGTCATCCACCCCCGAGGGCGCCGTCTTGCGCAACGCCGAAAGCAAGCGGCGCGGGTATTCCTCGACCGGACGGATCTGCTGCTGTCCGAAAGCCTCCGGCAAACCTTTTGCCATCGCACGCCGGTTCTCCAACACATAGGACACTCCGGACGGCACGCGGACATTGTCCTCCAACACCCGGAACGTGCCCGCAGCATCGCGGATCACGTCGATACCGGACACATGCACGCGCACGCCGCCGGCTGGCTCGAAACCGTGCACCGCCCGGTGGAAATGCGCACTCGTGGTCACCAACGCCCGCGGCACCACGCCGTCCGCAACAACGGCCATCCGTCCATAGACATCGTCCAGGAAAGCCTCCAACGCCTTGACGCGCTGCTTGACCCCCCGCTCAAGAACATCCCACTCGTCAGCCGGAATCACACGCGGCACGATATCCAACGGGAAGGGCCGCTCCTCCCCCGCGTAGTCGAAGGTCACGCCCCGGTCCAAGAAGGTCCGCCCCATCGACTCGGCACGGGCGCTCACATCGCCAAGCGAAAGCTCGCGGAGTGCGCCATCCACTTGGCCGTAGGATTTTCGGGCAACCGTGCCCGGGGCGAACATTTCGTCGTAGGCGCCGGAACGCGCGGCGGCCTCGGAGTAATCCCGGAATAGCTCTGACATGGGATTCAGACAATCACCTTTTCGATTACGAACGCATTTCGCGTTCTGCATGTCGCGACACCAAGTGTGATCCCGGTTCGCATTTCAGCGCCTGCATGCATCAAGGTTGACGAATGCACCCCAAGCGTCTAACGATCCACGTGTCCCGACTGGGAGCCGGGATAATCATGGCAGTGACAGCCACTGGACTTGCCTTCACTGTCCATGCCCTGCTTCCCCCCATCCCTGCCATGACAGCGGCTGTAGCGCTGGGTTTGTTAGCTGCAAATATACCGGGCACAGCGGCATGGGCTGCCGGACGCGCCCGCCCGGGCCTGGACTTCGCCGGCAAGCACCACATGCGTGCAGGGATCGTACTGCTCGGCCTGAAGGTCAGCGTTGTCGATGTCCTCAACCTTGGCTGGTTTTCGCTCTTCCTGATTGCCGCCGTCGTGCTGCTCAGTTTCGCCGGCACGTACGGGCTGGCCCGCCTCGTGAAGCTCCCCAAGGACGGTGCCCTCCTGATAGCAACCGGCTTCTCCATTTGCGGTGCCTCGGCGATCGGAGCCATGGCCGCAGTGCGTCGCATCCGGCACCAGGACACCGTCTTGCCAGTTGCCCTGGTGACCCTTTGCGGCACGCTCGCCATCGGCGTCCTGCCCCTGCTCATGCACCCCTTGGGCCTGAGTCCCCAACAATTCGGCGCATGGACGGGCGCCTCCGTGCACGACGTCGGGCAAGTAGTCGCAACGGCACAGACAGCCGGTCCCGTGGCCCTGGCGCTCGCCGTCGTCGTGAAACTAACGCGCGTGGTCCTCCTGGCCCCCATCGTTGCCGGAGCCGGCATTACGCAACGGTGGTCGATGCGACGGAAATCGTGCAACAGCACAGAGGCAAACGACGACGGCGGCAAGTTCCCGCCGATCGTCCCGCTCTTCGTACTCGGGTTCATCGCGATGGTGGCATTGCGCTCCACGGGCTGGTCGGGCCCGGGCGTCCTGGACGCCGCGGGAGGACTACAGGACATCCTGCTCGCGTCTGCCTTGTTCGGGCTGGGCTCAGCGGTCCGTGTGCGCACGCTGATGCATACAGGCGGCCGCGCCGTGCTGGTTGCGCTCGGCTCCTGGTTCCTTATCGTCCTGCTGGGCTTGGGCGCCGTCTTGCTCATGATTAGATAGCTGGGTGTCGAATCACAACTTGGCGCGCGCTGAGGCCGCCACCCGTTCAGCCCTGATCAGCACCCACAGCTACGATGTCTCCCTTGACGTCCGCGAAGCAGCGGATGCCGCGGTGGCGGGGTACACAAGCCGCAGCGTCATCAACTTTTCGGCCGAGCCTGGCTCCTCCACCTTCCTGGACTTCATCCACGGTGGAGTGCACAGCGTCTTCCTCAACGGGAAAGGCCTGGACGTCGCCGAGGTAGTGGACGGCGACAGGATCCACCTCCGCAATCTCCAGGCTGAAAATCAGGTCACGGTCACCGGAACCGCCCTTTACAGCCGGTCCGGAGAGGGCATGCACCGTTTCGTCGACCCCGCCGACGGACAGTGCTACCTCTACACCCAGTACGAACCGGCGGATGCCCGCCGCGTCTTCGCGAATTTCGAACAGCCGGACCTGAAGGCCGAATTCACCTTCCACGTCATGGCGCCTTCTGAGTGGCATGTGGCCTCCAACGGTGCCGAACTTGCCCGGACGCAACTGACGAGCGATCCGGCAACGAGCCGCTGGGACTTCGCAACCACCGAGCGGATGTCCACGTACATCACCACCGTCCTCGCCGGACCCTATTTCCGCGCCACGGACCACTGGAGCAAAACGCTCGACGACGGGACGAGCCTTGAAGTTCCGCTCGCCCTCTATTGCCGCGCATCCATGCAGGAGTCCTTCGACACAGCCGAGCTCTTCCGGCTGACGAAAAACGGCCTGGACTTCTTCAACGACCTCTTCGACTATCCGTATCCCTGGGGCAAGTACGATCAGGCGTTCGTGCCGGAGTACAACCTTGCTGCAATGGAGAATCCCGGCCTGGTCACCTTCACCGAGAAATACGTCTTTACTTCGCGGGCCACCGATGCCCAGTACCAGGCGCGCGCCAATACCCTCATGCACGAGATGGCCCACATGTGGTTCGGAGACCTCGTGACCATGACCTGGTGGGACGATCTCTGGCTCAAGGAATCCTTCGCCGACTACATGGGTACCCTCGGCGTGGACAAAGCCACGGACTGGGACAGTGCCTGGGTGAATTTCGCGAGCAAGCGCAAGTCCTGGGCATACGTGCAGGACCAGTTGCCCACGACGCACCCCATCGTTGCGGACATTCCGGACCTGGAAGCCGCCAAGCAGAACTTTGATGGCATTACGTATGCCAAAGGCGCATCGGT
The DNA here is from genome assembly GCF_030812595.1 of Arthrobacter bambusae. Lineage (GTDB taxonomy): Bacteria > Actinomycetota > Actinomycetes > Actinomycetales > Micrococcaceae > Arthrobacter > Arthrobacter bambusae_B. The sequence continues at coordinate 10,196 of NZ_JAUSSZ010000023.1, forward strand.
CCTGAAGCAATTGGTGGCCTACGTCGGCTTCGAGGCGTTCATTGCCGGATCGCGGCGCTATTTCAAAGATCACGAGTATGGCAACACGTCCCTGGCCGACCTCCTCGAAGCCCTGGGCACAGCCTCGGGCCGGGATCTTGGAACCTGGGCCCGGCAGTGGCTGCAGACCTCGGGGATCTCCACCATTGCGGCGGAGATCACAGGGAGCGGAGATTCCATGGCCGCGGTGACCCTGCGCCAGGACTCCGTGGATCCCATCACGGGCGAACAAGAACACCGGCCGCACCGGCTCAGGATCGGCCTCTACAACTTTGACGACGGCGGCCAGTTGCTCCGCACGGAGGGCATCGAGTTCGACGTCGACGGCGCCGACACCACGGTGGGCGAACTCGCGGGCAAGCCGCGCCCGGCCCTCCTTCTCGTCAACGACGACGACCTCAGCTATGCCAAGGTCCGCCTGGATGCAGGGTCCGAAGCGACAGTACGTTCCTCCTTGGACCGGCTCAGCGATCCCATGGCCCGGGCCTTGTGCTGGACAGCCCTGTGGGATTCAGCGCGAGACGCCGTCACACCGGCGGCGCTGTACGTCGCCGCCGTCGAACGCTTCGCCCCCGCCGAGTCAGGAATCGGCGTCCTCCTCAACGTTCTGGGCAACGCCGTGACCGCCGTCGAACGCTATGTCCCGGCACCGCAACGGCAGGGGATCCGCGAGAGCCTGATGGCGAGCAGCGCGATGCAACTGCGAAACTCCGCGCCGGGTTCGGACCAGCAACTCGCGTGGGCCAGGACCCTGGCCGAATTGTCGCGCCACGACGGCGCCTACGTCGAGTTCTTCCGCGGCATTCTCTCCGGCAGCGTCACGGTGGACGGCCTGACAGTGGATGCGGACCTTCGGTGGAGCCTTTGGCAAGCATTGGCAGCCAACGGAGCAGCAGGGCTGTCGGAACTGGATGCCGAGCTCGCCTTGGACCACACTGCCGCGGGACGCGAAGGCCATGCGCTGGCAGCAGCTGCCCGCCCGGATGCGGCCGTCAAGGCGGCCGCATGGAATGCCGCAATCAACGACGCCGGGCTCTCCAACGAGATTCTGAGCGCGACAATCGCGGGTTTCTCCCTTGCCCCGTCCGGGCTCCTGGACGGCTTCACGGAACCGTACTTCGACTGCCTGGAGGATGTCTGGCAGTCCCGGAGCATCGAGATCGCGGGCCGGATTGTCCGCGGCTTGTTCCCCGCGGCCCAGGACCTGGAACCCGGGATGGCTCCGGCAGATCATCCGGTGCTTCGGCGCACGGACGATTGGCTTAGTACCCACACGGCGGCTCCGCGGGCGCTGCGTCGCATCGTCATCGAGCAGCGCAGCCATCTGTTCCGCGCCCTCACGGCCCAAGCCGCCGGCGCTTCGGAAGAAGGCACTCTACCGCTGCAGCAGGGGTGAACCAGGAGCCGGGCGGAGTAGCTAGGGAACGCGGTGAAGCCATTCTTCGGTGCCGAACTTTGACTGCACCCGCTCCCGTGCTGTTGCCAATTCGTCGTCGGTGATGCTGGACACTATGGCGCCGTAGCGTTCGGTGAACACCGCCTGCATGGCCTCGATGATTTCCGTCCGGGCCAGGCCGGTCTGCCGCCTAAGGGGATCCACGCGCTTCTTTGCACTGCGGGTGCCTTTGTCGGAAAGCTTTTCCTTGCCGATGCGCAGGACCTCGACCATCTTGTCGGCGTCGATGTCGTAGCTCAGGGTGACGTGGTGCAGCATGCCGCCGTTGGCGAGGCGCTTTTGCGCGGCACCGCCGATCTTGCCTTGCTCGGTGGCGATGTCATTGAGGGGGACGTAGAACGCCGTAATCCCCAGTTTTTCGAGGGCAGCCATGACCCATGCGTCCAGGAACGCATAGGAATCGGCAAAGCTGATCCCATCCACCAGGCTCTGTGGCACATAGAGCGAATAGGTGATGCAGTTTCCGGCCTCCATGAACATTGCTCCCCCGCCGCTGATGCGGCGGACCACCGTGATGCCGTGGCGGGCCACGCCGTCGGGATCCACCTCGTTGCGGAAAGACTGGAAACTGCCGATCACGACTGATGGCTCTTCCCAGTCCCAGAAGCGCAGCGTGGGATTGCGGAGCCCGGCCCCGACTTGCTCGGTGAGGACCTCGTCCAGCGCCACGTTGAGGCGGGTGGGAAGGATCGACGGCGGGATGACCTCCCACTGATGGTCCGCCCATCCGCTGGCCTTGGACAGCGCCCTGCGGACCGCGACGGCAACGGCGTCGGCAGAGAAGCCGAACAGGACGGCGCCGGGAGGCAGCGCGGCGGAGACAGCCGCGGAAATCTCCGCCGGCGTCGAACTTTCCGGGAGGCCCGTGAGCGCCCGGTTGATGTCCAGCAGGGCCTCGTCCGGTTCCAGGAAGAAGTCGCCGCTGAGCGAGACGCCGGCGAACCGCCCATCCACGACGTCGAGGTCCACCACCACGAGCTTTCCGCCGGGGACCTTGTATTCGCCATGGAGCCGTGGTTGATCGGATTGGAATGCCGCGCTGGAAGTCATGGTCTCCATCCTGCCGGAAAAGGCAAAAGCCCGCAGCCGCCGAAGCTACGGCGGGTGCGGGCTTTTACAGAAGCTTGGAGGTGAAGTTGATTACTTCTTGCCGCCGAAGCCCTTGAAGCGAGCGTTGAAGCGCTCGACGCGGCCTGCAGAGTCCATGATGCGCTGCTTGCCCGTGTAGAACGGGTGGGACTCGGAGGAGATTTCGACGTCGATGACCGGGTAGGTGTTGCCGTCTTCCCACTCGATGGTCTTGGAAGAAGACACGGTGGACTTGGTCAGGAACTTGACGCCGGAAGCCAGGTCGTTGAAGACAACAGCTTCGTACTTCGGGTGGATATCAGACTTCATAATGGGACCTTTGTTCGCGCAGCTGGATTTTGCCAGCTGCCAGGTATGAATGGATTCGAACCGCGCACTGAAAACAGATTCCCCGTGCCGGGCCAACAATCAATCATAGCGGAAAGCGCACCCTGCGACGAACAGCGTCGACACAGCCGCACCCTCCTATCTGTCCAGATCCGTTTCGACCAGGACGACCAACTTGTCCAGCGCCTCTTCGGCTCCGGCGCCTTGGGCGAAGAGTGCGGCGGGACGGGCGTGCAGGCCGGAGGCGCTGGCGACAATGGCCTTACGTTCAGGCATGGGGTCTCCTTCTCGGGGCGGGTTGTCAGCGTTTGGCAGGACAGAGCGAACTGGGTTGTTTGAATGCTGTGGAGGTGGGGCAAGTCCACAGCGGTGGGTTTCAGGCCGCTTCGGTCATATCCGCGACGAGGCGAGCGACGTGGAGCGCCAGGTACGCCACTTCATCGCGAGTCAACGAGGCGTCCAGGCCCATCTCCAGGAGGTACTGAATCTTGGCGGCACAGACCACTGCTTCCGGATGGCTCTGGATGATGGCATCCACCAGGACGGTGGACTTCTCGGATATTTGTTTTCCGGATGCGACCCGGCTGAAGAGATACCGCAGGTGAGTGACGAAGCGTGCCGCGTTCATGGACTGCTGGTCCACGGTGAAGCCGAACGTCTTGTCCACCAGCGCGAACGCCTGCGCGATAACACCGGTCATCTGCATGGCCTTCTCCATGCCAGGGATGGCGAACTGCGCGTTGACGAAGTGCATGGCCAGGGCCACCGCTTCGTCAACGTGCAACGTGACGCCCAAGGATTTCTCCACCAGCCCCAGTGCCTCGCGGCCAGTGGCCAATTCCTTCGGATATAGCTGGGACACTTCCCAGGCCAGCGGGAACTGGGCAGGAATGCCTTCCTGTAGCCGCTCGACAGCGAAACTCAGGTGATCGGCCAACGGCACAACGAGGGCCTGGCTGATCCGCAGATTAAGCCGCTCCCCCGCCAGCGCGGCCACTTCGCCGGCAGCGTTGAGACAGTCCAGCGGTATGTCGTCGAGGAAGCGGGCCAGCCGTTCCAGGTTGGTGTTCTCCGCCGCGACGAAGACCTGATCCGCGTCATCGCGGGAGATCACATCGCCCGGTTTGCGGCCATGACCCAGGCCGCGGCCGATAGCCACGAGATCTTTGCCGTCACCACCGACTGCCAAGACAGCGTTGTTGTTGAGCACGCGCTTGAGGTGCACGTCTCACCATTCCTTTCATCAGAAAATCAAGGGGTGGTGCGGGGTGGGACACCGCCCCGCACCACGATCCGGCGGAATCTGCCGGTAACTCAGTCGGAGAGTGACTCCCCGCCGGAGGCGATGACGTCCTGGTACCAGAAGAAACTGTCCTTCCGGATCCGGGCCAGTTCCTTCAGGTCATCCTCCGTACGGTCCACGTAGATAAAGCCGTACCGTTTGGAGATGCCCTGATGCGTGGACACCAGATCGATGGCCGTCCAGGGGCAGTAACCGAACACGTCCACGCCGTCGCTGATGGCCAGCTGGATCTGTTCCAGGTGTAGGCGCAGGAACTCGATCCGGTAGTGGTCCCGCACCCGCCCGTCCACCAGTTCATCGAAGGCCCCAAGGCCGTTCTCCGTGATGATCAGCGGCAGCCGGTACCGGTCCCAGAGGCGGCGCATGGTGCTGCGGAACCCCACGGGGTCGATCTCCCAGCCGAAGGCGTTGACCGGCAGGTGCTCGTTCTTCACTGCCCGGTACAGGCCGACCTCGCCGCGCACGATCTGCTGATCCCCGCCCCGCGTCTGGATGTCCGAGGCGTCGCCCCGAGACGCTCCCACAGTCTGCGTGGAGTAGTAGTTGAACGCCAGGAAATCCGGCTTCGCGGCGGCCAGCAGCTCCAGATCACCCTCACGGATCTCCGGGTCCCAGCCCTTGGCCTTCAAATACGCCCAGGCCAGATGGTGGTAGCTCCCCCGCACGGACAGGTCTAGGTAGAGGAGGTTTCGGATGGCGTCCCAGTCGTCCGCGGCCACCACGTCCTCTGGCGCGCAGCTGGCCGGGTAGACGGAGACGATGTTTGGCGCAGGACCGATCTTCGCCTCCGGCAGCAGCTCGTGGCAGAGCACCATCGCCTTCGCCTGCGCCAGGAACATGTGGTGGTTCTGCTGGTACAGCTCCCGCCCCTCCACTTGACCGCTGCGGCCCGTGGTGCCGATGGCCTTGCCGTGGAGGATCATCATGTTCTGCTCGTTGATGGTGAGCCACAACTTCACTTTGGAGCCGTACTCTTCGAACAGGATCCGGGCGTAGCGCTCGAAGGCGTCGATGGTGGAGCGCCGGGACCAGCCGCCCTCGGCATCGAGGGCAGCGGGCAGATCGAAGTGGTACATGGTCACCACGGGCTCGATACCGCGGGCCAGGAGCGCGTCGATCACGCTGTGGTAGTGCGCGACGCCGGCCTGGTTCACCTCGCCGTCGCCGTCGGGGATGACCCGGGTCCAGGCGATGGAGAATCGGTAGGCGGTCAGCCCCAGCTCAGCGAAGAGTTCCACGTCCTCGGCGAAGCGGTGGTAGTGGTCCGCCGCCACGGTGAAATCCGTGACGCCCTCAGGCCGGTGGATGTGGAGATCCACCACGGACGGACCCTTGCCATCGGCTTCCCAGCCGCCCTCCACCTGATAGGCAGAGGTGGAGGCGCCCCAGAGGAAATCCCCGGGGAACGGGGTCAGCTGCTCGTGCTGCATGCTGTGAGTCCTTTCCTCAGCGCGCGACGGCGGCTATGGCCGCACCCGCGCTCACGGCACCGCCGGCGAGCTGCTCGACGGGAGCGTCCTTCGGACCGTTGGTCACGACCACCAGGACAGTGGCCGGGTGACCGGCGGCCCGGATGGCCTCCAGATCGGCCGTGACGAGTGGCTGGCCGGCCTCGACGCGGGTGCCCTTGGCCAGCGGACCGTGGAAACCCTCACCCTTCATGGTCACGGTGTCGATGCCGACGTGCACCAGCACCTCCGCGCCGTCGTCGGTCTTGATGCCGAAGGCGTGGCCGGTCTTCATGGCGACGGCGATGGTGCCGCTAACCGGGGAGACGATGACACTTTCGGACGGCTCGACCGCGATGCCAGGGCCCATGGCTCCGGAGGCGAAGACCGGATCGCTGACCTGGGCCAGCGGCATCACCGTGCCAGCGCAGGGCGCGGCGAGCTCCACCGACTCGGTGCGCACCAGAGTTGCGGTGGTTCCGCTGCCGGCGGCCTCCGCGGCAACCGAACGGCGACCGGACGGTGCGAGGACGGCGCCGCCTGTCCTTGCGGTCGGTTCCGTTGCGGGCTTCTCGAAGCGGAAGGACAGCACGAAGGTCAGCACGGCGGAGACAAGCCCCGAGATCACCAGCGCGATGATGATGTTGATCATGTTCACCAAGGAGTTGTCCCCGATGTACAACAGCACGGCAGGCAGGCCCGAGGATCCGGTAGCGAAACGGTGTGCCTGCGACAAGCCGGCATACAAACCGCCCGCACCGCCACCGATCATGGCCGCGATGAGCGGGTACCGCTTGGGCAGGGCGATGCCGTAGAGGATCGGCTCGGTGATGCCCATGAGACCGGTGATTCCACCGGCGGTCGCAATCTGCCGGGTCTTCTTATCCTTGGTCCGGAAGGCCACGACCAGGGAGGCCGCACCCATGGCAATGTTGGAGACCAGGGCACCGGGACCGAAAATGCTCTCCTTGCCGGTCTGGGCGAGCTGGACGACACCGAGCGGGGCGATGCCGTTGTGCAGGCCGAACATGACCATGATCGGGAGCGTGGCCCCGATGAGAAGGGCCGGGGCCCAGGCGGCGTTGGTGCTCAGGAAGGTGAAGAAGGATCCGAGGTAGCCACTCAGGATGCTGCCGACGGGGCCAAGGACGCCGAGCGCCAGGGTGCCCATGATCAGGAAGGTCAGCATCGGGACGAAGACCAGGTTCACGGACTTCGGGATGACGCGGGTCAGACCACGCTCGACGTAGTACTGGGCGAAGATGATCAGGATGATCGGGATGACCGCCCCGGAGTAGTTCACCAGCGGGAACGGCAGGATCTCGAAGAAGCTGACCGGCTCCTTCTTGGTCACCAGCGCCACCCAGTTTGGGTGCAGCATCATCGCGGCCACGGCGGCGGCGAGAATGGGGCTGATCTTGAGCTTCTGCGCCGCGCTGAAAGCTAGCAGGATCGGCAGGAAGTAGAACACCGCATCGGCGAACAGGTTGACCAGGGCGTAGGTTTGGGAACCGGTGTTCACCACCTTCAGAACCACCAGCAGAGCCAGGAGGGCCTTCACCATACCCGCGCCGGACAAGGCTGGGATCAAGGGCTGGAAGACACTGGAGACGAACTCGATGACTGCCGATCCAATGTTCGTGCGCCTGCCCTTGGCAACGACATCGTCGGCCGTGGCGTTGGCGGACAGATCGCCGAGCTCGCGCTCGATCTCGTCGAAGACGTCTTTGACGTGCATGCCGACGACGACCTGGAACACGCCGCCCTTGGACAGGGTTTTGGCGATGCCCTCCGTGGCATTGAGCTCATCGACGGCGACGGCGTCTTCGTCCTTTAGGGCAAACCGGAGCCTGGTCTGGCAGTGGTAGGCCTCGATGATGTTGGCTTTCCCGCCAACGAGCCGCACGATATCGGCGGCCAAGGGAACATATTGCTTGCTCATGTTTTCCTCGCGTTCTCGAAATGAGGCAACGCGGCTTGAAAAGGGCACAGAAAAGGCCCAAGCCGGTTGACCAATGACGGTCGCAGAGCTTGAGCCTTGCCTCGCCCGAAGCGAGTTACATACCCAGGTCTCGAAAGAACCAGAAGTCATTTTGTCAGGTGATATGAGTCACGTCAAACGGGGTCGACGCGTGCGGTGGCGGAATCCTCGCCCGTTCACAACTACAACGCTAAATCGAGGAACGTAGCCGAGGGAGTCTCCGCTGGTACACCCTTCACTGGAGACTCCCTCCCCCACCGTCTTTGAGATTGGCTGAGTTCGACCCGTCCACCGAACACACAGGAGATAGAGCATGAGCGCCAACGAACAGACCACCGGCTGGAGTGGCGGAAAGAACGCCTTCGGCGACTTCGCACCCGGCATGGTGCACTACACGGACAAGGTCCTCTTCGACGACGTCTGGGAACGCCAGGACCTGTCCAAGCGAGACCGCAGTCTGGTCACCATTGCGGCGCTCACGGCGATGGGCAAGATGGACCAGCTTAAATTCCATTTGGCGTTCGCGCGCCAGAACCGCGTCACCGACGACGAACTCCGGGAGGCCCTCTTGCACCTGGCCTTCTACGCCGGCTGGCCCAACGGCATGGGCGCGACCAGTGTGCTGAAGGGCATCATCGAGGGGCAAAGCTGAGGCAGCCACCCATGACAGCAACGAACGCAGCGGAAAGCGGACCAAGGCACTCCCCGGCCATGCCTCCACAGGCAAGGGTGACGTTACTGACATGCACCTTGGTGTTCTTCGTGATCACCCTGGATGCCGTGATCGTCAACGTTGCCCTGCCCAGCATCAGCACCGAACTCGGCGGGGGCATCGGGGACCTCCAATGGATCGTGGACGCCTACACCCTCATGTTCGCGGCCTTGCTGCTCACCTGCGGCTCCCTTGCGGACCGTATAGGCGCAAAGCGCCTCCTGCTGGCCGGGATGGCCCTGTTCGTCGTGGCGTCCATCGCCTGCGGCCTCGCACCCAGCATGCCAGTCCTGATCGCCTCCCGGTTCGTTCAGGGCACGGCCGCCGCGGCCATGATGCCCGCATCCATGGCGTTGCTGAACCACGCCTACCCGGAGGCCAGAGGGCGGACCCGGGCCGTGGCGATCTGGGCAATGGGCGGCGCGGTCGCCTCCACCTCCGGCCCCGTCCTCGGCGGGCTGCTCACCTTGGCCAGCTGGCGAGGGATCTTCTTCATCAACGTCCCCGTCGGTGTGATCGGCCTCTACCTGATCCTCCGATCGATCTCCACGCCCAGACACACGGCACCGGTCGACTGGGCCGGACAGCTCGCCGGCGTGCTGGCAATGTCCGGACTCACCTTCGGTCTGATCGACGCCGGCGAAGCAGGTTTCACAGCAGCTGCGGTCTTGATCTCGCTCGGAGTGGCCCTGGTCGCAATCATCGCCTTCATCGTGATCGAGGCGCGGGCACAGCATCCCATGGTGCCGACCGACCTGTTCCGGGACCACAACGCCGGAATAAGCATGCTGATCGGCTTCGCCTTCATGGTCGGCTACTACGGACTGCCATTCGTCATGAGCCTGACCCTGCAGCAGCACCGCGGGCTCAGCGCGCTCGGCACCGGACTGGTGTTCCTGCCGATGATGCTCTCAGGACTTATCCTCACCCCCTTCACACCCAGCATCACTGAACGCATCGGCCAGAAGACGCTCATCGTCACAGGCCTGGCGTCCCTATCGGCCGGGCTGGTGCTGCTGGCGGCATTCCCCGCGGCACCGCTGTGGCTCATCGCGGTACTCATGGTCCTCGCGGGGCTCGCGGGCCCGTTCGTCATGCCGCCCACCACGGCGCTCCTGCTGGGCAGCGTTCCAGCCCATCGCAGCGGAATCGCCTCCGGCGTCTTCAACACCAGCCGGCAAGTCGGCGGGGCACTGGCCGTCGCTATGTTCGGCCTCATGCTCAGCAGCTTGGCCTTTCCCACAGGGCAATCCACGGCCCTGCTCACTGCCGCGGGCATCACGGTGGTGACCGCAGGGGCGGCCTTGCTCCTGCGGCCGCGGAGGCCGCGATGAGATGGGTCAGGCCGGTGGCCGTGGTCGCAGACGATCGGGGCAGGCGCGCCCGACCGGAGCAACTACCTCGTCGCGCAGAAGGCAACCGCCGACGAAGCAGGAACGTTGAGCGAGTCCACACGGGCCCGCATGGAGTCTTCGCCGCGAGGTCGAAGACGGGCGAGCGTCGGGGCGCATCCCCGCGCCTTCGACGTTAAGCACGAGGCCGAAGAGCCCCGGCCCGGGGGCATAGTGGCGGGGCCGGACTCCTCATTTGCCTGGCATGTCAAAATCGGAAGCAAGCCTTATGTCTAGCTTGTTTCCCTGTAGTCGTGGTGGACGTCGTTCGGCAGGGACTTTGCCTCGTGTGAGCGGAGTTCTGCTTTCAGCTTCCGTGTCTTCTGGATCTGTACTTCGTTGAGGATCAGGGGAATCAGCACAAAGAGCGGGAAGGCGAGCCGCCCGAAGACCGGGAGGTCTTCGAGAAAGATCGCCCAGAAAACCGCGAAGAGGAATACGGGGCTATACACGTACCGGAAGGCAAGCATGTTCCTCCTTATGCGTTATGCGCAGGCGCGGGCTGGCATGGATATCGCCCCGGCTCCAGGATTCCAAATCTGGAAGCCGTAGCAACCCCACGAGATAAGCCCTGAGCTGGACCTCCAGACGCTTCCGATGTTACGGACGATGTCCTTGGCTGACCCGAGTCCGACGAGGGAGCAGATGGCGCTGAAGACTTTCCCGACCCAGCCCGTGATGCCGATTAGTGTGCAGGAGGCGCCTGGGCCGGCCAGGAGAATCGAAGCCGTCATCTTGCCTATGGTTTCAGCCTCCCAGCCGTACATGGCGACGACCGGGTACGGAATCCACTGGATGGAGGGATCCGCTACGATCGGAAAGTGAGCACCGTCGGTGTTGACGTGCTGGGTGATTTTGGACCCGTTGACGACGTATGATGTCGGGAGCTTCTTACCGATGGCGTCGAGCGCCCATGGGGCACTGATGAACGGGATCACGATGTGGGCGGACTGGTTGCGGAGTTGCACGCCCCCGTCGTTAGTGAGTTCCGCGACATACCCGTCGGGGATCGACATGGAGAAGTCCGCGGAGGACTTGCCCTGGTCGAGGACCATGATCATGCTCTGGGCATCATTGGTGCTGGCAACCACGGCGTTTTGCGCGTCGTCGGCCGCGATGGCCGCGACGAGCGGTCCGACTTCGCCGTGGACTTCCGCAGTCCCGACCATGGCGCCCTGCTTCGTGAAGACGGCGTCGCCCCCGAGAAGGCCGGAAGCCTTGGCGGTGATCCTCTTGACCGTCTGGACCGTGTCCTTAGCGGACTGCGGTTCGGCGGCTTTTGCCGGTGCGGCGAGGCCGACGGACGCGGCAAGAACTGCCGCTGTGATGGCCCCCGTGGCTAACTTCTTCAATGCATACATCAAGACTTCCCCTTGCCTTTGATTGACTTGTAATAAGCACACAAAAGTGATGGTCGCCTCTCACTTTATTTCTCCGGCGTAGACGGATGCATCATCCTGGAGGACTAGATGTGCGCCGATCTAGTTTGGTCCGGTCCATGTGTTGCACACGGTCATGAATACGTGCGGAATCAGAGCGGCCGGGATCGTCTCGAGCAATTCCGGGGGGGTTCGCGACAGTGGGTGGCAGCCACCGACATCAAGGGAGCTTCCGCCTACCGCGTCGCGTAAAACGCCACAGCGGATGACGCCGCGACATTCAGTGAATCCACGCCGTTCATCATCGGAATCGTCACGCGCGCGTCAAGCACCTGATCGGTCTCGGGCCTCAGCCCCTCACCCTCGGTGCCGAAGACGAGCACCAAGTTCTGATGGTCCTGAGATACCAGCTCATCAAGGGTGATGGCACCTTCGCCGAGCGACATGCCGGCCACGAAGTAGCCTGCGTCCTTGAGGATCTCAAGGTCCCCAGGCCACGACTCGATCCGCGTCCAAGGCACCTGGAACACGGTCCCCATCGACACCCGGATGGAACGTCGGTAGAGCGGGTCGGCGCACTCTGGCGAGACCAGGACAGCGTCGACGCCGATGGCTGCGGCGCTCCGGAAAATCGCCCCGACGTTCGTGTGATCGGTAAGGTTCTCAAGGATCGCGATCCGCGAGCGATGCTCCTGCCCAGCCACGCGGCCTGCCCCGGCGAGGAGTTCTTCGAGGGGCAACGGCGCGGGGCGCTGCATGGCAGCCATGGCGCCCCGGTGCAGGTGGAATCCCGTGATTTCCTCAAGGAGTGAAGCCTTGCCGATGTAGGCCGGCACCTCGGGGAACTGTTGGAAAACGTCGTCGAGGCCGTCCAGCCACTTCTCCGCCAGGAAGAAGGAGCGCGGCTGGTGGCCGGCCGCGATGGCGCGCCGCAGGACTCGGGACGATTCGGCGATGTACATGCCTTCCACAGGCTCCCGGAGCTTGCGGAGGTGTACATCGGTCAGTTGCGTGTAGTCGGCAACCCGCGGATCGTCGGCAGACTCAAGGTAGTGGAAAGTCACGGGATTCCTATTTCAGCAGGTTGGCGATCATGAAGCCGAGTGCCACGATGCCGAGGGCGAAGATCACGATCCGCAGGGCCAAGGGTTTCAAGCGCCGTCCCACTTTGGAACCCACCAGTCCGCCGATCAAGGAACTGACCGCAATGACTGCCACCACCGGCCACTCGATCCGGCCAAAGGCAAACAGGAGGTAGGAGCACGCTGCCACCACGTTGACAGCCAGGACCAGGATGTTCTTCATGGCGTTGGCGTTCTGGATGGTGCCCGTCATGAAGACACCAAGAATGCCGACGAGCAAGATGCCTTGGGCAGCGACGAAATAGCCGCCATAGACTCCGGCGAGGTATACCAGCACCACAAGGACCACTGTGTGCCGCTTGTCCTGGATGGCGTGCTCCGGGTTGCCGGCCCGGTCCTGGACCCAGCGTTGGAGTTTGGGCTGGAAGAGCACCATGAGCAGCGCGACCACGATCAAGATGGGAGCGGCGTAGTAGAAAACCTTCTCCGGGAGGTGCAGCAGCAGCCAGGCACCCGTGATGCCGCCAAGCAGGGACGCAGGCAAGAGCCGCAGCAGTTGCTTGCTCCTGCCCTTGAGTTCGTGGCGGTAGCCCCAGGCCCCTGTCACGTTGCCTGCCACAAGCCCCATGGCGTTGCTGATGGTCGCGGTGACGGGAGCATAGCCCAAGGCGATGAGGACGGGAAACGTCACCAGCGTGCCCGAGCCGACCACGCTGTTGATGGTTCCGGCCCACAAGCCCGCGAAAAAGACCAGGATGCCGCTAAGGATCTCCACTGCTTCTCGCTGCCCCGCCTAGCGGCGGGCGGTAGCCGTGTATCGGCCGGAGTTTTCGCTCACGTCCAGGGGCAGGCCGAACGTGTTGCTGAGGTGTTCTGCTGTCAGGACTTCCTCGATGGGTCCCGCGGCAACCACACCGCCGTCGCGAAGCAGCATGGCGTGGGTGAATCCCGGAGGAACTTCTTCAAGATGGTGCGTCACGAGAACCATCGCCGGAGCGTCCTCGTCACGGGCCAGCTCGCCGAGCTTGTGGACGAGCTCTTCGCGACCGCCAAGGTCCAGGCCGGCGGCTGGTTCGTCCAGCAGGAGCAACTCAGGGTCCGTCATGAGGGCCCGGGCGATCTGCACTCGTTTGCGCTCACCTTCGGAAAGCGAGGAGAAGGTCCGGTTCAAGAGCGGACCCATCCCCCATTCATTGAGAAGGCCGAAGGCCCGGCGCTCGTCGTCACGCTCGTATCCCTCACGCCAGCGGCCAGTCACGCCGTAGGCAGCGGTGACCACCACGTTCAGCACGTTTTCCTGCTCCGGGATCTGGGTGGCCAGCGCCGCCGAGGAGAGGCCGATGCGAGGACGGAGCTCGAAGACGTCCACCCGGCCCAGCGTTTCGTCAAGGATCCCGGCTTTTCCGCTGGTGGGGTGCATCCGGGCGGCGGCGATCTGGAGCAGAGTGGTCTTGCCGGCACCGTTGGGACCGAGAATGACCCAGCGTTCGCCTTCATTGACCTGCCAGTCAACCTTGTCCAGCAGGGTCTTGGTACCTCGGACAACGCTGACGGAAGCCAATTCAAGAACATCACTCATAGGAGTAGACACTAGGACAAAAACGGGGGCGATTGATAACCGGAACTTCGCTCACACGCTTTGCGCGTGTGGAACTGCAAACCTGGAGAAACACTAATTCGGGCGGTGGTTCCGCGATCGCTAAGATTGCAGCCATGAGTTCGAACTTGACCGCGGTCAGCTATGGCGTGAATTTGTCCCTTTCGGAGCTTGAAAACCTGCGCACGGTGCTGTCCGGTTCGGGCGCTTCCTTCACGTCGGAGTCGCGTTCGGGGGACGAACGTTTCGGGGTCTACACCATAGGCCTGGCCGTCGACGGGGCTACCGTCGCCGACTTACCCGGCCTCCGGCGGAGGGTCGCAGACGCCGCAGCACCGGGAATGGATACCGCGATCGTCGCCGACGCGCTGCGTGAAGCTTCCCGCAAGCTGCTGATCATGGATGTGGACTCCACCCTGATCCAGCAGGAAGTGATTGAACTGCTTGCCGCGCACGCCGGCAAACGTGAGGAAGTAGCAGCCGTGACGGAAGCCGCGATGCGGGGCGAGCTGGACTTCGCGCAGAGCCTTCACGCCCGGGTGGCGGTCCTCGCGGGCTTGCCGGCCGCCGTCGTCGACGCCGTCCGTGCCGAGGTCCGCCTGAGTGAGGGCGCGGCGGAACTCGTGGCTGCTTTCAAGGCTGCCGGCCATGCGGTGGCGGTGGTGTCCGGTGGATTCAACCAGATCCTTCGGCCTATCGCGGAGGAACTCGGGCTTGACTATTGGATCGCAAATGAGCTTGAGATCGTTGACGGCTTCCTGACGGGCAAGGTCCTTGGCGACGTGATCGACCGCGCCGCCAAAGAGAAGTACCTTCGCGAATGGGCAGCCGCCGAGGGAATCGACATGGAGCACACCATTGCGGTGGGCGACGGCGCGAACGACCTCGACATGCTGGGAGCCGCGGGCATCGGTGTCGCGTTCAACGCCAAGCCTGCCGTCCGGGCGGTAGCCGACGCCGCCATCAACATGCCGTACCTGGATGCCGTCCGGCATATCGCCGGCGTCTAGCTGGAAGTCATGCGCCATGAAAAAAGCGGCCAGGGACTGAGCGATTCAAGCCAGTCCCGGGCCGCTTCCTCATGCGCTGGGAAATGATCAGGCGCTCTTGCCGAAGTAGTCGGCGCCGCCAACGTATTCGGTGTGGCCGCTCTCGACGTCGGCCGTGACCATCTTTGCCACCTCGGCCGCGAATTCCTCCACGGAGTAAAGCTTGCCGGCCTCGGCCCGACGGGCCTCAATGGCGCCCGGGTTGGAGCGGTCCAGCAGAGTGGCCGTCACGGTGCCCTCGATCATGTCGCCGGAAACCACAACGAGCGAGATGCCCTTCTCGGCGAGGTGCGGGAGCAGTTCGCGCAATGCATCCTCGCCCGCGCGCTTGCTGCGGGCGACGGGCTCGTACTCAGGCATCGTGGGAACCGTCTCGACAAAGTGCGCCTGATGACTCGTGACGAACACCACGCGGGAACCTTCCGGCATCAGCGGAACAGCAGCGTTGAGCATGTTGATCTGGGCATCACGGTTGAGCTTGAGGGCGTAGTCCTCCTCCATGCCGGATTCCATGCCGCCGGAAGCGTTGAGCACGAGGACGTTCAGCGAACCGAATTCCTCCATTGCCGCGCTCGCCAGCGCCTGGACGCCTTCCTGAGTAGTCAGGTCCGCGCCGACGGCGACTGCGCGGCCACCTGCCGACTGGATCTCGCCCACTACCTTGTTGGCGCGCGGCGCCTTCTGGCGGTAGTTGACGACGACGGCAGCGCCCTCGCCAGCCAGGATCTTGGCTACTTCAGCGCCGATGCCGCGCGAAGAACCGGTGACGATTGCCGTCTTGTTGTCCAGCAGTCCCATTCGTGCTCCCTTATCTAAGCCGTTCAATTTGTTCAAAACATCCAAGTTCTATTAGCCCCGAGTCAATCATGCCAGCGGGATTCATGATTTCGCCTGTGGGTTCCCCACAAGAACCGCAGGGCAGGCTTTAGAGCCTGGCCCGTGCCCGGTCCAGCGAAAGAGAGTCCTTAGTGGCCCATGCCCAGGCCGCCATCCACCGGGATTACGGCACCGGAAATGTATGCGGCTTCGTCGCTGGCAATCCAGCGGACCACGTTGGCGACCTCGGAAGCCTCGGCAAAGCGGCCGGCCGGAACGCTCGCCAAGTACGCTTTCTGGGTGTCTTCGGGAAGCTCGGCCGTCATGTCAGTGTTGATGAAACCCGGTGCCACCACGTTCGCGGTGATTCCCCGGCTGCCGAGTTCCCGGGTGAGGGAACGGGCGATGCCCACCATGCCGGCCTTGGAGGCCGAGTAATTGATCTGTCCCGGGGCACCGTACAGCCCGGACACGGAAGAGATCAGCACAACCCGGCCCTTGCGCAGGCGGATCATGCCCTTCGAGGCCCGCTTGATGACCCGGAAGGCACCAGTGAGGTTGGTGTCGATGACCGAAGTGAAGTCGTCCTCGCTCATGCGCAATAGCAGGGTGTCCTTGGTGATCCCCGCGTTGGCGACCAAGACTTCAACGGGTCCGTGGGCGGCCTCGACTTCCTTGAACGCGGCGTCAAGGGAGGCCTCGTCGGTCACATCCGCCTTGACGCCCAGGATGCCCTCAGGGAGGGGCGTTTCGCTGCGGTACGTCACTGCCACCTTGTCTCCGTTGGCAAGGAATGCCTCTGCGATAGCCAGGCCGATGCCGCGGTTCCCGCCAGTGACAAGGACACTGCGGGGTGTTGATACTGCTTCAGACATACTTCTCTCCAGAGTTCCGCGGCAGCATTGTGCCGCTTGAAAGTGGGTGATTTCCTGCATCGATCTTAGCCGCCGGCAGGGCCTGCCCGCGGGTAGCTGCGCCCGGCGCGGTTTGGGAGGCCCGTTCCGGGGTGAGAGAATTGAGGGGAGCCGTTGGAGCGTGATGAATCAGCCGTGACAAGAGATAGCAGTCCCCTGCAGGCGCCCGGGGACCCGGACGCCGTTTCGGGTGACCCCGTGGTGCACAGCATTACCGACGCCGCTGCCGCACACTCGGACGACATGCGCGAACGGATGATCAAGTACGCCGTGGCGATGGGTATCCGCTTGGTGTGCCTCATCCTTATTTTCGTGGTCGATGGCTGGTTCAAGATCATCGCGGTGGCAGGGGCCGTATTCCTGCCCTGGATCGCCGTAGTGATCGCCAACGGCAGCGACAAGGCCGAAGTCCACAGCGATGCACTGTTGGACTATGTCCCGGCCGCGGAGCTGGAAGCGTCGCCTGCGGAAGAAGGGGAGCCGCCCGCGGCACCTGTCACCGTTTTGGAGGGTGAACTCATCGACGACGACACGGCCCATCAGGACACTGCCACCCCGGAACCGGATGACTTCACCGGCAGCGGGCGGCGCAAATATCCGTTCGGCGGGGAAGGACAGGCGGCTTCATGAACATCTTCACCATGGGCGGCCTTGGGCTGGAAAATGAGCAGCACGCCGGCCAGGGCGAGACGCCACCGGCGGTTTGTTCACGCAAGGCGTGCCGTGCAGGAGCTGCGTGGCAGCTCCTGTGGAACAATCCACGTATCCATACTCCCGAACGCCGAAAGGTGTGGCTTTCGTGCGAAGAGCACCGGGACTGGTTGGAGGACTACCTGCGGACCCGCGGCCTGTGGAAGGAGACAATACCTTTCGAACACGTGTCCACCGGAAATGAGCCTGGCCTAGCCGGTTCCGCTCCGCAGTCCGCAGACCTGGACACCACCACTGACACAGGCGAGGCCCGCTGAATGTATCGCTTCCTTTTTTCCAGGAAGTGGCTGGGCTACTTCGTGTTGGCCGTGATCTTCGCGACCGGCTGCGTCTTGCTGGGCCGCTGGCAAATGGACCGCAGGGCGGAGACGTTGGCGGAAATCAACCGTGTCGTCAACAACTATTCAGCCACTCCCCTCCCCTTCTCAGCCGCCAAAGCCCAATTCCAATCGCTGGATCCGGAACGGGAATGGACGCAAGTGGAACTCCATGGGAGTTATGATGTCTCGGGCCAACGCGTCGTCCGCAACCGACCCCTCAATGGCCAGCCGGGATACGAGGTAGTGGTCCCGTTCCGATTGACGAGCGGCGACGCAGTGGTGGTTGACCGAGGCTGGTTGCCCATCGGAAACAAGACACCCGGCCATCCCGACAGCATCCCGGCCCCGCCCGCCGGAGAGGTCACCGTCGTCGTACGTTTGCAGGCTTCGGAGGCCAACCTCGGCCGTGGGGCCGTCGATGGCCAGCTGCAATCCATCGATCTTCCTGCCTACGCCGCGGAACTTCACTACCCCATCATGACCGGCGCCTACGGGCAGTTGGCCACGGAATCGCCCGCTGCCCCGGTGATGCCCGCGCCGTTCGCCAAACCGGCCACGGACGAGGGAACCCACCTCTCCTACTCCTTGCAGTGGTTTGCCTTCGGCGTCCTGATGTTCGTCGGATTTGGCTACGCGGCCAGGCAACAGGCCCGGAATGCCCGGATTGATGCCGAGGACGAGGAAGAGGATGAGATCGGCGTGCTGCCTCGTCGCAAGGCACCCGCGCCACGGAAATCGAAGAGGCCGACGGCCGAAGAAGAGGAAGACGCAATCCTGGATGCACAAGGGTACTGAGACGGTCCCGGCCCCCGTCCTGAATGTGAAGTCGGCCCTGACCGCCGCCGGCGCCCAGGATACGGTGCGCACTTTCGACGACGAAGTGCCCACGGCAGCTGCGGCAGCTTCCCTGCTCGGTTGCGATGTTGCGGCCATCGCCAACAGCCTGGTGTTCGAGGTCGGCGGTGCGCCCCTGTTGATTCTCGCTAGCGGGGCAGGGAAGGTGGACACCGCCCTGGTAGCGGCTTCCTTGGGGACAGCCGAAATTCGCCGGGCCAGCCCGGCCTTCGTCTTGGAACACACTGGACAGGCCGTAGGCGGCGTGGCGCCGGTTGGGCACCCGCGGCCCATTCGAACGATCCTCGACATTTCGCTCCAGGAGCACCGACTGCTCTGGGCAGGCGCTGGTGACCATAATTCGATGTTCTCCATCAGTTACGGCGAACTCCAACGGATTACGGGCGCCCAGCCACTGAAGGTCCGCTGAGGCGTTGCCTTGCGGAGCGGCTGAACGTGGAGCGGCTAAACCGCCGGAGCCGTTGATTCGACTCGCCCTCGGGCTAGGCTGGTGAGCATGGCTGAATACACCTACGTCACATACATCGAGGGAACCCCGGACCAGATTTGGACGGCACTGACGGACGAGGCCCAAAGCGCCGAGTACTGGGGCCACGCCAATGTCTCGGATTGGAAGCCAGGCTCGCGATGGGAACACCGGCGGACGGATGGCTCCGGAACTGCCGACGTCGTGGGAACCATCCTGGAAGCAACGCCGTCGGCGCGCTTGGTGAACACCTGGGAGGATCCAGCGGTTCCGGAGGTGGTGAAGCCCGACGTCGTCACCTTCACCATCGAGTCGCATGACGGTATTGCCCGGCTCACCGTCCATCACAGGAACATCGCCGACGACGAACAGTTGGCCATTGCAAGCCACGGCTGGTCGGCCGTCCTGTCCAATCTGAAAAGCTACATTGAGCTGGGCCGCCCGCTTTCCTCCGCGCCGTGGGAAATGCGCTGACGGGGCGGGAATGCGCTTGACCCGCTCCCCTACGCGAGGGTGATGAGGTCCAGGTAGTCTTCGTTCCAGTGGTCCTCGACGCCGTCCGGAAGCAGGACCACCCGTTCCGGGTTCAGCGCAGCCACGGCGCCTTCATCGTGGCTGACGAGGACGACGGCGCCGGAATAGTTCCGCAGTGCGCTGAGGATCTCAGCGCGGCTGGCAGGGTCGAGGTTGTTGGTGGGCTCGTCCAGGAGCAGCACGTTGGCGCTCGAGGCCACGATCGTGGCGAGGGCCAATCGCGTCTTCTCACCACCGGAAAGCACACCTGCCGGCTTGTCCACATCGTCGCCCGAGAACAAGAAGGAACCGAGGATCCCGCGGACCTCGGCGTCCTTCATGTCCGGAGCCGACGACCGCATGTTCTCCAGGACGGTGCGGCCGTGGTCGAGGGTTTCGTGTTCCTGTGCGTAGTAGCCCACTTTGAGCCCGTGGCCCGGGACGATGTCGCCGGTGTCCGGCTTGTCCACCCCGGCGAGCATCCGCAGGAGGGTGGTTTTGCCGGCACCGTTGAGCCCTAGGATAACCACCTTGGATCCGCGGTCGATTGCCAGGTCCACGTCTGTGAAGATTTCCAGGGAACCGTAGGACTTGCTCAGGCCTTCTGCCGTGAGCGGAGTCTTGCCGCACGGAGCAGGATCCGGGAAACGCAAGGCTGCCACGCGGTCATTCTCGCGGACCGCTTCCAGTCCGCCAAGCAGCCGTTCGGCGCGCTTCGCCATGTTCTGCGCCGCCACTGCCTTGGTGGCCTTGGCACGCATTTTGTTGGCCTGGTCCATGAGGACCTGGGCCTTCTTCTCGGCATTCGCGCGTTCCCGCTTACGGGCGCGTTCATCGGTTTCACGCTGTTGCAGGTAGCGCTTCCAACCCATGTTGTAGAAGTCGATTTGCGCCCTGTTGGCGTCCAGGTGATAAACCTTGTTGACCGTGGCTTCGAGGAGCTCCACGTCGTGGCTGATCACGATCAGGCCGCCCTGGTGGCCCTTGAGGAAGTCCCGGAGCCAGGTGATCGAGTCCGCGTCGAGGTGGTTGGTGGGTTCGTCCAGGAGGAGTGTTTCGGCGTCCGAGTAGAGGATCCGGGCCAGCTCCACGCGACGGCGCTGGCCGCCCGAGAGTGTCTTGAGCGGCTGGTTCAGGAGCCGCTCGGGAAGGGCCAGGTTGGAGGAAATCGCTGCAGCTTCGGCCTCGGCCGCATAACCGCCTCCGGCGAGGAACTCGGCTTCCAAGCGGTCGTAACGGTTCATGGCTTTGCGCTGGACCGTGGCGTCTTCGCTGGACATGTCCGCCTGCGCCTGCCGTAGCTTGCCCACCACCACGTCGAGGCCGCGGGCGGAAAGAATACGGTCGCGTGCCAACTGCTCCATGTCCGGGGTGCGAGGGTCCTGTGGCAGATAGCCAATCTCACCGCTCCGGGCAACCTTGCCCGCAGCCGGCAGCCCCTCGCCGGCGAGGACGCGGGTCAGGGTCGTCTTACCTGCGCCGTTCCGGCCCACCAGACCGATTTTGTCCCCCTTGTCCACGCGGAAGCTCACCTGGTCCATGAGCAGGCGGGCGCCGGCGCGCAGTTCAAGTTCCTGGACGGTAATCAATTCGGGGGATGCCTTTCAATGGGGAACACCCGCAGCGCCGGAGGTCAAGGCGCGGCTGAAGTGGAGGGGCCGAACAAACGGCCTTGACAATTCTACCGCCCGCGAGGTCTCACGCTCGCCAGCAACGAAGGCAGGGCGGATGTTCCGGAAATAGTAAGTACCCTTGCTACTATTTTCGGCACATGGTTAGGTGAATGTAGGAACCCGCAGGGAACGCCGCACAGTGGCTCAGGATGAATCCGAATGGACAATTGCGAGGGAGGCACTCGATGAGCAGTGCAACAGGATCCGATGGCAAGCACGTCCGTGCTGTCCGTGGCGACGATGAAGTCCCGTACACTGCCGAACCACGGACTGACCGAGTAGATGATGTGCGTGGAAACGGCGCAGGCTACGTCGACGAAACGAGCAGCTATCCCGTGGTTCCCGCCGCTTCCGACCCGGACGCCGCCACCCGTGAGACCGTCGTCGCCCGTGAAAGAGAGCAGTTCGGCGGAATCAAGATCGGCTCCGCCTTCTTCGGTTGGCTGACCGCCACGGGGATGGCCGTGCTGCTGGTAGCCATCCTTGCGGCGGCGGGGGTCGGTGTCGGGCTCGCCAACAACGCAAACGTCAGTGACGCAGTGAACCTGGCGTCGTCGCAAACCGTCGGCATTGCGGGGATCATATCGCTCCTGGTGATCCTGTTCCTTTCCTATTATTGCGGCGGCTACGTGGCCGGACGCATGGCCCGGTTCAACGGCGTCAGGCAGGGGCTCATGGTCTGGTTTTGGGCAGTCATCGTCGCCGTCCTGGTGGCGTTGCTGGGGTTGGCCGCCGGACCGCGGTTCAATATCCTCGCCAACGTGAACAGCTTCCCGAGGATTCCCGTGAATGAGGGTCAGCTGAGCACAACCGGCATCATCGCCACCGTCGTAGTGGCAGTTGTGACCCTCGTCGCCGCGGCACTGGGAGGACTGGCCGGCATGCACTTCCACCGCAAGGTGGATCGCGCGGGCTTCACTCCAACGGACGACGAGATCGAGGCTTAGCGAAAGCTCGGGCCGCGAGCAGTATCAATCCGCGAGCAGCATCAATCTTTGTACCTTGGCCCCAAGGCCTTGCCGTGCTGCTCGTGGACACCCTACAAAATTCCGTGCCAGGTTGCTCGGTAGTGTCGGTTTCAGGGGATCCATCCGCCCCCACGGCACAGACAGGACACACCATGAGCAGCACCGGCACCGCATCCACGCGGCAAACTTCCCCGCGCACCCGCTGGACGTCGACGGACATCGGCCTCATCGCCGTATTCGCGGCCCTCGTTGCCGCCTCAACGCAGGTCCCGGGGATCCCGGTCGGCGCCCTTGGCGTGCCGATTACGCTGCAGACCCTCGCCGTCATCCTCACCGGCCTCGTGCTCGGCGGCGGCCGGGCTTTTGCCGCCGTCGGGCTTTACACCCTCCTCGGCTTCGCGGGACTGCCGATCTTCAGCGGTGGCCGTAGCGGGCTCGGTATCCTCGCAACACCGTCGGCCGGCTACATCATCGCCTTTCCCTTGGCGGCGGCCGCCACCGGCTGGCTGGCCGCGATCGTGATCCGCAGGACGGTCAAGTACCGTGCCCTTTTCCTGTTCACCGCGGCCATGATCAGCACCATCGTCCTCATCCACGGGCTCGGTGTGCTTGGCTTCATGGTCAACGCCAAGTTCGACTTCACCAAGGCCTTCCTGGCCGACCTGCCCTACTACCCCGGGGACACCATTAAGAACGTCCTGGCGGCGATCATCGCCGTCTCCCTCCACAAGGCCTTCCCGGACATCCTGGTCCGCCGCGTCAAGTAGGGCGGAACAAGCAGGACATGAACACCATCATTCTCAGCGAAGTCTCCGTGCGCGTGGCCGTCGATGGCAATCCGACGCCCAAGACCTTGCTGCAGGACGTCTCGTTGGCACTCACAGAGCAACGCATCGCGGTCATCGGGGCCAACGGTTCAGGAAAATCCACTCTGCTGCGCCTGCTCAACGGCCTGGTGGCGCCAAGCGAAGGTACCGTCAAAGTCAACGGCGCAGACAGCATCCGCGACGTTCGCCAGGTTCGCAGCAAGGTGGGCTTCGTCTTCACCGATCCCCTCTCTCAGCTGGTCATGCCGACCGGCCGGGAGGATGTTGAACTCTCCCTGCGCCGTTCCATCAAGAACTCCAAAGAACGCAGGGCCCGGGCGGAAGCCGTCCTGGAACGGTTCGGCCTCCTCGACCTCGCCGACCAGAGCATTTACGAGCTCTCCGGCGGGGAACGGCAACTGCTCGCGCTGGCTGCAGTCCTCGCGGTCAACCCCGCCGTACTGGTCCTCGACGAACCTTCAACGCTGCTGGACCTGCGCAACCGGGAGCTGCTCAGGCGGACCCTTGCGGGCCTGGAGCAACAGATCATCATGTCCACCCACGATCTCGGCCTTGCCCTCGAAGCGGATCGTGCCCTGGTGGTGGATGACGGGCGGATAGTGTTCGACGGCGGAGCAGCCGACGCCGTCGAACACTACCGTGCGCTTTGCGCCGCAGAGCCCGCCCAAGGCGCACGGTGAAAACGAAATGAGGGGCCACGGGGTCCTGATCCCCAACTATGTGCCGGGCGACTCGCTCGTGCACCGCGCGCCCCTGTGGCTCAAGTTTCTGCTGGTTGCCGGCTGCGGTCTTGCATCATTCCTGATTGTCGACTGGCTTGTCTCAGCAGTGGTCCTCGCGGTGATGTGCGGGCTCTTCCTCCTGAGCGGCGCGGGGTTCCGGAGGCTCGCGCGTTCCGTGTGGCTCGTGACGCCCATCCTCGTTGTGATCGGCGCCTTCCAGTGGTGGCAACTAGGCGGGCCAGTTGCCGCGCGGATCGTGCTCAATGTGCTTGTCTGCGTCGTCGCCGCGTCGGTGCTCACCGTCACGACTCCGGTGCAGGCCTTGCTGGATGGGGTGGTTGCCCTTTCCAAGCCGTTTCAGCGTTTCGGGGCGGATCCTGAGCGCTTCGCCCTGACCATCGCCATCATGCTGCGCAGCATTCCGTTCATCGCCGGCGCATTCTCCGATGTCCGCGACTCGGCCCGCGCGCGGGGGCTGGACCGCAATCCCCGTGCCCTGGTCTTGCCTGTATTCATCACCACGGTTGCCTATGCCCGGCAGACCGGGGATGCCTTGGCCGCGCGCGGCCTTGGCGAAGCCGAAAACTAACCACAGGAGCCTAGTCGGCTGCCAACTGCGCATATCGGAACATCGCCGCAGTGCCCATTCCGCCTGCGATGCTGATCATCGCAAGCGCCAAGCTCTCCCGGCCTGGCTGCGATTGGGCAATCCTGCGGCCTTGGGCCAGCAGCCGTGTCACCAGGACAGCTCCCGAGGCACCAAAGGCGTGTCCCAGGGCCAGCGCTCCGCCGTCGAGGTTCGCCCGCTCCGGACGCACGCCCAGCGCGCCAAGGCAGGCAAGGGTCTGCGAAGCGAATGCCTCGTTGAACTCCACGAGGTCCAGTTTTCCGGGTTCAAGATCAAGCTCGGCCAGCAATCGCTTGGCCGCCACCGAAGCTCCGATCCCCAGCAGTTCCGGGTCCACGCCTGCGGTGTCACAGCCCAGGACGAGCAGTCCGTCGGCGGCACCTAGTTGCCGCGCCCGCTGCAGTGAAGTGATAACGACGGCGGAGGCGGCGTCAGCGTCGAAGCAGGAGTTTCCAGCCGTCACGGTGCCGCCCGGGACGAATGCGGGTGGAAAGCGTTCCATGAGTCCGGCTTTGAGGGACACCCTCGGTCCGTCATCGGCCTGCACCACGGCACCCGCTGCTTCCAAGTGCACAATTTCGGAAGCGAATACGCCCGCGGCACGGGCAGCGACGGCGCGCTGGTGACTCCGCAGGGCGAAATCGTCTTGTTGCTCGCGGCTGATGGAGAATTCCCGCGCCACGTTTTCGGCGGCCACACCCATGTCCGGGTCCCCGAACTCGGGCGGGACGAAGGTGGCCCGGGCGTAGAAGTCCGGTTCGCCGTCGGGGTCCTGATTTCGCCTGGCACGCAGCGGAGCGGTGCTGATGCTCTCCACTCCCCCGGCCAGGAAAACGCCGTTGCCGCCCGCGGCCACGAGCCGGGAGGCCAAGGCGATCGCATCGAGTCCGGAACCGCACTGACGGTCCACGGTCAGTCCTGGAACCCCTACAGGCAGTCCCGCGTGCAATGCGGCATACCGGGCCAGGTTTCCGCCACCGCCCACCGCATTGCCGATGACGACGTCGCTGACCTCCGAACCGGCAACGCCCGCGGTTGCCAGCAGTGAGCGCAGGACCGGGGAGAGGAGTTCCTCGGCGCGAAGCGACTTCAGTTGTCCGTTGGCCCGGCAAATAGGTGTCCGCAGGGCCGCAATAATCACCGCTTGGCGGGAAGGGTCCAATCCGGTGCCGAGCTCGCGGCTATGCAAGGGGCTTCGCCCGCGGATCGTTGTTCTCAATCCAGTCGAGCAACAGCTGCCGGCTTACCTTCCCGCGGTCCGTCACGGGCAATTCGGACAGCGTGAAATACCGCTGGGGTCGCTTCTCCCGGGCGAGCAATCCGTCCAGGCCCGTCTTCACTTGTGTTGCCGTCACCGAGCCGTAGGCGGGCACGATTGCTGCGACCACTTTCTGGCCGCGGACCTCGTCCGGCATTCCGGCCGCGACGGCTGCCGAGACGCCGGGGACCGATGCCAGGGCGAGCTCCACCTCGTGCGGATAGACATTCCGCCCGGAGGTGATGATCATGTCAGAGCGACGGCCGAGGATATGCAGGACCCCGGAGTCCACATAGCCCTGGTCCCCCACCGTGTACCAACCGTCAAAGCACCGCAGCGCCTGGCCGTCGTCGCCCCACAAATACCCATTGCTCACCATCCCGGAGCAGACGCAGATGTTTCCGTCGGCCCCTTCGGGCCGCTCAACGCCGTCGTCGTCTGTGATCCTTAGTTCAACCCCGGGAAACGGCTTGCCGATGCCGGTGCCGCCGGCGTCGAGCGGTTCCCCGGCGTTGAGGCGCGTTCCCGAAACGAAACTGAGCTCGGACGCGCCGTAATATTCGAAAATCGCCGCATTGGGCGCCCAGCGCCTGGCGGCTTCAAGGGTTCGGGCGTCCAGCTTCGATCCCGCGCAGATGATGCTCCGCACGCCGGATGCGTCCACCCCTCCGGTCAGTCCGCGTTCGCTCAACAGGCGCAGCATGGTGGGCACAAGGACCAAGCGCGTCACGCCGTCGTAACTGATGGCTGCGTGGGCATCGCCGACGTCGAAAGTCTCCATTGTGTGGAAGGCCGCCCCTGCATACAGGCATTCGGACAAGGCGTACAGATTCAAGCTCGCGGCCAGCGGCCCCGGAGCGAGGGTCTTGTCCTCCGGCGCCAGCCCGAAGAATTCGATGGAGGCGTCAAACGAGACCTGCCACGAGCGTCGTGAACGGGTGAAGGCCTTGGGTACGGAGGTGGTCCCGGACGTCAAGCCGATCAGGAACGTGCTGTCCGGATGGCCGTCGGTTAGCTCGTCACCAGCGCCCGGGTTCCGGCCTGCGGCTGGTCCGGTTTGTCCGATCCTCTGGGTGACTTCGTCGATCATGGCCTGCGGCCACAACGGGTCGAGCACGGCACAGCACCGCTCGCCGGCCACCGCGGCCGTGTAATCCACCACGAAGTCCAGCGAGTTGGGCTCGGCGAGTACCGCCGTCGGGGCCGTCTCCCCTAGGCGCAAGGTCGCGGCGTCCCGGAGGTCGGCCCAGCTGAGCCGCTTACCACCAACGACGACGGCGGTGTCGTCGGGGCGTTCATCGGCCCAGAGCTGAAGTTTGTCCAGAAAAGGCATCATCGAATTTTAGCCCCTGCAGCGCCTTGGGCATGCATATGACGACAAGTACGACGACGGCCGGCCAACTTCCCGTGGGCGGTTTCTAGGGGTCGTTGCAACACCTGTTGGTTAGGTGGTTAGTAGTAAATCACGTAGGCGCTCGGCTGGAGTTTTCCAGCCGAGCGTTTTGCGTGGGCGGCCGTTGAGTTCCTGGGCGACGTGTTCGAGGTCTTCGGGTCCGTAGGCGGACAGGTCGGTGCCTTTGGGGAAGTATTGGCGCAGCAGGCCGTTGGTGTTTTCGTTTGAGCCGCGTTGCCAGGGGCTGGCGGGGTCACAGAAGTAGACCTGCATGTCTGTGGCGAGGGTGAAGGATTTGTGGGCGGCCATTTCGGCGCCCTGGTCCCAGGTCAGGGATCC
>NZ_JAUSSZ010000024.1 GCF_030812595.1 Arthrobacter bambusae
GTGTGGCGGGTTTTCCCGGGACGCCCGGTCGGGTATGGCGGGTTTTCCCGGGACGCCCGGTCAGGTGTGGCGGGTTTTCCCGGGACGCCCGGTCGGGTATGGCGGGTTTTCCCGGGACGCCCGGTCAGGTGTGGCGGGTTTTCCCGGGACGCCCGGTCGCATGTTGCAGGTTTTCCCTTGACGCCCGGTCAGCTATGTCAGCTGCGTTTCCGTCTTACACCCAGTAACTGGGTTCGCGTTTCTTGATCCAGCCGATGACCAAGGACGTCACGGGCACCAGGATGTACTGCACAGCGACTTTGTAGAAGAATCCGACGAGTACGTAGTTGACGAAGCTTCCGAAGTCCGTGATTCCGATGACCGACGCCGCGATGCTGCAGAAGATGAGCGTGTCCACAAATTCGCCCACGCCGGATGAACCCATGAGCCTCGCCCAGAGCGTCTTCTCACCTGAACGGGCTTTCATCCTGACCAGGATCAGTGAGTTGATGGTCTGTCCGGCGAGGAATGCGAGAAGGGAAGCCAGAACGATCTGCGGAACCGGTCCCAGCGCACCCTCGATCGCAGCTTGCTTGGCGGTGCCGTAGTCGTCGTTGAAACCAGGCAGGGCGATGATGATCCAGTAGCAGAGCGACGCGAATGCCGACAGGGCGAACGAGGTGATGATCGCTTTGCGGGCAACCTTGAATCCGTAGATCTCACTCATGACATCGCCAAGAATGTAGGCCAGCGGAAACAGGAAGAATCCGCCGTCAGTGATGATCGGACCGAAGATGACTCCCTTTGCAGCGCCAATATTGGACAGGATGAGCACGACGGCCATGCATGCGAGCATGATGCCGAAGTACGGGGAGCCGACCGATGCGAAACGCGGCGCGGTTTTGCTCAGGGTCTGGGGTTCTGGGGCTGACGTCATCGCTTGTCCGTTCGTAGTGGTTCGCGCAGGCGGCCGGAGGGAAACGGCGCCCCGCTGTATTAGCACTGGCGTGGCTCCGCCCGCGATGCGCGGAACCTCACCCATTCTCGCATCGACAGTTCCCATTTCGACGGTTCCCTGCGCAGTAGGCGTTCGGGGACATCGTGTGTGCACGGAACCGTCGAAACGGGGTGGACTGCTCCGGGGCGTTGGAGGCTCAGGGGAACCGCAGGGAAATCCGGTAGTTTCAGAGGATGAAGCTGGGTACAGCCGTGCTGACGGCCGAGAATCTTGTTGCGGGCTATGGGGAGCAGGCCATATGCGGGCCGCCCGACGTCGAAGTCTTCCCGAGGCAAGTGCTCGGCATGGTCGGCGAGAACGGTGCCGGCAAGTCGACGCTGCTCCGCACCATGATTGGCGCACAAGCCCCCATTGAAGGCGATGCACGCGTGCTTGGCTTGATGCCGGACGACCGCTCGGCCTTGTTCCGCAGCAAGGTTTCGGTGCTCCTGGATGAGGACGCCTACTTCGATTCCCTGACCGTCCGCGAGCACCTTTCCTTGGTGGCGCGTGGGCACGGCGTCGCCAACCCCGAAGGCTCCGTGGAAAGCGAGATCGAGTTCTTTGAGCTCCGAACGGTGGCCGATGCCTTTCCCGACCAGCTCTCTTCCGGACAGCGCCGCAAGCTCCTCCTGGCTTCGGCATTCATCCGGCCTTTCGAACTGCTGGTCCTGGACGAACCCGAGCAAAGGCTCGACACCCGCATGCGCGGCCTACTCGCGCAAAGGATTGCAAAGACCGCAAAGGAAGACGCCGCCGTCGTCATGGTCACGCACGATGCGGACGTCGCCAAAGCGGCTTGTACCCGGGCGGTCATAGTCGACGACGGCGGCGCCCGCGTGGTGGGTACGGACGAGGCCGTGGCGAGGATTCGCCGGTGAGCATGTCCACTGCTGCCGTAGCTCAGCCGGAGTTCGTGGACTTCGATCCCGAGCGTGCCACACGCAAGGTCATTCGCCCGCGCGGCCAGTCTTTGCTTTCAAGGCTCAACGAACTGTATGTCCAATTCTTGACGTTCGGTGTCGGCCTGATCTACGCGACGGGCCTCCTGAACGGGCTGACCTCCGCGGCGTCGCATGGCCTTGGCGGTCATCTGATTTCGGAAAAATATGGAATCGTGCCTGTTGAGTATGGACTCGTTTCCGGGTTCGGGCTCCTCGGCTTCGCAGCCTACTGGGTCGCTGCTCGACTTGGTCCGCTGGCCATCACGGCAAATCAGCGGCATTGGTGGTACTCGCTCGCCATCAACCGCGAACCGCTTCTCGCCCGAGGCTTGCGACGCTCAGTCTGGGCCGCCGCCGTCGTTGGTGCCCTCGCCACCGTTCCCGTGGCCATCGTCAGCGGCTCGAACGCTGCGGTGTTTGCCGGACGAATCCTCGCGGGGGCCCTCACCAGTGCGGCCATCCTCGCCCTGGCCGCCTTCTCGCAGACGCGCTTAGCGGAGTCGCCCGGAGCCGTGAAGCAGAGCCGGGCAACATCGGCGATGTTTGCGGGCGCCTCCGCAGTCTTGGGCGCGATGCTTTTCGGGACACTACAAGGCAACTGGATCTTCGCGGTCGGGCCTGTCCTGGTCTTGATGGCTGCGGCTGTTGGCATGCGGAACAAGCTCTCCAGCGTCCGCACGGCGTCCTTGCTCAAAGCAGGGTCCGCGAGGGGACATGTCCAGGCTGCGTTGACGCTGATGGACACCGGGGAGCTGGGCGCCTCGCTTTCCAGCGGCGGCAAAAGGAGCCGGATCAAGCTCCCGGGCACGCCCCGTACCGCAGCGGGGGCCCTATTCCACGCGGAGGCAACCGTCCTCGCCCGGCAGCCCGGCCGGCTGTGGCGCTGGGGCCTGGGGCTCGCCGTCGTTCCCCTAACCGGGCTGGTCCGGACGTTCGATTCGCCCATCATCCTGCTTCCTGTCCTGCTTGCCGCGGCGATCTTCTCGTCCACCGCAGTGGCCGGGCCGCTCTGGCAACTGCGCATGGCCCCCAGTCTCGACGCGCTCCTCCCAATCTCCAGGACAGCCTCCCGCTGGGTCCACGTCGCACTGCCGGTCATGCTGATGGGGTTGTGGACGACGGCGGCTGCCGGATTTTTCGTGCTGGCGGGCGGCTTCCGGGCGGAGTTGCTCGTCCTGGGAGCAGCGGCAGGCGGCGGCCTGGGAGCTGGCATGCTGCGACGCGCATTCCGCCAGCAGGAAGACCTGACCAAGCTCGTGTACCTCATGCAACTCGGTCGCAGCGGACCCGCCATGCTGGGAACGAGGATCCGAGGCTATGTGCTGAGCCTGTTTGCCTTGGTGCCCTTGGCCTTGGGCATGCTGTTCAATGCTCCGGAGCTCCTGGTGACACCGGCGGTCGTGCTCAACGCGGTGCTCTTGGTGATTGGAGTGACGATGGCGGACCGCCCCTGAGGGTTTCGCGGCCGCGAACTCGCTGGCTTGGCCCGCCATTTCGACGGTTCCCTGCGCACTAGGCGTTCGGCGACATCGTGTGTGCAGGGAACCGTCGAAACGATGCGGGCTGCCCATATGCCTATGCGGCGGCCGATTGCTTTCCCAACGCCCGGAGGACCCGCATCTTGAACTCGTATTCGCGGAAGATCTGGCTCCACTTCACTCGTATGAACGTCCAGCCTTCCTCCGTGAGTGCCTTTTCGCGTTCTCGTTCCGCCAATATCGCTTCATCCGTGGGCTGGAAATCAAAGTATTTGATTCTGCCGTCGAATTCGAGGGCAACCCTTTTGTCGCGCCACGCGAAGTCGAGACGAGATTGGCCCTCGGCCGACAAGACACTCACCTGAAGGTCCGGCGGCTCGATTCGCAGACGGTTCAGGAGCTCCCGGGTGAGGGTTTCGCCCGGGGACTCGGAACGGGCGTCGGCGTCGGCCAAGGCTCGGCGAAGCGACAAGACACCGTTCCTCCCGGCTAGTCCATTGCACATCTGCCTTAGCTTCTCCACGTCTGCCCCTTTTCGCAGGGCGTGGTCCATAAGGATCAAGGACTGCCGGTAGTTCAGCATCAGGCAACAATCCACCACGGTTCGCTCCAGGGACGTGCAGGGGAATCCATCCACGAAGGTGATGTCCTCCGCAGCCAACGTTCGGGTGTGGGCAACTACGTCTTTGCCGTGGGATATGCATGACGGACAGGTCTGCTGGGTGACATGGACGAGATCGTTGACGTCCCAAAGGTACAGCCGGTGCAGCCGCGCACCGGAGGTGTGGCTGTAGACAAAGCCGCCTGTCGACGTCGTAAGTGTTCCGTGTGCATGGGCAGCGATGAGCTGGCGACTGCGCACCCATGGCTTCTGCCCAGCCCAAACGCTGCCCCGGATGTAACAGCCTCGGCGGAGCCGCACCAAGTCTCCGCGCCGCACCAATGCTGTGATTGCACGGGACCCCAGACCGGCGTCCAACAATTCACTGGTCCGCCACAAGTCCACCCCGTCAGGGAGTTTGGCACGGCTTGGTTGAGGCATGGCTCCAGCGTCCATTGCCACGCTGTCCGGCGTACAGACGCCAGCCTTGCTATGTGGAAAACCCCGTTTCGACGGTTCGCCGCTGGTTCGATGTACCGAAACACCGTGTGCGCAGGGAACCGTCGAAACGGGCGGCCGGTGAGCCGGGCGAGCCGGGCGGGAGCGGATTAGGCGTAATACCGCCCCAAGGTCTCGGCCTTGAACTCGAAGAAGTCGCCGGATTCGATGGCAAGGCGGGCATCGTCCACCATCTTCACGACGAAACGTTCGTTGTGGATGGAGATGAGCGTGGCCGAGACCATCTCATGGGCCTTGTACAAGTGGTGGATATACGCGCGCGAATAGTTGGCGCAGGTGTAGCAGTCGCAACCATCCTGCAAAGGTCCGAAATCCGATTTGTAGCGTGCGCCGGACAAGTTGAACCGGCCGGACGGAGTGTAAAACGCCGAGTTGCGGGCCACCCGGGTGGGGGAGACGCAATCGAAGGTGTCGGCGCCGTTTTCGATGGCCGTGAAGATGTCGTCCGGCTCGGAGATGCCCAGGAGGTGGCGAGGCTTGTTCTCGGGAAGTTCCTCGTTGCACCAACGCACAATGGTGCCGAGGTTCTCCTTCTCCAAGGCTCCCCCAATGCCGAAGCCGTCGAACGGCATCCCGCCAAGGTCCCGGCATGCCTTGCGGCGCAGGTCCTCGTACTGTGCTCCCTGGATGACGCCAAAGAGGGCCTGGTACGGCTTCCCCACCCGCTCCAAAGTCAGCCGCTCATGCTCCACCACGCAGCGCTCGGCCCAGCGACGCGTCCGTTCCAAGGATTCCTCCTGGTACCCGCGGGAGTTCTGCAGGGTGGTCAGCTCGTCAAAGGCGAACATGATGTCGGCGCCGATCTGGTGCTGCACCTGCATGGAGATCTCCGGCGAGAAGCGGTGGCGGTCGCCGTTCAAATGCGACTTGAACCAGACGCCGTCCTCGTCCACATGCGCCAGCCGCTCCTTGCCCGGGGCCACGGCGTCGTCAGGTCCGGACGTGTCCACCGAGGTCATGTCGATGACCTTCTTGAACCCCGAGCCAAGGCTCATCACCTGGAATCCGCCCGAGTCCGTGAATGTGGGCCCGTCCCAGTTCATGAATGCGCCAAGGCCGCCAGCCGCGTCCAGGATTTCCGGCCCCGGCTGCAGATACAGGTGGTAGGCGTTGGCCAGCAAAGCCTGCGCGCCGAGCGCCTTCATGGATTCGGGCAGCACGGCTTTGACCGTGGCTTTGGTCCCGACGGCGATGAAAGCGGGTGTCTGGATCTGGCCGTGCGGTGTGGTGATGGTGCCGGTGCGGCCCAGGAATTCTCCGTGCGGACCGCCGTCGCGACGGTTGCCGCCGTCGGCATTCAAAAGGCCCGACGACGGCGGCCGCGCTTCGCTCAGCCGCGCACCCACCTCGAAGGAGAACGCAGACTGCCGGGCCGCGGCGAGTGCGGAAGGACGGGGCTCGGAGCTAGGTCCGGGGTTGGGCAAAGAGGAATCGGCTGGCACCGTTACAGTCTGCCAGCCCCGGAGCGTGAATCGTCAGTGCGAATGCACCTCTGTGGGGTAGTTCTCAGCCTTCCAGCTGTCCCAGCGGGAGCGGATCGAGTCCAGGCTGGAAGCACCCAGGTCGTAGGTCGAAGCGATCACGATCGTGCCGCCGTCGGGCCTTTTCTCCGGAATCACCGGCTGGTCAGCCACAATCAGCAGTCCATCGCCGTGTTCCGCATAGCTGCGCACGGTGAGGCCTACTTGGTGGTTGCTCCGGAACCAGACTTTGCCGGAAAGCGCCTCGCCCGTGGGAAGCGTGAGCGAGTATTCCTCCCCGGGAGCCGGGACGTCGGCCAGGCCGAGTTTCTGGA
Source organism: Arthrobacter bambusae (assembly GCF_030812595.1). Lineage (GTDB taxonomy): Bacteria > Actinomycetota > Actinomycetes > Actinomycetales > Micrococcaceae > Arthrobacter > Arthrobacter bambusae_B. The sequence continues at coordinate 6,314 of NZ_JAUSSZ010000024.1, forward strand.
TGCCCGAACCGCTGCCGCCGGGCAGGGAAACAAAATGCGTACGCCGGTGCCCGTGCGGATGGTGTTCCAGAGCGAAACGAAGCTGGTGCAGGAACGTCAGCCAGCCTTGGGTGATGTCCTCGTCCCACTCGGCCCATTCGGAATCGTGGTCCAAGGCAGCCCGCGTCACCCGGACCTCGGTGCCCCCGCTGACCGGGGTGAGTTCGAAGACGTCCCCACCGTTCACGGTGAGGCTTGTGTGGTCGGGAGCCTCGACCACGTTGGCGGTGAAGTAGATCTGGTTGATCTCGTCCCCAAGTTCATCGGCCTCCCAGCCGTGCCATTGAGCCACGAGCGACGGTTCGCGCAGCGAAGTCCAAACTTGCTGCGCGTCGGCATTAACAACAACGCTCAGATTGTTCGTCATGGCCCGAATCTACCGCCGTCCGCGTCAACGCGACAGGTCTTGCGGAATCCTTCGATAGCGCCTAGGTGATGGCGCTCAGGCGCGCACCGCCTCAAGTTCGTTCGCGATCCGCTGATCAAGTTCACCCAGGCTGAGAGTGTTCGAACCGCCGTGGGAGCGCAGGAACAGCAGGGTTTCGAGCCGGAGCAGCCGCCATTCGCGTTCGGCATCCCGGTTGCCGTTGTCGATGGAGCGGAAGATTTCCTTGTCGTACAGGTTCGGCTCGTTGAGCCCGCGCTGCCGGACCTTGGCGGCCATCCGGGCCTTGAACGGGTCCGTCTCCACAGTGTCCGGCGCTTGAAGGAGTTGATCGTAGGCTTCCGCGCGGTCCGTTTGGCCGAGCTCGCGGCAAATGAAGCTGGAAAGTGCGAGCGAACGTTCCACGGACATCCACCGGTCACGGTTTCCGTCGTAGGGGAGCACGTTGAGGATATCGGCCACCGCGAGGGCGCGGTCCGGATCCCGCAGTGCGATGAAGAGATCGTGGGCCAGGTCGCTCAGGTCGCGCAGGCAGCTTCCCGACTTCGTGTTGATGCCCTTCACGAGGCGTTCGCTCAGGACTGCGACGCCGTTCCTGCCGGGGTGCGCCTCGGCAGCGGCGGCAACCACGCCCTCCGGCGGGGCTGTCGGTTCAGGGATCAGCGCGAGTTGCTCGGGACTTGGTGCTGTCGAGGGCATAATCGACGCGCTGACAGTAGGTGCCACCGTGGGCAAAGGAGGTACGACGACGGCGGGAACGGCTTCCCCGGGAGCGTCGCCGCCGTCGGAGGTAACGCCGTCGGGCGCGTCGCCGGGACCCGGTTCCGCAGTCGGCGCCGGATCTTCCTCCGCCAGCGTGTCGACGTCGTCGGGAACGTTGGCCGCTTCGCCAACCGGGACGCTGGACCCGATCGCGATCCGCACCTTCCCGCCGTCGAGCATGGTCGCCAGGATCAGCGCGGGCACGCCGAAATCGTCGTGTTCGAGCTCGATGTGCGTTATTTCCTCCGCGGGACCATCCCCGGGGAGGAACAGGAAGTCCCCGATGTGCAGGGCCCCAGCCTGCTTTTCACGGTACTGCTGGTCGGCTGGGCTGTGAGTCATCGCCAAATCCTTTGGTTCTCTCGGGGTCCGTCCAACAGTCTATAAAACACGGCCCCACAAATCGGGGAGGTGGCTATTACCCGTGCTGCCCCTACTGTCCGACGCCTGCGAAAGCGAGAGCCTGGCGCACCAAGTTGCCGCGGCCGCCGCTGAATTCCTGCTGGACGTCGTCGCTCAGGATCTCCTGCGGCGTCATCCACGTCAGCTCGAGGGCGTCCTGGCGGGGTTCGCACTCGCCAGTCACGGGGATGACATAGACCAGGGACACGGCGTGTTGGCGGTCGTCCGTGAAGCCGGTCTGCGACGGCGCCGGGAAGTATTCGGCCACGGTGAACGGCACGGGACTGACGGGTAGCTGCGGAAAGGCCAGCGGACCGAGGTCCTTTTCCATATGCCGCAAGAGCGCGGCCCGGATGGTTTCGCGGTAGAGCACCCGGCCGGAAACGAAAGAGCGGACCATGGTGCCGTCGGCGTCGCCCTGCAGGAGGGTGCCTACCTCGTTGACGAAGCCGAGTGGATCCAGACGCACGGGAACCGCCTCCACGTAAACCATGGGGAGGCGGCCGCGGGCTTCGAAGAGGTCCTCATCGGAAAGCCAGCCGGAGTAGGGATCAGGGGTACGAACACTCATGGTTAAGTTCTACCCCATCCCTTGCCGTTCCGAGGCTTACGAATCAGGGAGCCAGGAATGCGTCGGGTGATTCCCCGGAGTGAGCGGGGGTCGGGTGATTCCCCGGAGTGAGCGGGCGTCGGTGGTGGGGCCGGTATATGTGAGCGGGCGTCGCTTAGAGGGGGCGAGACACGCTGATTGTGCCGCCGAGCGGGGTCCGGACCGTGAGGACCGAGCCGGCGCGGTCTGCGGTGAGTCCTGCGGCGGCGAGCCGTGCCTCAAGAGCCGCGAGGTCGCCGTCGTACTCGAAAGCCAGGGCTCCCGCTGCCGTCTCCGAAGACTCCCGGACATGAAGGATGCCGCCGTTCTTCGTGCCGAAATCCGCGAACTCCGCGGACACATGCCGCGGCCGTGCGCCGATGTTGCCCAACTCCTGGGCGGCCCGTGGCACCGCCGGGGTGAGCCAGCTCCCGACGACGGCGAGGCCCGGATCCGCTTCGGGGCTGGTGGTGCGGCTGGCAGCCTTGTCCGCGAGGAACGTGAAGCCGTCTTGAGCGGTGATGCGGACTGCCTGGCCGTGATCGGCGTCGAAGAGCTCGGCACGGGTTCCGTCCTCCACGGTGCGCCGAGCGAATTCGGCCAGGTCCCCGACCTCGACGCCGAACACGGTAGTTCCGTCGTCGGGCGAGTCCGCGGCGGTCCGGTGCAACGCAACCCGTCCCGAACCGGCGTCGAACTCCAGCCAATCACCGCGGTCCTCGACGCACACAAGGCCGAGGGCTTCCAAGAGGTGCTTCCAGCCGGCGGGGTCCGAGGTGAACTGGATGGGTCGGACGCGCAGCATGGATCCTCCGGGAGGTGGCTCGGGACGTGAGTCGGGGCAACTCGTGGGCTTTCGTCACAGCCTAGCTGGCACGAGAATGGGGCCATGGCTGTTGAACTTGAAGAACTGATCGTCAAAGACGCTGCCGAATGGCGGTCCTGGCTCGAAAAGAACGGCGCCGATAGTCCGGGCGTGTGGCTCGTGCTGCACAAGAAGGGCGGCAACGTGACGGAATTGGATTACGCCGCGGCCTTGGATGAGGCACTTTGCTTCGGTTGGATCGACGGCCAAGGCAGAAGGCGCGACGACGAGAGCGTCTTTCAGCGCATGACCCGCCGCGGTCCCAAGAGCCCATGGTCCCAACGGAACGTGGGCCACATCGCCCGTTTGGAATCCGAAGGGAAGATGACCGCCGCCGGATGGGCCGCAGTCGACAGTGCCAAGGCGGACGGGCGTTGGGAGGCTGCCTACGCAGGCCAAGCGGACGCGGAAGTCCCGGAGGACCTCGCGGCTGCGATTGCCGCGGTTCCCGAAGCCCAGGCGATGTTCGATGTGCTTACCTCAGTCAACCGCTATTCCCTGATCTACCGCACCAACTCAGTGAAAAAGGCAGAAACGCGGGCCAAGAAGATCGCTGGCTTTGTGGAGATGTTGGCGCGGCAGGAGACCCCGTATCCGCAGAAGAAAAAGCCCGCGGTGGCAGAGTAGCCGGACTTACTCGGGCTTCTCCCGCGACAGGGCGACGATCCAGCCCGGAGTGTCTTCTCCGAGGCCTTGGTCCAACGTCACTCTCGCCTTTGCTGCGGCGATCTGGACCTTGCGGTCCTCCGGGCTCACCGAGGCGGGACGTTGCAAAGGGGCGACAGCGCGGGTTCCAGCCGCTGTCGCAGCTGCCAGGAGCGCTTCCTCGGTTCCCACTCTGAGCAGCGCGAGTTCTTCCGGCGAGGCGAGTTCGCTCCGGCCCAGGATTTCGATGGCCCGCTGGCCCATTTCGGCCTCGGAACGGCTGCGGGACAGCGACGCATCCAGCGCCCATTGAGCGCGGCGCCACCATTCGGACCTGTTATCTGCCCGCGCCTTCTGCCGCAGGGACAAGAGGCCTACAGCCGCGGCAACGATCGCTGCCACAAGGACGGCGAGCGGACTAAGCGCTCCAAGGATCTGCCACCATTCCGGCGGCGGAGCGACCACTGTGACAGGCAACGGAGCCGGGGACGGGTTCACGACTCTAGCGTAGGCCCCGGTACCGACAATTAGCGGATGCGCGCGGCGGCTTCCAGTACCATCCACCCTTGCAGTTGGGTGGAGAGTTCGACGCCGGTGCCCGCCGGGTACGTCTCGGCGGCCGGGCGCTGTGGTTCCGTCGAGAAGACGAGCCAGCCGCCGTCGTCGTGCTTTCCGGAAGTCCGGTTGGCAGCGTTGCTGCGGGTAGTGCGTCCCGCCCACAGCGCCTCCGCGGTATCCAGCACGAGCTGACCGGCAGTAGCGCGAATGGGGGCGGCCAAGCGCTCGTCCGCGGCGGCGAGGGCCAAGTAACGGACGAGGATTCCGGTGAAGAGTCCGCCGTCGCCGGTGCCTTCGCCGCGAAGGACGAGTTTCCCTTGGGTTTCAGGCCCACGGACGGTCAGGTGTTCGGCGATTGAGCCGACCAAGGCGGCAGCCCGTGCCAGGTTCGCATCTCCACCCAGCTCCAAGAGGGCGCCGAACACAGGGCCCTGGTTATACGTGTAGACCTCCCGTGCCAGGACGAGTTTTCCCTCCTGGATCCGGACGCCGTCGAGGTACAGGCCTGTGGTGGGGTCGAAGAGCGTGGCGTCGAGCCAGTCCAACAGGCCTTGGGCCCGTTGCGGCGTGCCGGTCCGGGCGAAGTGCAGTGCTACCGGGGCGGTGGCCGGGGTGTTCTTGAAATCGCGTTTGGTGCTCCAGAAGGTTCCGCCGCCCAAGTCATCAGTGGAGGCCGATTCGAACTGCCGCGAGAGGGTTTCCTGCAATCGGGCGTTGCGTCGGCGGCCGGGCTTGTGCGCCTGCTCGGCGAGGCCGTCCAGGCGCAGGGTGGCGAGGGCCAGCCATGCCATGTCGTCGTAGTAGCTGTTCACGTAGCGAAGGAAATTGCGCAAGCGGATGGTGGTAACCAGACGTGAAGCAAGCGCGCCGGCGCTCGGGCGATCGCCGCCGTCGAACCTGGATCCCGAGGCCAGTTCGCGCAATCCCGCGTCCACCAGGCAATCGACGTAGTGGGCCTGCCACCAGTAGTTCCACGGTTGGAACGGCCGCGGAAAACCTTTGGACGGCAGGACTGACGCCGCGAGATGGGTTCCGGGAAGGAAGAGGAGCGGTCGACCGAAATGCCGGGTCACCGAAAGCGCGGCACGGTTTGCCCGCGCGGCCCAATCCGGAGTTTCGGGCGTGCCGGGCCGTGCGTCAGGGGCGGACATGGTGCCAGCCTAACGCTGTGCACTTGGCTGCAGGACCCTCCCCAGTGCACAATCAAAGTGATTCAGTTAACATGCATTAACGGATTTTGGTTCTGCATCAAGGAGGATGGATGGACATCAAAGGCACGGTTGCGTTGATAACCGGCGGGGCTTCGGGATTGGGGGCCGCAACCGCGCGGCGATTGCTCGACGCCGGAGCATCGGTAGTGCTGCTTGACCTCCAATCCTCTCCGGGGGAGGCTTTCGCCAGCGAACTCAACGCCTCAGGAGCCGACGGCAAAGCCGTGTTCGTCCCGGCAGACGTCACCAACGAAGAGCAAGTGCAGGCCGCCGTCGATGCTGCAGCCGCGCTCGGCCCGCTCCGGATCGTGGTCAACTGCGCTGGCGTAGCCACACCGGGCAAGGTGCTTGGCAAAGACGGTGTGCTGCCGCTGGAGAACTTCACCAGGGTCATCCAGATCAACCTCGTGGGCACCTTCAACGTGATCCGCCTGGCTGCTGCCGCGATGGCCCAAAATGAACCCGTGTCCACCGAACTCGGTGGCGAGGAACGCGGCGTCATCATCAACACGGCCTCGGTGGCCGCGTTCGACGGCCAGATCGGCCAGCCTGCGTATGCCGCGTCCAAGGGCGCCGTTGCCGCGATGACGCTGCCGCTCGCCCGCGAGTTGGCTCGCTCGCTGGTGCGTGTCATGGCCATTGCTCCGGGCATCTTTGAAACCCCGATGCTTGCCGGCCTGCCCCAGGACGCACAGGACTCGCTCGGGCGGCAGGTGCCGCACCCCGCCCGGCTTGGCCGTCCCGCCGAATACGCCAACCTCGTGGCGCACATTGTGGACAACGCGATGCTCAACGGCGAAACCATCCGTCTTGACGGCGCCATCCGGATGGCCCCGAAGTGAGCGAGGCGCACAAGCTGGCACCCGCCGTCGAACGGGTGTCCGGTTCCTTGCCTGATTCCTTGCCTGATTCTCTGCCTGGGGCGGATTTTTTCGATTTCGAAGCGCTCCTCAGCGTCCAGGAACAACGCAAGCTCAACGAACTCCGGGAATTCCTCGCGACGGAGATCGCGCCCTACGCCAAGGACTGGTGGGACAAGGCCGAGTTCCCGGCGCACATCCTGCCCAAGCTCGCGGCCCTTCGCCTGAGCACCCCCACGCACCGCGGTTACAGCAACCTTTTCGCCGGCCTGGTGATCGCGGAAATGACCCGCGTGGATACCTCCATCGCCACGTTTTTCATGGTCCACCACGATCTCTTCGTCGAGGCGCTGTACGAGTTCGGCTCGAAGGACCAGCAAGACCGGTACCTCGACGACGCGTCCAACCTGCGGACCACTGGCGCCTTCGCGCTGACCGAACCGGACCACGGATCCGACGTGGCCGGCGGATTGCAGACAGTCGCGCGCCGAGTCACCGGGAGAGCCGACGACGGCGGGGACTACTGGGTGCTGAACGGCGCCAAGCGCTGGATCGGCAACGGGACGTTCTGCGACCACATGCTGGTCTGGGCCCGGGACGAGGCCGACGGCGCCGTGCGGGGTTTCATCGTGGACGCCACGCTTCCAGGCGTGACCCGCACCAAGATCGAAAACAAGATCGCCTTGCGCACCGTGCAAAACGCCGACATCGTCCTCAAGGACGTCCGGATTGCCGAGGCGGACCGCTTCGCAGGGATCAACAGTTTCACTGACACCAACCACTTGCTGCGCGGCTCGAGGCTCATGGTGGCCTGGCAGGCCGTCGGGCAGCAGCTGGCGGCTTTCGATGTCGCCCGTCAGTACGCGCTCGAACGTACGCAGTTCGGCCGCCCTTTGGCGAAGTTCCAGCTCATCCAGCAGCAACTAGTGGACATGCTCGGCAATGCCGTGGCAAGCATGGGCATGATGGTCCGGATCGCCCAATTGCAGGAGGACCTGTACACGGACAGCAACGGCGTGCGGCACAGGGGCGCCAACATGGCCCAGGTGGCACTCGCGAAGTCCTACTGCAGCGCCCGGATGCGCGAAACGGTGGCGATCGGCCGGTCCATCCTGGGCGGGAATGGCATTGTGACCGATTACCGGATGGCCAAGATCTTTGCCGATGCCGAGGCGATCTACACCTACGAAGGGTCGTTCGAGATCAACTCACTCATCGTTGGCCGGGCCGTGACAGGGGTTTCGGCGATCGTTTGAGGGCCTAGGCGATCCGTCCCGTCGGCAGCTTCTCCCCGGCCTCGACCGCCACGTCGACCGAGTTTCCCGGCACCGGCATGGGGCATGTGCCATAGGGCGTGAAAGCGCTCGGGTAGTTGATGGCGCGGTTGAAGTCCAGCACAACCGACGCCTTACCCTCGGAATCAACGCGGGGGCGCGGGACGGCCAGCTTGCGCCATTCGTCCGTGGTGTTGCCGTTCGTTTCGTCGTGGAAAGTGACCGTGAGCGCGCCGAGCTTCTCGGCCTCGGCGTGCAGGCGGATCTCGTGTGGAAGGCCAGGCGCCCGGAAGACGACCTCGCCCACGGATCGATGCACGCCGTCGACCAAAGGGTTGGCCGTCCCGATGGGTACATCCACCGGTTCGGGGTAGGCCTCAAAACGGCCCTCAAGCACCCAGTCCGGGTTGTATTCATAGGTGGGAACGGCTTCGAACTCCGTCAACACCGGCGAGGAGTTGTCCCTGGTGCGGATCGCGTACTTGTCCGCCCGCATCGCGAGTTCCACCACCACCTGCGTGCCGTCCGAGCCGCCGAACTGCACCCACATGAGCGATTCCTCGTCCTGGAGGGTAGCCGAAACAGTTCCGTCCACAGGGGCTCCGGTCTCCACGAGCGTGAGTCCGTCCGCCGCGCTCGCGGTGAGTGTCGCCGTCGTGCCGTCCGTTGACCAGAGCCCCGGGACGAGCTCGACGGCGGCGGGCGAGGATTCGAGCCACTGGAAGGAAGTGAGGGTCAGCCAGCCGTGGTCCGCTGCGAGGGCGGCGTTGCGGCCGTTGCGGAAACGCTGCCAGCGTTCCAGCTGGGCGGTGCTTGCAGGGGCTGTTGCGCTCATGGTTCCTCCAGCGGCTTGGGCGGTGTCGTTGGCTTAACCATGCACCCGTCGCCGCCATTCCCGGAACCCCGGTGCGGGGCGGACGGGTACGCGGGCGGACCCGGCGACAACATTCGAGACGGATTGCCGCCCCTGCAATTTCTGCGGGTAGGATTCCCTTGAAAATAAAGTAATCCGGCTCACAGTATCCAGCGCAGTGTACGGGCCACACCCAACGCCAGAAGGTACTTTCCATGGTTGACACTGCACATTTCAGCACCGACCTTGCCGCCGAACTGCGGGCCGATGTCCGCCGCGTCTCCACGCTTCTCGGCGAGTCATTGGTCCGCCAGCATGGCCCCGAGCTGCTTCGGCTCGTCGAGCAGGTGCGCCTGCTCACCAAGGAATCCAAGGAAGCCGCCCGCGGCGGCGCTGACGCAACAGGCCCGTGGAGCGCGCACGACGTCGTCGCCCAGGTCCGCGAATTGCTCGCCTCGTTGCCCCTTGAGGATGCCACCGAGCTGGTCCGCGCCTTCGCGTTCTATTTCCACCTCGCGAACGCGGCAGAACAGGTGCACCGTGTCCGCGGACTGCGCACCCGCCAGGAAAAGGACGGCTGGTTGGCCAAAGCAGTGGCCGAGATCGCCGGTAAGGCTGGAAACGAGGTGCTCCAGGACGTTGTCAACGAACTGGACGTTCGTCCTATTTTCACCGCGCACCCCACCGAAGCCTCCCGCCGTTCGGTGCTGGACAAAATCCGCAAACTCTCCGACGTGCTGGCAGAATCCACCCCTGAAGGCACGGCCGCCCGTCGTCGGCAGGACCGCCAGCTTGCCGAAATCATCGACCAGATGTGGCAGACCGACGAACTGCGCCAGGTCCGTCCCACACCCGTTGACGAAGCCCGCAACGCCATCTATTACCTGAGCAGCATCCTCACCGACGCCATGCCGGAAATGCTTACAGACCTTTCCGAGCTGCTGGAGGAGCACGGCGTGGCGCTCCCGGCGCACAACGCCCCCATCCGCTTTGGTTCCTGGATCGGTGGGGACCGCGATGGCAACCCGAACGTCACCGCTTCCGTCACCCGCGAGATCCTGCAGTTGCAGAACCAGCACGCCGTGCGGATCAGCATCTCGATGATCGACGAACTGATCTCCATCCTCTCCAACTCCACCGCCCTGGTGGACGCGGAGCAGGAGCTCCTGGACTCGATCGACGTCGACCTCAAGAACCTCCCCGGCCTGGACAAGCGCATCCTGGAACTGAACGCACAGGAGCCCTACCGGCTCAAACTCACCTGCATCAAAGCCAAGCTCATCAACACGGGCCGCCGCGTATCTGCGTCCAACTACCACGAACCCGGCCGCGACTACGCCTCCACTTCGGAGCTGTTGGCAGAACTGGATTTGTTGGAAGACTCCTTGCGCAAGCACTCCGCGGTGCTGGTAGCCGACGGCGCCTTGTCGCGCGTCCGGCGCGCGATCGCGTCCTTCGGCCTGCACTTGGCCACCCTCGATATCCGTGAGCATGCCGACTACCACCACGACGCCGTCGGGCAGTTGGCGGACCGGATCGGCGTCGGAACTCCCTACGGCGAGTTGACCCGCGCCGAGCGTTTCGAGCGGCTGAGCGCGGAGCTGGCTTCGCGCCGCCCCCTGTCGGGCCACCCCATCAAGCTCGACGGCGACGGGGACCGCACGTACGACGTCTTCCGCAGCATCCGCCACGCCCTCCAGACGTATGGGCCCGACGTTGTCGAAACCTACATCATTTCCATGACCCGTGGCGCGGACGATGTCCTGGCCGCCGCAGTGCTGGCCCGGGAAGCCGGACTGATCGACCTGTTCGGTGCGGCTCCGTATGCCAAGATCGGCTTCGCCCCGCTCCTGGAGACGGTCGAGGAGTTGCGGGCCTCGGCCGAGATCGTGGACCTGCTGCTCTCCGACCCGTCCTACCGTTCGCTGGTCCGGCTGCGCGGGGATGTCCAGGAGATCATGCTGGGATACTCGGACTCCAATAAGGAATCCGGCGTCATGACCAGCCAATGGGAGATCCATAAGACCCAGCGGAAGCTGCGCGATGTAGCCGCCAAGCACGGCGTGAACGTCCGGTTGTTCCATGGCCGCGGCGGCTCTGTGGGCCGCGGCGGCGGACCGACCTACGACGCCATCATGGCCCAGCCGAACGGAGTGCTGGAAGGCGCTATCAAGTTCACCGAGCAAGGCGAAGTCATCTCGGACAAGTACTCCCTGCCGGAGCTCGCGCGCGAGAACCTGGAGCTTTCCCTGGCCGCCGTGATGCAAGGCTCTGCGCTGCACCGCACGCCGCGCACGTCCGATGACGAGCGGGAACGCTTCGGCCATGTCATGGAGATCATTTCCGACGCCGCCTTCGCCCAGTACCGTGCGCTGATCGACGATCCGGACCTGCCTGCGTACTTCATGGCCTCGACGCCGGTGGAGCAACTCGGTTCCCTGAACATCGGCTCGCGTCCCTCCAAGCGCCCCGACTCCGGGGCCGGCCTCGGCGGACTCCGTGCCATCCCGTGGGTGTTCGGCTGGACACAGTCACGGCAGATCGTGCCCGGCTGGTTCGGTGTGGGCTCGGGCCTGAAGGCTGCCCGCGAGGCAGGCAACACTGCCGAGCTCGCGGAGATGATGAAGCGCTGGCACTTCTTCCGTTCCGTGATCTCCAACGTGGAGATGACCCTTGCCAAGACGGACATGGACATCGCCGGGCACTACGTGTCTTCGCTGGTTCCGGAGGAGCTGCACCACTTGTTCAAGGCCATCCGGGCTGAGTACGATCTCACGGTCGCCGAGGTGGAGCTCCTGAGCGGCGAGACCGAGCTCCTGGAAGCGCAGCCTACCCTGAAGCGTTCCCTCGAAATCCGCGACCAATACCTCGACCCCATCAGTTACCTGCAGGTTGAGTTGCTGCGCCGCGTCCGCGAAGCTTCCATTTCCGGAGCCGAGATCGACGAGCGCCTCCAGCGGGCCATGCTCATCACCGTCAACGGAGTGGCCGCCGGCCTCCGCAACACCGGCTAGCAGTCGCTTCCCCTCCGACGCTCGCTCACTTATGTGGGCGTTCGCCGGAAACGCTCCTTCACATCGGGTCCGTAATCCACCACGATCGCCATGCGGGGAACGCCGTCGTCGGAATACGGCAGGGTGCTGACGGGGACGCCATAGAGGTGCGAGAGCTCGACATCGGTCAGCAGCTCGGCAGCGGGGCCGGCGCGCGCGCCGGTTCGGCCCAAGAGGACCACCTGGCTGGCAAGGTGCATCGCGTGGTCCGGATGATGCGTGCTCAGAAGCAATGCCATGCCGTCGGCCATGAGTTCGCGCAGGAGCGTCAAGACCCGCACTTGGTTCTTCAGGTCGAGTCCGGTGACCGGCTCGTCGAGGACCAGGAGAGGCGAACCCGCGGCGATGGCTCTGGCGATCAGGACCAACTGCTGCTCACCGCCGCTCAAGGTAGGGAAGAGCCGATCCCGGAGCTCGGCGGCGCCCACCCGTTCCATTGCGTCCAGGGCTGCGGCGCGATCGGCATTGCCCGGCGTGCGGAAGACTCCCACATGCCTCGCCCGCCCCATCAACACCATGTCTACGGCGCGGTAGGCGAAGGCGGTCCCATGTGCCTGCGGCACGAACCCCGCGCTCTGTTCCCGGAGAACCACACCTTCGACGGGCGTCAGCAGCCCGGCAGCGCACCGGACCAAGGTGGTTTTGCCACTTCCGTTGGGTCCCAGCACCGCGGTTGCCTCGCCCGCGGAGACCCTGAAACTCACGTCCCGAAAGACCCAGTTCCCCGGGGTGTAGCCAAAGCCCACCTGCTCCAGCTCAAGCACTCTCCCAGATCCTCTCCCGGTTGCGGCGAAGGAGCAGGAAGAACACGGGGGCGCCGATCAGCGCCGTGAGGACGCCCAGCGGTATTTCGCCGGCTGTCGCCGTGCGGGCCACGGTGTCCACCAAGACGATGTAGGCGGCGCCGAGCAGGAAGGACACGGGAAGCAGCACCCGGTGGTCGGGCCCAACCCACATACGGGCAAGGTGCGGAACCACGAGCCCAACCCAGCTCACCGCACCACTGACGGCCACGGCTCCGGCCACGATCAGGGCCACCGCAAGCAGCACCACCCAGCGCAGCGGCCGCGGCCGCACGCCCAGGGCCGCGGCATCGTCGTCGCCCAAAGAGAGCACATTGATCCGCCAGCGCAGGGCCAGGAGTACGACGGCGCCACCCAGGATGGGGATCACGGCCACCAACACTTTGGTGAAGGTGGCTGTGGCGACGCTGCCGAGAAGCCAGAACACGATGGCGGGCAGGGTGGTGTTCGGATCCGCGACATACGTCACCAGCGCGACGAGGGCCGAGAAAAACGATCCGGTGACCACGCCGCCCAGCACCACCATCAGCATCGGTGTCCCTCCACGGCCCGAGGTGATCAGGAATAAGGTTGCGAGGGCGATCAAGCCGAACGCAAAAGAGCCCGTGACCAGGAGCGCGGACTCCAGGCCCAGGAGCAAGGCCAGCGCGCCACCGAACGAGGCCCCGGCTGAGACGCCGATGATTTCCGGGCTGACCAGCGGATTCCGGAAAACGGCCTGCAGGGCTGCTCCGCCGAGCGCCAGGCCGCCGCCCACCAGTGCGGCAAGCAGGATCCGGGGCATCCGGACAAGCAACACAACGTTCTGTTCCGTGCCGTTTGCTTCGTTGGGAAGCGGGGCCAGCCGCGAGGCCAGGATCTCGACGACGTGCCCGAGCGGAACGCCGTAACGGCCCACGGCGAGCGCCAGCAGCGCTGCCGCGACAAGGAACAGCGCCGCCAGGCCGATGGGAACGACGACGGCCGGTTCGCGCCGCTGGTCCCGCGGCGCCAGCCGGGTTGCTGCCCGCGTGGGAGGAGTACGACGGCGCGGGCTGCTTAGGCCGGCGCGGTTCAGGCCGCGTTGCTTGGGTTCGTTGCGGCGGGGGAGGCGGGGAGGGCTGGTTTCATCAAGCATTGAATTGCTGGTAGTTGGCGGAAGCGCTGTTGTTGGAGGTCCAGAGGATTTTGTTCAATTCCTCGGCCGTGGGCTCGTGGTTATAGAGGAAGCGGAAGTAGTCGCTGACCTTGCTCCGCAGGGGAGATTTGTCCTGGGGGAAGGCGATATCGGCGAGCCAATGCCACATAAGGGGCGACTCCTGCCCGGGCGGATCCCAGCGGTACCCGCCGAGGGGCACTTTGTAGACCCGGCGGGACCGCACGGCGGAAACGCCCTGCCACACGGGGTCGGAGTAGATGTCCGAGGGCATCGCATTGTCGAAGTTGCCGAGCAGAATGACCTCAGGATCCCACTTGAGCACCTGTTCCACGTCCAAGCCGATCATCCCCGATCCGGGCAGCGGGTCCTTTCCCGTGGCGGGGTTGGTGGCCCCGATGAGTTTGATGTAGAAGTCGTTATAGCTGTTGGCCCCGGCAACTTTGAGGCCGCCCGTGAACCTGTTGAAGTACAGGATGCTGGGGCCTTTGCCGGTACGTGCGGCCGCCTGCGACTTGATGGCGGCCAGCTCCTGGTCGCTCCGTGCCTTGATCTGGACGGCGCGCTCGGGTTTTCCCAGTATTGCGGCGAACATGGCGATCCACGCGTCCACGTCTTGTTGCGTGCCTGTGTTTTTCAGGCCAATGACGGTAAGCCCGGCTTTCTCCAGCGGCTCGACCAGTTGCGTATCCGACCACTGGATGACGACGTCGGGATTCAGGGCACGCACGCTCTCCACGTTCGGAGTGAAGTCCTGGGCGGCGATGTCGTGCGGGATGTCCAGGGCGTGGGGAAACATGGTCCCCATGACGCCGTCGCGCATGGCCACCCACGAAACGTTGTGCATCGCGGCCAAATGATCCGGGCTCTGGTCGACGGCTACAAGCAGCGATGCCGCCGGCATCGGGATGGTGACGACCCGTGTGACGGGACGGGCAAAAGTTGCTGTCTTGCCGCGCTGGTCCGTGACGCTGATAGCGGAAGCCGACGGCGGTGCGGACGCGGAAGCCGGCGGCGGAGTAGAGGCGACGGAACCGGCCGGGCCGCCGCATCCGGCAAGGAACGCGGCCGAGCCACCAGCCACTAGGACCTGGAGGGCCGTGCGGCGGTCCAGCTCGGAGGTTCCCATGGTCTGACCCCTCTGTGCGTCGCTCTTCAGAGCATGCGCTCGTAGGGTTTGGGTGTCAACGACTTTGCGCCCGCGAACGAGTGCTAATCCCTTGTTCAGGGTCTGCCCCGGTGCTACTTTCAAAAGACCCTTGAAGAAGGTGGCCACGCGATGATCGTCGATGGTGCGCAGCTGTTTGTCCGCTACGCTTATCCGCCGAATGCCCGGGGGAGCTGCGGGCCTCCGGACAGCGACGCGCTGCTTCACTATGGCCAATCCGGCGTCACCGATCAAGGACTGCGGCAACTCGCCAAGGGCTTCGCGGGGGCTTGGCCGTACCTTGAACTCATTGCGGGTTCCACCGGTATTGCTGATCCGCTTGATGCCCGCGTCGTGGAGGCCTATTGGGTAGGCAACAGACTGCTGGATTCTGTCGGAATCACGAACATCGGCAACTCGATGGAAGATCGATTCCGGGCTCGTACCGGCCGGCAATTCCCGCACTTGGTTGAAGGCGTCCTGGCGGGCGGAGTGCCGCACCACAGCTTCCACGTGTTTGAAATCTACCCCTGGCTGGGCCTGCTCCGGGACGAGCGACGGTACGCAACCGCTTTGAACGTGCTCGACCGCTGCCGGATCCGGTGGGGCGAGGTCTTGGCCATCACCGGCGACGAAGCCGTGGTCAGTTCGAGGCCGCTCGTGTGGGACGGAGTGGCGTTGGGCGTTGGTGAACCGGTCGTGGAGTCAGCGAAGTTTGCCGTCAACGGAATGGGGTTCATCTCCGGACTGGGCGTTGGCGACACCGTCACGCTGCACTGGGATTGGGTGTGTGACCGGATCACTCCGCATCAGCTCCAGCAGCTGAAGCATTTCACGGCCCGCCATCTCCAGATCGCCAACACGGGTGTTGAACACCGCGGCGCGGCGATCGCGCTCGAACACTAACCCTCGACGGCGGCCTGGCTGGTTCCCGCTTGCGGCTCCCGTGGCTGGCCCATGAGCTCCAGGCCGCCGAGGGCCTGTTCCGCGCCCGCGGCATCCACGCGCTCCAAGGCGAATCCCATATGGATGAGGACCCAGGTCCCGGGTTCCAATGGACCGTCGTCCAGGAGCCCTACGTTGATTTTCCGGTGCACGCCTGCCACGTCCACCAAGGCGAGCTGGTTGCCGTAGCCCTCGAGAAGCTCGATGACCTGGCCGGGTATTCCGAGGCACATGGGTGCTCCCTCAAGCCGTTACGGGTGGGACAAGGTGCGCATGGCGGGCGAGGAGGGAAACGACGGCGGAAACGGCCTCGGGCACTGCGTCCGACACCGGCTCCGACAATCCGATCCCCTCGCTCAGATCTTCGGGTACGCAGCCCACGACGTAGGTGGTGGGCAATTCGCCGCCGAGCGTACGAAGCCGGCCCAGCACGGCTGCGGGGTTCATGCCGTGCGGGTCCAACGCCGCGCGACCATCGAGATCTTCAGGACGGATTCTCAGCACCCGGATGCTTCCCGGCCCGGAGCCTGCTTGCCCCCCGCCTTCTTCAAGGAGCGCAGGCTCAGCCGGCACTGCGTCCACCAGGACCAGGACATCCACGTCGTCGAGCAAGTCGTAGGCCAAATGCATCCCGCGAATGCCGTAGTCCACCACGCGGACATCGGACGTGGACAGCCTGGACTCGGACGCCAGCCGCCGTGCCACCTCGGGGCCGAACCCGTCGTCGCGCAGGAATATATTGCCCACGCCCGCCACCAGGATCCGGGCTGCCACCTGCGGAGCAGGCGCGGCCGACGCTTCACCACGCACTGGGTTCACATCTGGCGCACTTTGATGTAGCGCTGGATATCCGGGATCGAACGAAGCCCCACATACACGGCGCCAAGACCCACACCGGCCAGCAGCCAGACTGTTGCCATTCCAATTACCCTCATCACGGGCCTTCCTTTCCCTCCTGCGTTTCGGGGTGGCTGCCGGGCGGCAGCGGTCCCAGCGGTTCAAGCTCATCGGGCGCGTAGTAGAAGGACCTGCCGTAGCCTTCGTGGAGGTCAGCTGCGGGGTCCTGCTCAAGCACCAAACCCACATGGGTGCTGCCGTCGACGTCGAAATGCACGCTTGTTACCCGGCCGGTTTGCCCGGCGAAGAACAGGTCTTGCGCATCGGCCCGCCTCCGGGGATTGACCCTCACCCGGCTGCCCCGAGCCACCGGAACACCATTGATGACGACGACGTCCGCTTCCGGCTTGACTCTCGCTTCCGCCTCGGGCTCCCACCATGGGAGGTCGGCGGCGTCGGGAGCGGCGGCATCGGTCGCAAGGGAATGGGGGTTGCGCAGGATTCCGTGGAGTTGCTGCAGTTCCTCAGGGGCCATCTCTTCGCAGCGGTCGATGATCGCCGCCGCGCGCGGGTCAGTGGCCCTGGCCTCGGCCTTTTCTTGATCCGTGAGCGTCAACACGCGAAGCGTCAGGATTTCGTCGATCTCGGTGGAGTCGTACAAAGGGACTGAACTTTCCGGTGCAAGCGCGGGGTGGTCATAAAGAATGATGGGCGAGACCAGCAGTACATCGCGTTGGCCCTCCGGACCCGCAAGCACGGGCCAGCAACGGTATTGCGCGCACGATTGCGCAGCCTTGAGTGCCTCGTCCGGCGGTTCAAGCAACGAAACGAAATCCGCATCATCGGCGCTCAACAGCAGGTGGGTTCCGATGAATGAGTTGGCGATGGCGTCCTGCTTGCCGATCGGCTCCGGCAACGCGCTGGCATTGTTCACCGCGGTCACCCGCAAACGCACCAGTCCGCTTCCGACGTCGGTGGCGGCCAGCTGGACTTCGCCGTGGAGCGCACGACGGCGGCGCACCAGCCGGCCTGCCAGCGGCACCGCACCCGCGGTGCCTGGATCCGCGCCGACCGCGGCCAATTCCTCGACCTCGGTGCCTCCGGCGATTTCGACGGCCAGCACCAAAGGTTCGTCGATCAGCTCAGCCACGGAAAACGGCCCGAGCGCAACCTCCTGCTCAACAGCCTCGTCCCAACTCAGCCAACGTTTGGCCCCGATGGTGAGCTCATCGACGGGACTGAACCCTCCGCTGTCGTCCGCTTTTTCCGCCGTGCGGGCCTGCAGCTGGAGGAAGCGGAGGTGGGCCTCCACTTCGGCCAGCGGACCCGGTCTGAGGAGGCAGTCGGCGAACATCTCCGGCTCTTCACCCGTCCCGGCCAGCGCTGCCCCCGGCGGCCCGAGGATCCCGAACTGCCAGCGGGACTGGTTCTTCTGCGAGGATGCGCGGTAGGGGTACAGCAAATAGCCCTCATAGAGGACGGCGTCAGCGACGGCGCGTGCAAGGCTCAAGCTCATGTTCATGGCAGGGGCTCTCCCGCCACGGCCGCCCTGCCGGTAAGCAACTCCTCCACCGTCGCATCCCACGAGGTCAGACCCCGCGCCGATTTGTACCCCGACAGGGCCGCCAAAACCCCCCGGTCCAGGCGGATCCACCCGGCGTTGGGGAAATACAGGTCCATCAACTTCCGCCACGCGGCGACAGGCAAACGGTACGACGCCTCGAGGTCCCATGGCACCTGTTCCACGCCGAATCCCGTGCTGCCCTTGGTGAAAACGGTGCCGGAGAACAGGAACTCGAGCGGGATCTCGCCGTCGCGCAGGGCGTGGAGGTACTTGGAGGCGGCCACGTCGAAGTCAAAGGTGCACGGCAGGGGGAGGTCGACGTCGGCGGCGCCGCTGAATCCCTGCACCATGGTGCTGCACTGCAACCACAGGAAAGACTTCAAGGTGGTGGGCCACCGGCCGCGCTCGCCGAACAAGTCGAGCAGGCCGGGCTCCTCCTCCGGCGCGTAGCCGCGGCGCTGGGGGAGGATGCGCACTTGGCAGCGCAGGGCGATGGCATGTACCTCGGCCCCCGTGGATTCTGTCACCCGCAACCGGGCCGTCAACTGTGGAGAGGCGGCGTAGGGCTCGGGCTGGAGGTCCAGCACGGTGAAGGCGAGCGCTGTCATTGCCGGCCTCCCGGTGCGGACACACGGCGTCCGTCGCGGCCCCGTTTGTCCTCGTGAAGGGGCTTGCTTCGCGAGCCGAGCCGTTCGAAGAATCCGGCGAGCTGCTCGCGGGCCTCTTGGCCGCCGTCGAACCCTCGCCAGACGCGCCGGAGGTGCCCGACCAGTTCGTAGCACGCGTCGACAGGGACCAGATGGCAGTCGGCCTGCGGACGATCGGCACCCGGGCCACGGATCAGGAGGGCTTCGGTGTCCGGAGCAGCCACGGAAAGCGCGGGATTGCGGGCCAGCAGGGCGTCCCAAGCGTTGAGGGGAAGCTCGGATTCCGTAGCGCCCGCGGGACCGGGATAGAAGGCGACCGTCCGGTCAAGCTTGGAACTCCGGAAGAAGAAAGCCAAGCCCACGGGAATCTCCAGCTCGTCCCACTGGCCTGGACCCAACTCGAAGTCAGGGAAGGAGAGATACCTGTCCGGAACGGAGCGGTATCGCAAGTGGGCCGTGCTGTCGGTGAAGAGGAGATAACAGGGGCGGCAGGTGCACATCATGGCATGGCTCTCAATGTCCACCACATGCTGATGCTCGTCCGGTATGGGCTCCCCGCACATCTCGCAGCGCTCGCCGACGACAGGAGCTGGCCTGGCAGAGGCAATCTTCCGCAGTAAGGCAACCGGCAAGCCGTTCGCGCTCGTTCCGGCCATATCAGCCTCCATGCCCGGAGGTCGCCGGGACGGCTACTGACATCACGCCGTCGCGGACCAACAGCGGGAGGGGATCCAGGTGGAGGGACTTGTCTTCAAGGCAGGCGCCGGCCCGACGCACGTCGAAGTGGCCCCGGCACGTGGGGCACCGCAGCAGGCCGCCGCCGGCCGGTGCCGCGAGCGCGCGCTGGAGGGCGGCACCTTTCATGGGGCCCATGCAGCGTGGGCAATAGTCCCGGTAAGCGTAGGCATCCTGGCCGGTCCGGCAGGCCAGGACCGCATAATCGCCCACCAGGAAGCCGGCAACCTCGCCGGGCTCAAGGCCCGCGATTTCGGGCACGGGCTCCCACGAGCCGGCAAGCCCGTGTTGGGAACCGTGCCCGACGGCGGCGGGCGCGTGATCGGCGACCCGCACCATGAGTGCCTCCACAGGGATGAGCGCCGGGGTGGCGGCGTGCTTTTCCTCCTCGACCACTTCAATCGAGGTCACTTCCGGGGCTGCGGTTTCGATCGCCTCCTCGACGGCGTACTTGAGCGTGACCGACGACGACGGGCAGCCCTGGCAGGTCCCGAGCAGCTTCAGCCGCACCACGCCCTCGGCGCTGATGTCCAACAACTCCACGTCGCCGCCATGCGAGCCGAGGTACGGCCTGACGCTGTCGAGCGCGGCCGCCACCCGCTGTTCCAGGTTCTGCGGGTGCAGCCCGTGGATGATCAGGAGCCCGGCTACGAGTTCGTCCGCGGCCAGCGCGCCGAGAGTGTCGTCGTCGAGCTTTCCCTGGTCATCGAGGATTTCCAGGATCCGCTCGAGTCCCGCGCCATAGAGGTCGGTCACCTCCCGCACGAGGTCCTCGGCGCGTCCACGGGCAATCGCTCCGCCGGCGCCGAGACCATCGAGCAAGGTACTGATCCTGTCGCCCGCCTGCTGCGCCCGGTCCCCGCCGTGCATGGCGTGCTTACTCTCCAGTCAGGGTCTGGGTGGGTGAGTGCAGCTTGTCCAAGGTCTGGCCGTTGCCCAAGTACATATGGACGCCGCAAGGAAGGCACGGGTCGAAGCTGCGGACCGTGCGCATAATGTCGATGCCCTTGAAGTGCTCCCTGTCATTCTCCTCGAAGATCGGCTGCCCTTGGACGGCGTCCTCATATGGGCCGGCGGTTCCTGAGGAGTCAGTGGGGCTCGCATTCCAAGGAGTCGGGGGATACGGGTGGTAGTTGGCGATCTTGCCGTCCCGGATGACCATGTGGTGGGACAGGACGCCCCGCACTGCCTCGGTGAAGCCGCAGCTGATGGCTTCGTCCGGGACCGTGAAGGTTTCCCACGTCTTGGTCCGGCCCGCGCGGATCTCCTCCAAGGCCTTTTCCGCGAAATGCAGGGCGGCTGCGGCGGCATAAGCCTGGAAATACGTGCGGGCGCGGTTGCGCTCGATGGTGTTGCTCCACTGCGGGATGTTCCACTCCAAGGACACAGGGCCCTTCAACGCGGTTTTCGGCAGGTTGATTTGAACGCTCGTTCCGGTGGATTTGATGTAGCCGATATCAACCAGTCCGGCCAGCGCTGTTGCCCAGAGGCGGGCCAGTGGTCCGCCGCCGGTGTCCAGTGCCAGGTTGTCCTGGCCGTCGAACCAGCGCGGAGACATGACCCAGCTGTACTTCTCCGAGAGGTCACGCTTTTGCGGCCTCGGGTTGGTGTGCTGGTTCCACGGGTGCCGGCGGTCCACCGGGTTGCCCAGGGGATCGTGCGTGACGAACATTTCCTGGTCTTCCCAATCCTCGTAATACGAGGAGCCGAGCATGATCCGGATGCCAAGGTTGATGCGTACCAAGTCAGTGGTGACGAGTTTCCCGTCCACGACCACCCCGGGGGTGACGAACATCTTCCGGCCCCATTCGGTCATGTCCTTGTACTGGAAATTGCAGTAGTCAGGATCCTGCAGGGACCCCCAGCAGCCAAGTAGGGTGCGGCGCAGGCCCACTTGTTCGTAACCGGGGAGCGCTTCGTAGAAGAAGTCGAACAGGTCATCGTGCATGGGGACGACCTTCTTCATGAACTCGACGTAGCGCATGAGCCGCGTGATGTAGTCCGTCATCAACTGTATGGTGGCAACCGTTCCCACGCCGCCCGGGTAGAGCGTTGACGGGTGGACGTGGCGGCCCTCCATGAGGCAGAACATCTCGCGGGTGGCGCGGCTGACTTGGAGTGCCTCGCGGTAGAACTCCCCGGTGAACGGGTTCAGCGAGCGCATGATGTCCGCGATGGTGCGGTAGCCGTGTTCGGCTTCGTGCGGTGCGCGGGTGTTCTCAGCCTTGGCCAGGACGCCGGGGTTGGTTTCGGACACCATCTTTTCGCAGTAGTCCACGCCCACCAGGTTCTCCTGGAAGATGTTGTGGTCGAACATGTACTCGGCGGCCTCGCCGAGGTTCACGATCCACTCACCCAGGTTCGGCGGCTTCACTCCGTAGGCCATGTTTTGTGCATAACAGGAACAGGTTGCGTGGTTGTCGCCGCAGATTCCGCAGATGCGGCTGGTGATGAAGTGGGCGTCGCGCGGATCCTTGCCCTTCATGAAGATGGAGTAACCCCGAAAGATTGAGGACGTGCTCTTGCATTCCACAACCTGGTTGTTCGCGAAATCGATTTTGGTGTAGATGCCGAGGCTGCCGACGATCCTGGTAATGGGGTCCCAGTTCATCTCCACCAGATTGTTATTGCCCGTTTCGCTCCCGGAATTCATGGGAATAGTGGAGGTCATTGTGCTTCGCCTGTCTGGAAGAGGGGGTGGTTACCAAGTGCGCTTCGCGCCAGTAAGGAGTTCGTGTCCGGGCCGGCGCCACTTCGGCTCCTGGTCCAGCGTGTGTTTGGTGATGCCCCGGAGGGCCCTGATCGCGGACCCGTAGGGCCTGATCGTGCTGGTGGAGAGCTTGCTGCCGGGAGGTTCGTCCATGAAAGGCATGAACTTGTCCGGGAAGCCCGGCATGGTGCAGCCGATGCAAATGCCGCCGACATTCGGGCAACCGCCAATCCCGTTCATCCAGCCGCGCTTGGGAACGTTGCACTTGACCACGGGTCCCCAACAGCCGAGTTTGACCAGGCATTTGGGTGAGCCGTATTCGCCAGCGAAGTCACCCTGCTCGTAGTAGCCGGCCCGGTCGCAGCCCTCGTGGACCGTCTTGCCGAACAGCCAGGTTGGCCGGAGCGCATCGTCCAAGGGGATCATGGGCGCCTGGCCGGTGGCCTGGTACAAGAGGTAGGTGATGGTTTCGGACAGGTTGTCCGGTTGGATCGGGCACCCCGGGACGCAGACGATCGGGATGCCGGCCTTGGACTTCCAGTCGTATCCCAGATAATCAGGGACACCCATGGCGCCCGTCGGGTTTCCGGCCATTGCGTGGATGCCGCCATACGTCGCGCATGTTCCTGCGGCGATGATCGCGGTGGCTTTGGGCGCGAGGCGGTCCAACCACTCGCTTGTGGTAATCGGCTGGCCGGTTTCGACGTTGTTTCCGAACCCGCACCAGTAGCCGCCGTCGTCGTGCAGTCTTTCGTTGGGGATGGACCCCTCTACCACCAGGACAAAGGGTTCCAGCTCACCGCGGTCGGCTTTCCTGAACCATTCCAGGAAGTCGTCGGCTCCCTCCTGGGGGCCGCATTCGAAGTCGATCAGGGGCCAATGCATGGCGATGCGTGGCAGCCCGGGCAAGGCGCCGAGCGCGATCTCCTCGACGCTCGGTTGCGTGGCCGCCGTCAAGGCGACCGAATCGCCGTCGCAACTGAGCCCGGCGTTGATCCACAGCACGTGAATAAGGGCTTCTTCGGCCTTGAGGGAAGTTTCGGTAGGCATCGTTGCCTCTTTCAGCGGCCCGAATCGGGCTCAATGTGCGTCTGATAGAGATTCAGTCAAGGAATTTGACCGGGATGTGGAGCCGTCCAGCCAGGCATACCAAGCGGCGAGGCCGTCACCGGTGGTGGCGGAGAGGACCAGGAAATCGGCGTGCGGGTTGATCTCCCGGATCTGCCGCAGGCATTCGTCGACGTCGAAATCAACGTAGGGGAGCAGGTCCGATTTATTGACGATCACCAGATCGGCTGCCATGAACATATGTGGGTATTTCCGGGGTTTATCATCACCTTCCGTAACCGAAATGACGACGACCTTGGCCGTTTCGCCGAGGTCAAAGAGTGCCGGACAGACCAAGTTGCCGACGTTCTCGACGAAAACCGTGGAGCCCGGCTGCGGATCCAAGGCGTCGAGGCCGCGCTGGAGCATATCGGCGTCGAGATGGCAGCCGGCTCCAGTGTTGATCTGGATGACCGGACGGCCGACGGCCCGGATCCGGTCTGCGTCCAGGGACGTCTCCTGGTCCCCTTCGATGACGCCGGCCTGCAAATGCCCGCCGAGGTCGGTAAGCGTCCGGACCAAAAGGGTGGTCTTGCCCGCGCCCGGTGAACTCATGATGTTCAGCGCCCTGATTCCCCGGCCCGCCAGCCAGCCGCGGTTCCTTGCCGCAAGCAGGTCGTTCTTGGCGAGCAGGTTTTGCTCGAGGGTGATCGTTGCCGGGTGGTGGTCGTGGTCGTGGGGATGGGTGTGGTCGTGGGGGTGGGCGTGGTCGTGGGGATGGTCGTGGTCGTGCGGGTGGGCGTGGTCGTGCGGGTGCTGGTGCTCCACGATGGGTTGAATCCCATCAAGGGTGGAGACCCTTGTGTTCGTCTCGTCGCCGCATCCGCATGTAGTACACATTCCTCAAGCCACCTCCACAGATATCACCATGAGTTCGCGGCCGCTAAGGATGTCGACGTCGGCGCTTCCGCATGGACAGAGCAGGATAAGGTCCTCTAGTTCAAATTCCGTGCCACAGCTGCGGCATCGACCCAGGCCTTGCGGTTCATCGATCCTCAGTTGCGCTCCTGCGAGCGAGGTACCAGCGGAAACTATGTCGAAGCAAAAGCGCATGGCATCCGGCAGCACACCGGAAAGCGGTCCGATTCTGAGGTTCACGCCGGTGACCGCCCGTTCTCCGGTGCGTTCCAGAACGGCATCAACAAGGCTCTGCGTGATTGAGAGTTCGTGCATGCTGGCACTCCTTCTTGCCAAGATAGGCTTGCTTCGAAGAAAGCGCAACCACCCAACTTGACTCCGGCGTATACTTCCGCTACATGGGGCAGGGTATTCAATCGCCCTGCATTGCACATGGGACCCGAGGCTCGAACCATGAAGCAGACGGCGGCTGCGCGGCCGGCCGGAATGAGCGGCTTCCGGCGCAGTCTCACGCGCACCGAGCGGGTGTCGATCGGTGGCATGGCCGCTTTTATCGCGGTCCTGCATGCTGCGGGCTGGGGTACGCTCGCGGCGGTGACGGCATCGGGAAGCCTCCACGGCGTTCCGGCAGGAGCTTTCGGCGTCGGCCTCGGCGTGGCCGCTTACACACTGGGCCTGCGGCACGCTTTCGACGCGGACCACATTGCCGCGATCGACAACATCACCCGGAAACTCTGCAACGATGGCCGTCGGCGGATGTCGGTAGGGTTTTGGTTTTCCCTGGGGCACTCGAGCATTGTCTTCGGCATGTGTGCCTTGCTTGCCGCGGGCATCCGAAGCCTTGCGGACAACACTGGCACAGCCGGAAGGGACGTCCACTCATTCTTCGGGTTGTTCGGCACGGCTGTCTCGGGGATCTTCCTCTATGCCATCGGACTCTTGAACCTCGGAGTGCTCCTGGGCATTATCAAGACCGTTCGGCGCATGCGGCACGGTGAGTGCACCGCCGTCGAGCTTGATCAGGCGTTGTCGGTCAATTTGGGACTTTTGAACAGGGCGTACCGCCGTGTCACGCGCCTGGTCAGCCGGTCGTGGCATGTCTACGGCGTGGGATTGCTGTTCGGCCTGGGGTTCGATACCGCCACGGAAGTGAGCCTGTTGATTCTTGCGGGCGGGGCGGCGGCCTCCGCGCTTCCCTGGTACGCGATCCTGACGTTGCCCGTGCTGTTTGCCGCCGGGATGAGCTTGTTGGACTCCATCGACGGCGTCTTCATGAACTTTGCTTACGGGTGGGCGTTGTCCCGGCCCGTCCGCCGGGCGTACTACAACATCGTGATCACGGGGTTGTCGGTCGCCGTGGCGCTCGGGATCGGTTCTGTCGAGTTGTTTTCGATCATCGTCCAGAGAACAGGGATCAGCGCCGGCCCGCTGGCTGCGATAGGCAGACTGGACCTCAACGCCGTCGGGTACCTGATCGTGGGGCTGTTCATTGCGACGTGGGTCCTGGCGCTGGGCATCTGGAAGTGGGCCCACATTGAAGAGCGTTGGTCCCGGCAGCCCCATAACTGAGCGAGGGTTTCCGGCGGGTTCAGGGGGTCGTTGCAACGCCTGAGTGGTTGGTGGTGTTGTGGGACGTTTTGGTCGGCCTGAGGTTCGGCGTGAATTGGTTCGGGTGT
>NZ_JAUSSZ010000025.1 GCF_030812595.1 Arthrobacter bambusae
ACCCTCGGCTGGAAAACACCCGCGCAAGCCCTCGAACAAATACTGGAAGAATCAGCAGCATAAAGGACGCGTTGCAACCACCACTTGAATCCGCCGGGCGAAAACACACCAAAGGTGACCCGGCGTCCGGCGAAAACACACCAAAGGTGACCGAGCGTCCGGCGAAAACACACCAAAGGTGACCGGGCGTCGGAGGGAAACCCACCAAAGATGACCGGGCGTCCGGCGAAAACACACCAAAGGTGACCGGGCGTCGGGGGTGGGGAGGCTAGACGGGTGGGCGCTCGGTGGTCACCGTGCCGGCGTCGCCGTCGACCGTGATTTGTTGGCCGCTCGTGAGCCGCTGCGTGGCGACCCCGGTACCGAGCACGGCGGGAATGCCGTATTCCCGCGCCACAATGGAGCTGTGGCTCAACGGGCCGCCGACGTCGGTGACCACGGCCGAAGCCATCGCGAACAGCGAAGTCCACGCCGGAGTGGTGATCCGGGCAACCAGGACCTCGCCGGGCGCCATCCGGCCGAAATCCTGCGGCCCAGTCAGGACGCGGGCCGGGGCACTGACGCGGCCCGCGCTGGCGCCAATGCCCTTGATGACGTCACCGTGTTGGTCCTGGGCACCCGCCGGCATCATCGATTCGAAGGCGCGCTTCATCCACCGCGTCTCCGGCAGCAGTTGAGGGGCAGCGGCCTTGGCCTGGCCCCGCCACAGCGTCTTGCGCTCCTCGACGACGTCGGCGCGGACGGGGCGCTCCGTTCCGGTAATTGCCACTGCCGCCGGGACGCCCGCCTCAGCGAGGCCGAACTCGACGGCGCTTTGCAGCTCCTGACTGCGCAGCCAGAACACGTCGGCGGGACCCGCGATGACACCCGTGCGGACCAACCGCTGACCCAGTTCGAGCAGCATCCGCCGGATCAGCGGCCAAGCGAGCCCGACGTCGGCGAGGGCGTCCTCGCGGAGCGGTGCGGTTTTCTGCGCCCACCGGAGCAAACGAAGGAACGGGGCACGGCGCGTCCGTCCGAGCCGGGTCCGCCCAAGACGGGTGAGCATCCGTTCTGTTTGGTCCTCCCGTCGGGAGGCGGAGAGGCGCTGGCGCTCATGCGGGTCGCTGCCTCGTCCGCGCAGATAGAACTTCACCGTGTCCAGCAGCGCCGAAGGATCGTCCGCCGGCACGGGGCTGAGGAAGTCCAAGTTGTAGACGGCATGGCCGAACCTATCGAGATGGGCTTGGAAACGCGGATGCCACTGCTGCCAAAGTGCCGGGTCCATACCGGTGGGTGGGAGCCAGCTGCTCTGCGACTCGGCCAGCGCAGCCGTCGCTTGGTTGAGGATCGCCGGGGCCAGTCCCTCGACTTCACGGGCCCAGGCCGCGAGGTCGTACAACGACTTCTCCGCCCGGATCGGTTCGCTATCGTAGCCGAGGAGGAATGTTTCTGCCGGAGGATCTCCCTGGCGCCGGACGAGTTTGTCGTAGTACGCGCGGAAGGAAATTTCGCTCGCAGCGGCGATCGGAATAACTGACTCCACAGCCGTGTAGTAAACGGTTCCGGCGTCCAGCAACGTCCGGACACCCTCAAGCAGTTCCGCTCCCGAAAGCTCCCCGACGGTCTTTGCCGACCAGCCCTTGATCACCTCCCGGTAGCGGGGATGCGAGAATTCCCGCCATCCAGCCACGCCCATGTGCGCCTTGCCGCGTGCCAGGGCGACCATGGCCGCGGGCGACTTGCCCATCACTCGCCACATTGCCGAGGTGCGGTAGTAGTAATAGGCGTATCCGTTGACGGTGGGCAGTCCGACGTCGCCATCCCTGACGACCTCACTCCCGACGGCTTCGTTCAGTAGCGCCTTGAGCGACCGCGTCACCGAACCGTCAATCAGATCGGCGAACAGCGGAGAGAGGGGATCCGGCAACTGCTCCACGATGCTCGCCCGGAAGTACATCCCCTTCGGATAGGGCAACGGCCACGTGTCCGGGGTGTCAGCCGCGGGTTCAGGCAGAGCCGTGATGGGCCGGGATTGCAACATGAAGAAATTGCCATCGGCCCGTGCCCACTCGACGTCCTGCGGTACTCCGAAATAGGCCGCAATCCGTGTTCCCAGGCGGCCCAGTTCGGCAGCCGCGCCGTCGTCGAGCACGGCTTGCTTCCGAAGTGCCGCCGGCACCGGCTGCTCCCGTGTTCCCCCGCCCTCCGGGACGCCGCCCTCCGGGACGCCGTCCCCTGAGCGGTCCGCGTAGACGGTCATGACTTCTTTGTCGGCCGTCCGGCGCGAGAGCACTCGGCCGGTGCCCGCTTCGACAACCAGGTCATCCGTGGTGACTGTTCCACTGACCACGGACTCCCCTAGGCCCCACGAGGCGCTGATGACGATCTGGTCCCGCCGGCCGTTGGCCGGATTGGCGGTGAACATGACCCCGGCCGCCTCGGCCTCGACCATCCGCTGGACCACCACCGCGAGGCTGACATCGCCCGGTGCGATGCCCTCCCGCGCCCGGTAGGCCATGGCCCTCGCTGTCCACAGGGAAGACCAGCAATCAATGACTGCCACATCGAGTGCTTCCGCCCCGCGGATGTTGAGATAGGTTTCCTGTTGCCCGGCGAAGCTGGCCGCGGCGAGGTCTTCAGCCGTGGCGGACGAGCGCACCGCAACCGGCGCGTCGCCGCCGTCGTCAGCGCCGTCGCCGCCGTCCTCGTGAGCGCTGAGGCTTTCGTAGGCGGCGGCGAGCTCATAGGCGATGGCCGCAGGCATGGTGCCGCCGGTGAAAAGTGCCCGGATCGCAGCCGAGGCGTCCTCGTAAGCCTGCGGAGCCGCCTCCGCTGGCAGCGCCGCCAGTTCCTGGATGCGGTCTTGAATCCCGTTGGCGTCCACGAATGCTTTATAGGCTGCGGTGGTCAGCACGAACCCTGGCGGGACCGGCAGCCCGCCGCGAACAAGGTTGCCCAGCCCGACGCCCTTGCCACCGGCCACGGCGACGTCGCCAGCCTGTACATCGGCGAAGTTGTAGATGTAGGTCATGACCGTCGCTCCTTGTCGCGGAGACGCCCTCATCGAGCCTGATTCACAACATACTGCCACGCCGTCGAGCGAGAGGCGATGGCTGGGCCGGCCGGCTTCTTACTGCTGGTCCAAGGCGCGTTTTACCGCCGCCTGGTCGCAAGCATGGAGGACGCGAATGAATTCGTCCATGGCTTCCGGACCCTCATCGGCGTCAGCCACGCGAACAAGATGGGAGGCTAGGACTGCGACTTTGACGTTCGTCATGCTGCTGCAAGTCACGAGCAGTTTGAAGGCGGCCTCGGAGTTGACGAGCAACCGCCCCATCAGGATCCCGCGCGCCTGATTGATGACGCCCCGCGTAGCGTTGGCGCCTGCTACGGCCTCACGTGCCGCCTGCTCGGTTTCCCGCCGCAGCGTGGAGGTCAGGTCGATCGTCGTCCCCTCCACCGCGGCAGTCCCCGTTGGGCCCGATCGCGCATTCCCCGCCGTCAGCACGCGGCGGACATTGCCCCGCGCGTCTATGATGCGGTGGTAAATACAGAAGTGTCCACCGTCGCGGAGCACCTGGGTTAGGATCTCCA
Organism: Arthrobacter bambusae; assembly: GCF_030812595.1. Taxonomy (GTDB): domain Bacteria; phylum Actinomycetota; class Actinomycetes; order Actinomycetales; family Micrococcaceae; genus Arthrobacter; species Arthrobacter bambusae_B. Next base: position 3,577 of record NZ_JAUSSZ010000025.1, read on the forward strand.
TGGCACGGGGCCTGTCATCCGGGTGCTTGTGTGACATCAGCAGTTCAAGCGTGGGCACTACTTCGCCACGATCGTAGCCGTGAAGGTTGAAGAGCCCGTCCGACCAGTCGGCTTTGCCTGAGAGCGGGTCAAGGAGAAAGGTTCCGGCCAAAAAGCCGGGGGAGCCCAGTGCACTGGAATACGTGTGGGGGCTGTCCAACATGGCGCAAAAACTCATTTCCTAAGCGTGCTTATCATTCAGCCTAAGCGTACAGAATTCAGCGCGCGCGTGTCGCGGCCCCGCTATCAGTCCCCTCCGGGATCCGGCACTTGTTTCCCTGCCGTGCGCTTGCAGCGCCGGGCAGGGAAACAAGCCCCTGTATGCGTTTGAATCAGCGGTTCAGTCCTCGACCACCACCGTGCCGATCATTCCCATGTAGTCATGCAATGCACAGATGTAGTCATATTCCCCGGCCTTCTTGAATGTCACGGTGAACTTGGATCCCGGAACCATAAAACCGGAATGAAGCTGTCCGCCCGTGAAGTTCGTTGGATCGCCCAAAGGCGGGTACACATTGGCCGGTTCGGTCCCGAAGGTCACAGTGTGCGGCGCACCCATACCGTTGTTCACGAAAGTCACACTCTCGCCGACGTGGATAACAACCTTTGGCTGGACGAACCTCATGACCATGGCTACGCCGTCGTCGGCCCCTGCAATGACCGTGTGGTTATCGGCCTGGTCGCGAACATCGCTCCAAAGCTGGTAGCCGTCCCGCAGGATTGCCCGTTCAGCACGGTGCGCCCGGCTGTTGTACTGCTCTTGCGAGTACGGATAGTCCGTGCCCTTGTCACGAACGTGGACCCAGCCCACCATCGCCATGCCGTGAACCAGGCAGTAGTAGGTGAAGTCGCCGGTATTCGGGAATGCCAGCGAGTAAGTCTCCACTGAAGGGAAACCACTGTCCGACACGTTCGTCAGCACGCCGGAGTTGTAGTAGGAGTGCCCGTCGTAGGACGTGCCGCCCTGGGCAAACAGTTGCATCGGGTTGGACGGATCGAAGGGTTGAGTAGAGTCGAGCGTCTGGCCCTTGGCCAGGAACGTCACGGTGTGGATCTCAGCCGAGTTCGCTTCCCAAGTGACTGTGTCGCCTGCGTTGATGAAGATGTTCTTCGGCAGGAAGGACATTCCCTGGATGGCCTGGTCCGACGATTCGGAGCCGACCTGGACGGTCCACGTCTTTGCGGATTTACCGCCGTCCGCGGCTGCTGCCCCACTGAGCGCGACCGGCAACACCAGGGCAAGGAGCAAAATCATGAGCGCCCGAAGGCGCGGCAATATAAGGGGTTTTGGATGAGCAGTCATAAGACTCATTCCTTAGGAAAATCTTTGCTGACCGGCTGTTATGAGCCTGGAAATTTTGAGGCGCCGGAGACCATGGCGTCGTTTGACGGTGACTCGGTTTCTTCTAACTTCCCTATGAACTTCAGCTCGCGGCTACCGCGCATCCCCCGCAAATGTCGCAGCGCTGCGACGTCGGACCATTAAGGACCCTCCTTTGCTCGGAAGGATAACGTCCGGTTCCGCGGGCCAAGAGGCCCCCCATTACGGAACCGGAAGGACACGGCGACGCCGGCCCATGTGAAGGCGAGAGATTTACCTCTCATCGTGCCCCTGGAACGTTATTTTGTCGAGATATAAGCACATCATTCGGACGATTTTTGTGGCCGAACTGAGGCTTTCTTCAAGGCGTTTTTAACCCAGGTGAGTGGTAACTTCCGGACATGGACAGACGACGGCGGCTGTGGCTTTCGGCAGGGCTCGCAGTCCTGTTGGCGCTCGTGGTAGTCCTTGCCGCGGTCATCGCCGGATCAAGCAGGACGTCGTCAGGGCCACCGTCCACGAGCGCTTCGGCTGGCGCCACCGGAACCCCCACAAAGTCCCCCGCGAAGTCCTCCGCGCCGGCCGCTGCCGCGCCCGCGCCGCCTGCCATCCCTGAGCTTCCCGCAGCGCCCCTGAACATCCTGGTGATTGGCAGCGACAGCCGCGCAAATGCCAGGGACCAGAACAACCAGACAGTCACCACGGGCCAGTCATCGGACCAACGCTCGGATTGCCTGATGCTGATCCATGTGCCAGCGGACCGGAAAAAGGTCTACGGCATTTCGATCATGCGGGACAACTGGGTGGACATCCCGGGTTACGGAGCGTCCAAAATCAACGCCAGCCTTGAAGTGGGAGGCATCCCCCTCGTGGTCCGGACCGTCGAGACGCTTTTAGGCACACACATAGACCATACGGTCATGCTGGACTTCCAGGGCTTCAAGGTCCTCACGGATGCCCTCGGCGGGATCGACGTCAATGTCACGCTGCCTTTCACCGCGAGTTTTGACACCCACCACGTCTTCGCTGCAGGGGTCAACCATTTGGATGGGGAGGCGGCCTTGGAGTTCGTCCGCGAGCGCTACTCGTTCGTGGACGGGGACTACCAGCGCGTGCGCAACCAACAAACGTTCCTTCGGGCTCTGCTTGGCAAGCTCAGGGGCGGAATACAGACTCCCTCCGCCGTCCTTGGCCTGGTCAACTTCGCCACGAACTACCTGACGGTGGACCAGGGATACGATCCCGCCTCCGTCGCCATCCTGGCCTACGCCCTCCGCACGGTTGATCCTGGCGCGTCCGTCTTCTTCACGCTTCCGACCGCCGGAACGGGCACCTCCCCGGACGGGCAATCCATTGTGGTTCCCGACTACGCCGGGATCGGGCAAGTAGCCGCGGCGCTGCGGGACGGCACCCTGCCGGAGTATGTGGCTGCACACGGTTACTAAGCCGCTTCCGATACTCGCAAATATCTTGAGCCGATATTTAACCAATCTTGAACGGAAGCTTGTGAAATCCTTGCGCCTTCCTAAAAATCCTGCCGGAAAGTAGAGGTCATCGGGCAGCACAGTCCGAGAACCCCCCGGTCTCACGGGCTTCACGAAACGGATAATGTCATGGGTCTCAACCTGAAAACCACCACCGGTAAAGTCATTGCTTCCCTGGCCTTGGTCGGCACTGCTGCCGGCGTGGCAGGACTGGGAACCTACGGTGCCTTCACCTCCAGCACCTCGGCCAGCAACAACGTTGCCTCCGGCATAGTAAACGTCGCCCTGGGCGCATCCGGCACCGCGAACCGGCTCAGCGTCGCCGCTTCCGGCCTGGTCCCCGGCGACACCGTGCAGCGCGTAGCCACCCTGAGCAACGCCGCCGGAAACCAGTCGCTGTCGGCGATCACACTCACCACCGCGGCCGCACCGAGCTCCTTGCTGGACACCAGCACCACCATGGGCCTCCAGGTAGCCGTCGACGCCTGCTCCGTCGCGTGGACCGAGGCCGGCACCGCTCCCGCCTACACCTACACCTGCTCGGGCACCACCACCTCGGTCTTGGCTTCCCGCCCCGTCATCGGCGCCAACCTGACACTGGCCAACTTGACCTCGGTCACGGCCGGACACACCGACAACCTGCGCGTCACCATGACCCTCCCCGCTACCGCGGACAACACCCTCCAGAACCAGAGCAGCACCATCGCGTTCACCTTCACGGGCACCCAGCGCACCGCCACCGCCCAGTAATCCCGCCAGCAACCCCAGCCAGCCCTCCGCCGTCGAGCCCCCCCTGAAATACGACGGCGGAGGGCGTTCCACAGGAACGGAGACCCAGCCATGACCGCATCACTGGTCCGCCGCCGGCGGGTCTCCCAGACGGCGACGGCGGCACCGACACCGACAGCGGCCGCGACACCCGAAAACACCGCTCCGGCGAAGTCCCGTAGTCTCGGGTCCAGGGTTGCCCGTGCCATGGTCAGCGTCATCTCCAGCACGGTCATGGTCGCCGCGGTCGCCGCGTTCCTGTTCCTCGCCGTCGGGCCCCGCGTCCTCGGCTACCAGACCAGCACGATGCTCACCGGCTCGATGTCGCCGCTGATCAACCCGGGAGACGTAGTAGTTACCGTTCCCGTCGCGGTCCGGGACCTCAAGGTCGGGGATATCATCACCTACCACATCCCGGTACAGGACCAGCGTGTCGAGACCCACCGGATCATCGACCTGGTGGTGAATAACCAAGGCACTGCCACGGTTCGTACCAAGGGCGACGCCAACAACGGCGCCGACCCTTGGACTGCAACGTTGGCTGGTGGCCAGGTTGACCGCCAGGTGTTCACCGTTCCCTACCTCGGCAACGCGATCCGCCTTCTCCGGGATCCCGTGGTCCTGAAGGTCCTGATGTATGGCGCTCCGGCCGCCCTGGTGGTCATGGTCCTCGCCTCCATCTGGCGGAAAAAGCCCGAAGACGACGACGCCGCGGACCCTGCCGCAGACCACGGCACCGCTGAACGCCGCCTGCCGGCCTTTGACCGCCGCCCCCTCAAGCGCTTGGCCAGGGAGATGAACAGCAAGGAAGCTGCCGAGAAGTTCGCCGCCGCCTACGCCAGGATGTTGCCCCAGCGGGTGGACAAGATCAGCCAAGCCCTGTACACCGGCAACAGTGACCTCGCGATGGATGCGGTGCTCAGCCTGAAGACCAGCTCCTCGATGGTCGGGGCGCTCCGGATGGAACAGCACTGTGTCCGCCTCGAACATGCCTTGGTCATGACCGATCACACCGCAGCGGCTCGAGCCGGGGAACTCGTACGCCAGCACCAGCCGCAGCTGGAAAAAGCCCTGGGCGGTCACACCACCCGGCGCGCAGGATGAAATTCCCTTCAAAGAACCGAACCGGGTCCCCTGCCCTTACCGCTAAAAGCCGGTAAGAATGGAATGGACCATCGGGCCTGACAGAAAGCCGCTGACCTTGCGTAGAACCCGGAGCACCGCCGACGTCGCGAAGACGCCTGCGTCCGGGCGGGTCGCCGCAATCCTGGCGGCGGCTGCGATCCTGGTATTCGCTCCAGGTATCGCCCAAGCCGCGTTCAACGGATCGGACAACGCGCAAATGAACGTCGGGACACTGAACCTTCCCGCACCGACCGGCGCGTCCGTCACAGCCACTTGCACCTCGCCGGGGCCCGTACTCCTCATCACAGTGACCAGCTACGGCAATGTCCCGCGAGCCACATCATACGAGTTCACGGTGCTGGACCCCAACGGTACTGCCGTGCCCGCGGCCGCCGGGACGTATACCACCAGTCCTGCCGCGAAGGGCAAATGGACCTACCAGATCCGCGGGCTGTACACGGTTTCCTCCACCAACGTCTGGAAGGGGCAACCGTTCCAGGGCACTGTGCGGTGCTGACTCGTCGGCGGCTCTGAGCGAAATCGCTGGTCGCCTCTCAGTGGCCCTCTATAGAGTTGCCCCATGAGCCAGCCTGCCACGCCCCCCGTTCCCCCCGTTGCCAAAAAGGTGCCGCACACCCGCGAGCACCACGGCGACGTTTTCGTGGACAACTACGAATGGCTGCGGGACAAGGAATCCCCAGAGGTCATCGAGCACTTGAAGGCTGAAAATGCCTACCAGGAAGCCGTCACTGCGCACCAGGAGCCGCTGCGCGAGGCGATCTTCCAGGAAATCAAGGGACGCACCCTGGAGACCGACCTCTCGGTCCCCAGCCGCAAGGACGGCTGGTGGTACTACACCCGGTCCGTCGAGGGCAAGGAGTACGGGATCCAGTGCCGCGTCCGTGCCGCGGACACCGGCAACCCCGTGGCGGACTGGACGCCGCCGGCGGTGGAACCGGGCGTCGAACTCCAAGGTGAAGAGGTCCTGCTGGACGGCAACGCCGAGGCGGAAGGCAAACCGTTCTTCTCCGTTGGCGGCACCGCCGTGACGATTGATGGAAACCTTTACGCCTACGCCGTGGACAACTCCGGGGAGGAACGCTTCACGCTCCGGATCAAGGATCTGCGGACGGGCGAACTGCTGCCCGACGTCGTCGAGAACATCTTCTATGGCGTGGCCTTCTCCCCCGACGGCACCCGGATCTTCTACACCGTGGTGGACGAGTCCTGGCGGCCGTACCAAGTGAAGTCGCACGTCCTGGGCACGCCCGTCAGCGAGGACGAGGTGATCTACCAAGAGGACGACGTCGCCATGTGGCTCGGATTCGAGCTCTCCTCCGACCGCAGGTACCTCGTGCTGAGCATCGGCTGCTCGGAATTCAGCGAAACGCGCCTGCTGCGCTTTGACGACTTCGACGCCGGGCTGTCCACCGTGATTTCCCGCGACGAACACATCCTCTACGAGGCCGAACCGTTCCTCCTCGATGGCGCCGAAACCATTCTCCTGACCCACAACAAGGACGCCATCAACTCGATGGTCTCCATCGCGGACCCGGCCGAGTTCGCCAAGCCGCTGGCCGAGCAGGACTGGCGCACCGTCGTCGAGCATTCCGACGCCGTTCGCGTCAACGGCGCGGGGGTCACCTCGACGCATCTGGTGGTGTCGGTACGGCAGGACACGATCGAACGCGTGCAGGTGCTGCCGCTCGCCGGGCTGGGAACAGCCGCGCAAGGCGCCCCGGTGGAGCCCGCCTTCGATGAAGAGCTGTACACGGCCGGCGTGGGCGGAACCGATTATGAAGCGCCGGTGATCCGCATCGGCTACACGTCCTACTTCACGCCCTCGCGGGTGTACGACTTCTTACTGCCCACCGCCGTGCTGCCTCAAGGCGAACTGCTGCTGCGGAAGGAAAGCCCGGTGCTGGGCGGCTACTCCGCGTCCGATTACGTGGCTACCCGGGAATGGGCGACGGCGGCGGACGGCACACGCGTGCCGCTGTCCGTGCTGCGGCACGCGTCCGTTGTCCAAGACTCGAGCGCTGCCGGCCTGGTCTACGGCTATGGCTCCTACGAGCTCAGCATGGATCCCGGCTTCGGCGTGGCCAGGCTGTCCCTCCTCGATCGCGGAATCGTCATGGTGATCGCCCACGTCCGCGGCGGCGGCGAACTCGGCCGGCGCTGGTACGACGATGGCAAGAAGCTCAATAAGAAGAACACCTTCACGGACTTCATCGCCGCAACGGACTGGCTTGCGCAGTCCGGCTGGGTGGCACCGGGACGGATCGCCGCCATGGGTGGTTCCGCGGGCGGCCTGCTGATGGGCGCCGTGGCCAACCTTGCGCCGGAAAAGTACGCCGCAATCGTGGCTGCCGTGCCCTTCGTGGACGCGCTCAACACCATCCTGGACCCCGAGCTGCCGCTCTCCGCTCTCGAATGGGAGGAATGGGGCAACCCCATCACCGATCCTGAAGTGTACGAGTACATGAAGTCATACACCCCCTACGAGAACATCCGCGCCGTCGCCTACCCGCGGATCGCAGCTGTCACATCCTTCAACGACACGCGCGTGCTCTACGTCGAACCCGCCAAATGGGTGCAGGTACTGCGCTCCGAAACCACCGGCACGGCTCCTATCGTCATGAAGATCGAGATGGACGGCGGACACGGCGGAGCCTCAGGACGGTACGTGCAGTGGCGCGAGCGCGCTTGGGACTACGCCTTCGTCGCGGACTCGCTTGGCGCCGTCGAACTGCTGCCTGGAGCAGGGATAAAGTAACGTACTCGATAGTAGGCTCTCCCCTGGGGGCCGAACCGAACAGTAGGAGCCTTGTGGAGAGTTCCGTGACCAACGCGCCGCTGCCAAACCGCGCTTTGGTGGCCGACCCGGACCCGATGCGCCACGCTGAGACGGTTGCGGCCCTCGCCGCGGCTGGGTTCCAGGTACGTTCAGCGCACGACGCCGAGTCGCTTGCGGCCGCGCTGGAAAGCGAACCGAGCGACGTCCTGCTGGTAGACAACGTCCTCCGCGGATTCCTTCCCCGGAATGACGCCCCGGTCTTGCTCTTGTTGGATCCCCAGGACGAGCTGGATATTGCCGCACTGGAAGGCTGGACCGTTGCGGACTTTACCTACCGGGGCCAGCCTCCCGCGTTCAGGGCGCACCGGGCCCTTGTGCTGATAGCCCGTGCCGCCGAACGCACGCGCCGCCGTTCGGAAGCCGAGTCCCTGCGCGAGAGCCTTCGGAAGGTGTCTGCGGCGATCCGGTCCACCATTGATCCAAACCGGATTGCCCGGCATCTGGTGGACGGAATCGGCGAGGCCCTGGGGGCGGAACACGTTTGGTTCACAACGTTCCCGGACGCACGCGTGCCGCAGGTGAGCGCCGAATGGAACGCTCCGGGACTGGCGCCCGGAGTCCTGCCAGCCGAACTCACCGACGATGTCACCATGTTCGAGCTGGCGGAGCGATTGTGGGCAGAGGCTGAAGTGCAACCGCTGCCGAGACGGGCTGCCGAGGACGGGCCCGGTGGTGCCGGTGCGCACGGTGGTGCGGGTGCGCCGTCGGCCTCTGTTGTGGTGCCGGTAGGCGAAGGGGATCTCGTTCTGGGGGTCATCTGGATCGCCCGCCCTGACACTGCGCAGGAGTGGACCCGAGCCGAAATAGGCCTGATTCAGCACGTCTCGGGGAACTTGGCGTATGGCCTGATGCAGAGCCACCTGATCGGCGCGCAGCAGCAGGTCATGGTCAAGCTCCAGGAACTCGACCAGGCCAAGACGGATTTCCTCACCACCGTGAACCATGAGCTCCGGACCCCCCTGACGTCCATCACGGCATATCTCGACATGATCCGCAGCGGTGCCGGCGGGCCCCTCCCCGCGGGTGTCGGGAGGATGGTTGACGTCATTTCACGCAATGCCGAGCGACTCCGACGGCTGATCGAAGACATGCTCACCGTCTCGCACCAAGACACGTCCGGCGACCTCCAATTGAGCCGCGTGAATCTGGGCGCCCTCCTCAGGCTTGTTGTCTCGACGCTGCAACCCCTCGCCGACTCCCGTTCCTTGTCCCTCACGGTGACGCACGCGCCGGGAACAGTGACAGTCCAGGCCGACGAGGCCAAGCTCGAGCAAGTCTTCGCCAACATCATCAGTAACGCGATCAAGTTCACGCCCGCCGGCGGCCACGTGGCGGTCAGCAGCGAGATCAGCTCGGACCACGGCGCTGTTCCCAGCGTGGTGGTGCGCGTGGAGGACACCGGCGTCGGGATCCCTGAAACGGAAATCGACCAGGTGTTCACACGGTTCTTTCGCGCTTCAAACGCCTCCACCGCGGCCATTCCCGGGAGCGGGCTTGGCCTGGCGATAGCCCACGACATTGTGGAACGCCATTCCGGCCGGTTGGATGTCGAGTCCGCCTTGGGCGTGGGAACCACGGTGTCAGTCCGGCTCCCACTGGATCCGGAGAGTTAAAAACACCGCCCCGGGCGATGGCCCGGAGCGGTGCATGGAACTTTCCTTGCCCGTCTACCCAAGCAAGTTAGTTGGGCCACCAACCGGTCTGGGCAGAGTTCACAACAGGGACAGTGGTAACCGTAGTTACTGTGGTGCCCGTGGTGTCGTGCTTCGGGGCGGCATTGGCAGGAGTGACAAATCCGCTAATTGCGAGCAGACCCGTCATGAGAAGAGTTGCGGCGAATTTTTTCATGCAGTGCTCCTTTGAGCCGTAAAAATCCGAAGTTGACTTTCCCAGCGTAAAGAGCCTCGTTAAAGGTTCGCTTAAGATTCGATTAGTTTTCCGAAGACTTTGCTGCGAGGCGGTATCCCACGCCACGCACGGTTTCCACCCACCGCGGCGATTGCGCCGAATCGCCGAGCTTCCGCCGCAGGTTGGCGATGTGTACCTGGATCGCGCGTTCTTCGGATTCGCTGACGTAGCCCCCGGTTTCGTACTCCCGGGCGTGGAGCCAGCGGGCAAGCCCCGTGGTGCTTCGGACAACCCGTCCGGCCTCCATGAGGGCCTGAAGAAGGTCGAACTCAGTGCGGGTCAATTGCACCTCTTCGGTACCCACCCGGGTTGTGCGCGTGGCCACATCCAGGTAGAGGCCGTTGTGTTCCAGCCCCGACGGCTCGGCCGCTTGACCGCTTGCCTTGACCGGGGAAGCGGTTGGCGCATTCAGCGACAAGGCCCCGCCCGCCGGCGGCAGCTCCGCCGTCGTGGTCCCTCCGGAACCGTTCAAAAGCGTGCTGCCGCGCGGCCGCCGGAGGAGTGTCTCAACCCGGGCCAGGAGTTCGCGCGGGCGGAAGGGCTTGGTGACAAAGTCGTCAGCGCCGACGGCCAGCCCTTGCAGTGTGTCCACCTCGCGCGCGCGGGCGGTGAGCATGACGATGTAAGCATCGCTGAATTCGCGGACGCGTCGGGTGACCTCGATCCCGTCGATGTCCGGAAGTCCGAGGTCCAAGGTGATGACGTCCGGGTTGTGAAGGCGGACCGCATCCACGCCGTCGACGCCGTTTCCGGCAGCGTAAACCTCCAGGCCGGATGCCTCGAGGACGGCATGGACCACCTCACGAATGTCGTCGTCATCCTCTATTACTACAGCCACGCCCGATGCGCCCACGTCAAGACCCCATCTCTTATGCTCAGCCCACCTTAACACTGGCAGCGCCTGCTATCCTCCCCCTTTCAGCGTAAATCCGTTTCCCCTGCGCTTCCCGTTGCGCCGGCGGTCGCGCGGCGGCGGCCCTGCGGGGGTCGCTGCGGCGGCCGCGCGGGGGCTATTTCCGGGCACGCCACTCTGAGTCGAGCATGGCGTAGGTGACTTGGGTGGACCATTGGCCCTTGTAGTGCCAGTTGTCCACGAGCACGGCTTCGCGGCGCATCCCCAGCCGCTCGCACAAGCCCGACGACGAGGTGTTCAGTGCATCCAACTTGGCGTCGATCCGGTGGAACATGAGGGTCTCAAAACCCAGCCGGAGCACCGCCTCGGCAGCCTCGGCCGCGTAGCCCTGGCCGCGGCCTTCCGGAGCCAGGATCCAGCCAATTTCGGCCTGCCCGGTTCCCGGAAGCCACTTGAGCACCACTTCCCCAAGCAACCCCGGCGAGTCCGCGCGCTCGATGGCAAGGCACACCCAATCGCCCTCCTGCTCGAAGGTGAAGTTGGCGTATCGGCCCAGCGCTTCCATGGACTGTGTGAGGGTCAACGCTTGCCGGAGCAGGAACCGCGCCGTCCCCGGCAATGACTGGTAAGCGTGGAATCGCTCCAGGTCGGTGGCCTCGAACCTGCGCAGTACAAGCCTCGGAGTCCGAATGGGAAGTTCGATAAGCGGCATGCCTCGAGGCTACTACGCCTTCCTGTCCCAATCGATTGCTCCGTAAGCGTCGTTTTGACGCCCCAAAACGACACTTACGGAGCAATGGATGGAGGCGCCGAACCCGGTCACCCCTTGACAGTTCAATCAATCTGGGATTACCTAATGAACATTCGGTAAATAAAGCTGGAGGCAATGACGCATGGTTGAGACCACCCTGTCTGGCGCAGCGCAGCACCAGATCCTCAAGAACGACTACGCCTCCGAGTGGATGGGCCTGGAGGTCCTCAAAGTCGACGATGGCCACGCCACCGTCCGCATGAAGCTTCGGCAGGAAATGCTCAACGGCTTCGGCATGGCCCACGGCGGAATGATCTTCGCCTTCGCTGATTCGGCGTTCGCACTCGCGTGCAATCCGGCCAACCCCTCGCCGTCGGAAGCTGACACCATAACTGTCGCAGCCGGCGTCGACATCAACTTCCTCAAGCCGGCCTATCAAGGCCAGGTGATCACCGCCGTCGCGAACCGCCGCGCCAACAACGGCCGCAGCGGCCTGTACGACATCCAAATCTTCGCCGCCGACGCTAGCGAACCTGCCGCCGTCGGGTCACCCGAGGAACCGGGCAGCTACGGCGAGCTCATCGCCGAGTTCCGTGGCCGCAGCCGCACCATCTCCAAGAAGTAGGAAGACCATGACCCAGAACACCGTCGCCGCTCCCGACGCACCGCTTAACACCGCACAGCTGGATCGCGAAGAAACCATCTCCCGCGACGAGCTCGAGGCCCTGCAGCTCAGCCGGCTCCAGCACACCGTGGCCTACGCCTACGATCGCGTGCCGCTGTACAAACGCAAGTTCGACGACGCCGGCGTCCACCCCACCGACCTCCGCGAACTGTCCGATCTCGGCAAGTTCCCGTACACCACCAAAGAAGACCTGCGCCAGGAATACCCCTTCGGCATGTTCGCCGTGCCTCAGAGCGAGGTAGCCCGCATCCACGCAAGCTCGGGCACCACGGGCCGGCCGACCGTCGTCGGGTACACCAAGAACGACCTCGCCAACTGGGCCACCCTCGTGGCCCGCTCATTCCGAGCTTCCGGGGTCCGTCCGGGCATGAAGGTCCACAACGCTTACGGTTACGGCCTCTTCACCGGCGGGCTGGGTGCGCATGCCGGCGCCGAAGCCCTCGGGTGCACCGTCATCCCGATGTCGGGCGGCCAGACCGAACGCCAGATCCAACTGATCCAGGACTTCAAGCCGGACGCGATCCTCGCAACGCCGACCTACCTTTTGACCATCGCAGATGCCATGGCCCACATGGGCGTGGATCCGGCGTCGACCTCGCTCAAGTACGCCGTGCTGGGTGCCGAGCCGTGGACCGAGGAAATGCGGCATGAACTCGAAACCACCATGAACATCAAAGCCTGCGACATCTACGGGCTTTCCGAGGTCATGGGTCCGGGTGTCGCCGGCGAGGCAGTGGAGACCCAGGACGGCTGCCACATCTGGGAAGACCACTTCCGGCCGGAAATCATCGATGCGTTCAACCCCGTGGTGGGAACCGACGCGGTACTGCCCGACGGCGAACCCGGCGAGCTGGTCTTCACCTCGCTCACCAAGGAAGCCCTCCCGATCATCCGCTACCGCACCAAGGACCTCACCCGCCTGCTGCCGGGCACTGCCCGTCCAGCGCACCGACGCATGGGCCGCATCACGGGCCGCAGCGACGACATGATCATCCTGCGCGGTGTGAACCTCTTCCCGTCGCAGATCGAGGAAATCGCCCTGCGCATCCCCGAGCTCAGCCCGCACTTCCAGCTCGAACTCACCCGCCCAGAGGGCAAGCGGATGGATTCGCTGACGGTTCGCATCGAACGGCGGGATGCCGTATCGGTCGAGCAGAGCGCGACGGCGGCACGCACCTTGCAGGAGCAGATCAAGATCCATGTGGGTTCTTCGTGCACGGTGGATGTCGTGGAGCCCGGATCGCTTGAGCGTTCCAACGGGAAGCTGCGCCGCGTGTACGACCTGCGACCAAAGAGGTAACGTGGCCGGTCGGGTGCACGGTTCAACCGAACGTTCATGAGAAAATGGCCAGCATGCCTAGCGAAACAGTAACCAAGCGGGGACGCCCCGGATACGACCAGCAATCCGTGCTGCTCATCGCCGTCGACGTCTTCAACCGCCACGGTTACGACGCCACATCCATGGGCATTCTGGCCGAGAACCTCGGGATCTCAAAGTCGGCCATCTACCACCATGTGCCGTCCAAGGGCGACCTCCTGAAGCTTGCCCTTGAGCACGCACTTGGCGGACTCGAGGCCATCCTGGAACAGCCCGAGGCTTTGTCCGGACCTGCCGATTCCCGGCTTGAGTACGTGCTGCGGCAGACCATTGCGGTGCTGGTGGACCGGCTGCCGTTTGTCACGCTGCTCCTGCGTTTGCGCGGGAACACGGAGATCGAGCGCGACGCCTTGGAACGCCGTCGCGCCTTCGACCACAAGGTGGCCGCGCTGATTTCGGCCGCCCGCGAAGAAGGCACGCTGCGCCAGGACATCGACCCCCGCACCGTGACCCGGCTCCTGTTCGGGACCATCAACTCGATCGTGGAGTGGTACAAGCCGGGCGGCTCACTCTCGCCCGAGCGCCTCGCCGACGACGTCATCACCATGGCGTTCGACGGCCTCCACGCCTCGGCGTAGGACGCCGCGCCGCCCCTGTCCTTCCGCCTCCCCCGACGCCCGGCCACATCCCGCGGCGCCTCCCCGACGCCCGGTCACATCCCGCGGCAAATCCCCCAACCCTCGGCCACATCCCGCGGCAAATGACGGAACGCCTCCTCACTTGAAGTGAGGAGGCGTTCTGCTTGATTTCGGGAATGGGTTTCAGAGCTGGTACTCGGCCTGGACCCCCAAGCTTTCATGAACGCACAGAATGTTTTTCTCCGTATCCATGAACCAGGCGCACCGATCGGCGTCCGTCGTGCAAATGTGGTGTTCGGTCTTGAGGTCCGGGAGGTCGTAGTCCCGGAATTCGACGCCGTTTGCCTCCATCTCCTCGACGGTCCGTTCGATGTCACTGACGTCGAAGGAAAGGGCAGTGTGCGTTGAGTGCATGCCGTCCTTGACAGGCATCAACTGCAGCAAGGTGCCGCCGTCAACGCCAAACAGATCGTTTCCATCCCATGTCATGCCGCGATGCGGCAGGCCGAGTTTTTCCGCATAAAAACTGCGGGCCCGGTCAATGTCATCGACGGGCAGGACTGTTGTGGCTTTTCTGAGTGCTAGGTTCATTTCGCCACCTCCTACGCAAAAAATCTTACGCCGGGAGGGCTCGGAAAGAACTTGTGGACGGGCGTCCGAAGGAAACCCGCCATACCTGACCGAGCGTCCGGAAAAACCCGACACACCTGACCGGGCGTCCGAAGGAAACCCGCCATACCTGACCGGGCGTCCGAAGGAAACCCGCCATACCTGACCGGGCGTCCGAAGGAAACCCGCCACACCTGACCGGGCGTCCGAAGGAAACCCGCCACACCTGACCGGGCGTCCGAAGGAAACCCGCCA
>NZ_JAUSSZ010000026.1 GCF_030812595.1 Arthrobacter bambusae
CCGCCCGCCGCTACTTCAAAAACGACACCCACTCCATCATCGTCAAAACCCTCCAACTCCTCGCCCGCCGAGGAGAAGTCGACCCGCAAGCGCCGGCCCAGGCAATCGAGAAGTACAGCCTCCTCGACGTCAACGCCGGCACCACCGGAGGGGCAGGCGGCGAAAGCTAGGCCTCCAGCGAAGCCAAGCAACATCCCGACGGCGGTCCGCATCGAAAGGTGCGGACCGCCGTCGGGCTTTAACAATCGCCCCACGGCACGAATCGGCGCGGCCAGCGCGTGACGCGTACCAATCGCAGTTGTAGCCTTCGCACAAATGGAGCTTGTGGATGATGCGCCGTATGCTCAAAGCATGGCAGAGCCGATTCAATCCCCCGCAAAACGCAAAGGGGCTGCGCGCGCGGTAACACCGGAAAAGGCGGAGACCCTCAAGCGGCTCCGTGCCAATGTGGGGCAACTGTCCACCACCACCATGCGCAAGCTCGAGAAATCGTTGCCGTGGTACAGCCGGCTGAGCTCGGACGAACGCTCAGCCTTGGGCCTGGTGGCCCAAAACGGAATCGCTGCTTTCGTGACATGGTACGAACGTCCGAGCTCGCCGTCGTGGATCCTGACGGATGTCTTCGGGAATGCCCCCACCGAGCTGACCCGCTCCATCAGCCTGCAAAAGGCCCTCCAACTGATCCGGATCGTCGTTGAAGTTGTGGAGGACCAGGTCCCCGTGATCGCGCCCGAAGCCGACCAACCTTCTTTGCGCGAAGCCGTCCTGCGCTATTCGCGGGAAGTGGCGTTCGCGGCCGCCGATGTCTACGCCCGCGCCGCCGAGTCCCGCGGTTCCTGGGACACGAGGCTCGAAGCGCTGATCGTGGACGCGATTCTGCGTGGCGAAAATACCGATGCCCTTCGTTCCCGGATCGCCGCCCTCGGCTGGAAGGCCCAGGAGCGCTTCACCGTGATGGTGGGAAACTCGCCCTCGGAACCCAGCGCGAGCTATGTGAGCGAATTGCGCCGCACTGCCGGACGCTACGCGGAGGATGCCCTGGTTGGCATCCAGGGCGACCGCCTCATCCTGATTCTGGGTGGCGTGCAGGACCGCGACACCGCGTACCTGAAACTGAGCGAACTGTTCGCCCCGGGGGCCGTCGTGTACGGGCCGGAGGCCGGTTCCCTGCTGGAGGCGAGCAGCTCTGCCCAGGCAGCATTTGCGGGGCTCACCGCCGCCAGGGCGTGGCCGTCGGCTCCGCGACCGGTAGCCGCCGACGACCTCCTCCCGGAACGCGTCGTCTCAGGCGACGACGCCGCACGACGTTCCCTCATCAAGAACATCTACCGGCCACTGCTCGCTGCTTCCAACGGCCTTGTCGAAACCCTCGGCACCTACCTGGAACTGGGCCATTCCCTCGAAGCAACAGCCCGCGAACTGTTCGTCCACGCGAACACGGTGCGGTATCGTCTCAAGCGCGTCTGCGACGTTACAGGGTGGGACCCGCTCCTCCCACGGGAGGCGTTCGTGCTCCAAACTGCGTTGGTCGTGGGCAGGCTTTCGGCCCAGCCAAAGGCCACGTCGGAGCGTCACGGTACCCGATCCGCGGGTTGAACCGTTGTAGACTTCCTACAATCTGACCCAGTGAGCTTGGTGTACGCAAACACCAGTAGTTCGCGCGGCAATTTGGAAAGCTGGTTACGTGCTTGCAATCGTCTGCCCTGGACAGGGCTCCCAGACCCCTGGATTTTTGGCCCCTTGGCTGGAGCTTCCTTCCGTAGAAGGCCATTTGGCCTCCCTGAGCGAAATCGCAGGCATCGACCTCAAAGCCCACGGCACTACCTCAGATGAAGAAACCATCAAGGACACCGCCGTCGCGCAGCCCTTGATCGTCGCCGCAGGGCTCGTGGCAGCGAAATCGCTGTTCGACGTCGAACTCAGCACCCTTCCGATCGTCCTTGCAGGCCACTCGGTCGGGGAAATCACGGCCTCGGCGCTTGCCGGCGTCCTGAGCGAGGAAGAAGCCATGGCGTTTGTCCGCGAACGCGCCAACAACATGGCCGCTGCCGCTGCCGTCACCCCCACGGGCATGAGCGCCGTCGTCGGCGGCGATCCGGCCGAAGTTCTATCGGCGATTGAAGCTGCCGGCGCGACTCCCGCGAACGTCAACGGCGCCGGCCAGACCGTTGCCGCAGGAACGTTCGAACAGCTGCAGGCACTAGCTGACAACCCGCCGGCCAAGGCCAGGGTCATCCCGCTGAAGGTCGCCGGAGCTTTCCACACCTCCCACATGGCTCCGGCCGTCAGTGCGCTTGAAGCGCTCCGTCCTTCGCTCAAGCCGCAGGCGCCCACGGTGCCGCTGCTCTCGAACTTCGACGGCCAGGAGGTCACGGACGGCGGCGCCGCCGTCGAAAGCCTGATCGCCCAGGTCTCGCGCCCGGTGCGTTGGGACCTCTGCATGGAGAACCTGGCCCAGCGCGGGGTCACCGGACTCATCGAGCTCGCACCCGCCGGCACACTGACCGGGCTCGCCAAGCGCGGCATGCCGGGCGTAAAAACCGTTGCCGTCAAGACCCCGGATGATTTGTCAGCCGCACTCGCACTCTTCGCGGAATTGGAAGGAGACGCATGAGCGCCCCTGTACTCAAGCAGGCACCGACGAACGCCTACTCACGCGTTATCGGCATCGGGGCATACCGCCCCGACATCATGGTCACCAATGACGACGTTTGCCAGTGGATCGACTCCTCGGACGAATGGATCCGGCAGCGCACCGGTATCGTGACCCGCCACCGCGCCGCAGCAGACGTCAGCGTCATCGACATGGCCGAGGGAGCCGCCCGGGAGGCACTCAAGCACGCCGGCATTGAGGCTTCCCAGCTCGGTGCCGTCATCATCTCCACCGTCACGCACCCTTATGCCACGCCGTCTGCGGCTGCCGCCCTCGCCGATCGTTTGGGCGCCACCCCGGCACCGGCGTTCGACATTTCCGCAGCATGCGCAGGCTACTGCTACGGCATTGCCCAGGGCGATGCCTTGGTCCGATCGGGCGCGGCTGAGTACGTCCTGGTGATCGGCGCCGAGAAGCTCTCAGACGTCATCGACAACCACGAGCGGACCATCTCCTTCCTCCTCGGCGACGGCGCCGGCGCCGTGATCATCGGCCCGTCCGACACGCCCGGCATTTCCCCTTCGGTCTGGGGGTCCGACGGCAGCAAGTGGAACGCGATCGGGATGACGCATTCCCTTGACGAGGTCCGCAACCTTGGCGAGACTGCCCGTCATTCGGATGAGTCCGACGATCAGGCCATTATTTCCGCAGCACAGGATGTTTGGCCGACCCTCCGGCAGGACGGCCAGACGGTCTTCCGTTGGGCTGTCTGGGAAATGGCGAAGGTCGCCCAGCAAGCTCTCGACGCCGCAGGGATCGAAGCAACGGACCTGGCCGCGTTTGTCCCCCACCAGGCGAACATGCGGATCATCGATGAGATGGTCAAGAAGCTCAAGCTTCCTGAGACCGTGGTGGTTGCTCGTGACATCGCGGATGCGGGAAACACCTCTGCCGCCTCCATCCCGCTGGCCACGCACCGGCTCCTGAAGGAGAACCCCGCGCTCAGCGGCGGCCTTGCCTTGCAGATCGGCTTCGGTGCAGGACTTGTCTTCGGTGCCCAGGTAATCGTTCTTCCGTAAGTCCGGGGAGCGCCTTCCTTCCAATTGAATAGTGCTTTGAAACAAGCCGTATCCGCGGTTTGCCCCCATTTCCGGCAATAGCCGGCCCAACAAGAAAAGGAGCCAACTATGGCTAGCAACGAAGAAATCCTGGCCGGCCTGGCTGAAATCGTGAACGAAGAGACCGGCCTCGCCACCGAAGCCGTGGAGATGGACAAGTCCTTCACCGAGGACCTGGACATCGACTCCATCTCCATGATGACCATCGTCGTCAACGCTGAAGAGAAGTTCGGCGTGCGCATTCCGGACGAAGAGGTCAAGAACCTCAAGACCGTCGGCGACGCCGTCAACTTCATCTCGAACGCACAGGCCTAGTCCGACCTCCACTGTGCCGGGCTTCGGGTGCGCCCTGTTGCATCCGAAGCCCGGCACAGCTGCTATATCTCCCAGAGTTTTTTCCCGCCGCCCCAGTGAGAACACCACGCGGGTCGGCTGGTCCGACAGAGAGTGATCTCATGGCACGCAAAGTAGTGATTACCGGTCTGGGCGCCACAACGCCCATCGGCGGCGACGTCCCCACGATGTGGAAGAACGCGCTCAAAGGGGTCTCCGGTGCCCACACACTCGAGGACGAGTGGGTCGCCAAGTATGACCTTCCGGTCCACTTTGCCGCCCGGTGCTCGACGCCGGCCCTCGAGGTCCTGAGCCGTGTTGAAGCCAAACGCATGGACCCGTCCACACAGTTCGGTGTCATCGCGGCCCGCGAGGCCTGGGCAGATTCCGGTATCACGGAAATCGACCATGATCGACTTGCCGTGGCTTTCGCTACGGGCATCGGCGGCGTCTGGACGCTGCTGGACGCTTGGGACACCCTCCGGGAAAAGGGTCCCCGCCGGGTCCTGCCCATGACGGTCCCCATGCTCATGCCGAACGGCGTCGCCGCCGCGGTCAGCCTTGACCTGGGTGCCCGCGCCGGTGCGCACACCCCGGTTTCCGCTTGCGCTTCCGGCACAGAAGCGATGCACCTCGGCCTGGACCTCATCCGCTCGGGCAAGGCCGACGTCGTCGTGTGCGGTGGTGCCGAAGCCGCCATCCACCCGATGCCCCTCGCCGCGTTTTCCTCGATGCAGGCGCTCTCCCGCCGCAACGACGATCCCGAGCACGCGTCGCGGCCATATGACCGCGACCGCGACGGCTTCGTCATGGGTGAAGGCGCAGGCGCCCTGGTCCTGGAAGCCGAAGAGCACGCGATCGCCCGCGGTGCGCGCATCTACGCTGAGCTCGCCGGTACTTCGGTTACAGCTGACGCCTACCACATCACGGCGCCCGACCCCGAAGGCCTGGGTGCTACCCGCGCTTTGAAGGCTGCCATGTTCGACGGCCGGATCCAGGCTGAGGACGTCGTCCACGTCAACGCCCACGCCACCTCGACGCCCGTGGGTGACAAGCCTGAGTACACGGCGCTCCGCGCCGCCCTGGGCGCCCAGGTGGACAATGTTGCCGTCTCCGCCACCAAGTCGCAGATGGGCCACCTGTTGGGCGCTTCAGGGGCCGTTGAAGCAGTGCTGACCGTTCTTGCCGTCTACGAACGCCAGGCTCCGCTGACCATCAACCTCGAGAACCAGGATCCGGAGATCCCGCTCGACGTCGTCACTTCGGCACGCGCGTTGCCCGCCGGTGACATTGTCGCTTTGAGCAACTCCTTCGGTTTCGGCGGCCACAACGCCGTCGTCGCCATCCGCAACGTCTGATATTTGCGGTAGCTTCAACGCACAAGCCAGGCACAAGAGGAGGGCCCCACCGTGGTGGGGCCCTCCTCTTTGCTATGGAAAACAGTCCTTGGTACTTCGTTCCGCCATTGGCGGAGTCCAGTGCCCGGGCCGGAGGCCTAACCGACCTGGTGAAGCCAGCGCACGGGAGCACCTTCAGCTGCATGGCGGAAGGGCTCAAGCTCTTCGTCCCATGCCTCACCGAGGGCCAAGGAAAGCTCGTGGTAGACAGCAGCAGGGTCTCCCGCCGCCGACTCGTAGGCGTAGCGGATGCGGTCCTCAGTCACCATGATGTTGCCGTGAACATCGGTGACAGCATGGAAAATGCCGAGCTCGGGTGTGTGGGACCAACGTGCACCGTCCACGCCTTGGCTCGGCTCCTCGGTCACTTCGTAGCGAAGGTGCGCCCACCCGCGCAGTGCAGACGCCAGCTGGGCACCGGTCCCAGGGACTCCTGTCCAAGAGAGCTCGGCGCGGAACATTCCGGGCGCGGCAGGTTGAGGGGTCCACTCAAGATCGGTCCGCTTGTCAACGACCGATCCGATGGCCCACTCGACGTGAGGGCACAACGCAGTAGGGGCCGAATGCACAAACAGGACACCGCGGGTTGTTGCAACAGACATTCCATCCTCCATAGCTGTAGGTACGTCTTCCCCAACGACCTCTGCTCGGATGAAATTTTGTTGCGCGGGTGCCGCGCTGTTCCGGTTTCCCTACCTATCTATGATTTTCCGCAGCGGAAGAACATTCAAGTTTAGGTTGATAGTTCCCCCGCAGTGCTTTCATTTTGCCGTACGGGCCGGAATTACGCCAGTGCGATTCATGGACGGACGGATTTCCTCCCTTGAGACTGTTTTTGTGACTGCTCCTTAAGACTGTCGTAGTGTTGCCGCCTCCTGGCCTCTAAGCGCGGGGGTGGGCTTGTTGGTAGCTCTTGCGAAGCCGGTCCACCGACACATGGGTGTAGATCTGGGTTGTCGCGAGGCTGCTGTGTCCCAGAATTTCCTGCACTGCCCGCAGGTCCGCGCCGCCGTCGAGCAAGTGGGTGGCTGCGGTGTGGCGCAGCGCGTGCGGTCCGGTTGCGGCGGTATCCCCCAAAGCGCCCAGGAGATCGTTGACGACGCTGCGGGCCTGGCGTTGATCGATGCGGTTACCCCGTGAACTGAGAAAGAGCGCCGGTCCGCTGCGCTCGTTTGCGAGCCGTGGACGGCCGCGGCGGAGCCAGTCGTCCACGGCCTGAGCGGCGGGCACCCCGTAGGGCACCGTCCGTTCCTTGTTGCCTTTGCCAAGCACGCGAAGAGTCCGGCGATCCGAATCGAGATCGTCGATGTCCAGGCCGGCAAGCTCGCCGACGCGGATCCCTGTGGCGTAGAGCAATTCGACGAGGGCGCGGTTCCTCAAAGCCATCGGAGAGCCATCTGCGGCTGCCTCTGACAGGTTTTCGAAGATCCTGGAGACCTGTTGCTGGTGAAGGACTCCGGGGAGCGGGTGGTCCCGTTTGGGGGCTTGGAGGCGAAGGGCAGGGTCAGACGGGATGAGCTCCTCCCGCAGGGCCCAGGCGGTGAAGGCGCGGGCCGTCGCGGCATGCCGGGCGAGTGTTGCCCTGGACCGGCCGGATTCGCTTTGTGCGCCTAGCCAACGCCGAAGGGTGCCCAGCTCCAAGGCTGCGAGCTCCCCCACGCCCTCCGCGGCAGCGAAGCGCAGCAGGTTCTCGACGTCTGCGATGTACGCCCTCACAGTGTGGGCGGATCTTGCCCGTTCGCCCTCGAGGTAACGCCGGAAGTCATGGACAGACCGGGCGAGTGCTTCGGGGAGCGGAATCTCTTGCACCCTTCCACTGTGCCAGCCGTGGGACCGGGTGGTCAGCATCGCCACGTTTCCGGCGGGCGCATTCCGGCCATCGTCACCGTTGGCGGATGGACCTGTACATCCTGGAGTACTGCCACAGCAGCAACCCTTGCCAGACAGCGAAGAGAACCCAAAGCCATGCCGGGCCGTGGCCGCCTTGGACGAACAGGACGGCTCCCGCGATCAGAAGGAGACCGACTTGCTGTCCAATCACGAACCTCGCGGGCTGCGCCCTCGACTTCATCATGTGCACGTCATCCCTTCTCGATGGACCGGACCAGGAGCATCTATCCACAGAAGGGACGATCCACACGGCGTTCCCGTTTGACTGTAAGCAAATTTGGGGATAAGTGATAGTCGACTACAAAGTATTTAGTCCTGCTTCTTCGATTTTTCCATCCGCCGCTCACTGATACGGCCAAGCCCAACAGGCCCAGGCGCCTAAACCGGCCCTGACGGATTCGGGGCTGAGTCCTGCCACGACCGCGAGCTTCTCTACCGAGCTGGTTGAACGGACGGGCAGGGCATCCAGCAGGATCAGGTCCTCAAGGGTGAGTCCGTCGTGGTCCGAGGCAGCCCCGTCCTTGTCCGCAGCGAGCCCCTCGCCGCTCGATCCCGCCAGTCCGCCGCGTTGCTACTGCAGGCGCAGAGCGGCCGCCGCTATCTGGTCCGCCGCCTCATCAACATCTTCCATGGTGGTGAATCGGCCGAACCCGACACGGACGCTGGATCGGGCCGTGGCATTGTCAAGGCCAATGGCAAGGAGGACATGTGAGGGCTTTTGGTCGCTGCTGTTGCAGGCAGAGCCTGTTGACATGGCTACCCTAGGCACGGCTGACAGCAGGTCGACCGAGTCGACGCCCGGAATTCTGAAATTGAGGCAGTTCGGCAGCGTGTTGTCCAGGGGTGAGTTGACGGCTGCCGTCTGGACCTGGCTCGACAACTTGTGCCAAAACCTGGCTCTGAGTTCGAGGACCCTTTGGCGTTCCAGTGCGAAGTTCTCGCGTGAAATTTTCATCGCTTCGGCGAGACCTACGATGCCCGTGATGTTCTGTGTGCCAGGCCGGCGGCCGCTCTCCTGGCCGCCGCCGAACAACATGTTCTGGAAGCCCCCGTGGATGGCTTGGGTTTCCTTGTCGATGTAGAGCGCCCCGATGCCTTTGGGCCCGTATATTTTGTGACCGGAGAAGCTGATGAGGTTCGGACCCAATGTTGTGAAGTCAGGCGCGAGATAACCGATCCCCTGCGTGGCGTCACAATGAAAAAGGACTCCCGCCTTGCGGGTCACAGCTGCAATCTCCCGTATCGGCTGGATGGATCCGATTTCGTTGTTGGCCAGCATTACCGACACGAGCCTGGTGTTCGGTCTGATTGCGTCGGCGACGTCGTCAGCTGAGACGAATCATTGTGCGTCCACGGGCAGGAAGGTGGCTTCGCCGCCCCGTTCTTGAAACGCGAGGCAGGCGTCCAGGACGGACTTGTGCTCGATGACAGAAGTAATGACGTGGTTGCTGACCGGGCCGGCTGCGGTCGCGATGGCCCAATTGTTGGATTCCGTTGCCCCGGAGGTGAAAAACAGCTCGCTTGGCTTGCAGTTCAGCACTTTGGAGATGCTGCGGCGCGCCTTTTCGATCGCTTGCTGGCTTTTCAACCCCAGCATGTGCGGGCTCGACGGGTTTCCCCAAAGCTCCCTTGAAGCACGGTCCACTACATCGGCCACACGGTCATCGAGCGGGGTCGTGGCCTGATAGTCAAGGTAAATCATCAGATCTCCGGGTTGTAGTCGTCAGAGTTGAATATGACTGGGACGAAGTCCTGCGTTTCGGCGTAAAGAAAAATCAGAACCATTGCTTCCCTGGTTCCGGCACGCCTCTTCATGTACATTTCGGTGCCTTTGATGACTTTGTCCCGGTCGGCAACCCGAATGAAGTCGAACATTATCCGTGAGGTGCCGCTCCGGTTCCGCTCAAGGCTGCGGAACGAGATGTCCTCGAACTCGCTGACGATCAAGGGACAGCGCGGGATTCCAGTGCCCGCGTCGTTAAGCGCGCCGGCGATGACCCGGGGGTAGGAGTCCGAGTCGAACAGGATTTCTTTTCTGTCGAGGTGAAGTGTCGGGTCAGATTCCGGGGCTTTGAGCCAGTTCTTGATCTTGCGTGCGGCGCGGTTCCGCAATGTTTTCTCGCGGACAACACTGACCGAGGTACCAAAGGAATCGGCCATCTCCTGGAGGGGCGAAATATCTATGTCCTCCGCACGTACCGCTGTCAGGGTGCAGGCATCTTCGGAGCAGTCCATTCCGAGGTCATTAACCAGAACGGTGTATTGGGTTGCTGCACGACGCATCCCGTGGGTGATGCCCAGCATCCGGCCGAGGTCCAGGCCGGCCATCATTGAGCTCTTGGAAAAATCGTCGATCCCGGTGGGTGCGTCGAAGTATCCGCATGAGATCAGGACTTGAGTGTCCGGGGTCATGTCAAAGGACAGATCCAGTCCGTCTAGGAGCTCTTGAATATCCATTGCGGGAGCTGTCTTCATTGCGCTCTGACCTTCTCTGGTGAAGTTGATGATTCGGCATAGACGGCGACGCCTGCGCAGATGGTGAGAAGTACGATGCCGGTCACTTGCCGAAGATCCAGGCTTTGATGGAGGGCCACCGCACCCACGGCGGAAGCCAACGCGGGATCAAGGGCGGCTATCAGCGCGAACACCAGCCCCCTGAGCCGCTTCATGGCGAAGAGCTCCAACGCAAACGGAGCCAGCAGTGTCAAGACGGACACTATGAACGCGTGCAGGCCCAGCTCAGCCGTCAGCGGAACGGCGTGGTGAGGGGCGACCGCGAAGGCCGCCACCGAAACAGGAAGTGCCACCCAGAGACCCCTGCTGAGTGTGAGTACCGGGTGGCTGTCGGCTGGCATCGAGGTCCCGACATGGATGTATGCAGAGAGGAGCAGGCCGGTGGCAACTGCATAGAGCATGCCTTCGATGGCGGTGGTTGAGTTGTACGCAGGGATCATGAAGAGGCCGGCAACTGCCAGTGCCGCCGACACCCGGGCCGTCTTGTTCCGGGACCGGATGCATCCCAGGACCAAGGGCACAGTGAACTCAATGGAAACTGCCAAAGACAGATCAATGGTGAAAATCGCCTGGTAAAAGGTGACCTGCATCAATCCAAGCACCAGCCCGTACTTCAGGATGAACCGACCCGGCACCTGGGCCGATGATCTCATCAGGAAGATCAAGGGCAGGGTCAGGAGAGCTGCAATCCCGATTCGGAGAATGGTGGCACCTGCGGGTCCAATTGAGCCGATCAGGCCGACCGCTACTGCATTGCCGATCTGCAGGAATGTGAGGCTCGCAACGGAGGCCAGCACGCCTGCCTTGTGCCGGGGAAAGGTCTTCCCTTCCCGTGGATTCAACATTTGTGGCCCCGACCATAAGCACCAAGCAGGTGGGCAAATGACAGGGAAGGTGAGCCTTGAGTCCACGCAGAAACCGGGGCGGGCAGACGTATCCCGGCTACGAAAGTGTTTTTCACAAGAGGATCCCCAATTATCCAGAAGTGAGAGTCAGCACGCTGTTACGAATCGTTCGAGAACCTTTACACATGATTGCGACACCTCCAAATGATTTGTGACAAAAATGCGACATACGCATTCCTGTCTATGGCATCGCCAGGAGTAACAGCATGGAGCGCTATGCTCACGGGCTCGATCGCCGGGGATTTTCAAGGACCGGTCATGGCCGACCAGTGGTGCACCAAAGGGGTGTGCTTTCCCATCGTGAGCTACGGCATCGCCACCACAGTCAATGGCGACCTCGCTGCTACGATCAGCGCCGCGGACAGCGCCTCTACGAGGCAAAAAACCTGGGCAGGAACCGTATCGTCTCGGCCCGCACCGAAACAGCGAAGAAGTAGGGCTTCCCGCTGAACCTACGGGAGGATGCCAGCGGGGCGGCGGCCGGCTACTGTCGGGGCTGTGCGCCAAGGAGAACAGTGGAACCGGAAGCAAACGACCCTAGACAAACTTGGCGCTAACTGATAGTCGACTACCCTAACTTAGTTCCCTGTCTTCGACCTTTTCCATCCGCCGCTCACTGATACGGCCAAGCCCAACAGGCCCAGGCGGCCTAAACCGGCCCTGACGGATTCGGGGCTGAGTCCTGCCACGACCGCGAGCTTCTCTACCGAGCTGGTTGAACGGACGGGCAGGGCATCGAGCAGGATCAGGTCCTCAAGTGTGAGTCCGTCGTGGTCGGAAGCCTCCGTTTCCTTGTCCGCAGCGAGCCCCTCGCCGCTCGATCCCGCCAGTTCAGCGATCTCGCCGACGTCGGTGACGCACACTGCGGCGCCGTCCCGCAGGAGCCGGTGGCAGCCCGCGGAGTTGGCGGAGTGGATGGAGCCCGGAACGGCGGCGACCGTCCTGCCGATGGATTCGGCATGGTGCGCGGTATTGAGCGCGCCCGAACGCCAGCGTGCCTCGACCACAACGGTGACAGCCGCCAATGCTGCGATGATCCTGTTGCGTTGGAGGAATCGGTAGCGCGTGGGCGCAGAGCCAGGCGGAACCTCTGCGATTACCGCCCCCTGGTTTGCCACAGCACGCAGCAAATCTTCGTTCCCGGAGGGGTAGTACCTGTCCACTCCCCCGGCCATGACGGCGATGGTCGGCATATCGATAGTGGCGCCGGCCAAGGCGCCTCGATGTGCATGGGCGTCCACCCCGTACGCGCCGCCGGAGACGACGGTGTAGCCGCGCTGGCCGAGGCCATAGGCGAAGTCGCCCGTTACCGAGGCGCCGTAGCTCGTGCTGTCCCGTGAGCCGACAAGCGCCACGACCCGCCGAGCGGGCGGAAACTCCAATTCATGTCCGCGCCACCACAAACACAACGGCTCGTGCAGGCCGAGATCAGTCATCTGTGCCGGCCAGGCCGGGTCGTCCGGGATGATCATGCGGCCACCAAGGCGGTGCATGGTGGCGAGGTCCCGTTCCGGGGCAAGGTCCTTGATCCTCGGAGCCCACCGGCGCAACGCCGCAGCCAATTCAGCCCCGGTGGCGGCAAGCCCGTTGTCCACCAGCAGGGAGGCCATCTCCTGCCCGAGCCCCGGCCCTCCCGAAATCTCACCGGTCGCCACTCTGAGACCGTCAATGGCCCCCGCAGCCTGGACCAGCGCCAGCCCGGCAGCATCCTGCGGTTCCATCAACCGCGACAGTGCGGCGCGGGCCATTCGCTCCCTTTTCCGCTCCGGAGCTTCCGCTGTGAACGGCTGGGTGTGTTCAGTCATGTGGTGTCCTTTCATGCGGCAGCAACCGCCTGCCGCAAGCCGAGCGCTTGCCCGATGTCGTCGCGGCCGGGCTGGTCCCGGTGTCCCAGGTCGGCGAGCGTCCATGCCAAGCGCAAGACTCTGTCATAGCCACGCGCCGTGAGGATTCCGCGCTCCAACGAGGTGTCCAGGATTTTGGTGGTCGCAGAAGGGAGGCGCAGCTCGCCGCGCAGTACGCGCCCGGGAACCTGCGAATTGGTTTCCATTCCTAAACTCCCCAGGCGTTCGCGTTGCCGCGCCCGCGCGGCCTGGACCCTCCCTGCGACGGTAGCGGTGTCTTCCTCGGTGCCGGACTGCCCAAAGTCCGCGAGCGATACACGTTCCACTTGGAGTTGGATATCCACCCTGTCCAGCAGCGGCCCGGACATGCGGCCGAAGTAGCGGCGCCGCATCACCGGGGTGCAGGTGCAATCGACTCCCTTGCCTGTAGCCTTCCCGCAAGGACAGGGATTCGCCGCGAGGACCAGCTGGAAGCGGGCCGGATACGCGGCAGTGCCCGCCGAACGATGGATGACCAATTCACCGCTTTCGAGTGGTTGCCGCAGGGCATCCAGAACACGGCGTTCGTACTCGGGTGCCTCGTCGAGGAACAGGACGCCGCGGTGCGCCCGTGATGCCGCCCCGGGGCGCGGCAGGCCGGAACCACCGCCGATGATTGCCGCGGCGGTGG
>NZ_JAUSSZ010000027.1 GCF_030812595.1 Arthrobacter bambusae
ACTCTTGCTGATCCACATCAGTCGCCATGGAATCCATGGTGTCGCTCATGATCAGTCCTCCCCGCCAGGCACCGCCCGGCGTGTCAGGCCAACCCTGGATCCACCGTTATTCCGACACTCCCGCGGCCAGTCGCCTGCCAAAGACACAGACGGCTAGTCACCTTCAGTTTGGAAGGGCGGTCACCGGGGGTTGGTGGCCGCCCCCTGCTGTTTCATGTGCAGGTCTGCCTCTTAGTGCATGGTCCCGAACTTGGTGTTGTACCGGTACATGAAGGCTGCCATGGCGTCACGATTGACCGCGAGATACGGACGGTAGGTTTTGCTTCCGTCGGCCTCGGTCCAGCCGGTGCTGATGCCGCTGTTCGCGAGCCAGGTGATCTGCTTGTAGAACGGGTTGGTGGTGGCCACGTCGGTGAATGGCGAGGTCGCCGGTGGAGCGAAGGCGGGACTGCCCGCAAGGCGGTACATGAAGGCTGCCATGGCGTCACGATTGACTGCGAGATACGGACGGTAGGTTTTGCTTCCGTCGGCTTCGGTCCAGCCGGTGCTGATGCCGCTGTTCGCGAGCCAGGTGATTTGTTTGTAGAACGGGTTGGTGGTGGCCACGTCGGTGAATGGCGAGGTCGCCGGTGGCGTGAAGGCCGGACTACCCGCGAGGCGGTACATGAACGCGGCCATGGCGTCGCGGGCTACCGTCGCCTGGGGGTTATAGATCCTTGACCCGTCAGACTCGGTCCACCCGGTAGAGATGCCGTGGGACCCGAGCCAATTGATTTCGGACGTGAAGGGATCCCCGGAAATATCCGAGAAGATAGGGCCCGGGTTGGTCGCGAAATCCGTCAGCTGGGTAAGAGTGCCGTTGAAGAGGTCCTGGTCTCCGGGGAAAATGCCTGAATCGGAGTTCTGCCACAACGTGTAGTCCGACCAGCCGGCCGGCAACGGCCCGGGGTCGGTTGAGTAATAGGAAATGTGCAGGGGGTGCAGTCCGAAGCCCGACGCATTGCCGGTGCAGGTGGTCCACCAGTCGGTGGTGGTGTAAATGGCCGGTAGGCGTCCGGTCCGGGAAAGAATGGTCGTGGCGAAATCGGAGATCCAATTCACCATGTCACCCTGGCTCAATCCGTAGCAGGTACTTCCGTACGGGTTGTATTCGATGTCCAAGAGTTCAGGAAGGGTCTTCCCGTCCGCGGTCCAGGCGGCGCCGCTCTGCAGAAAGTAGTTGGCTTGGTCCGCTCCTGAGGACGCGTCAGGCAGCGCGAAGTGGTAAGCACCGTGGAGGAGTCCGGCGCTTGCGGATCCGGCATACTGGCTTGCGAAGTACGGGTTGGCATAACCGGTTCCCTCGCTTGCCTTGACGTAGGCGAATTTGGCACCGTTTGCCGCGGCAGCGGGCCAGTCCACATTCCCTTGGTGGCTGCTGACGTCCATTCCCGGCACTCCGGAGGACACCGAGGCGGGCGCTACGGCCTGGGCAGACATTCGCATTTGCGGAGCGGGCTCGTGACTGCGGACAGTTGAACCCATCGCGTGATCGTTTGAGGTATTTGACGTCGCGGATGGGGACGGTGGAGTGCTCACGGGTGATGCGGAAGCGGCGCCCGCTCCGGGCGCCACGAGAACAATACCGGCCAGTAGAACAGCCGCGTACCCGGCGACGCCCTTCCGGATACGAGGCCGGACGGAGTGCTGCCGCCCGCGAGCGCGTGGGATCGACGCGTCCATATGAAATTTCCTTCCGTTTTGGCAACGGAAGAGACCCGCGCCTGCCAACAACCGGCCGCCGGAGAGCGAACGGCGGACGTGACGGATACTACCAGCTCAAATCAAGACGAATGACAAACAGGTAAAATCCGCCGCGCAGGTCTGGTCCCCTTCAGACGGCGACGGCGGCACTCAGGTCAGGGCGCGCGGACGCCGGGATTCCGCCGCGACAAAAAACGGGCCGCGCTGACACTGTCAAAGAGTTAGTCCAGAATCTATTCTGTTGGTGAACCGCGTATATACACAGTTCACCAGGCCACCGGCACGTCCCGGGAAGACCATCCCGCTCCGGGGGCCGTCTCTATGAGGAGGCGTCCATGTCAACTCCCGATGTGCCAACCCGGGGGCCCGCGAGGCCGGGTCCGTATATTGTGGCCGGAGTCCTGCTAGCAATCGCCATTCTGGTTCCCCTGTTCGTCCCGGCGTATTCGATGGATAAGCCACGGCTAGGCGGGATGCCGTTCTTCTATTGGTACCAAATGCTGTGGGTTCCGATCACCGCAGGCATGGTGGGCATCTCCTATCGGCTGGTGACAAAGGAGGACCGTCGACGCCGCGAGGCCGTGCGCGGGGCGCGCACTGAGGAGCGGGAACAATGAGCGGGCTCACCGTCCCGCTGGCGGCCACACCGGATCGGCCCGTCAACGGCATCGCGCTTACCGTCGTCGTCGTCCTCTTTGCCCTGGTGGCGGTTTTGGGCTTCTTCGCGGCCCGCTGGCGCGCGGGCAAGGAGACCGGCCTGCACAGCCTCGACGAATGGGGCCTCGGCGGCCGCGGTTTCGGAACCTGGGTGACGTGGTTCCTCCTCGGTGGAGACCTCTACACGGCCTACACATTCGTTGCCGTCCCGGCCGCGATGTGGGCCACCGGCGCCGTGAGTGGTTTCTTCGCGGTGCCGTACACGATCGTGCTGTACCCGATCGTGTTCCTGTTGATGAGCCGGTTATGGTCGGTCTCGCATCGGCATGGGTTCGTCACGCCGGCGGACTTCGTTGGCGGGCGCTACGGCAGCAGGGCACTGACGGTTGCGGTAGCCCTCACCGGCATCGTCGCCACCATGCCGTACATCGCGCTGCAGCTGGTCGGCATCAAAGCCGTACTCACGGTGTTGGGCCTTGGCAGCGCGCAGAACGTGCTGCTGACGGACTTGCCGCTGATCATCGCCTTCGTGGTCCTGGCCGCCTACACCTACACCTCGGGCCTTCGTGCGCCTGCGCTTATCGCAGTGGTGAAGGATCTGCTGATCTACCTCGCGGTCATCGTTGCCGTGATCTACCTGCCGCTTAAGTTCGGGGGCTGGGACAACATCTTCGGCGCGGCCCAGACGAAACTCGACGCGATCAGTCCGGCCACAGGCAAGCCAACCGGCGTCTTCATCCCCGGTGCCGCAAGCTATTCGGCGTACTGGACCCTGGCTCTTGGCTCGGCCATGGCGCTGTTCATGTATCCGCACTCTGTCACCGGAGTCCTGGCGACAAAGAGCCGGAACACCATCCGCAAGAATGCCGCGGTCCTTCCGCTGTATTCGCTCATGCTTGGATTCCTTGCCCTGCTGGGTTACGCGGCCATTTCCGCGGGGACCAAGCCGATTGACTTGAACGGCGCCGTCAATCCGCAGCTAGTGGTTCCGCAGCTGTTCCTGGACAACTTCCCCGCGTGGTTTGCCGGGATTGCCTTGGCGGCTATCGCCATCGGCGCCTTGGTCCCGGCCGCGATCATGTCGATCGCCGCCGCCAACTTGTTCACCCGCAACATCTACCGGGACCTGATCCGGCCCGACGCCGACCCCAAGCAGGAGGCCAAGGTCTCCAAGATCGCGTCGCTCGTGGTGAAGTTCGGGGCGCTGATCTTCGTGATCGGGATGGACCAGTCGGCCGCCATCAATATGCAGCTCCTCGGTGGTATCTGGATCCTGCAGACATTCCCGGCGATCGTCGCTGGGCTTTACACCCGCTGGTTCCACCGCTGGGCGCTCTTCGTTGGTTGGGCAGCAGGGATCATCTACGGCACCGTCGCGGCGTACAACGTGGTCAACCCGGTGACGAAGGCGAACTTCGGCGGCTCCATCGCTGCCATCCCCGGCACCAACGTGCAGGTCTACATCGCCGTCGTGGCATTCGCGATCAACCTCATCGTTGCCGCGGTACTATCGCTCGTCTTCCGTGCAATGAAGCTCCCCGACGGGAAGGACATCACCCGGAACTCGGACTACGGAGCGGACGAAAACGATCCCAAGGTCGCTGAGCTCGAGCGCGAGTACCCGCTCGGTGGAACGGGGCGCGGAATTCTCTGAGGCCTCCGGACGGGGTGACCCGTTATGCTCAACTCATGTTGCCTGATCGCTACCTTGCCGAGCTGGCCGGCAGCCTCGACTCCCTCAAGGCTCTTGCCCGTCAGCCGGGCGAGGCGCTGCAACGTGCTGTTCCGGCGTGTCCCGGGTGGACACTGGATGCGCTCTTCGGCCATCTCGGGTCGATCGAACGGTGGGCGGCCGGCGTGGTTCTCAACGGGAAGCACGTAGAAGGGGAAAAGCCGCCCACCGAGGCCGCCACAGGGTGGTTCCTTGAGGGAACGGACGCCTTTTACCGGACGATGGCAGGGCTTGATCCGGAAGCGCAATGCTGGAACTTCGGGCCTCCGCCGCGGACGGCGGGGTTCTGGCTCCGGCGCCAGGCGCACGAGCACGCCATCCATCTGGTCGACGCCCTCCAGGCGTCCGGGCTGGAGGTTCCGTCGTTCACGGAAGACTTCTTGCTCGACGGCGTCGACGAGGCCCTGGCGATGTTCGCCCCGCGCCAGCTACGACTGGAACGGATGGCGCCCCTCGAGCAAGCCGTGACCTTCCGCGTCCCCGACGGCAGCACCTGGACGCTCGGCGACGGGCCGGTCGCAGCCACGGTTTCCGCCCCGACACGCGAAATGTACTTCGGACTCTGGGGCCGCTCCAGCCTTGCGGATAACGCAATGATCGAAGGCGACGCGGAGATCGCTCTCCGCGCCATCCACAGTCCACTTACTCCCTGAACCAACCGCCACCCGAGACCCCACAACCCATCCTCCTTGTGCATTGACCGCCGCAGTCGCATCATGGAGCCGTGACGGAAACCGCCATAGAACTCGCTGGCCTCACCAAACGGTTCGGCTCCTTCACCGCCGTCGACGGTCTTAGCCTGCGGGTCGAGCGCGGGGAGATCTTCGGCTTGCTCGGGCCTAACGGGTCTGGCAAGACGACCACCATCGACATGATCAGCGGCCTGAGCCGTCCGACCTCGGGCGCCATCACTGTTCTGGGGATCGACGTGCTGGCGGATCCGCGCAAGCTCCGGCGCTCGCTCGGTACGGTCCCCCAGGAGAACGCACTTTATGAGGAGCTGACCGCCGAGGCCAACCTCCGGTTCCATGCCGACCTTTTCGACGTACCCCGGGCGGGCCTCAATGAGAAGATCACCGCGCTGCTCGAACTGGCGCAGCTACAGGAGCGCCGCAAGAGCCGCGTCTCCACTTTCTCCGGTGGCATGAAACGGCGGCTGGCGCTGGTCCGGGCGATGCTCCACGAACCGGAGCTGCTCTACTTCGACGAACCGACCCTCGGCGTCGACGTGCAGAGCAGGCATGCACTGTGGGATCGAATCCGCGAGCTCAAAGAACGAGGCACCACCGTCCTCATCACGAGCAACTACCTTGAAGAGGCCAACGCACTCTGCGACCGGCTAGCGATCATAGACCGCGGAAAGCTGGTTGCGCTGGACTCGCCGAGCAACCTGAGGCGCAGTTTCGGTGACACGGTACTTGAAATGAGGACACATCCGGCGCCGGGGGACGACGTCGTCCGCAAGGTCCGTGCCCTCCCGGGCGTCGTCTCGGTCATCGCCTCCGATGGTTCGCTGAAGGTCACTGTGGAAGGCGGTGCCGACGTCACAGGGAAGGTCGTGACGGAGGTGGTCGGGACGACGAGCCTGGAAGAGATTCAAAGCCGCGAGCCAAGCCTGGACGAGGTCTTCCTCAGCCTGACAGGCAAGGAGCTGCGGGAATGAGCGTGCGCCACAACCTTCGCGTGGTGCGGGCGGTCGCGGCAGCGGACATCAAGCTCACCCTCCGCGAGCCGCTGTTTGCGATCATCGGGGTCCTGATTCCGATCAACTTCCTGCTCCTCTTCCTCCTCTTCGCCCTCAGCGGCGGCCAGGCGCCGATCGCCGTCGTAATGAATGACCGCGGTCCGCTCGCCCAACAGTTCGTCCAGGCCATGGGCCACTCGTCGTCGTTCATCATTCACACGGCTTCCGCGGCCGATGCCGAACACGAGATCCATTCCGGCACCATTGTCGCCGTCGTCACCGTCCCGCAAGAATTCGACGCCGCCCTGGCCGCAAAGGCGCGAATCGACCTTCCCGTGGAGGTCAACAACCTGAACGTCGACTTCACGAACGACATCCGGCGGGCGGTGCCGCTCTCGATAACGTCGTTCTACGCGAACGCTTTTCCAGACCAAGTGGTGGTGACCGCCCATGAATCCGATGTCCAGGCCGCCGACACCGGCTACATCCCCTACCTTGCCGTGAGCATCATGGTGGCCGGGCTGATGCTCGCGTCCCAATTGCAAGGCAGCGTCAACACGGCGCGGGACTACGAGCTCGGAACCATCAAGGAACTGGCTTTGGCGCCCGTGAGCCGGCTGACCATCGGCGTGGGCAAAGTACTGGGGGCCGCCGCCCTCGCGGCCGCGTCCGCGTTGCTGCTATTCACCGTCGTCGTCTTCTTTCTTGGCGTTCGTCCGCTGCATCCCTTGGAAGTCCTGGGTTTCGGGCTCCTGATTCTGGCGGCATTCCTCGCCCTCGGCGTGCTTGCCGGGACGCTTGTCCGCCGGCGGCAGCAAGCGATCCCCCTGTCCATCGCAATGGTCCTTCCCCTCTTCTTCTTGAGCGGGCCTTTCGGGCCCGCCAACTGGCTGGGCGCCCTCCCTGGCGCGATCGCTGCCGTCTCGCCACTCACCTATGCGATCGCCGCTTTCCAGCACGCGTTCCACGGTTACCAGACCGCTCCCCAAGGGCTGTCCGTCGATGCGATTGTGCTGGCAGGCTTCGCTTTGGCGGCTGTAGGGTCTGCGGCGTTCGTGTTCGGGCGGCGAGGGGCGAGGCACTGATGGGCTGGCATTGATGGGCGCACACTGATGGCCGCGCGGGCAGTGCTCGCGATTGCGGCGAAAGATATCCTGACATGGTTCCGCACGCCGTCGGCGATTCTGGCGAGCTTACTGCCGCCGGTCGCATTCCTGCTGATCATCTTCGTTGTGGCCGGAGCCGTGGGCCGCAACCCGGTGGCGCTGGTGGTCGAGGACAACGGGCCGCAGGCGCAGCGGCTCGTCTCGATCCTTGAGGACTCGGACGCGTTCCGCATCCAGCGTGCCGACCCGGTTCAGGCCGCGCATCTGCTGGATACCCTCCAGGTTGCGGCGGTCATCACGATCCCCGCGACGTTCGACGACGACTACCGGGCACAGCGGCCCGACCCCGTGAGCGTCCAGATCAACAACCTGAACCTGGACTTCACGAACGACCTGCGCCGCTCGGTGCCGGCCGCGATTACCCGGTTTTACTCGAGCCAGCCGGACACTCCGATCATGGTGGGCGTCGCCGAGTCCGACCTGAGGCCGCACGACGTCGATCTGGTCCAGTTCCAGCTCGTGCCCATCTTGGTGCTCCTGCTCACGATCATGGGCATCGTCAACGGCGGTTTGGCCGCCGCGCGGGAGTTCGAGGAGCTGACCATCAAGGCGCTGCTGCTCTCGCCGATCGGCCGCGGGACGCTGATCGCCGGGAAGATCCTGGCGTGCTGGGTGACAACGATGCTGGTGGCGGCGGTGGTGCTGGTGTTGTCGTTCGCCTTCGGGGTGCTGAGGCCCGTCGGCTGGTATTGGCTGCCTGCGCTGGCCGCGATCGGGCTGATCGCGCTGGCGGCCGCCGGACTCGGGACAGCTTTGGGAGGTGCCTTGCGACGCTTCTCGGCTGTGGCCGGGGCTGGGATCAACCTGTCGATCTATCTGTTCTTCCTCAGCGGCGGCATCAGTGTCGCGGCGTTCCTGCCTGATTGGATCCAGGCAATCGCGCATTTCACACCGACGTTTTACGGGGTGGATGCGCTGGAATCCGCCATCTTCTACCAGTCGACGGACAACCTGGGACGGGACCTGGCGGTGTTGGGTGTGACGGCTGCGGTTGGGCTCGGGTTGGGAATTGTGAGCTTACAGCGGCGGCTGGTTGAGGGTTGAGGGTTTGGTCGGTGGGGCCTCCCGACCAGAAAGCTACCCATGGACTTGATTGACAGCGCGAGCCTGCCCCGTCAACCAATAGGTGGCGTCAGGGTGCCATCCTGCCAAGACGGTGTAATGCGATTCATCGACTGGAATTGGTTCATATGAGGCCGCGAGGTACCCCGCAAAGGACACATGCACTGCGTCCCAATCGAGAGCAGCTCGGCGCCTGTCAGGAAGCAGCAGATTCGTTCCTTGACTTGGTGGTGGTCCCCAGTCAAAGGTCAAGAAACCTTGGCCATTCCGAGGGTACGCTGCCACGAGCTGAGCCCAGTCTTCTTTTCCATGAATCTCGAAGACAGTTGCCCTACCTGAGACCTCGACAGCCCACAATGAGTCCCGTTTGTCCTTCATCCAGTGATCATCCGGCGCAGCGGCGATAACGCAAGGAAAGCCAAGTACCGGGCCGCGGCTACTAACCAATACGCCAGCAGGTGAAACCCACCAGGTCGAACCATCGAGTACAGGCCCTTCCGCCTTTACCAAGGCATTCTCTGTTGTGTGCGCACCCGAGCGACCGCGCCTGAGAT
Organism: Arthrobacter bambusae; assembly: GCF_030812595.1. Lineage (GTDB taxonomy): Bacteria > Actinomycetota > Actinomycetes > Actinomycetales > Micrococcaceae > Arthrobacter > Arthrobacter bambusae_B. The sequence continues at coordinate 8,599 of NZ_JAUSSZ010000027.1, forward strand.
ATGCAAACTGATGCTGAACTGAGATGGATTCCGTCCACCACCTAAGGCCAGTCCGCCTGGAGATGTCCAACGCAATCTCGGTCAGTGAGTTCTGAGCATCTGCGAGTATGTCGTCAAAACCGCGCCACTCGCTCTCCAAGCCGTGCGCGTAGCTGTTAACGAACTCGGAGGCAGTAGCGAAAATGGTCGCATCGCTTACTGAGCCGGCGCCCTCCATCCACCGATGCGCCGCTTCCGGGACTTGCCATAAGAGCGTGTTGGTCGAGGTGCCATCCAGCAATGCAAACCTAAATCGGTGGGGCTCGAGGCCAGCAATGCTGGCAAGAAGCGCTCTCCCGGTCCGCCCTTCAGACCACCGTGCCAAAGCATCACCATCCGAAGCCATGGCTCATCCTCCTAGTGGGCGGACACAGGTCGCGCCCTCCGACCCAACCAGAGCATAAATCGTTCCGTGCCCCTTGGTGAAGAAAACCCGAAACAGTTCCTTTCAAGCCATTGTGCGCGGACCGATCAAAGGGCTGATGCGTCTGAACGACGCGGAACTACAGGTCCCTCAGCGAGGAATCCGCGTCAAGTCGAACGAGTCTTGCGACGTGGCCAACCGCTCCAAGGCACAAGAACAAAGGAACACAGAAGAGCGCGCCGAGCACGAGCAGCCAATTGGGCATTGCCCACGCAGCCACCGGCAGGAGGTCGAGCTGCAGTCCGCTGAAGACCGCCGTTCCGACGATGGAGCAAACTGTTCCAAGGAGCGCTCCCACCGCGCCAATGATGAGACCCACTGCTGCCAGCTCGGCCATGTAAACACCTGCAATCGAAGCCCCCGACCAGCCAATGGCCTTGAGGAGGCCCACTTCGCGGGCTCTTTGCTTAATCCAGCTGCCACCAACCGACACTCCAACACCGAGGCAGAAGATAACGAGGAAGCCGCCGATCACCCAGCTGACCAGGGCAAGAAGAGCAAACAGACCTGATAGCGACCGGATTTGGCCTGCGACGCTGTTCACGGAGTATCCGAGGGCCCGGACCTGGTTTTGTACATTGACCACTTCGTCTGCTGAGTCAACGCGAACAAATGCGCGGGGGTAGGTCAGCGCTTTCGTATTCGCCCGGGCATTGGCGAGTGTGGATTGGAGTACCTCACTGGATACGTAAGCAGCTTGTGCGCCGTCGATACCAGGCGACGAGTTGTCATAGATGCCTGCCACGCGCAGAGACATGGAAACGGGTGCCCCGTTGCCGGGGCCGATTTCCTTTGTGTATACGAAGCTCAATTCCTTGCCAAGCAGCTGATCATATTTCTGGCCCTGCCCCTTGTCGGGAAGGAGGATCTGGCCTTCCCCAGGACCGTCCCCGGACACGTCTCCCAGCAGTACTTTCGGAGTGATCCCGCTGATGAAAGGCGTACCCATGAATGCACCGGGATTGTTCGGTGATGGCCAGTTTGCAGGGTCCTCTATCGCGAGGTCTATTTGTGCCCAACCGGAGGATCGCACTACGTGATCGATTTGGCTGAACCGGGATAATGATTCGTCAGTGATCTCACGAGCTGAGTCCGGACCTACTGAAGTTACCTCAACGTAATTCAGGGCTGAATTGGTGCTGATCTTGTTTGAGTATGAGCTTATTCCGGCCCCTACGATGCTGTCGGCGAAAACAAATACAGCAATGCCAAGACTCATTAGGACCGCGAGCGGCCTTAGTTTCGAGAGGGAAAGCCGCACCGACCTGGCAGCAAAGACCCTATTTCTGTTCAAGGAGCAACTCCTTCATGGGAAGCTGACGGTGGGCCACCTGCTGGAAAACTTCGTCATGGGAAGCGACCAGGACACCGCACCCACTGTTGGCGCCCGTCCGCATGGCGTCGAGGATGGCTTCGGTATTTGCCCGGTCAAGACCCGAACTTGGTTCGTCCGCCAGGAGTAGTGAAGGCCTGTTGATCAGCGCGCGGCAAAACGCGACCCGTTGCTGCTGCCCTCCGGAAAGTCTCTTCGCTTGCCGGTCTGCGACCGCGGCCAAGCCGAAGCGTTCCAGCTGCTTTGTCATGGCCGCGCGCGTCGTGGACTCGCGGCTGGCCAGGAGGACATTTTCCAATGCTGTAAGTTCGGGCAGCAGATTGCTGTTCTGAAACACCATTCCAATCTCGATCGAGCGGACCAGACTCGCCGTCCGGGGCGATGCATTGGTTCTGTCGTCACCGTCAATCCACACTCTGCCCGTATCGGGTGTTGAGAGGAGTCCCGAGATGTTGAGGATGGTTGACTTCCCCGAGCCCGATTCACCACGCAGCCAGACGATCTCACCCGCTTCGACATTCAGGCTGACTCCAGGAAGGACCAATTGTCGGTTCCCGCGCTCGTCTGAAAAAGACTTGGTGATGTTCTCAAGGCGCAGTACCGAGGTCACTTGTTCACCCCAAGGTCGTATGCGCCGGGGACCGCGATCATTGCGGCTGAAACCGAGAGGCTACACGGGGACTCCTTGCGTGCTTCCATCCGATACAAGGACGGGAATTCCTTGCAGCCTCTCAGTGTCAGGAGTCCCTCGGCCGCCTTGTCGAAGTCGTTTGATCCGAGTCCGGAGCGGCTTGCGTTCGTCATGGCCGTCAGCGCCCGAAAATAGTTCGGGCCGTTTCCTTTCGGTGAACTGATGAGCTGCGGGAGCGCGGACTGCACGGCCGGAAACATTGATCTCACTTCTTCGCTGTTTGAGAAGTACATGGAGTTGGAGAGCGCCATCAGTGCCCCGGAGAGTAGATCTTCAACTCCGGGGTCTGCATCGAACGCCTCCAGTCGCCCCAACCGGGCATTTGGCTCAAGCTGCACCAGAACATCCACCAGTTCGATGTACCCGCTGAGATTGGCGAAAGTCACGCTGGGCGGAACCGCCGCCCTACCGTGCTCGATGAGCGAACCGTAGTTCCCCCAGGATGGAGACCCAGAGCGCTTGAGAGACACAAGCGCCTTGAGCTGAGTGAGGAGATTGGCTTCGGGCTCCCTCAGGACCCGTTCCAATTCGTCCCGGGTCTGTTCGTTTGCGAGCTCTGAAAATCTCGTGTCGAGGAGTCTCGCGGCAAGATACGTCCCGTGGACCGAGCCTTTGGCAAGAGACGCTGAACGGATAAGTCCCGTCTTCTGGTCGACCCTGGGTGCAATATGATCTTTGACAAGTCGCTTCGCCTCTGTATGTGCATTCAGCAATTCCAAGGAACGCAGCATTGAAGCGATTAGTGCGTCATCGTGCACCTGGCTCGAATCCAGAAGCCTGACGATATGGTCTCTAGCACCGTTAGGAACGACCAGATCATTTCCAAGAGTTGCTCTCGCTTCAAGGGCGGCTTGAAAGTCAAGAGTTGACTCATAGTCGCCAGGGAGCTTGTTGGAATCCACGTTCTTCAACGCTCGTTCCAATTCGAGGGGCCTCTCCCTTTGCAGAGCCGAATAGGAATCGAAGAGTCGCCATAGTAGATAGGGCTTGTTCATGATCGAGTTGAGGTCAATTGCGCCAAGCCGTATGATCGCTTCTTCCACAAAGGACTTTCCTGCGATCACGGACCAGCTTTGCATCCTACCGATGTCGATCCAAAACCAAAGGGCGGCGATCTCCGCGCCTACATCCTGCTGCCTTGCGGGCATCGCGGTACTGGTCAATCTCTTTTCCAATTCGGCAGGCAAAGCTGCGCCGGCTGCCCTAATCAGCTTGAGCGCCGACCAGAGCGTCGGCAGGTCGACTGTGGACTGATCACCCAGTGCGTTGCGGACGGCCCGATTGGCGTTGTCCGCCGCCAGCAGGTGGGAACCGAAGTCCTCGGAGTACAACGCCGTCGTGTACAGATCTCCACGCTCTTGGCCCTCCCCTTCGGGCATCCTCGTGAGACCGTTGATTCCCTGGAGCTTCTTCAAGTCATGTTGTATGGCAGACACATCGTTGGCCGGCGCGGAGGGACCGGCACTGCAGGCAGTCAGGCAAAGCATGGCCACGATTAGCACCGATACCAGCTTGGCGTTTCGTGTGTGCTGCAACTTTTGCCGGCACATACCTGGCGGGTTCAGGGGGTCGTTGCAACGCCTGAGTGGTTGGTGGTGTTGTGGGACGTTTTGGTCGGCCTGAGGTTCGGCGTGAATTGGTTCGGG
>NZ_JAUSSZ010000028.1 GCF_030812595.1 Arthrobacter bambusae
ACCCGGGAGGGTGTGGGAGAGTAGGACACCGCCGGACAACCATTCACCGTTCAGGCCCCGGGCACCCACGTGCCGGGGCCTGAACCATTTAACCCACAACCCCCCACATGAGCCCGCGCCCGGCCGGGACCGCGCATACGTGAGCGGGCGTCCCGCCGGGACCGCGCATATGTGAGCCGGCGTCCCGTCTGGACCGCCCGTATGTGAGCCGGCGTCCCGCCGGGAGCGGCTATATGTGAGCCCGCGTCCCGTCTGGACCGCGCATATGTGAGCCGGCGTTTGAGTGGGAGCGGCCTGGGGGCGGAGCCGGGGCTTCGCTGGCCGGTAAAGTTGGTGCACATGGAGAGCCTCTTTAGTCACCTCGCACCGGACTCCGAACCGCAGCGGGAGCAATCCGGTGAGCTGGACCCCGTAGTGTGCACCGTCGTCGTGCCTTCTCCGGTGGCACATGCCTTCATGGGCTTTACGGATCACCCGCATCTCTGGTGGCCGATGGAGGAGCACAGCGTCTACGGGGCAGGCTCGCACGTCGAGTTCGAGGAGAATTTGATCCTGGAGACGGCGGATGATGGCCGTACCACGATATGGGGGACGATCGACGACTGGCAGCCGCCTTTGTCTTTCCATGCGAGCTGGTATCCGGGCAGTACTGCTATTTGGTCCACCGAGCTTCGCGTTGCCTTCCGGGCGGTCGACGGGGGTACGGAGGTTCGCTTGGTGCACGACGGCTGGGAAGGTGCGGAACACCCCTCGCAAACCCGTGCAAACTACGCGGCCGACTGGCCTGGGGTCCTTGAGCGCTATGTCCGATTCATGGGCGGCGGTCGTGACTAGGATCCGGCGCCTCCAAGCGAGCGACTGGCGGTTGCTTCGCGATGTCCGCTTGGAAATGCTGTCGGACACCCCGATGGCCTACGTGGAGAGCCTCGCTGCCGCTCGGCGCCAAACTGAAACGCAATGGCAAGAACGGGCAGCCACGATGTCGGGCGATTCCAGTATCACGCTCGTGGCGGATGACGGCACAGACGGCAGCCGAATCAGTGGACTCATGCGCGTTGTCATCAAGCAGCCGCAGGACCCGTCCGAGGTGCTGCAAGCCATGCTGATCAGCGTCTACGTCGCACCCGAACACCGGGGCCTGGGCCTTGCTGACCAATTGCTTGATGAAGCTTGCGAATTGGCAGGGTCCGAGCTTGGAGCCGGTCTGATCGAACTGGGCGTCCATGAGGACAACGCCCGGGCCAAGGCCTTCTACGAACGCCATGGATTTGAATACACAGGTGGCAACCGCCCCTATCCGCAGGACAAATCCAAGTTGGAGATCGTCATGGCCCGCCGGATCCAGCCGCCCTCCGGGCCGTCCCAGGAAACCAAAGGCCCCGGAGGGTTCATCGACGACCTGGCGGCCGCACTCACCCCGGGACAAGTCGCCGTTGACGAACCGACACGCACCGCCCATGCGGCAGACCAAGGACCAGTCCTGGACTTGCAACTTCCCCTTGCTGTGGTGTTCGTCGAATCCGTTGAGGACGTCCAGCACGTGGTGCGCAGTTGCGCCAAGCACGGAGTGCCGATTGTTGCCCGCGGCGCCGGCACCGGCGTTTCCGGCGGCGCCCATGCCAGCCGGGGGTGCATAGTCCTGAGCCTGGAACGCATGAACCGTATCCTGCAGCTCAACGCGGACGACGAGACCGCCGTCGTCGAACCCGGCGTGGTCAACGCAGACCTGAATGCCGCGGCGGCCGAATTCGGCCTGATGTACGCGCCGGACCCCGCGAGCTACAAAATGTCCACGATCGGCGGCAATGTGGCCACGAACGCCGGTGGCTTGCGCTGTGCCAAATACGGCGTGACCAGGGACTCAGTCCTGGCGCTCGACGTCGTCCTGGCCGACGGCTCGCTCATCCATACAGGGCACCAGACCTTCAAAGGCGTGGCCGGTTACGATCTCACTTCACTGTTCGTGGGCTCCGAGGGAACCCTGGGGGTCGTGGTGGGCGTGACGGTGCGCCTGCGCTACCTGCCCCGCGAGGTCCACACCGTGGCAGCCTTCTATCCGGACTTCCGCGGTGCCGCCGCGGGCGTCCTGGCGGTCGGAAAGGCCCGCGTCCAGCCCGCCATCATGGAAATGCTCGACGCCGGGACGCTGGCCCAGCTCGACGAACTGTACGGCTCGGACCTCGGAGAACGTGGACAGGCGCTGCTGCTGATCCAGACGGACGGTTTCGGGGCTGCCGCGGAGGCATCGCTGGTGCGGGAAGTGCTCGCGGCCGGCGGCGCTTCGGTGACTGCGGAATCGAATGCGGAAGCCGAGCGCCTCATCGACATGCGGCGCTCGAGTCGCGGCGACGAAGCGGACACCGAATACCGCGTAGGCGAGGACGTCGCCGTTCCGAGATCGCGGCTTGTGGACTATGTGGCCGCGCTCGAAGATATGGCCGTCACCCATGATGTCCAGCTCAAGGTGGTGGCCCATGCCGGCGACGGCAACCTGCACCCGACCTTCTGGGTGGACCGGGTGGACATGCACGTTGACGCGGATGCCATGTCCCGCCTCAACAAGGCCCTGGACGACTCCATTGATGCCGCGCTGGAGATGGGTGGAACCATCACCGGTGAGCATGGCGTGGGGCAGTACAAGCTGCGCTGGCTCGGCCTGGAGCAGCCCGGGCCCGTCCGCGAACTGCAGCACCGCGTCAAAGAGCTCTTCGACCCTAGCGGTATCTTCAACCCCGGGAAGGCCATCTAGATGTCGGCGTCCCACAGCTGACCGCCGGGATCTCGCGGAGACGCAGGCACGCAGGCCCCCGCTAGTCGTCGGAATCCGGGTATTCGTCCTGTTCGTACCGGGATTCCTCGGTTTCAGCTTGCAGGATCTTGAGCATCGCCGTGTCCGGATTGAGCATGATGGCAGCCTCGTCGCGCCGGTGGCGGAGAATGGTGTCCAAGTACGACTGGACCGCTTCCGCCAAGGGGATGTGGCTGTCCTGCTTCTGGCTCATGTACCAGCGGTGTTCGAGGACTTCGTGGACCACTTCGGCCGGTTCAAGCTTGCCTGCGAGGTCGCGCGGGATGGAGCGGACGATGGGCTCGAAGATTTGGCTGACCCAGGTGTGGGCACTGATTTCTTCGTCCATGTCCGGGTTGTTGTCCGCCCGGAATGAATCCATGTCATTGAGCAGCCGGCGGGCCTGGTTCTCCTGGGCATCCAGGCCCGTGAGGCGGAGCAGGCGCCGCTGGTGGTGGCCGGCGTCGACGACCTTTGGCTGAAGCTGGATGGTGGAGCCGTCCGCGGTGGTCTTGATCGCGTATTCCTCGACGTCGAAGCCGAGTTCGTTGAGGCGGCGGATGCGTGCGCCCACACGCCAGCGTTCGCCGAGTTCGAACGATTCCTTTTCGGTAAGTTCGGCCCATAGCCTGCGGTACGAGTCCATGATGAGTTCCGACGTCGCGACCGGGTCCACCTTCTCCTCGATCAGGCCGCCTTCGAGCAGGTCCATGAGCTCCCCGGCGATGTTGACGCGGGCGATCTCCAGATCGTACTCGCGCTGGCCCACCGATAGATCCGGGTACAGCTCGCCGGTCTCAGCGTCCACCAGGTACGCGGCGAACGCGCCCGCGTCGCGACGGAACAAGGTGTTGGACAAGGAAACATCGCCCCAATAGAAACCGATCAAGTGCAGGCGCACCAGCAGCAGTGCCTGGGCGTCAATGAGCCTTGTCAGGGTGTCCCGGCGCAGCATCTGGGAGAAGAGCGCCCGGTACGGCATGGAGAACTTGAGGTGCCGCGTGACCAGCACGGGGTTCAGCGGTTTGCCGTCAACTGTGGTACGGCCGGTGATGACTGCAACCGGCTCGACGCAAGGCACATCCATCCGGGCCAGTTTGCGGAGCATGTGGTACTCGTGCCGGGCAATGTGCTCGGACGTTTCCTTGATGGCGATGACGGAACCGGCCAAGTGCGCGAAACGCACAATGTGCCGGGAAATGCCGCGGGGAAGGGCGGCCAGGTTCGCGGCAGGCCAGTCTTCGAGCGCGATGTGCCATGGCAGGTCCAGGAGCTCGGGATCCGCCGCCGCCGCAGTGATGTTGAGGGATCCGATGACACCCGCCGGCGGTGCAGTGTCATTGGCGCTGGCGGCCTCTGTGCGCGGGAGTTTGCCGATCTGCGCGTAGTCGGTGGGTTCGTCATGCCACTTGGCACCGCTTTGCTCGGTCATGGGGTCAATTCTTCCGTATGGAGGCTGTCTTTAACGACGACGGCGGCCCGTCCACTCGGAAGGGCCGCCGTCGCTAATGCGGTGAGGATTTCAGTCGCCCAGACGCAGGCCCGACTTGGTGTCGAACAAGTGCACGTGGCCCGACTGCGGACGAACGAAGATGGACTCGCCCTTCATCGGGGGGCGGCGGCCGTCGACGCGGGCCACGATGTCGTGGCTCTTGCCATCAAGCGTGGTGTGGCCGTAGACGTAGGCGTCGGCGCCGAGCTCTTCAACCACGTCAACCTCGACTTCGAGGCCTTCGCCGTTGCCAACAGTCTCCAGGTCTTCCGGACGGGAACCGAGCGTGACGGTCTTGCCGTGCGCCTCTTCGAGGACATCGTGCGGTACCGGGTAAACGGTGCCACCGAACTGGACGCCGCCGTCGACGACGGGCAGTTCCAGCAGGTTCATGGCGGGGGAGCCGATGAAGCCTGCCACGAAGACGTTCTTCGGCCGGTCGTACAGGTTGCGCGGGGTGTCTACCTGCTGCAGCAGGCCGTCCTTGAGGACGGCAACGCGGTCACCCATGGTCATGGCCTCGACCTGGTCGTGGGTCACGTAGACAGTGGTGACGCCGAGGCGGCGGGTCAGGGATGCGATCTGCGTACGGGTCTGGACACGGAGCTTGGCGTCCAAGTTGGAAAGAGGCTCATCCATGAGGAAGACCTGCGGGTTACGGACGATGGCGCGGCCCATGGCAACGCGCTGACGCTGGCCACCGGAAAGTGCCTTCGGCTTGCGGTCCAGGTACTGCTCGAGGTCAAGGAGCTTGGCTGCTTCGCGGACGCGCTCGGCGCGCTCTTCCTTGGAAACGCCGGCGATCTTGAGTGCGAAGCCCATGTTGTCGGCAACAGTCATGTGCGGGTAGAGGGCGTAGTTCTGGAAGACCATTGCGATGTCGCGGTCCTTCGGCGGGACGTCCGTGACGTCGCGGTCACCGATCAGGATGCGGCCGGAGTTCACGTCCTCAAGGCCTGCGAGCATCCGCAGGGAGGTGGACTTACCGCAACCGGAGGGTCCAACGAGGACCAGGAATTCGCCATCGGCGATGTCGATGTTGAGCTTATCGACGGCGGGCTTATCTGTGCCCGGGTACAGACGCGTAGCGTTATCAAAAGTAACTGTTGCCACAGTTATCAATCCCTTCACCGGCAGGTACGTGCCGGACGATCCGTTGTGAATGGTTCATGTTTATTCAGTTCGACTCCCTGCCACGGGCTGGGCCCGGGCAAGGGAGACTGAGTGACGCCGCACGGTATATGTGCGCCACATCACAACCAAGAGTATGGCAGTAGCTCGGGTTATTCGCCTAAATGTTACAAATGTCACACGTGAGACGCGTCTCCCTGGACTTCTCGGCGCCGTTCACGAAGGAGCGCCTCCAGGAGTTCGGCGACGTGGAGGGGGGACTCCACGCGGAACTCGGCCTGGGTGAAATCCAGTCCGACCTTCACGCCGACGTCGCCGGCGCCGAGCCTGGCGATCGCGTCCTCGTCGGTCACATCGTCGCCGGCAAAAAGGATCCCGGTAGCGGAAGCGGCCCGGCGCAGGAATTCGACAGCCTCGCCTTTGGAGGAATGCACTACAGAGGTCTCAAGGACCCGCTTCCCGTTCTTGAGGAAGACGCCCGGCCAGCTTTCAAGCACCGTCCGGGCAGCGGCGACGGCGTCCTCCGCCACGTCCTCGGCGGCGCGCCTGGTGTGGAGGACGACGCCGGCGGGCTTGTCTTCGAGTTCTGTCCCCGAGGCTTCCTCCGAGATTCCGGCCAAGACCTCTCGTACTTCGGCGAGGAGCTCCCTTTGGGCGTCGTCGAGCCGGAGTTCCGACGAACCGGGGCCCAGCCACGCCTCGGCGCCGTGGCTGCCAATCAGCAGCGTGGCCTCAGGGGGCGAGGCGACCGCCCGCAGGCTGGCCAGTGCCCTGCCGGAGATGAGCGCCGTCGTCGTCCTCGGAAGTTTGGCGAGTTCGGCGAAAGCGGCGGCTGATCGTTGGAGCGGGCGCGCGGCGTCGGCGTGGTCCACGATCGGGGAGATGGTGCCGTCAAAGTCCATCGCCACCAAGAGGTGATCCGTTCCAGCGATCCGGCGGACGGCGTCGAGCAGTTCGGGTGGCAGGCCCAGCCGGGGAGTGCCTGCTGCTTCAGGAGTCATCGCGCACCACAGTTTCCGCCAGGGCCGAGAGGAATTCGGCTGACCAATGATCGACATCGTGGTCGAGGATTTGCTTGCGCATCGCCCTCATCCGGCGGCGGGACTCGTTGGGTGACAGGTGCAAAGCCCTCATGATCGTGCCCTTGAGTCCGTCGATGTCGTGCGGATTGATGAGCAGTGCCTGCTTGAGCTGATCTGCCGCTCCAGTGAATTCGCTCAAGACCAACGCGCCCGTGTTGTTGATCCGGGCGGTGACATATTCCTTGGCCACGAGATTCATGCCGTCGCGCAAAGCCGTCACCAGCATGACGTCGGCCGCGAGGTACAAAGCCACCATTTCCTCGACCGGGTAGCTGTGGTGGAGGTAGCGAACGGCGGTATTCTGCATGGTGTCGTAGGTGCCGTTGATATGGCCAACGGTGCCTTCAATTTCCTCACGCAGAAGCCTGTACTGCCGCACACGCTCGCGACTGGGGCTCGCCACCTGGATCAGTGTGGCGTCCTCCACCTTGAGCCGACCTTCCTTGAGGAGCTCCTCGAAAGCCTTCAAACGGTGGGGGATGCCCTTGGTGTAGTCCAGGCGGTCGACGCCCAAGAGGACCGTTTTGGGGTTTCCGAGGTCGTGGCGGATCTGTTTGGCACGTTCGACGATGTCGGGGCGCTCGGCGAGCTCACTGATCTGGTCCACGGCGATGGAGATTGGAAAGGCCTGCGCGCGTGCAATATGGGTGATCCGGCCGTCCGGCCCCTTTACGTGGACCTGTTGCTGCTTGACACTCGCTCCAATGAAACGTCGTGCCGAGCGCATGAAGTTCGCCGCGTCGCTGGGGCGTTGGAAACCCACTAGGTCAGCGCCGAGCAGGCCTTCGATGATGGCCTGGCGCCACGGCAATTGGGCGAAGATTTCCGGCGGCGGGAACGGGATGTGGTTGAAGAAGCCGATCCGCAGGTCCGGGCGCGCCTGTCGGAGCATGCTCGGCACGAGCTGGAGTTGGTAGTCCTGCACCCAGACGGTGGCTCCGTGGTCCGCGTGCTGGATGACCGCGTCTGCGAACCGCTGGTTGACGCGGCGGTAGCTGTCCCACCATGCGCGATGGAACTCCGGAGGGGCAATGACGTCGTGGTAGAGCGGCCAGAGGGTCGCGTTGGAGAACCCCTCGTAATAGAGCTCAACATCGTGCGTGCTGAGTGCCACCGGAATCAGGTCCATGCCGTCGTGGCTGAAGGGCTCCAACGCCTCGTCCGGGGCGCCGTGCCAGCCCACCCACGCGCCGTCCGTCTTGGTCATCATCGGGGCGAGGGCAGTAACCAGCCCCCCGGGAGAACGGCGCCAGCCTTCCTCGCTGCTTTCCCCGTCATCACTGGCATAGCGGTCCACCGGAAGGCGGTTGGAAACCACTATGAAATCGTGTTTCCGGGGTTCTGGAGCTTGATTTCCGTCGGGCGCACTGTCGATCTTTTCACTTACCGTTTGTTGCATTGCTGCCCCCTAGGGTTGCTTATGACTCATCTCCCACCCTACCGGCGGGAATCATCGAGGGCACTTGCTCGTTCGTCAGACTGGAGTCGAAGACCCCAGCAAAGCTGCCGGTCTTCTCCCGTAAACTGGCACCGTTGCCCTTGCTAGAACCAAAAGCCGTCGATAAACCACGAGGAACTGATGAGCCCCGCACACGAACCACGCCTGTCCAAGGCAGAGCGCACCGCCCAGGCCCGCGAGAAGGCCCGCGAGATCCGCGAAGCTCAGCTGAAGAAAGACAAGCGCAATAAGTTGCTCATTGGCTGGGGCATTGTGGTTGCCGTCGTGGCGATCCTCGCGGTTATCGCCCTCGTGGTCACTCAGAACATCGCGAACAACGCCCCGATTGCCGATCAGGGCCCGACGCCGGCGAACGCCAACGCGCACGGCGGCGTGACGCTGCTCAAGGGCACCGACGTGGTTAAGGTGCCTGCTGGCACTGTCAGCATGGCGTCCCTGCCGTCGGCTCCGGCCACCACGCCCGCCACGGTGACCGCTCCGGGCGCACAGGCTGAAGCCGGAAAGCCGGTCAAGGTTGTGGCCTATATCGACTTCATTTGCCCCATCTGCAAGAACTTCGAGACAACGTACAGCCAGCAGCTGACCCAGTTGCGAAACGACGGCAAGATCACCCTGGAGTACCGTCCGTTCGGCTTCCTCGACGCCAGCTCCTCCACTAACTACTCCTCCCGCGCCGCCAACGCCGCGGCTTGCGTGGCGAACACGTCACCGGACAAGTACTCGGCACTCGTGGACCTGTTGTACGCACAGCAGCCTGCAGAGGGCAGTGCAGGCATTTCGGACAACGACCTCAAGAAGCTGGCCACCCAGGCGGGATCGGCCAACATTGACTCGTGCATCGACAACAAGACGTACCGACCGTTCGTCAAGGTGGTCACCCAAGAGGCCAAGGTCATCGGCATCTCGGGCACGCCAACGGTCTTCATCGACGGTCAACAGTGGGATAACAAGGCGGACTTCATGACCCTCCTGAATGCAGCTATCGCCGCGAAGAAGTAGTTCAAGGCCTTCGGCCTCTCGTCCGCTGGAATTTCCGTGGGCGGGAGGTCTTGGGCTACCCTTATCTAGCGCTCGCGCGCACCAGCTTCGGTTTGCCGGGGCACCAGCCCCGGTCCGCCGGGCAACCATAGTCCCGGTCCGCCGGGGCGCGCCTCCTTAGCTCAGTTGGCCAGAGCACCGCTCTTGTAAAGCGGGGGTCGTCGGTTCGAATCCGACAGGGGGCTCCATCGGGGCGGGAGATCTGCTGGCGAGTGAGAAGTGCTTTGCATCTTCCTCTCGTCGCGGGACCGCCACTCTGTTATGTAGGTCTCGCGGGTGGCGAGGGCCTGTTGGTGACGGTAAAGCGTTGCCCGGCTCCACCCGACAAGACGGGCGGCCTCCTCGGCGGTGCGGCCCTTGGCCCGGGCACCGGTCACGATCCGAAGCTTGTCAGCGATCACGACAGGATCGGAGTGGCCGGCCGGACGTTGTTGTGGGGTCAATCCCGTCCGAAATGGATCTCAGGTACACGCCTCGTTCCCGCAGCAAGTTCACCGTGTTCAAGACATCGATCAAGGACCGACCGAGCCGGTCCACTCGCCACACGACGATCGTGTCCCCAAGCTCCACGTAGGCCAGGAGCTTCTTCATCCCGGGCCGCTCAATGGCGGTCTTGCTTCCGGAGGTGACGTCGGCGAACACGTCGCGTTTCTGCACCCCCGGCGTCGACAAGTGCATCGAGTTGCAACTTTGCGTCTTGGCCCGACGTACTCACACGCGTATATCCGAGATGTCTCACCCGAGAGCCCGAAGTCTTCCGCGATCTGCGCCAGCGGCGCCTCGCCCTTGCGGGCCACATCAATAACATCCTGGCGGAACTCCGGCCTATACGGCGTGGGCATGGTCAACATCCTTCCACGAGCACAAGCTCGCTAGATCAAGGAGTCAACAAAACCGGGGGCAGTTCCGAACGCTAGTTGGGCAACTTAGGCGGACCGGGCGACGTGGATCGCTGCGACAACGCCGCCAATTATCGCTGCAATTCACAGCACTTGGCGTCAGGATGGGGTGTTGTCCTACTGGGCGCGCGGCCGGTTCTAGGCCCTCTGGCAGGCCTTCACGGTGGCCGAACCCGACGGTGGACTGTCCGGCTGGTGGGTGAACCACTGGGATCGGCACTTCACGTTCTTCATCCTGACAACACACGTCTCCTCCCTCCAAGGACTCAACCCCACCCGGATCCAGGCCGTCAATGCGAGCTTCATGATCGGCCACGCCGAGACATGACGATATCGCTGCGTCTTCTTCGTCAAGGCCTACGCTGAGACAGATTGAACGTCTAGCGACTGACGGGGTGCCCGCACCTGGTTACGGAAGCGGCGCCGGGCACGGTGGTGACTCCGTTCACCCGCTTAGAGCTTCGCAGGCGGGGCGAGCGGGTTGGATGCTGCCCTGCCTCCTTGGAACGACGCGTCCTTGGCAGCGCAGGCCTGGCAGTTCAGTCGACACGGCGGCGGTGGCGACGCAGCGGAATAGTGGGCGCCGGTTCTCTCATCAAGAGGGGACCAGTCCAGACAGAGGGGGACATTATGGATAGTTCATCCCGTGGGTCGACGTTGACGCAGGGCCGCGACAGAGCCAGGGCTCTTCCGTCAATAGCAGTGATGTGGCCTGCATGGGTTCAAGGGCTCGTCGGTGCCGCTGCGATAGTGATAGGTCTCCTTCTGGTGTCCCGGCCCTCAAGCTCGCTGCAAACCCTGACCGTTTACGCCGGGCTGAGTTTCATCCTCTCCGGTGCGGGCGATCTTCTCGAAGTACGCGCAGCGAGGTCCCCCGGTACGCCGTGGTCCCGACGGCTCCAGTCCATGCTGGGAGGGTTCTGGATTTGCGCGGGGCTCGTGGTCGTGCTGTGGAGGGGACTGGCGATGGATGCGCTTATTGTGGTCGTCGGAGTCTCCCTCGCACTGTTCGGGGTGGTTCGGATCGCCCAGTCCCTGAGGCGTGGTTCCGATTCGCGGGCCGCATCTGCGTTGTTGGGTGTCTCCGATCTCGTGTTCGCGGGGCTCGTGTGGTGGTGGCCCGATGTCACTCTCCTGGTCATCGCCGCGCTGTTCGGGGTGCGCACGATGCGCTTCGGCGTTTCCCAACTCGTCCATGTCTTCCGCAAGCGGCAGAAGCCCCGCACGGAAGACGGCAGGCGCCGTCGCGGTGGCGCGCACAGGCCCGGTCTTCTCGGGGCTGTCACCGCGCTCGTCCTCGCGCTGGTTTGCTCGGGAATCGGGTTCCAGCTACGGAGCGCGTCCCCGACAATGGAACCGTTCTATACGGCCCCGGCGACCCTGCCGGGACAGCCAGGGCAACTCGTGCGGAGCGAACCCTTCAGCCGGGGCGTCCCTGCGGGGGCCCGGGCGTGGCGAATCCTCTACACAACCACGGACGCAGTCGGCTCCTCAACCGTCGCCAGCGGGCTCGTAGTGGTCCCCGAGGCGCCGTCCCCGGGCGGCCACAAGGTGATTGCGTGGGCGCACGGCACAACCGGGTACGCCCAGGACTGCGCCCCGACCCTCTTGAAGGACCCGCTCGGGTCAGGGGCATTTCCGGCACGCGAGGCAGTGATTGCCAACGGATGGGCGATCGTTTCCACGGACTACGCCGGGATGGGCACACCCGGTCCCCAGCCTTACATCATCGGCCAGGGCGAGGGACGCTCCGTGCTCGACTCCGTCCGGGCCGCGCACCAACTCATCGACGCGCAGCTGAGCCCGGAGACCGTCCTCTGGGGGCACTCCCAGGGCGGCCACGCAGCACTGTGGGCAGGTCAGCTCGCGTCGGGCTACGCCCCCGAGGTCAAGCTGGATGGTGTCGTGGCTATGGCACCGGCGAGCGACACGATAGGACTCGTTCGAAGCTTGCCGGCCCTCAAAGGCGGCAGCGCCCTCGCTGCGTTCGTGATCGCCGCGTACAGCGCCACCTACCCCGATGTGCGGTTCGATTCGTACGTGCTGCCTTCGGCCAGGATCATGGTGCGGGAAATGGCGAGCCGCTGCCTGTCGAACGCGGACGAATTTGTCTCTATCCTTGCGGCCCTGTCGCTGGATAACGACCAAGGCATCCTCGCTGCCGACCCGGCAGAGGGTCCGCTCGGCCAACGCTTACGTGAGAACACGCCGACCGGCACCATCCACGCGCCGTTGATGGTCGCACAGGGCTTGGCCGACCCGCTCATCCGACCCGGAATGCAGAGTACCTACGTCGCTTCCCGCTGTGCAGCCGGGGAGATCATCGACTACAGGGAATTCGCGGGCCGGGACCACCTCTCACTCGTGGCTGACACATCGCCGCTCATCCCCGGACTCCTGGCATGGACAGCCGACCGTTTCGCTGGCAAGCCCGCGCCGGAATCGTGCACGCATTCCTGAAGACGCCAAGCACCAACAGGGGCGTCCGATGCGGCAAACGCGCATCGGACGCCCCGAAGCGTGTAATCGTTGGGGCACGGCGCGAACCAAGTTGTCGCTGACGGTGGAACTGCTCGATGCACGCGCCAAATCGCGATGCTAAATCGAGCCATATAGCCGTGTGGCTCAAAGCTGGGTGAAACTCTTGCCGCCACCGAAGTCCGCCATCGGGAGTGTCCGTTTAACGGTGGATCCGGTGCTGGCATTTAGTTGATTCTTCCTTCGAAGGTGATGGCGAATGCGTTCAGTGCCGGCTTCCATCGT
>NZ_JAUSSZ010000029.1 GCF_030812595.1 Arthrobacter bambusae
AGGCTTCTTGTCATTACTGCAGTGCCGATCTCTTCGTTATACCCGAGCGGAAGCAGTGCGCAAATTACCGTAGTAGTAAGCGGTGGCCGCCACATCCGCACCTAGGTAGAAGGCACCCCACCCCATGCAGACTGTGCCGCTCAGATAGGATCCACGAGCACCGTTACTATTGGTCCACTGAAGTGTCGCAGGATTGTTGGTTCCCGATCCCGATACGTTGACACCCTTGATACTGATAGACCCAACTCCGTACTGGTAGAACGATGTCGTATTGCGGATCCAATTGGGTGATACGTTCATCACCGCCGACGAGGAAAAACTCCCACAACCGCCATTTGAAACCGACTGGATCCACATATTTGCCGTGATCGGCTGCCCGTTATCGAAATACGACGTGCCCGATGCACTAGTGGCCTGCGCTCCCGACGCAGCCCCAATTGCCATAAGAGCCGTCAGTGCTCCTGCCGCCACTGCCTTCCTTGCATTCCTAACCATTTTCATTCGATTCCCCATTCTCAATTACTGGTCGGTCTTGGAATTCCGATCGCTCTTCTGGTCAGACATGAATATCGAACATGTTCTCCACCCTGAGCCGATCACACCGAACGAATCCGGGCTCGCGGCTAGCGAGTCCTTCACTCCACGTACGGGGGAGCCCGTTCCCGGCCCCGGATCAGGCGCGCCACGAACATGACCAACGCAAGCCCCGGCGAGAGAACGAACAGCGTTCCCATCGCCGGTCCTAGAGACGACTGACGGAGTTGCCTTGGGACGCCTCAGCATCGACGACGAGAGACATGGTTCCAAGACAGATCGCGCCGATCGTCCAAAGCCATGTCGGAAGCGAGCCGGGGAGGCCAACGGTTAACGCCGCGATGAAGACGCCACTACCCATCCCACTGACCGCGAACAGACCAGCATCGCGCTTCGGACTTCGCTTCGTTGCGAGGACAAGGACCAGAGCAGCCGCGCCGACAGCCAATGAGGTCCAGGCAAGCGGTGCGGTCTTCGGTTCGTGAAGAAGCCCGACAATAGTGCTGCCAGCGACACATGCGAGCACGCACGCAGTGGCCGTGCTGCGAATAGCTGATGAAAAGATCATTCTCGGAACCTTTCCTGGGTCCGGGATCGCAGTCGCACGGGCGGGCGTTGCCGCTAAGTCTTCCCGAGCGATCAAGCCGCGATATTCCATGAATCCCCCAATCGATCTGTGGTCCCGATTTGAAATCGAAACTGATACGGGAAGGCTAAGGGCGAAAAAGCCGTCTCAGTGTAAAAAAGCCGAAATTCAGTGCTGGGAAACCGGAATCTCAGTGTGGAATCGAGCAATCTCCGTGTGGTCGGTGGCGCATCTCAGTGTAAATCGAGGGTGAGCACGTAGAGAGGTGACGCCAGTGGCTGCGACCTCCGCGCCCGAGATCAATGGACACCCAATTCACCTTTTCTGACGGGCCCGGAGCCAGCTGCTTGCAACGTCGGATAGGGCTACGAAGCCAAGCGATAGGGCAAAAGCGAGGGCGACCGTAAGTGCCTCCCGAACTGAATTTCTGCCAGTCCACCAACTGTTGTTTACAAACATCAGAATGATCGTCAAGAGCCCAGCCCTTCCGACGCGTGACGTCCACACTTTTTCGCTTGGACCATTCGAGTTGTCCATCCATTACCTCTTCGGATCAAGTTGAAGCGAGCAGGGGAATCCACCCAAAGGTGGAATTTAGGGTTCGCGCACTGTTAGGCGATAGGCCGCCAAGGAATCTCGGCGGGCCCAGGTGACAGCGAGGGCAACGTCGAGGGCGAGAACAACGCAAAAGAAGGCAACAAAGATGGGAAATGGCGCGCCAGCGGCAAAGAGAGCGACCACGATGACGATGAACAAGACGCAACTGATCCAGTTGTACCGACGCCGGCCCGGAGTCGCTCGTCGAGCCGCGTGAAGCTCAGACAGGCAGTGGAGCATTTTGATCCGCTACCTCCGCGAAGGCCGAGGCTGCAGCAAGGCCTTTCCGAGCAATCGATACGCGCTTCTTCATGAATCCCCCAAAGTCTTCCGTGGTTCGGATCCGAGTTCGGAACCGGTACAGGAACCCTAAGGGCGAAAATGGCGTCTCAGTGTTGAAAACGACGAATTAAGTGGTGCCCTCGACCAATCTCAGTGGTCAAACGTGGCAACACGTAGACGGAACCGTGGCAACACGTAGATGGAAACGCAACTCCTCCTTATGCTCAGGACAACCCAAATTGATCCTCGCTCGATCCACCCCTCCGAACGCCCCTTGACTCACACCCCGGCCTTCTCTAAACTTTTCATAAAGCAGAATCTAAATTCCACAAGGCGGAAACGCTGAGGAAGATGGATCCCAAGCCCTCCCCCGGAAGGACACCTACGATGACGTACACAGTGAACTGCTCCATCCTCCTGACGGAGCTGCCCCTGCTCGAGCGCCCTGCAGCCGCGAAGGCTGCCGGTTTTGACGCCGTCGAATTCTGGTGGCCTTTTGAGACTTCCGTGCCGTCGGACGCACAGGTAACCGAGTTCGAGAACGCCATCAAAGACGCTGGCGTTCAGCTCACCGGCTTGAACTTCAACGCCGGCAACATGCCCGGCGGCGATCGCGGCTTGGTCTCCTGGCCGGCCCGCTCTTCCGAATTCCTGGACAACATCGACGTCGTTGCAGGCATCGGCGAGCGCCTCGGCTGCACGGCGTTCAACGCCCTCTACGGCAACCGCGTGGACGGCGAATCGGCGGAAAAGCAGGACGCCATTGGCGCCGAGAACCTGGTCAGCGCCGCACAAGGCGTCGCCCGCATCGGCGGCACCGTCCTCCTCGAGCCTGTCAGCGGCGCACCCAAGTACCCGCTCCTCACCGCCGAAGACGCGCTCAAGGTCATCGCCCGCGTCAAGGAAGAATCCGGCGTCGACAACGTCAAACTCCTCGCCGACTTCTACCACCTGGCGGTCAACGGAGACGACGTCGCAGCCGTCATCGAGAACCACGCCAAGGACTTCGGCCACATCCAGATCGCCGACAACCCAGGCCGCGGCGCCCCCGGAACCGGCGAACTTCCCCTCGGCGAATGGATCGCCCGCAGCCGCGAACTCGGCTACGCCGGCTACATCGGCCTCGAATACAAGGAACCGCAGGAAACGGCCTTCAGCTGGGCCATCCGCCAGCGCGCCACCTCACACTAGGCAATTCAGCACACCTGAGCTAAAACGCAGACTTTCAGAAAGAGAATCACAATGAGCAACGTTGCAGTCATCGGACTCGGAATCATGGGCCTGCCCATGGCCATCAACCTGGTCAAGGCCGGACACACCGTCACCGGCTTCAACCGCAGCCAGGACAAGATCGACAAACTCGTCTCCGAAGGCGGCAAGGGCGCCACGAGCATCGCCGACGCCGTCAAGGACGCCGACGTCGTCATCACCATGGTGCCGGACTCCCCCGACGTCGAGGGCGTAGTCAGCGGCGAGGCCGGCGTCTTCGCCAACGCGAAGAAGGGCGCCCTCTGGATCGACGCGAGCAGCATCCGCCCGGACGTCGCAGTACGCCTCGCTGCAGACGCCAAGGCTGCCGGCATCCGACCGCTCGACGCCCCCGTTTCCGGCGGCGAACAGGGCGCCATCGACGCCGTCCTGTCCATCATGGTCGGCGGCGACGCAGCAGACTTCGACGCCGCACAGGACGTCCTCAACGCCGTCGGCAAGACCATCGTCCACGTCGGCCCCTCCGGCTCCGGCCAGACCGTCAAGGCAGCCAACCAACTGATCGTCGCGGTCAACATCGAGGTCCTCGGCGAGGCCATCGCATTCCTCGAGGCCTATGGCGTAGACACCGACGCGGCCCTCAAGGTCCTCGGCGGCGGCCTGGCCGGCTCCAAAGTCCTCGACCAGAAGGGCCAGAA
Organism: Arthrobacter bambusae; assembly: GCF_030812595.1. GTDB lineage: Bacteria > Actinomycetota > Actinomycetes > Actinomycetales > Micrococcaceae > Arthrobacter > Arthrobacter bambusae_B. The sequence continues at coordinate 3,907 of NZ_JAUSSZ010000029.1, forward strand.
GATGCTTGACCGCAACTTCGACCCGGGTTTCCGCCTGGCCCTGCACCACAAGGACCTCGGCATCGTCACCTCCGCAGCCCGCGAAGCCAACGTGGCCATCCCGCTCGGCGCCGTCGTCGCACAGCTTGTCGCCGCCACTGTCAACCAGGGCGACGGCGGACTCGACCACTCGGGACTCTTCAAGCAGGTCCTTCAACTCAGCGGCCGCAAGTAAAGCCACCGCGCCAAGGCGCGACAACAAGCACAACCGGGCAACCGCCGTCGTACTTCACGACGGCGGCTCCCTCAGCACACCCCAAAACAGACTTTTCAAGGAGCACACCATGACGAAGATGCGCACTGTTGACGCAGCCGTCGCCATCTTGGCAAAGGAAGGCGCCATCGAGGCGTTCGGCCTGCCAGGCGCGGCAATCAATCCCTTCTACTCGGCCATGCGGGCCCACGGCGGAATCCGCCACACCCTGGCCCGCCACGTCGAAGGCGCCAGCCACATGGCCGACGGCTACTCCCGCGCAGCGGATGGCAACATCGGTATCTGCATCGGCACCTCGGGCCCCGCAGGTACCGACATGATCACCGGCCTGTATGCCGCTTGGGCAGATTCCATCCCCATGCTCTGCATCACCGGCCAGGCCCCGGTTGCCAAGCTGCACAAGGAAGATTTCCAGGCCGTGGACATCGAGTCCATCGCCAAGCCTGTCACCAAGATGGCCATGACCATCCTGGAGCCGGGCCAGGTTCCCGGCGCGTTCCAGAAGGCATTCCAGCTGATGCGCTCCGGCCGCCCGGGCCCGGTCCTGCTGGACCTGCCCTTCGACGTGCAGATGGCGGAAATCGAATTCGACATCGACGCTTACGAGCCCCTCGTCGTCGAGAAGCCCAAGGCCAGCCGGAAGCAGCTGGAAAAAGCACTGGACATGCTCACCGCAGCAGAGCGCCCGCTGATCGTTGCCGGTGGCGGCATCATCAACGCCGGTGCCGCCGCGCAACTGGTTGAACTGGCAGAGATCCTGAACGTTCCCGTCATCCCCACCTTGATGGGCTGGGGCTCCATCCCGGACGACCACGAGCTGATGGCCGGCATGGTGGGCCTCCAAACGAGCCACCGCTACGGCAACGAGACCATGCTGGCCTCGGACTTCGTGATCGGGATCGGCAACCGCTGGGCGAACCGCCACACGGGCGGCCTGGACACCTACACGGCCGGCCGCAAGTTCGTGCACATCGACATCGAGCCCACGCAGATCGGCCGCGTGTTTTCGCCGGACTTCGGCATCGCGTCCGACGCCGGTGCGGCGCTGGACGGGCTGCTGGAGATCGCCCGTGAGCGCAAAGCCGCAGCAGAGCTGCCGGACTACTCCGCTTGGGTTGCGGACTGCACCGCCCGCAAGGGCTCCCTGCAGCGCAAGACCCACTTCGAGAACGTGCCCATCAAGCCGCAGCGCGTGTACGAAGAGATGAACAAGGCATTCGGCAAGGACACCACCTACGTGTCCACGATCGGCCTGTCGCAGATCGCCGGCGCGCAGTTGCTGCACGTTTTCGGCCCGCGCAAGTGGATCAACGCCGGCCAGGCTGGCCCCTTGGGCTGGACCGCTCCGGCCGCGCTCGGCGTCGTTCGCGGCAAGCCCGACGAGACCGTTGTTGCCCTCTCCGGTGACTACGACTTCCAGTTCATGATCGAAGAGCTGGCCGTGGGCGCGCAGTTCAACCTGCCGTACATCCACGTGGTGGTGAACAACTCGTACCTGGGCCTGATCCGCCAGTCGCAGCGCGGCTTCAACATGGAACAGAACGTTTCCCTGGCGTTCGAGAACATCAACTCCACTGACCTGTCGGCAAACACGGCTGGCTACGGCGTGGACCACGTCAAGGTGGCCGAAGGCCTGGGCTGCAAGGCGATCCGCGTGGAGAACCCGTCCGATCTGCCCGCCGCCTTCGACAAGGCCAAGGCACTCATGGACGAGTTCAAGGTTCCCGTGGTGGTTGAAGTGATCCTGGAAAAGGTCACGAACATCTCCATGGGCGTTGAAATCAACGGCGTGAACGAGTTCGAAGAACTGGCCGAGCGCGGCGAGGACGCCCCGACTGCGATCATCGCCCTGCTGGACTAGTCCTCGACAAGCAACGAAAAGGAAGTACGGAATGCGCGTGGTCATAGCCCCGGATAAGTTCAAGGGATCGTTGTCGGCCCCCGAGGTCGCGAGCCGCTTGGCTGCCGGACTGCAGGCCGGCTTCGACGCCAGCCAGCCCGGCGATCCAGCGATCGAGACCACGCTCATTCCAGTGGCCGACGGCGGCGAGGGGACTCTCGACGCCGCCGTCGGCTCCGGCTTCACCCGCCGGAGCACCACCGTCACCGGACCCACGGGGCAGCAGGTCACCGCCGAATTCGCCGTCCGCGGCACGGAGGCCGTCATCGAGATGGCGGCGGCGTCCGGCCTCGCAGTCCTGTCGGGCTTCGCCGATGGCACAGCTCCGAACTCCGAAACCGCTCGGAACTCCACAAGCCAGGGCACGGGCGAACTCATCCGCGCCGCCCTGGACCTCGGCTGCCGGCACATCATCCTCGGCGTCGGCGGAAGTGCCAACACTGACGGCGGCGCCGGTGTCCTCCAAGGCCTCGGCGCCGTATTGCTCGACGCCGACGGCAACGAACTGCCCGGCGGTGGCGCGGCATTGGCCCGCTTGGACCATATCGACTTTTCGAACTTCGACGTCCGCTTGGAAGCCACAGAATTCGTCCTGGCGTCCGACGTCGACAATCCCCTTTTGGGCCGCACCGGCGCCGCCGCGATCTTCGGCCCACAGAAGGGCGCGACGCCGGACGACGTCGCCTCGCTCGACGCGGCGTTGGCCAACTTCGTACAGGTCCTCGCCGACGAAACGGGTTCCGGAGCCCAGGACGCGGCCACAGCTCCGGGGGCTGGAGCGGCAGGCGGCGTCGGCTACATTGCCATCGCGGCGCTGAACGCGGCGCGCAGGCCCGGAATCGACGTCGTCCTCGAATTCACTGAACTGGAGCAGCGGCTGGCCGGTGCGGACCTGGTGATTACCGGCGAAGGCAGCCTGGATGAACAGAGCCTGCTCGGCAAGACGCCCATGGGCGTGGCGCGGGCGGCGGCCCGTTCCGGGACCCCGGTGATTGCCGTGTGCGGCCGCAGTACGCTGAGCCAGGAACAACTTTCGGAATCCGGTTTCGAGTCGGTGCACGCCTTGACCGACCTCGAATCCAATGTAGAGAAATGTATAGCTGAGGCAGGGCCGCTGCTCGAAGAATTGGGTAAGCACATCGGCGTGCGCCTCTCTGAAAAATCGGCACCGACCCAAGACGCAGCGCGAACCGAGACCAAGGAGCAACTCCATGTCTGAAGAAACCACCACAGCACACGGCCCGTTTGACCTGGTCATCCGAGGCCAGCGAATCCTCACCACCGCGGGCATCACCGCCCGCGAAGTTGGCGTCCGAAACGGCGTGATTGTCGCGATCGAACCTTTGGGGAACGGACTGGAGGGCACCGAGGTGATTGAACTCGCCGACGACGAAACCCTCATTCCCGGCCTCGTGGACACCCACGTGCACGTCAACGAGCCCGGCCGCACCGAGTGGGAAGGCTTCGCTTCCGCCACGCGAGCCGCAGCAGCAGGCGGCGTCACTACCATCATCGACATGCCGCTGAACTCCATCCCGCCCACGACCAACGTGGAGGGCCTCAAGCTCAAGCGCGAAGTCGCCGAGGACCAGGCCTTCGTGGACGTCGGATTCTGGGGCGGCGCCATCCCGGGCAACAAGAAGGACCTGCGCCCGCTGCACGACGAGGGCGTCTTCGGCTTCAAGTGCTTCCTGCTCCACTCGGGCGTGGACGAGTTCCCGCACCTTGAAGCGGACGAGATGGAAGAGGACATGGCCGAGCTCAAGTCCTTCGACTCCCTCATGATCGTGCACGCCGAGGACTCGCACGCGATCGACCACGCGCCGCACCCCGGAGGCGCGCACTACTCCACGTTCCTGGCCTCCCGCCCGCGTGGTGCCGAGAACAAGGCCATCGCCGAGGTCATCGAGCGTGCCCGCTGGACCGGCGCCCGTGCGCACATCCTGCACCTCTCGTCGTCGGACGCCCTGCCCATGATCGCCTCGGCAAAGCGCGACGGCGTCCACCTCACCGTTGAGACGTGCCCGCACTACCTCACGCTCATGGCCGAGGAGATCCCCGACGGCGCCACCGCCTACAAGTGCTGCCCGCCCATCCGCGAAGCCTCCAACCGCGAGCTGCTCTGGCAAGGCCTTCAGGACGGGACGATCGACTGCATCGTCTCGGACCACTCGCCGTCGACCCTTGACTTGAAAGACCTCGAAAATGGCGACTTCGCCGTGGCCTGGGGCGGCGTCTCCTCCCTTCAACTCGGGATTTCGTTGATCTGGACCGAAGCCCGGCACCGAGGCATCCCGCTGGAACAAGTCGTGTCCTGGATGTCCGAGAAGCCGGCAGCCTTGGCCCGACTGCACAACAAAGGCCAGCTGGCGCTGGGTTACGACGCTGATTTCTCGATCTTCGCGCCCGACGACGCGTTCGTCGTCGACGTCAAGAAGCTCAAGCACAAGAACCCGATCACGCCGTACGACGGCAAGGCCCTCTCCGGCGTCGTACGCAAAACGTACCTGCGCGGCAACGAGATCGACGGCCGCACGCCCAGCGGCAAGCTGATTCGCCGCGGCGGCGTATAAGGCTGCCATGGCCGTCAACGTCCATGCCCCGTACGGGAAGCTGCCCGTAAGGCTCAACGCCTCGCGGCACCAGCCTGCGCCGCGGCCGGACTTGGAGCCACGCCCGGCATTGCATCCGCGCGGCCTGGCCGTGTGGGTGCAGCCCGGCGAGGGCCAAGACATCGACCCCCGTGTCTGGGCCCGGGCCGCTGAAGCGGTCCTGGCCCGGGCACGCAAACTTGCTCCGGAGGCGGAAGTCCTCCTTTGGCCCGTCGCCGGAGCAGCAACGTCCAACGCTTCGGTGTCTGACGCGTCCGACGGCGGCACTCCGCCGGAGGCGGCCGACGCCGGAAACCGCCCCGCTGCGGTCAAGCCGCCTCTCGCAACGGCGGGCCGGCGCAGCAGCGTGGCAGTGGACCTGGCCGCGGACACCGTCCTCCTGGACGGTGTCCCGGTCAGCTTCACCCCGATGGAACACAGTCTCCTCCGCTACCTCGTGGAAAACCTGTCCCGTCCCATCCCACGTGAAGAATTGCAACGTTTTCTGGAGTCACTTGACTGTCCCGGCGCGGCGTTTCGGTCCATCGACGTGTATGTTGGACGCGTCCGGCGCAAGCTGGGCTCAGCCCGCCATGTCATCGCCACAGTGCGTGGAGGCGGCTACCAGTTCGTGCCCGGACCAGGCTCCACAGTCCGCGGACCCGCGGAATACTGCATCTAGGCAGCCCGTTACACCTATAGATTGATCGCCGGCCACGGCGGTTGCCCGACAAGTCAAGGATCGCAACATGACCCAGAAACTCCTCGCCGGAACCCAGGCCCCCGATTTCGCACTGCTTAACTCCGAGGGCCAGAAGGTTTCCCTGTCGGACTACCGCGGGCGCAACGTCATCGTGTACTTCTACCCCGAAGCTGCCACCCCTGGCTGCACCACCGAGGCCTGCGACTTCCGCGACAGCCTGTCCAGCCTCCAGTCCTCCGGCTACGAAGTCCTGGGCATCTCCCCTGACGCGCCCGAAAAGATCGCTCACTTCGCCGGCGACTTCTCCCTGACCTTCCCGCTCCTCTCCGACGAAGACCACGCAGTGGCCCTGGCCTACGGTGCTTGGGGCGAGAAGCTCGTGGACGGCGAAGTGGTTGACGGCCTGGTCCGCTCCACCGTAGTGCTCGACGGCGAAGGCAAGGTCAAGCTGACCCAGTACCAGGTCAAGGCCCAAGGCCACGTAGCAGCCCTGAAAGCCGAACTCGGCCTGTAACGCCCGCTCACATACAACGCCGTTTAACCCGACGCCCGGTCACATACAACGCCAAATGGCGGAACCCTCCTGCAGATCGATCTGCAGGAGGGTTCCCTGTTTTCCGGCCAAAGGTGAGCGAGCGTCCCTCTCGCGCACGCGGCGCTGGCTCCCGACGGCGGCACTCGCGTGAGTGCCGCCGTCGGGGTTTACGCCTGGTACCTACCGCCGGAGACCACCCCACCACTCAATTTCGGCAAAATCACCACCTAATTAGGGAAACTCGCCACCTAATAGGCGTTCGCCATACCTAAGCTCATCTTGGTCCGCGCCGTCATATTGGGGGGCGGCGCGGACCTCCGTGCGCTAACCGGAGCCAAATTTGAGCAGGCGCC
>NZ_JAUSSZ010000030.1 GCF_030812595.1 Arthrobacter bambusae
ACTTGGCACACTATTGAGTTCTCAAACAACAGACACACCCGGCACCACCCAACCACAAGGCCAGACTCGCTCCGGAGCAACTTTCCAAACTTACCCGAACTGCCAGCATCAAGCAAATCAACGTTTCCGTGATCCACCGCTCAACAAGGGTCCCCACCCATCCACAGCACGCTAATCAGCACACCATTTCCAGGCCGTTTATCAAAGGGAGTCGGTCGCTATCTTTCCGCTTCAGCGGCGGCGACTCGAACTACTCTACACACCCCCAACACCCCACGCAAATCACCGACCAGGCGAGCAAGGACCGCGGTAATCCGGGGCAAAACGGCCCATTCCGCGCCAAAAGAAGGCGGCGCCGTCGTTATCCAATAGTGTGCGCTCCACCACTTAATGGCGGAGCGACTTAATGGCGGAGCGACTTAGTGGCGGAGCGACTTAATGGCGGAGCGGCGAAGGCCGCATCTCTCCGGAACCAAAGCCTTAAACCCAAAAAGGGCCGGCAACCCAAACGGTTGCCGACCCTTCTAGTGCTTCAGGATTACCAGGAAGACTTGGTGATGCCCGGGAGCTCACCACGGTGAGCCATGTCGCGGAAGCGAACACGGGAGATACCGAACTTCTGGAAGGTACCGCGCGGGCGGCCGTCGATGATGTCGCGGTTACGCAGACGGATCGGGGAGGCGTTGCGGGGCAGCTTCTGCAGGCCGAGGCGAGCCTCTTCGCGTGCTTCGTCAGTCGCGTTGGCGTCAACCAGGGTCTTCTTCAGTTCGAGACGCTTGGCAGCGTAACGCTCAACGATGACCTTGCGCTGCTCGTTGCGAGCAATCTTGGACTTCTTAGCCATGTTTAGCGCTCCTCTCGAAATTCGACGTGCTGGCGGATCTTGGGGTCGTACTTCTTCAGGACCAGACGGTCCGGGTCGTTACGACGGTTCTTGCGGGTTACGTAGGTGTAGCCCGTTCCCGCAGTCGACTTCAGCTTGATGATCGGACGTACGTCCTTGTCTTTTGCCACTAGAGCTTCACCCCACGAGCCAGAACTTCGGCGACGACTGCGTCGATGCCGCGAACGTCGATGGTCTTGATGCCCTTGGCCGACAGGGTCAGCGTGACATTACGGCGCAGGGACGGAACCCAGTAGCGCTTCTTCTGGATGTTGGGGTCGAACCGACGCTTGTTGCGGCGGTGCGAGTGCGAAATGCTGTGTCCAAAGCCCGGCTCGGCTCCGGTCACCTGGCAGTGTGCTGCCATGACGACTCTCCTAAAAATAAAATGAAACGGCCAGCAGAGTTCCTGCTTCCCGTGCAGTAGGCGACGTCCGCAACCAGTCCACAACGTTTTCGGTAGTTCCCGCAGGCTGGATCCTTCGACTGAATCAGCCAATGATCACCGCTGCGGCGAAGGTAGTGGGTCCGGACAACGGGCCGGAATACTGGGCGAATACTGGAATGCACGCAACTTGAGCCCCTAACTACCGGCCCGCGGTTGTCCCGTTGTTGCCAACAGTCACCGCCAACCGGAGCAATTGCACACGCTCCGCGCCACCTAGCGCCTAATAAGTCTAGGGGCTGGGGGAAATTAAGGCCAATCGGGTGTATAAGAACCCAGGACAGGGTCGCCTCTCAAGTCATAAGCAGTGGCCAGCCCATTCACAGGAGAATGAAAGGTTGAGCATTCAATCTTGAATCATGAACTCACAACTCCTCGCCTCTCCGGGCCAAAGCGTGGATACGCCGCCAGGCCGTTCTCCGAGGTCCCTGCGACACAATGCCAAGCAGGGGAGGTTCGCTGCGCAACATCGCCGACGCATGTTCCGAGCGGACATGCTCACGGTTGCGCTGTGGGCATCGCTTGCGGCGGCGCTGTCGTTGTGGCTCGCCGACGGCGGGGCGTCGTCGGTGGGGAACCCCACCCAGGCGGTCACCGCCGTCGGGATCTTGGCCGGGCTCGCTGGCATGGACCTTGTCATCGTGATGCTCCTGCTTGCTGCACGCCTCCCTTTCGTGGATGGCGCCGTGGGGCATGACAGGGCACTGGAATTCCACCGGAAGCTAGGAAAACCTGCGCTCTACCTGTTGTTGGCGCATGGACTCCTGCTGGCAACCGGCTACGGAATGGCCGAGGGCCTGAACCCGGTGAGCGAGGCCGTTTCGCTCTGGGTGTTGGTACCGGATATGTGGTTGGCATTCGTCTCCATGGCGTTGTTCATTGCCGTGGTGGTGACTTCGCTGGTAGCTGTGCGGCGCCGCTTTCCCTACGAATTCTGGTACGTCGTCCATCTGCTCACCTACCTCGCGGTAGCAACCGCGTTGCCACACCAGTTCAGCGTGGGCGGCCTGTTCGCTGAAGGCACCTGGCAACGCTGGTACTGGCTCCTCCTTTGCATAGCAACGGGTTCGGCGCTGGCCTGGTACCGCATTGCACGGCCAGTGCTAGCCACGTACCGGCACCAGCTGACCGTGCGCCGCGTGGTGCGGGTATCCGCCGACGTCGTCAGCATCGAAATGGCCGGGCTGCGTTTGAACGAATTGTCGGGAAGCGGCGGACGGTTCTTCGTGTGGCGCTTCCTCGCTCCCGGCATGTGGTGGCAGGCGCATCCGTTCAGCTTGTCCGCGGAACCGCAGGTGGGGACATCATCCCGGCAGCCGACGTTGCGGATCACGGTGCGGAACCTGGGGGCCGGTTCGGCGCGCCTCGCCTCCCTCAAACCGGGCACGAAGGTTGCTATCGAAGGGCCATACGGGGTCTTCAGCACGGCAGCCAGGAGCCGGGACCGCGTGGTGATGATTGGGGCAGGAATCGGGATTACTCCCCTCCGGGCGCTCCTGGAATCCACTCCTTTCGCGCCAGGCCAGGCGACGGTCCTGTTGCGCGGAAGCAGCGCGGAAGAGCTTTTCCTCGGAGACGAGATCCTGGAATTGTGCAAGAGGCGCGGTGCCACCCTCTTCCACCTGACGGGACGGCGCTCCCCAGATGGCCGAAGCACATGGCTGCCCGCTTCTGCCGGCACCGCGCGACTGCCGGACTTTGTGCCGGACATAGCGGATGCTGATGTCTACGTTTGCGGTCCGGCCGCATGGGCCGGGCAGGTCCTGGCCGAGGCGAAAAGCTCCGGCGTGCGGGAGGAACAACTCCACTACGAAAGGTTTGACTGGTGAGACTCAGGGCAGGAATTTCAGCAGCGCTGGCATCCGCCGCGATCCTCGTGGTCGGCTGGCAGGCAGGCGCACACGTCTCGGAATCGAACGCCTCGGCGGTCACCACGTCTTTCGCGGGAAACACAGGCGGAACCAATACGGGCCCGACGGCGAATGGAACCACCGGGAGCAGCGCTTCCGGATCGTCCCCAGGAACCGGAGCCGGTTCCAGCACCGGTTCCGGCTCCAGCTCCGGTTCCAGCACGGGTTCCAGTTCCAGTTCCAGCCTGGGAGCCTCGGCCAAGGCCGGAGGCACCTACGCAGGAACGGCAATGGAAACCCGCTTCGGAACGGTCCAGGTCCAGGTAACCATCAAAGCGGGCGTGATCACTGATGTCACGGCCCTGCACCTGACCGACAATGAGCAGCGATCGGTCCAGATCAGTGCAAGGGCGGCACCCCTTTTGCGGTCCGAGGTGCTGAGCGCCCAGTCGGCAAACGTGCAGACTATCGGCGGGGCCACAGTTACCAGCGAGGCGTATTTGACGTCGCTTCAGGCGGCCCTCGATGCAGCACACTTCTAAGCCAGGTGGGCCCGGACTGGGCGGCTCGGAGCCGCGCCTTCGTTCCCGCACGTTCCCCAGCATGGGCACTGTGGTGAGCCTCGCGGTCCCAGCTGCTCCAGGGACGGCTCCCCAAGCTGAGGTGGAAGAGCTCGAGGCGGCTACCGCCGTCGTCGAGCAGTTGTTCAACGGACTGGACCGGGCATTCAGTCTCTACCGTCCTGACTCGGAGGCGAGCGCGATGGCCCGCGGCGAGCTGGCCTTGGCGGATGCCTCGGCGGGCATGCGCCGGCTGTATGTCGAGGCGAGCGAATGGCGCACCCTCACGGACGGCGCGTTCACGGCGGAACGGCCTGACGGCGTCGTGGATCTGGCGGGTATCGTCAAGGCGCATGCCCTGCGGGAAGCTGGAACGTCGTTGCTTGCACTGGGCTTGAAGGACTGGTGCCTCAATGCAGGCGGGGATGTCCTGGTGGTCGGTTCGCCGATCCCGGGCAGCGCGCGGCCGTGGTTGGCGGGAATCGTCGACCCCGCGGACCGGACCGCGCTCCTCACCGCGCTTCCGCTCGGTAACGCCGGCAAGCACGCGCTCGCGACCTCGGGAACCAGCGAACGCGGCCACCACATTTGGTCCGCGGGCCTCCAAGGCGTGCGGGACGAGGGGTTCCGCCAGGTTTCGGTGGCAGCGGACGGCATCATCACGGCTGATGTCCTGGCAACCGCCATTATGGCCGGCGGTGCCCGGACCCTCGCACTGGCTACCTCCCAGTGGGACGTTGAGGTGCTCGCGGTGAAGAACGACGGCGGCCTGCTCGCCACACCGGGCTTCCGGAACGTCGGTGCCCGGAACAGTTAGACCCGGAACCGTTAGGGCTGTATGAGCTGGGGGTATTTCGGGCTGAGGCCATCCCCGGAAGACCTGCCCGTAACGCGGCGGACCACCCACGGGGCGGCGTGTTCACGGGCCCAGCGCGCATTGGCCCACAACGCTTCCGCCCGCGCAAGCTGGGGTTGGGCCACCGGCGGCGGGACCTCGAGGGAACCTTCGTGCTCCAGGACGGCCAGGACGCGGTTTGCCATGTTGATGTGGCCAGCAGTGGACATGTGCATCCGGTCCTGCGCCCACATGTGCCAATCGTGGTATTCGCTGAAGCGCCAATAGTCCACCAGCAGCGCACCGTGATTTTCGGCGATCTCCCGCAGCAATTCGTTGTAGATCGCGGTGCGTCCGCGCATGGTGCCGAAAACCTTGGAACTGCGGGCGTCGAAACCGGTGAAGAGAAGCATCGTGGCACCAGTGGCACTTAGCTTCTCGATGCCCGCTTCGTATTCCTCCATAAGCCTGTCGATATCGACTTTGGGGCGGAAGATGTCGTTCGCTCCCGCGTACAGGGTCACCAGCGTCGGTTGAAGCGCGACGGCGGCGTCCACCTGCTCTGCCATGACTTGCCGGAGCTTCTTGCCGCGGATGGCCAGGTTTGCATATCCGAAGTTGTCATTGCTTCGAGCCAATTGATGGGCCACCAGGTCCGCCCATCCCCTGACCCCGTTGGGGCGTGAAGGGTCGGCGTCGCCAAGTCCTTCGGTGAACGAGTCACCCAATGCCACATAGCGGGCAGAAAAATCCATGGCGTCAGTCTTTCATCAGTGTGGGGCGGCGGTCACGCTGGTCCCGGTTCAGCGTTCTCGGCTTAGCGTTCCCGGCTTAGCGTTCGCGGCTTAGCGTTCGCGCAGGATCCAGTGGTCGTCGTCCAGGCGGGCCACGATTTTCTCGCCGATCCGTGCGAGGTCCGCAACGTCGTCGTCGCTCATGGCGTCCAACATCAAGGCGCGGACTGCATCCACATGCCCCGGGGCGAGGGACACGATGGTGTCCATTCCGGCTTCCGTCAGGTGCGCCACCGTGACACGGGCATCGCCCGGGTGGGCCTCGCGCTCTACCCAGCCGCGTCTTTGCAGCTTGGTGACAACGTGCGACAGCCTCGATAAGGAGGCGCTGGTGCGGGCTGCGAGCTCGCTCATCGGCAGGAACCGCCCCTCCGCTTCGGACAGCATGGCGAGCACGTTGTAGTCGAACAACGACAATTTGCCGGCCGCCTGCAATTGGGTGTCCAGCGCTGCCGGTAGAAGGGTGTTGATACTCAGGAGGGCCAGCCAGGCACGGCGTTCGTCGGCGTTGAGCCAGTGCGGTTCGGTCATGGACTCATCTTAGAAGGAAATTAATGCTTGACACTTCAACTTATAGTCATTACTATTTTAGTTGAAGCTTCAAGTAAAGATCGTGAACCGCTCATGGCACTCAAGCAAAGGAATCAACAATGGCTGACATCACCATCATCGGTACCGGCAACATGGCATCCGGCATTGCGGCCCGCGCGGCCAAAGCAGGCAGGAGCGTCCAAGTCCTCAGCCGCGACGCAAGCTCCTCTGCTGCGCTTGCCGCGACGGTCAACGGAACCTCCGGCACCACGGGATCCGCGGTGGAAGGCAGCATCGTGGTCCTGGCCACCCCGTTCGACGCCTCCAAGGAAGTCCTTTCTTCCTATGGATCCGCGCTCGACGGCAAGACGATCGTGGACATCACCAACCCCGTGAATTTCGAGACCTTCGATTCCCTCACCGTCCCCGCCGGAACCTCGGCGGCCGAAGAACTCCAGGCCCTGGTCCCCGGTGCGTCGGTAGTCAAGGCCTTCAACACCGTCTTCGCGGCCACCCTCGCTGCCGGCGAAGTGAGCGGCCAGACCCTCGACGTGCTGGTGGCGGGCGACGACGCCGAGGCGACATCCGCCGTCGTCGACTTCGTCAAGGAAGCCGGGCTGCGCCCCGTCAACGTTGGACCGCTGCGCCGCGCGCGCGAGCTCGAAGCCTTCCAACTGCTCGTCATGACCCTGCAGATCAGCGACGCCCACCCCGACTACAACTGGAACTCCGCAGTCAAACTGCTGCCGTAGGTCACTGCCGCTACGGAGGGCGACCCGATGGGCCGCCCTCCGCGCTGTAGGCTGGGCGGCATGTTCGTCGTTTCGCTGACATACAAAGTTCCCGACGAGATCGTCGATTTCCACCGCCCCGCACACATGGAATGGGTCAAAGAAGCGTTCGACGCCGGCACCTTCCTCGCGTCGGGACGTCGCGTTCCAGCCACCGGCGGCGTGTTGTTGTCCAACGTCGATCGTGCATCACTGGACGCTTCGCTGGCCACGGATCCGTTCTTCGTCAACGGGGTGGCCGACTTCGAGATCATCGAATTCACCGTCACCACGGCAGCCTCGGGTTTCGAAAACCTGCTGGACTAACCGGGCTGGAGGTCCGAGGCGTCACAGCCGGGCCGGTTCCTGTGACCTTCCCAAGAGCTCCGGCAAGACCACCGGCATAAGGGCCGGCCAGCGGGCGCTCAGGTGGTCACCGCTCGAAACTCCCCTGAGCCGACGCGAAAGCCAAGGTGCCACGTCGCGCCTGAGCCACGCGGCGTCGTCGGCCATTATCTGGGTGCGGCTCCGCGCTTGCAGCGGCCCAAGGACCGGTGAGCCCAGCGAGTGGGCGGCGCCCAACACCTCCAGGACCTTCCTGGCCATGTATTCGTGTCCGATTCCGGACATGTGCAAGCGGTCCGGAGCCCACATCCGCCGGTCCTGGTACTTTTCGAAGCACCAATGATCCACCAGAAGTGTTCCGTAATCTCCGGAAATACGCCGGATGTGTTTGTTGAAAACGGCCGTGCGCAGCTTGAGCGGCTCCAACACCGGCGAGAGCGGCACGTTGTACTCGGTGAACAGCAGGACTTGTGCACCACTTTGCACGATCCGGGCAACGGCGTCCTCGAATCCACGGACCAGGACGCGCATGTCCAGCCGTGCGCCGAGGAGATCGTTGCCCCCGGCATGGAAACTGACCAGAGTGGGCTCCATCGCGAGCGCCGGCTCAAGTTGTTCCGTCACGATCTGCTTGAGACGGCGGCCGCGGAGTGCCAGGTTGGCGTACTGCGCCTGCGGCCGGCGCCTGGCCAGTTCCTCGGCCACACGGTCGGCCCAGCCGCGGCAGTCGTTGGGAAGGCGAAGGTCAATGTCGCCGACGCCTTCAGTGAAGGAATCTCCGACCGCGACGAAACGCAGCGGTGTCTCCGTGGCCATAATCACGTCCCCCCGTTGTTTTTGGCTTTACCGTGTTGACTGTTTCCGGCGTCGCCGGATGCGACTGAGCCAGCTGCGGCAGCGGCTTGGCGTTCTGCGACTTTTCGCAGCCCGGCCTTCCGTGGGACTTTCACGGGCTCCGGCCAGCGTGGGCCAAGGCTGTCCCCGAGGGTGACGCCGCGAAGCTTCCGGCCGAACAAGGGCAGGACCCAGTCGTTCACCCAGCGTCGCTGACGGCGTTCCCAGTCGCGCAGCTTGAGTCGCTGCGGCGGTTCCCAGTCCTTGGGAGAGAATTTGTGCGGTACGCCGAGATGGTCGAGCACTTGCGACGCCATGTATTTGTGTCCGGCCTTGGACATGTGCAGACGATCCGCGGCCCACATCCGGCGGTCGTGGTAGGCGTCAAGGCACCAATAATCCACCAGCACGGCCCCGTACTTGGCGGCGAGTTCGCGGACACGTTCGTTATAGAGGGCGTTCCGCTTCTTGAAGGGTTCCAGCACGGCCGAGACCTTGACGTCGTAGCCCGTGAACAAGACCAACGTGGCTCCGGTGGCTGCGAGGCGGGCCACGAGCTTTTCATATTCGGCCATGAGCAGTTCCATGTCCGTGGCGAGATCCAGGATGTCATTGCCGCCTGCGTAAAGCGTGATGAGCGTGGGTTCCATGGCCAGGGCCCGGTCCAATTGCTCGTCGATGACATGGCGGAGCCGCTTGCTCCGTACGGCGAGGTTCGCGTACTCCCAGCCGGGTTCGGCCTTGGCAAGTTTCTCGGCAACGCGGTCGGCCCAGCCCCGGACGCCGTTCGGCAGGGCCTCGTTCCGGTCCCCCACGCCCTCGGTGAAGGAATCGCCCAAGGCAACAAACCGCCGTCGTCCGTCCTGGTCAGTAAGGATTACGTTCCCAGCCACGACGCCAGCGTAAACCCGCACGGTTGCCCGCCGGCAAAGCCCAGGTTAATTCGACCCCCGGTCACCTCTCGCCCCTTCAAACCAAACGCCCGGTCACCTCTCGCGGCAAAACCCCAAACGCCCGCTCACCTATCGGGGCAAAACCCCAAACGCCCGGTCACCTATCGCGGCAAAACCCCAAACGCCCGCTCACCTATCGCGCCAAAACCGGGAGTGTCGGAATAACGGTGGATCCGGGGTTGGCCTGACACGCCGGGGCTTTGCCTGGCGGGAAGGACTGATCATGAGCGACACCATGGATT
>NZ_JAUSSZ010000031.1 GCF_030812595.1 Arthrobacter bambusae
CCACCGCCGCGGCAATCATCGGCGGTGGTTCCGGCCTGCCGCGCCCCGGGGCGGCATCACGGGCGCACCGCGGCGTCCTGTTCCTCGACGAGGCAAGAATACTCCAAACACCCCACAGTAGGCCCACACAAAGGCCCCTACTTCGTTTCAGCCCACGCATCAGGAGCTACGCAGTCAATTAGCTGGGACAGCGTGCGACCATTCACCCGCGGCCACGACTCTTTGTCGGCGCTTATTGTTACCCTCCGACTATGACCCTTGAACTGCAGCCAGAAGTCGACCGCCTAACGGAAGTAAGTCAAACCCTCTTCGGTGACGAATCACGCTGGATCACCGCCAACGGCTATCCGAACAGCTTGGCTCTCTGCATAATCGACTCAATATGGTCGACTGGATCGGCATATCAAAGCGTTCAAAACGTCGTGTCGAACTACCGTGCGTATCGAGCAGCCGAAGGCGGGGACGCATCGACTGATGGCACGAAAGAGCTCCTGAAGACCTTTGCTGACGTCCGTGGGGGAAGAGGGTTTGCCGACAGGATGAAAAACCACAAACGCGCACATACACGCAAGGGTGCGCTCCTCAAGGCCGAGGTCGTCCTCGAAGCTGCCGACGCCCTGAAGGGCATTGGAATATGCACGATGGCAGATGTCCGGGCCGAGTATGCGCAGGACAAAGATCTCACTCGAATTGAAAAGACTTGGCTAGGGCTGACTAGTCAGCGATCAGGTGTCACCTTCAACTACTTCGTCGGTTTGGCCGGCTACCAATCTGTGAAACCGGACAGAATGATTTACCGCTTCATCGAAAAGCACACGGGCCTCACCAAGCGTCAGCTCGGGACCAGAAAAGCGACGGAGCTGATCAGACGAGTCGCTGATGCGTACTCGACGGAAGCTAGAAAACTTGATCACACCATCTGGCGCTTCGAATCGGGTCGAGAGATTTTTTTCCCTGACGCCGCGGAGTGACTCGTGGATGAAACATGGAGCCTCCTCGGGCAGTTTGCCTCTGTCTTCGCCGCAGTGGCCGCAGCGATACCCTTTGGCACGGCTGTAAGCGACTGGTTCAAACGAACGGTGGGTAGTCGCCGGGAGCTCAAGCGGCGGTTATCCAAGATGGTCGTCGGCGTTACTAGCGATCACGTCAGGTCGCTCTTCGGCGTCCCGATCATGCAGAATAAGCTGCACGGCATCGAAGACTGCACTGACTACGTCTTCATGTCGGATCATGCCTGGATCGTCACCCGCGAACAAAACGGCGCTGTCGTCGCCTGGTCGATCACCGTTACTGACCGAAGGTTCGCGATGGATCTTCGAGACCTCACCTTCGGGTTGGTGTCAGGAAAGCTTGGCCACTCAACCTTTGCCGAGGTTGTTGAGCAACCGGCCGGACAGTACGAAGAGCGCGGAGCGGCCAACTACACCTATGCGGAGCGGACTTACTTTGGCAGGCCATCGGCCTACCAGTCGTTCGTCTTCGCCTACAACAACGAGGGAATTGGAACCTTCAACGTAAGTGGGCAGGATGTCGTTGCATCTTACCCATTCGTTCCAATCGGCACCCATAGGGGAGACCTTGAGATGCTTGATGAGGTGCGTCGGTCCACAATGGTGAACACGTTCTTATCTTGCGGCCTTGATGATGCATTCCTGGCAGGCGGTGCCGCTACTTGGCCAGTCGTGCACCACGATTTCGTTATACCGCTTCGCGCTTCACCCAGACTGCGGAAGAAGTGGCTCAAGAAGAGAACTACATAGAATTCCGGCCGCCGCGAGTTGGAGAAACGACGCTTACTTGGAGCTTTCGATGCCTTGCTGCCGAGTGCGGTCAGGGATACGATTTTCGCCACTGGGTTACCTGTTGTCGATCGGTCTACAGCACAAAATGAGTTGTACGAGCTCATACCAACAAAGACGTAGATTGAGACTAGAGACAAAACCAGGCAACGGCGACAACTGACGACCTGGTCCTTCCTCTGGCCTCAATCATCAAGACTACTAATAAAGATGTGGGAAGTAGGCACCTAACGGTGAGGGCTTCGAGCTAAAGACGGTAACTAGTAATCCGTGCCCTGATATTGAACGTAGTGTGCTGTACCGTGACTGTCCCCGGTCCTTTCATCTATACCAGGAAGGATAGAGTGTGTTCATGATCAAGGGGCATTCACGATTATGCTTGCTGTAGGGCTGTGCCGAGGAGCCAGGGTTGGCCTCTAGTGCTTGAGATTTACTGGATGGAAAATTAGTGCGACGGCTTCGGGGAACAATGGAACGACAGTGGAGCCGATGTACACGGCTAGGACGACCAGAGCGAGCAGGCTAGCGGTGAGAACAATGTTCTGTCCTTTGTCCGATCCTGCTCGGAATAGACTTGCCTTTTTAATGAAGAGGTAGGCTGCGGCGAGGGGGAGAAGCATTCCCGCCAAGAGGAAGATCGTGACGATCAACAGACTGCCGCTTGGCGTACCGAGGTACCCTAGTACGATCGCGCCGAGATAGCCGAGGAAGAGAACGAGTAGGCCGGATATCGTGTTTACGGCGATGGCCTGTTTGTTGGCCTTGGTGAAGAGATGTTGTGTCATCTGCTAGTCCATTCGGATCGTTGAGTTTCATCGTGAATCGTTGCCAGAAGTAAACTACCATTTCCGATGCCTACAGTGATTCGTGTTCGCTGTGGGGTAAATTCGCGATGTAAGGGGAGTTGGTAATCAAGCTATACGCCCATGCAACGATCCGACTACGGCCTCTCAGGTATTTCTTTATTCCTAACTTACCCGCTATTTACGCGACGAAAGGGAAGTCGTTTGGGGGTATTCACCCACCAAACAAGGTGTAAGCAATCCACTCGCCCGCGACCATGGTGATGACCCAGGCGGTGAAGATTAGTCCGAAGAGCATCTTGCGACGAAATGAGGGACGTCTCTTCCGGGTAGTTGGGGAATTGGCTTCGCTTCTGGCGTCTAGCCGCTTCTCCAATTTCTGCACTAGGAACACCGTGATCCACAGGAACAAGAGCAGCCAGACCACGGCGGCAATTGAGCGAAGCCATGCGGGTTGCTTGAGATAACCAGCGATGACCGCAAAGTTGTAAGCCAGGAACAGCGTTAGTAGTCCGGACGCGGTTCTCGTTGCGATGTCCCGCCAGAAGCTCTGGTCGTGAACCCACTGATGGGGCCAGAGCCAAGGCTTTACCGGCTTTGGTTCAAACTCTTCAGCCTGTTCGATCACTCGTCGCTCGCTTCAGGTTCGGGCCTCTGCATCGCCTTATCAGCTTTTTCACCAATGGAGTTTGCGATCTGGACTGGATTGACACCAACTGCGCTGAGTGCACCGGCTACGGCCAACGCATTATCGCCAAGCAACGTAAGCGCATAGACGTAAGTAAGATAGATGGCGATCTTGATACCCCAGACGATCAACCTACGGTTCTCGGGGTCACTGGCATCGACAAGGAGCGCAAACTGCTCTACTTCTTCTGCAAGCTCGGGTTCTGCGTCGAAGATGGCATTGATCCTCTGTTCTTCTTCTGCTGACACGCCCCGCTCGGCTGTCGCCTTCGCGTTCATCAGCATGGCGTCGACCCGAGGCACACCAAGGTTGACGCCGACTATCGCGTTGACAGATTCCATCAACTGGCTGTAGCGAGCTGCCGTGTCGTACGCCGACTGCACCCACTTCACGCCGGCCATTTCAGATGCTCGTTGGATTGCATCTACGCTCTCTTGGAGACTCGCAGTTTGGCCGATCACCTTCGCCGCGTTGTCGATGCTGTCCCGCTGCGCCTTGAAGTTAGTTCCAGCGTCCGCCATTTCAAGAACGCGTTGCCGTGCCTGCTCCATCCCTGGAGACGCGGCGAGAATGTTATCGATCATTCGCTGCTGAGAACGGAGGTTTTCTTGGGAGGGAATAATCGAGCGCCAGTAGCGGACTTGCTGGTGGAAAGCAGTTTCTTCAGTCATGGCAGCAGATTAGCACCATATTGCAAGATAACCTATTGATCATAGTGTTTGATAGAAATGTTCAAAACACTATGAAAGAAATGGACTTGAAGGTCGTTGGGTCGTGCTCACGAGAAGGAACTGCTTTCGAACTAGGCCTCTACTTCATTGGCGACTTTGGCCTTGTGCGTCTGAGCTTTCTTTTGCTCCGCTGTTGCCTTCTTAGCCTCTCCAGTCCGCTGTCAGTTACGTCACCAATTAGAAGTGCGTTGATGATGGCATCGACTGCTTCTCGATTAAGTTCATTTGCTGATATGTAGGTGCGATAGGTGGGGAAGACGGTGACGATGGGAGTTATCGCTGCGACGATAACGAATCCTTCAACCCACAGCCTAATCATAAATACTGTTGTCACAAAGATCAGGGGAATAATGATAGCGGCTCTGAACTCTCCCTCAGTTTTGTTCTTCTCGTACTTTTCGTAGACCTTGTCCTTTGATGAGTGGAGTTGTACTGCCAGGAGATCGATATTAGTGGCGACGCTGTCGGCAAGATTGTAGAGAACTTCGGCGTGCCCTTCTTGACCCGCTTGCCCCGCAAAACGATTGTCAAAAGGACCATTGCTAAGCCGTGGGGTCCCTAATTCTTTATAGGGCGTGGCATACTTCTTGAGCTCGTCGTTCGTCATACCCGAATCTATCGCTTCGTCATAGCAGCGCACGATGTACTTGAAAAGTCGGTTGCCCGACGGAGTATTCGTGGGAAAACGGAGGCTGACGATCAGATCAGCGTTAGAATGCCTTATCCTTTGGCTAGGCATGAAATGGCCAACGAGCCAAAACCATGCTCTCGAGAAGCCTTCAGTAAGGTAAGGGAAATATCTTCATGACAATCCGATGCAGCGAGAGTACCAGCCCGATTAGATAACCGACAAAGGCTAGGAGGCCTAGCGTCGCAGGACCGCCTAAAAAGTCGGTGAGGCGGTGAAGATCTCCAGCGATGGAGTCTCCAAGTATTGCAGCATAGATGTCATTGGCGAAGATCAGCCAGAACCCAAACAAGATGATTAGCCCAGAAGACAGCGGTGCCTTCAGGTCGCGGAGTCCGTCCAATATGTTGATCGTGCGCCCAGCCCTTCGGTCCATGTCTGCTATGACAACCGAGACGCCGCTACCCAGTTTGAGGTGCTCGTGGCCGATTATATAGCTGGCGGCCTATAGCGATTCCAAACCGTGCCAGCACTCACGCTTGACGATCTTCGACTCAGCGGCGGGAAACCATTTGCACTGGTATCCGTCAACCTCGTCAACCCATTCAACCAAGACGTCGGTGTGAGTATGTTCAATCGCTCGACCGTAGATCTCACCTATGCGAACGAGAGGTGCCATGCCATCAGGTATGACATGCCGCTCACCGTCTTCCTGGTCAGGATGGTTCATCCCGGCTTCCATGCGTGTCACCACCCTGGAACCAGCACCTCGAATTTGTGAAAATGCTGTCGGCCGTCGACCAAAACGGGCAAACCGTAATTGCTATCCAAGGTGATGATGTCGACAACCGAAATAAGAACGATGTGGGCTCCATGTACCCAGAAACGACCGATCACAATCTGCTGGTAACGGCTATCTTTCCAGCGGGCGACAAATCGAAGCTCATTTCGCTGACGATTGTACGGAAGTAAGACGTCTCACTCTCAGCCTCTTGGCTGTACAGTAGTCGGGGCTTTTAATCAGCGAGCAGTTGCGCATAAATGAGGGCAGCATGCACACGCCTTCCACAACCTGATCCACACATCGCCAGAACCCTGCTCAACACTGGCGGCTTCAGGTGGCAACTACACCCTCGATCGTGAAGAGCTCTTTTCCTCCACATAGGCTCTTTGGCGGAGTTTCCCACATAGCGCAGCTGGTCCCTGTCTTTGAGTTCCCTGCGCCTCCAGGCTGGTAGTGGAGG
>NZ_JAUSSZ010000032.1 GCF_030812595.1 Arthrobacter bambusae
AGTTGTTTGATCTTGTGTGGTCAAGTTTTTAAGGGCACACGGTGGATGCCTTGGCATTAGGAGCCGAAGAAGGACGTAGGAATCTGCGATAAGCCTGGGGGAGTTGATAACCGAACGGTGATCCCAGGATGTCCGAATGGGGAAACCCCGCCAGAGGCTGTGAGGTTATCTGGTGACCCGCATCTGAACACATAGGGTGCGTGGGGGGAACGCGGGGAAGTGAAACATCTCAGTACCCGCAGGAAGAGAAAACAAGAGTGATTCCGTTAGTAGTGGCGAGCGAACGCGGATGAGGCTAAACCGTTCCATGTGTGATAGCCGGCGGGCGTTGCATGGGCGGGGTTGTGGGACTTTCCGTACTGGTTCTGCCGGACCGGTGGGGTGAGAGCATGAGCATAGGTGAACGGTCTTGAAAGGCCGGCCGGAGAGGGTGTTAGCCCCGTAACCGTAATGTTGTGTGCCGCCTGGAGAGGATCCCAAGTAGCACGGGGCCCGAGAAATCCCGTGTGAATCTGTCAGGACCACCTGATAAGCCTAAATACTTCCTAATGACCGATAGCGGACCAGTACCGTGAGGGAAAGGTGAAAAGTACCCCGGGAGGGGAGTGAAACAGTACCTGAAACCGTGTGCTTACAATCCGTCGGAGCCAGTCTGATTCTGGTGACGGCGTGCCTTTTGAAGAATGAGCCTGCGAGTTAGTGTTACGTCGCGAGGTTAACCCGTGTGGGGTAGCCGTAGCGAAAGCGAGTCTGAACAGGGCGAGTGTAGTGGCGTGATCTAGACCCGAAGCGGAGTGATCTACCCATGGCCAGGTTGAAGCGACGGTAAGACGTCGTGGAGGACCGAACCCACTTCAGTTGAAAATGGAGGGGATGAGCTGTGGGTAGGGGTGAAAGGCCAATCAAACTCCGTGATAGCTGGTTCTCCCCGAAATGCATTTAGGTGCAGCGTTGCGTGTTTCTTGCCGGAGGTAGAGCTACTGGATGGCCGATGGGCCCTACAAGGTTACTGACGTCAGCCAAACTCCGAATGCCGGTAAGTGAGAGCGCAGCAGTGAGACTGTGGGGGATAAGCTTCATAGTCGAGAGGGAAACAGCCCAGACCACCAACTAAGGCCCCTAAGCGTGTGCTAAGTGGGAAAGGATGTGGAGTTGCGAAGACAACCAGGAGGTTGGCTTAGAAGCAGCCATCCTTGAAAGAGTGCGTAATAGCTCACTGGTCAAGTGATTCCGCGCCGACAATGTAGCGGGGCTCAAGTACACCGCCGAAGTTGTGGATTTCAGATAGTAGACAAGCCTTCGTGGTTCAGTCGTCTGGAGTGGTAGGGGAGCGTCGTGTGGGCGGTGAAGTCGCGGTGTAAACCAGCGGTGGAGCCTACACGAGTGAGAATGCAGGCATGAGTAGCGAAAGACGGGTGAGAAACCCGTCCGCCGAATGATCAAGGGTTCCAGGGTCAAGCTAATCTGCCCTGGGTAAGTCGGGACCTAAGGCGAGGCCGACAGGCGTAGTCGATGGACAACGGGTTGATATTCCCGTACCGGCGAAGAACCGCCCATGCCAAGCGGGGGATACTAACCGCCCGGAGCCTGCCCAATCACCCTTGTGGTGTGCGGGTTTTGGCCGAGCGCGGGACCTGATCCCGGGAGGTAAGCGTATTAACAGGTGTGACGCAGGAAGGTAGCCGGGCCGGGCGATGGTTGCCCCGGTCTAAGGATGTAGGGTCAGCGATAGGCAAATCCGTCGCTGTGTCTTGGATGACGATCCTGAGATCTGATGGGACTCCCGCAAGGGGGGATCCGGTGATCCTATGCTGCCTAGAAAAGCATCGGCGCGAGGTTTTAGCCGCCCGTACCCCAAACCGACACAGGTGATCAGGTAGAGAATACCAAGGCGATCGAGAGAATTATGGTTAAGGAACTCGGCAAAATGCCCCCGTAACTTCGGGAGAAGGGGGGCCCCAACCTTGAACACCACTTGCTGGTGGGAGGGGATCGGGGCCGCAGAGACCAGGGGGAAGCGACTGTTTACTAAAAACACAGGTCCGTGCGAAGTCGCAAGACGATGTATACGGACTGACTCCTGCCCGGTGCTGGAAGGTTAAGAGGACCGGTTAGCCGCAAGGCGAAGCTGAGAATTTAAGCCCCAGTAAACGGCGGTGGTAACTATAACCATCCTAAGGTAGCGAAATTCCTTGTCGGGTAAGTTCCGACCTGCACGAATGGAGTAACGACTTCCCCGCTGTCTCAACCATAAACTCGGCGAAATTGCAGTACGAGTAAAGATGCTCGTTACGCGCAGCAGGACGGAAAGACCCCGAGACCTTTACTATAGTTTGGTATTGGTGTTCGGAGTGGCTTGTGTAGGATAGGTGGGAGACGTTGAAGCCCGGACGCCAGTCCGGGTGGAGTCATCGTTGAAATACCACTCTGGTCACTTTGGACATCTAACTTCGGCCCGTGATCCGGGTCAGGGACAGTGCCTGATGGGTAGTTTAACTGGGGCGGTTGCCTCCTAAAAAGTAACGGAGGCGCCCAAAGGTTCCCTCAGCCTGGTTGGCAATCAGGTGTCGAGTGTAAGTGCACAAGGGAGCTTGACTGTGAGAGAGACATCTCAAGCAGGGACGAAAGTCGGGACTAGTGATCCGGCGGTACATTGTGGAATGGCCGTCGCTCAACGGATAAAAGGTACCTCGGGGATAACAGGCTGATCTTGCCCAAGAGTCCATATCGACGGCATGGTTTGGCACCTCGATGTCGGCTCGTCGCATCCTGGGGCTGGAGTAGGTCCCAAGGGTTGGGCTGTTCGCCCATTAAAGCGGTACGCGAGCTGGGTTTAGAACGTCGTGAGACAGTTCGGTCCCTATCCGCTGCGCGCGCAGGAAATTTGAGAAGGGCTGTCCTTAGTACGAGAGGACCGGGACGGACGAACCTCTGGTGTGTCAGTTGTACTGCCAAGTGCACCGCTGATTAGCTACGTTCGGATGGGATAACCGCTGAAAGCATCTAAGCGGGAAGCTCGCTTCAAGATGAGATTTCCATGCACCTCGTGTGTGAGAGGCCCCCAGCCAGACCACTGGGTTGATAGGCCGGATGTGGAAGACAGGACTAAAGACTGTTGAAGCTGACCGGTACTAATAGGCCGATAACTTACACCACACCAACACGATCACTGCTCGCGTCCACTATGTGGTTCCCGGACAACAACCCTTCCACGGGTTGATTGACCCAGGAGGAACCAAACCATAATTGAATAACAACACCACACATGTTGTAACCACCACACTTCCCACCCCCGCACCCATGTGCGAGCGGGGGCACGGGTAACAAGGTTACGGCGGTCATAGCGTGGGGGAAACGCCCGGTCCCATTCCGAACCCGGAAGCTAAGACCCACAGCGCCGATGGTACTGCACCCGGGAGGGTGTGGGAGAGTAGGACACCGCCGGACAACCATTCACCGTTCAGGCCCCGGGCACCCACGTGCCGGGGCCTGAACCATTTAA
>NZ_JAUSSZ010000033.1 GCF_030812595.1 Arthrobacter bambusae
ACCCTCGGCTGGAAAACACCCGCGCAAGCCCTCGAACAAATACTGGAAGAATCAGCAGCATAAAGGACGCGTTGCAACCACCACTTGAATCCGCCTCCGGTGTTGGCCCCATAGCTGAGCGAGCGTTTAGGGTTGAAAGATGCCGTCGTTCCAGACCAAGTTGAAGATCACCGGGCTCAAGCCAGGCAATCCGCCGGAGTCCGTGATGGCCGCTGCGCTTGAGGCCTTGGAAACGCGCCATCATGTCGAATCCAATCAGCTGGACATCGTTGGCGGCGTCCCCCAGATCAGTCTCCGATTCCTCGTGGAGCCGCGCGACTATCCGGGTGAGAACAGCGAGGCCCGCGCGTCGGCAGCCATGATGCGCGACGCCGTCGAACGCGTAGCGCTCACAGGAAACCTTTACGTCCTGCGCCGCAAGCGAGGGAAATGGTCGCCGGTCTGAGCACGACATCGGGGAAACGCGTCACGCCCGGCGGCTTTTCGCGAACGTCGACGGCGCACGCCCCCTGAAATTCGTGGCCTAGAGGTGCGGCGGCTCGCCCGGCTCGTCCACAGGCGAGCGGTCGCCACGGCGAAGCGTGACGACCACGCCCACCACGACGCCGATCACCAGCCCCGTGCCGGCGCCGATCAGTGAGCTCGCCCAGAACGGAAGCTTCGTCGTCGAGCCCGCAAAGTAACCCAGCCCGGCTTGCCATGCGGCCCACAACAATCCGCCCAAACCCGCGCAGAGACTGAAGCCGCGCGAGGAAACCTCGGCGATCCCGGAACCGGCCGAGGCCGCGAGCCGCCCACCAGGGATGAACCGGGCGCCGATGATCGCGCCGTAGGTGGAGGAGCGGCCCGCCTTCGCGATGGCGTGGTGGATTCCTTGGTGCACTTTGCGGCCCCAGGCCCAGCGGTCCAGGATATGGCTCAAGCGGCGCTTGAATAAATGGAAAACGAGCATGTCGCCCAGCCAGGATGCGACGGCGGCCAACAAACCCACCAGCCACAGATTGACCCGGCCCTCGGCGGCCAGCGCGCCACCGGTGATCACCAGCATCTCGGAAGGGATGGGCGGAAAGATCGCGTCACCCACCACCATGGGGACGATCCAGACATAGAGCGCGGCTCCCCAGCCATCGGCCGTGGTGATGTCCATGGGCACAAATTACCCCACTTTGGTGCACAGGCCGAGGTACTCGTGCAAGACTGGCGCCATGCGCCTCGAAATCCTCCAAGGTGACATCACCACGCGCGACGTCGACGCGATCGTCAACGCGGCCAACTCGTCTTTGTTGGGCGGCGGCGGAGTGGACGGTGCCATCCACCGCGCTGCCGGTCCCGCCCTCGTTGAAGCGTGCCGGGAGCTCCGCAGGACCTCGTTGCCGGATGGTTTGCCGGTGGGCAAGGCGGTAGCCACCCCGGGGTTCGATCTGCCCGCCAAGTGGGTGATCCACACCGTTGGCCCCAACAGGCACGCGGGCCAGACCGATCCGGCATTGTTGACCTCGTGCTTCCTTGAGAGCCTCGGAGTCGCTGCGTCCCTCGGCGCACGCTCGATCGCCTTTCCCGCGATCAGCGCCGGGATTTACGGCTGGGATGCGCGCGAAGTCGCCACAGTAGCGTTCGACGCCGGCCGGAACTTTGAGCGGTCCAGTCCGGATAGCGGCGTGGAGCTTGTTGAATTTGTCCTGTTCAGCGCCGAAATGACAGACGTGTTTCGGATGGCGTTCGGGGCTTAGCGGGCTCTCGCCCGTTAGGCGTGGTCCTTTTCAAGAACGGCTTTCAGCGCGCCGAGCTGCCCGACTTCGGACTGCATGGTCTTGGTGATCATGGATCCCATGAGTTTCATGAAACCTTTTGGCTGAAGATCCAGGGCAAAACGCAGGATGGTCGTGCCGTCGCTCTCCTGGAGGGTGAACGATCCTTTTGGCCGTGCAGGACCCGCGATTACCTGGAAGTCGAGGCGTTTGTTGGGCTCCGCGGCCGTGATTTCGTAGTCACCGGCGATCGGCCGACCTCCGGGGCCCGACAGCGACTGGGAATACACGGCACCCTTTGTGCCGGGCTCGCCGCTGGCAAGGGCAGCGGACTGGACAGTCGGCCGCCATAGTTTGTTGTTCAGTCCGTCCGCCACGAATGCGTAGACGTCGTTTGCGGGGCGGTTGATCGAGACTTCGTTTTCAGCGTGGGCCATGTGGTTCCTTTTCGCGAGACCGAACACCGCCCGACTTCCGGGCCGGCAAAACCGAGCATATACGCCCGGCCCCGTTGGCAACTCAGAAACGCACCATTGTTTCGGTACCCCGGCGCGGGAGACCTGACGCTCGCTCACTTATATAGGTATTTGGACTGGCGGGTTCAGGGGGTCGTTGCAACGCCTGAGTGGTTGGTGGTGTTGTGGGACGTTTTGGTCGGCCTGAGGTTCGGCGTGAATTGGTTCGGGT
>NZ_JAUSSZ010000034.1 GCF_030812595.1 Arthrobacter bambusae
TGCCGTTATTTCCGGTGGGGATGGTTGTGTTCGTTTTTGTTTTTACTTCAACGGAGAGTTTGATCCTGGCTCAGGATGAACGCTGGCGGCGTGCTTAACACATGCAAGTCGAACGATGATGCCCAGCTTGCTGGGTGGATTAGTGGCGAACGGGTGAGTAACACGTGAGTAACCTGCCCTTGACTCTGGGATAAGCCTGGGAAACTGGGTCTAATACCGGATATGACTGCTCCGCGCATGCGGTGGTGGTGGAAAGCTTTTGCGGTTTTGGATGGACTCGCGGCCTATCAGCTTGTTGGTGGGGTAATGGCCTACCAAGGCGACGACGGGTAGCCGGCCTGAGAGGGTGACCGGCCACACTGGGACTGAGACACGGCCCAGACTCCTACGGGAGGCAGCAGTGGGGAATATTGCACAATGGGCGAAAGCCTGATGCAGCGACGCCGCGTGAGGGATGACGGCCTTCGGGTTGTAAACCTCTTTCAGTAGGGAAGAAGCTTTCGGGTGACGGTACCTGCAGAAGAAGCGCCGGCTAACTACGTGCCAGCAGCCGCGGTAATACGTAGGGCGCAAGCGTTATCCGGAATTATTGGGCGTAAAGAGCTCGTAGGCGGTTTGTCGCGTCTGCTGTGAAAGACCGGGGCTCAACTCCGGTTCTGCAGTGGGTACGGGCAGACTAGAGTGATGTAGGGGAGACTGGAATTCCTGGTGTAGCGGTGAAATGCGCAGATATCAGGAGGAACACCGATGGCGAAGGCAGGTCTCTGGGCATTAACTGACGCTGAGGAGCGAAAGCATGGGGAGCGAACAGGATTAGATACCCTGGTAGTCCATGCCGTAAACGTTGGGCACTAGGTGTGGGGGACATTCCACGTTTTCCGCGCCGTAGCTAACGCATTAAGTGCCCCGCCTGGGGAGTACGGCCGCAAGGCTAAAACTCAAAGGAATTGACGGGGGCCCGCACAAGCGGCGGAGCATGCGGATTAATTCGATGCAACGCGAAGAACCTTACCAAGGCTTGACATGAACCGGTAATGCCTGGAAACAGGTGCCCCGCTTGCGGTCGGTTTACAGGTGGTGCATGGTTGTCGTCAGCTCGTGTCGTGAGATGTTGGGTTAAGTCCCGCAACGAGCGCAACCCTCGTTCTATGTTGCCAGCGGTTCGGCCGGGGACTCATAGGAGACTGCCGGGGTCAACTCGGAGGAAGGTGGGGACGACGTCAAATCATCATGCCCCTTATGTCTTGGGCTTCACGCATGCTACAATGGCCGGTACAAAGGGTTGCGATACTGTGAGGTGGAGCTAATCCCAAAAAGCCGGTCTCAGTTCGGATTGGGGTCTGCAACTCGACCCCATGAAGTCGGAGTCGCTAGTAATCGCAGATCAGCAACGCTGCGGTGAATACGTTCCCGGGCCTTGTACACACCGCCCGTCAAGTCACGAAAGTTGGTAACACCCGAAGCCGGTGGCCTAACCCTTGTGGGGGGAGCCGTCGAAGGTGGGACCGGCGATTGGGACTAAGTCGTAACAAGGTAGCCGTACCGGAAGGTGCGGCTGGATCACCTCCTTTCTAAGGAGCACCATTATCGCCCCTGGTCTGTTCGCATGGATGGCCTGGTGGGTGTGTGGAAGCAAAGCCCATTGCGCAGGCGTCTGTTCTGCGGTGGGTGCTCATGGGTGGAATATCAGCAGATAGCGGCCGGTTGTTTTTGTTTTCGTGTTTAGTACGGATGCCTTTTTGTGTTCTGCGCTGTGTGCGTGGTGCGTGGGGGGTGTTGTGGAACGGTGCGGGGCGGGATA
>NZ_JAUSSZ010000035.1 GCF_030812595.1 Arthrobacter bambusae
CTGGCGGGGTCACAGAAGTAGACCTGCATGTCTGTGGCGAGGGTGAAGGATTTGTGGGCGGCCATTTCGGCGCCCTGGTCCCAGGTCAGGGATCCTCGTAAGTGTGCAGGCAAGGTGGCCATGGTTTTGATGAGGCCGTCGCGGACGGTTTCGGCGGTGTGGTCGTTGGGGAGGTGGACGAGCATCACGTATCGGGTGGTGCGCTCGACCAAGGTCGCGATCGCGGACTGGTTCAGGGCCCCGGTGATGAGGTCGCCCTCCCAGTGGCCGGGCACCGCGCGGTCCTCGATCTCGGGTGGTCGTTCGGAAATCATGATCATCGGGTCCACGAACCGTGGGGTGCGGTGCTCGTCCGTACGGTGGGGTTTACGGCGGGTCCGGCCGGTGCGTAGCGCTGCCTGGACTTCGCGTTTGAGTCCGCCCCGGGCTTGGAGGTAGAGGGCCTGGTAGATGGTCTCTGGGCTCACGCGCATCTCCGGTCTGTCGGGAAACTCTTCGACCAGGGTGTGGCTGATCTGCTCTGGAGACCAGCGTAGGAGCAACTTGTCTTTCACGTAGTTGCGCAGGCCCGATTCGATGGCCAGTTTGGCGGACTTGGGCCGCCTTCGCCGGGTAGCTGCCTTGCGATGCGCTCCGTGGGGCAGGTAGCCCAAGCGGGGATCGGTATTTCGTGCCAGCTCGCGGCCGACTGTTGAGGGCGATCTGCCGATGGTGCGTGCGATCGCCCTCACCGAGGAGCCGGTTGCCTGCAGATCCCGGATCAATTCCCGTTCCTGAACATTGAGGTATCGCGGGTCGATAGGTTTCTCTAACGCTGATACCTGGACCGGCACCACTCCTGGTGTGCCAGTGGAAGAGGTCATAGTGGTCACACCACGTTTGTAATCGACTATCCGCCCGTCCGGATAGATGCGTCGGCCGCCGGACTTCCGGATCCCGCGTTCCCACTCCCGGGCGGTCTTGGGATTGACGCCTACGGCGGTGATGGCTTCGCTTCGGCTCATGCCGATTTCACGCAGCCGGAGGAATTTCTCCCGGCGGCCGGATCCTGCGGCTTTGCTGGCAATTCCCGCTTCCGAAGCCCAACGGTGGCAGGTATTGACGTTCAACCCAAGTTCGGCAGCGGCCAGAGTCACGCTCTCCATGCGCCGGAGGACCAAGAAGAACTCTTCCTTCTGCCTTGGCGTGTATCGCATCCTGACGATCTGCTCGTTCCGGATGCCGGCCTTACGGCACCACTGGTAACAAGTCTCCCGATTCAGTCCAAGCTCCGAAGCTGCGGCAGTGACGGTGCCAAGACGGTCGAGGGCTTGAAAGAACTGAGCCTTTTGCTCAGGCGCGTACCTCCGTTGGTTTACCGGCTCCTTCTTTAAAGACGACACGGTCGTTGCAACTCCCAAAAAATTCTGGGTGTTGCAACGACCGCTAGAACCAGCC
>NZ_JAUSSZ010000036.1 GCF_030812595.1 Arthrobacter bambusae
TCCATCGTGCTATCCATCGTGCTCTGCTTCGGCCGGTGGGGTCTAGTGCCCGGGTGGCCAGGTAGAGGCATTTAAGGGCGGCGGGGATGGTTGGGAAGTGCCCGCGTGCTCTGACCGCTCGCCGGTATCGTGCATTGAGGGACTCGATGGCATTGGTGCTGCAGATGACCTTCCTGATTTCCAGGTCGTAGTCCAGGAAGGGCACGAACTCGCTCCAGGCGTTCTGCCAGAGCCGCATAATGGCCGGGTATTGTCGTGCCCATTTGCCGTTGAACTCGTCGAGGCGTTCTTTGGCTGCGGTCTCCGTTGGTGCCGTGTAGACCGGGCGGAGGTCCCGGGCCATTTCCGTCCAGTTTTTCCGGGCGGCATACCGGAAGGTGTTCCGGACCAGGTGCACGATGCAGGTCTGGACCACGGCCTGGGGCCAGACGGCGTTGATCGCGTCCGGCAGGCCTTTGAGCCCGTCGCAGACAGTGATGCAGACGTCCTCCACGCCCCTGTTCTTGATCTCGGTCAGCACCGCGAGCCAGAACTTCGCTCCTTCCCCGCCGTCGCCGGCCCACAGCCCAAGGACGTCCCGTTCACCATTGGTCGTGACACCAATGGCCACGTAGATGGGGCGGTTCGAGACCTGCCCGTCACGGACTTTGACGTGGATCGCATCAATGAACATCGCCGGGAGCACCCGGTCCAGGGGCCGGTTCTGCCACTCGGTCATTTCCCCGACAACCTTCTCAGTGATCCTGGAGATGGTGTCCTTGGAAACTTTCGCCCCGAACACGTCGGCGAAGTGCGCAGCGATCTCCCCGGTCGTGAGTCCCTTCGCGCTCAAAGACAGGACGATCTCATCTACACCGGTCAGCCGCCGCTGGCGCTTCTTCACTGTTTGAGGATCGAACGTTGACCCGGTGTCCCGGGGCACGTCGATCTCCACGGGCCCGATCTCGGTCATCACAGTCTTGGAACGTGTGCCGTTGCGGGAATTGCCACTCCCACGCCCGGCCACCTCGTGCTTCCCGTATCCCAGATGTTCGTCCATTTCCGCTTCCAGAGCAGTCTCCAGGACGTTCTTGGTCAGCTTGTTCAACAGCCCGCCCGGGCCAACAAGCTCCAACCCCTGTTCCTTGGCCTGGGACAGGAGCTGCTGCGCCAACTCATGCTGATCCACCTCAGTCGCCATGGAATCCATGGTGTCGCTCATGATCAGTCCTTCCCGCCAGGCAAAGCCCCGGCGTGTCAGGCCAACCCCGGATCCACCGTTATTCCGACACTCCC
>NZ_JAUSSZ010000037.1 GCF_030812595.1 Arthrobacter bambusae
GAGTTCTCAAACAACAGACACACCCGGCACCACCCAACCACAAGGCCAGACTCGCTCCGGAGCAACTTTCCAAACTTACCAGACCCGCCCGCCCCAAGGCAAACCGGTATTTCAACCAATTACAGAGGCAATAATCCGAACGCCCGACGGAACCAGCGCAAAATACACCGGCCATCGTAGGCTCAATAAGAAAGGATTGGCCGCCCGTGGTTCCCAGCTCGAAGCTGTCTCCCTCGCGGCGACTTAGAAGACATTACACGCCTTCCACACTCCACGCAAATCCAGCAATGAAGCCCCTCTATTTCCCTAAAGATTCAGCAGATCGACAAACTGAACGGTACGCGGTGGTGACTGCGGTACCGGAACGAGGTTCCGCCGTCGGGCTTCGCCTCACGGAAGACGGCGATACTGTTGAGCCGGCCGCCCAAGATGGGGGCATGTCCTTCGTCAGTGCCTCCATAGGTGCTAACGGATTCCAACTTGCTGGCGTGCCGCAAGGTGAGTGGTCGACGGCGATGCAGATGCCGGCTGAGATGTGGTCCGGTTATACATGCCGGCGTCGTTCTCGTGCTCGAGGTGCAGGGCGCGTCAACCAGGTTCTGCTGGGTCAGCTGGCAACCGGCCACCGGCCTGGCAGCCTGCATGCGTCTCTCCTGACAGACTCCAGGCCTGCTTCGAACCCCCCTCACGCTTCAGCGCGGTGCATTCACCCGCTTTTGAAGCTGAGCATGTCAGTGTAGCTTCTCCAGGCGAGCGTGCCTTGGCTGAAGGTCTGTTCGACGGGCCCCTTCGGAAACTCCATCACCCACAGTCGTTGGACGCTCGCTCACGTATGTGTGGCTCCGGCCGGGCGCCGGCTCACGTCTGGTGGCGGCGGGCTAGGCGCGCCGGCTTGTATGTGATGGAGGGTTTCCAGGAAATGCATCGTTAGTGAGCGGGGGTCCGCGTGTAACCGTTGATAAGTAAGCCAGGGTTTCCCGGGTCGGGCTTGTTTTTGAGCGTTGGTTCGTCTGCAACCGTTGATAGGTGAGCGAGCGTCTCCAGGAACAGGCTCATACGGGACCGGGGGTCCGGCCGTCACCGGTGATACGTGAGCGGAGGTCCGGGGGGCACTGGTGATACGTGGCCGGGGGTTCCCGAGTGGGTGGCGACGGCCCGGGGGTGGTTTGTGGGTTAAATGGTTCAGGCCCCGGCACGTGGGTGCCCGGGGCCTGAACGGTGAATGGTTGTCCGGCGGTGTCCTACTCTCCCACACCCTCCC
>NZ_JAUSSZ010000038.1 GCF_030812595.1 Arthrobacter bambusae
GGCGGGTTCAGGGGGTCGTTGCAACGCCTGAGTGGTTGGTGGTGTTGTGGGACGTTTTGGTCGGCCTGAGGTTCGGCGTGAATTGGTTCGGGTGTTTTGGGCATCGCGCTCGTCTGGTCTTTCGGATGAGGCTTCTGCAGGTCTTGCCGGGTTGTCCGAGGGCACGGTCAGCAGGATTGTCCGCAAGCATGGTGGGGTGGATCCCTTGCTTGAGCCCGCGTGCGGGCGTTTCTTATCCTTTGAGGAGCGCGAATTGATTGCCCTGTGGCGGGCGCAGGGATGCGGTGTGCGGGAGATCGCACGGCGTCTGGGCAGGAACCCGTCCACGGTCAGCAGGGAGCTGGCACGGAACATCCGCAACGAGGGCAAGCGCCCGTATCTTGCCTCGGTCGCGCAGAACAGGGCGCAGAAGCTCGCGCGCCGGCCAAAGACCCGGAAGCTGGCCTCCCGCCCGGCGCTGGCGGCATATGTGACCGGCATGCTCACAGCCCGCGAGCGGTTGTCTCCGGAACAGATCAGTGCCCGGCTGCGGATCGATTTCCCCGATGATGAGAACATGCGCATCAGCCCCGAGACGATCTATCAGTGCATCTATATCCAGGGCCGCGGCGGCCTGCGGGCCGAACTCGCCGCCGCCCTGCGCACGGGCCGCGCGGTGCGCCAACCCAACCGGCGGCCCGGTACGCGCAGGCCCCGCGTTCCGAAGGAGCTGCTGATCAGCGAACGCCCGCCCGAAGCCGATGACCGCGCCGTGCCAGGGCACTGGGAAGGCGATTTGATCATCGGGAACCCGGGTACCGGGGCAATCGGGACACTCGTGGAACGGACCAGCCGCTTCGTGATCCTCCTGCACCTGCCCAACGGACACACCGGCGAACAGGTCCTGGCGGCCATCCAGGAAACCCTCCCGACCCTCCCGGCCCGGCTACGCCGGACCCTGACCTGGGACCAGGGCGCGGAAATGGTCGGCATCCACCACCAGGTCAAGATCGCCACCGGAGCCGACGTCTACTTCTGCGATCCTCATTCCCCCTGGCAACGCGGCACCAACGAGAACACCAACGGACTCTTGCGCCAATACTTCCCCAAGGGCATGGACCTGAGCACGGTTACCCGCGAAGACCTCGATTACGCCGCTGACGGACTCAACGGCCGCCTACGCAAAACCCTCGGCTGGAAAACACCCGCGCAAGCCCTCGAACAAATACTGGAAGAATCAGCAGCATAAAGGACGCGTTGCAACCACCACTTGAATCCGCC
>NZ_JAUSSZ010000039.1 GCF_030812595.1 Arthrobacter bambusae
TGCCTCGTCGAGGAACAGGACGCCGCGGTGCGCCCGTGATGCCGCCCCGGGGCGCGGCAGGCCGGAACCACCGCCGATGATTGCCGCGGCGGTGGCGCTGTGGTGTGGATTCTCAAAGGGCGGCCGGCGCAATAGCTGCACCGAGTCAACATGGACAGCCGAGAGCGAATGGATTGCCGTGACTTCCATGGCTTCCCGGTCCCCCAGGTCCGGTAGCAGCCCTGGGAGCCGCTCGGCAAGCATGGTCTTGCCCGCCCCGGGAGGACCGCAAAGCAGCACGTGATGTGCCCCGGCTGCCGCTACCTCCAAGGCGCGCCGGGCATCGCCCTGCCCCGAAACGTCACAAAGATCCGGAACAACCGCGGCACCGACGTCCTGATCTCCGGCGACGTCACCGTCGGCCGGTTCATAATCCAGGGCCAGGTCCTGCGGATCCGCCCCGAAATCGAACGCAAGGCGGGCCAAGGTTTTGTAGCCGCGGACCACCGCGCCCGGAACCAACTCCGCCTCGGCGACATTTGCCTGGGCGACCACAATCTCCGGATGGCCCGCTTGAACCGCGGCCATGACCGCCGGCAAAATCCCACGGACCGGCCTCAACCTGCCATCCAGGCCCAATCCGGAGATGAAGACCGTGCCTTCGGTGGAACGGATATCACCTGCAGCGCGTAACACTGCCATGGTGATCGCCAGGTCGAACCCTGAACCCCGCTTCGGCAGCGACGCCGGAATCAGGTTTGCGGTGATTTTTCGGCGACTCAGCGGGATGCCCGAATTCTGCGCCGCAGAACGGATGCGCTCCTTGGCCTCGTTCAGGGAAGCGTCCGGCAGACCCAGGAGCACGAAACTTGGGAGTGTCTGTCCGATGTCCGCTTCGACCTCCACAATGAAGCCGTTCAGGCCCAGCAAAGCGATGGAGTAGCTTCGGCCCACACCCACTAGCCCACACCCCTGAGGTGCTCGAGCTGTGGCTCGCCCGACCCGTCGTCGATGACGCCCACCACGTCCACGCGACGGCGCGCGGCGCGTACCTCGTGATCACGGCACCAGGACAAAGCCAGCCGGTGGAGCCGCGCGAGCTTGGCAGCTCCAATGGCTTCAAACGGATGGCCGTAGTCGAGGTTCCTCCGGGTCTTCAACTCGGCGATCACCAACGTGTCGCCGTCAAGGGCCACGATGTCGATTTCGCCCTCAGGGCATCTCCAGTTGCGGTCCATAATCCACATTCCCTGGGTTTGGAGAAACCC